>JAZLDY010000001.1:0-30045 GCA_045614965.1 Tidjanibacter sp.
TAAGACCGCTTGGCCTCCGACTTCCCCAGATGCCCCAGCCGACCCAGCCGTCAGTCAACAAAAAAATCACGGGTATTAAAAACAATACCCGTGATTTTGTGAGCACTAAGCTCACAAATAGTTTGTCGTTCCCCGATTAGAGAATCAGCATAGCATCGCCGTAGGTGCCAAAGCGGTAGCCCTCTTCGATAGCCACCTTGTAGGCTTTCATCACATTGTCGTAGCCACCAAAGGCCGCCACCATCATCAGCTGTGTGGAGCCGGGCAGGTGGAAGTTGCTGACCATCGAGTCGGCCACGCTGAAATCGTAGGGGGCGAAGATGAACTTGTTGGTCCAGCCTTCGTAGGGTTTGAGCATACCGGTAGTGGATACCGAACTCTCCATTGTACGCTGCACGGTGGTACCGATGGCACACACACGGTGTCCCTCCCTCTTGGCGGCATTAACCTTCTCGGCAGTCTCCTCGGAGATGAAAATCTGCTCGGAGTCCATCTTGTGCTTCGTGAGGTCCTCCACATCCACGGTGCGGAAGTTGCCGAGGCCAACGTGGAGAGTGAGTTCGGCCGACTCTACACCCTTGATTTCCATCCTTTTGAGGAGGTGTTTGCTGAAATGCAGACCTGCTGTGGGGGCAGCCACTGCACCCTCCACCTTTGCGTAGATGGTCTGGTAACGCTCGGCATCAATCTCCTCGGCCCTCTCTCGTATCCACTTGGGAATGGGGGTGTTGCCCATCTGGTGGAGCACCTCACGGAACTCCTCATAGGAGCCGTCGTAGAGGAAGCGGAGGGTACGACCACGAGAGGTGGTGTTGTCGATAACCTCTGCCACGAGTGCATCGTCATCGCCAAAGTAGAGTTTGTTGCCGATGCGGATTTTGCGTGCGGGGTCAACGAGCACGTCCCACAGACGGAGGTCCTTATTGAGCTCACGGAGCAGGAAGATTTCAATCTCTGCACCGGTCTTCTCCTTGTTGCCATAGAGCCTTGCGGGGAAGACTTTGGTATTGTTGAATACAAAGACATCCTTCTCTTCGAAGTAGTCGAGAATATCCTTGAAGGTCCTGTGTTCAATCTCTCCCGTTGCACGGTGGAGAACGAGCATACGAGATTCATCACGGTTGTCTGCCGGATATTTGGCCAGAAGGTCGGCCGAGAAGTCGTAGTTGTACTGCGAAAGTTTCATAATTTATTGCGTTATTGAATTGGTGCCAAACAAGATATATACGTTTAATTGAAGATTTTGTTTCACTCGACGGTCAAAAATTTTCGAGTGCTGCCTTTGTGGTTGGTTGTATCGGCAATTTGTGCGAGCTCTTTTTCGGGGTCGAGCGACATAATTTGCACCACCTCTTCGAGCGTGAAAGCATCCTCCACCCTCTCCTCGCCACTGCGGGTACGGCGTAGGCCGACGAGGTGTGCGCCACTGCCGAGTGCTTCGCCAATCTCGATGGCCAGCGAACGGATGTAGGTACCTTTACTACAACGCACACGCACACGCACGAGGGGCAACTCACACTCCAAAATCTCCATCTCATAGATGTTGATGAGGGCCTTCTTCACCTCCACCTGTTCGCCCTCACGGGCATAGTCGTAGGCTCTGCGGCCGTCAATCTTCTTGGCCGAATAGACTGGTGGGAGTTGGTAACGCTCGCCACACAGCCCTGCGAGAGCCTCCTCCACCATCTCTCGGGTGATGTGGTCGGTTGGGTAGGTGGCATCCACAGGGTGTTCCAAGTCGCCACTCGGAGTGGTGGCTCCGAGCATCACATCGGCCACATACTCCTTCTCGCCTGCTTGGAGTTCGTTCACTCGTTTTGTAGCCCTGCCGATACACACAATCAACACACCCGTAGCCAGAGGGTCCAGCGTGCCTGCGTGTCCGATTTTAATCTTCGGGTAGCCCAACTTGCGGAGCATATATTTGATTTTGCGCACCACATCCGACGAGGTCCAGCGCAGTGGTTTATCGACCACCAACACCACCCCCTCCGGAAAGGGTGTCTGCTTGGAGAGTTCTATCTTCATAGCGTTCTAAAAGAAGTAACTACCCATTGCAACCAAGCCCACCACGAGGCAGTAGAGAGCAAACCAATAGAGTTTGCCTCGGTTGACAATGCTAATCATAAACTTGCAGGCCAGCGCACCCGTAACAAAGGCGGTAACGAAGCCCACTGCCAATGGGAGCAAGCCCACACCCGACTGGGCCAGAAAATCGCCACCGACAATCTCCAACAGCGACTCGCCAATGATGGGCAGCAGCACCATCAGGAACGAGAACTCTGCCACCACAGCCCTCTTGTTACCCAAGATAAGGCCCGTAGCGATGGTGGTACCCGAGCGACTCAGTCCGGGCATTGTGGCCACCGCCTGTGCGGTGCCGATAACGGCCGCATCTCTCCACGAGATAACCTCCTTATTCCTCGGTTTGGCCCTTTGTGCAAAGGTGAGCAGTGCTGCTGTGATGAGGAGCATAGCACCCACAATGAGCATAATGTATTGCGAGGCCAGCATTGCGTTGAGCTGGTCTTTGAGCAGGAAGCCCACAATACCCACAGGAATCATCGACACGATGATTTTGAGGGCATAGGTCATATCGGGCCCCTTGCGGAAGGAGAAGAAGCCCACAAAGAGCCTCTTTACGGCACTCCACAGCACCACGATTGTACTCAACACGGTGGCAAAGTGGAGGGTTACATCAAAGGCGATGTTGTCGGTAAGTTCCACCCCCATCAGCTCCTTGGCGATTTGGAGGTGTCCGCTACTACTTACGGGCAGAAACTCCGTGAGTCCCTGCACAAGTCCGAGAATAAATGCTTCAAATATTGACATATTTGAGAATTGAAAGTTGAAAATTGAAAATTGAAAAAGTTGCGAGTAAGCGAGAGCAGAGGGTGCTTGCACACTATGCCGAGCGAGAGCAACTAAAAGCCACCAAAGGTGGGTTAATTGAAAATTGAGATTAAGCGAGGGCAGAGGGTGCGATTACCCCACTATTTTGTTTTCTTCATTATCGAATATCCCACCACGCCAAAGCCGGCCAACACCACCATAGGTGCCAAACCGATGCGCCTCCACGAGAAGATGGCCTCGTAGTTGAACTCCGCAGGGTTATCACTACCGCCTCCTGCCATCAACACAAAGCCCACAACGATAATCAGCACCCCAAGGAGCATCCACTTGTAGTTGGCCCACGAGAACACCATATTCTCCTTTGGACTTTCGGTCTGCTCCGCTTTGGCCTGCTTTGCGGGGCCGTTACTCTTTTTCACTGCCATAACTTTTTTCTAATAAATGTGTATTTTAGAGCTATTCATCCTGATAAACTTATTGAGCGAGAAGGAAGTAAAGAGTACCGAGATGAGCACTCCGCCCACCAAGATACCCCCACATATTGTGGCCAACACCTCTCCACTCGACACCAACATCACATAGGGAAGGCCCTCGTTGAGCGCAAAGACCATACCCCAGAAGAGTGCCGATGCCAACACTGCGGCCACCACTCCCTGCCAGAGGCTATCCACAAGGAAGGGCCTCTTGATAAACTCTTTGGAGGCACCCACAAGTTTCATTGTGTTGATGAGTCCTCGGCGAGAAAAGACACTCATACGGATTGTGTTGCGCAGCAGTATGAGCGACACCACCAGCAGTGCCCCGCCAAAGAGCAGAAGGATAATCTTAAACTTGGCCAGATTGGTGTCCAAATTATCCACCACGGCCCTCTGATAGACCACCTCGTCAACGCCCTTCCACTCGTCCACCTGTGCCACAATGGTCTCCACAAGTGCCTTGGGCGACTCGCTGGCACGCAGTCGCACCTCATAGGAGTCGGGCAGTGGGTTGTAGTCCAAAAACTCCTCCACGTCGCCACCCACAAACTCCTTGAACTCGGCCGCAGCCTCCGCCTTCGACACAAACACGGCCTCCCTTACGCCCTCCAACGAGCGCAACTTATAGCCCACCTCCTCTTTCACCTCGGCAGGCTCCGCATCGGAGAGCATCACATAGAGTGTCATACGCTCCTTCACACCATCGGTAGCCTTCGAGAGGTTCCAGATGATGTAGCCCACACCTGCAAGCAGAAAGAGCACCAGTGCGATGCTGACGGTGGAGATGGCATAGGAGCCCCTCACCTTACGTTTGAGTCTATTGTTTCCTTTGTGTCCCATAATCCAACGTTATTTTGCCATTTTGCGTCTGCGGCACTTGACAATTTCAACCACTCCATAGAGCACCAAGCCACCCAAAATCACCAACGAGAAGGTCAACGTAATGCCCTCCACAAGGTCAAACTTGGGAGCCTTGTATCTCCACTCCACGATATGCTCTCCTGCGGGCAGCACCATAGCACGCAACAGATAGTCGGCACGCAGATAGTCCACCTCCCAGCCGTCCACATAGGCCTTCCAGCCCTTGTCGTAGAATATCTCCGAGAAGACACACAAGCCACCCTCCGCCGAGTTGCAACGATAGGAGAGGTGGTTGGGTTTATACTTGATGAGTTCCACACTGCCGTCGCCGAGGGTTGCCCCCTTCAACATCTCTCGGTAGCGTTCCTCCACAACGGCTTCGGTGCGGGTATCGATGCCGTCCAAAGCCCCCATCTCCTCTGCCGGAGAGGAGGCCCACACCACATCCTCCACAAACCACGCTGCACCATTGGCACCCTCGTTGAGCACCGCCTGTGGTGCGCCACTCTCCTTGTCGGCCACGATGAAGTATTTGGTGTTGAGCATATCATACACCTCCGGGTTGCCACGCAGGAGTTGGTGGTCTATGAGGTCTTGGTAGCGGGCGAGTTTTGCACCGTGATAGCCACCCACCGAACGGTGGAAATAGCTCGTCGTAGCATCGTTGAAGGTGCTCACCGCAAGGTTGGCCACTCGGTAGCCCAACTCCCCGTCGGCCATAATCTGTCGGTTGGCTTCGGTGGGGCGGATGGCGGTTTCGGTGGGCTTCACAAAGTCGTCCCACGAGAGGTAGCGCACATCCACACCAATCATATCCACTCCCACAAGCACCCCCACAAGGGCCAACATCACACACTTCCTTATCTTGCCCCACGCAAACAGAGCAACCACACCTGCTGTGAGGACCACAAATACCAACGAGCGCACAGCATCGGCCACAAGCATATCGCCCCTTTCGGCCTGCATTGCCGCCAACACGTCATTCGGGAGGCCCATCTGCCCGTCATAGGCGGCCTCAAAGGAGAACATCTGTCTGCCGAAAAGGATAAACACGAGTGCAATACCACCCAATATGGCAGCCGCCTTGGCCACACCCACAAGCAGAGCACGCCTCTCGTACCTCTCTTGCCAGATGCGCCACAGCACCAATGCGCCCAGCATAGGCACGCTCCACTGCACCACCACGAGTGCTGTGGATACAGCCCTGAACTTATCGTAGGCAGGCAGCCACTCGAACATCAGTTCCGTAAACCACATAAGGTTGCTACCCAACGACAGCAACCACGCAAATACGCTCACAGCCACCAGCCACCACTTCTCCCTGCCACGCAGCAGCACAAGTGCCAACACGGCCAACAACAAGGCCGCTGCACCAACGTAGGTTGGGCCTGCGGTCATCGGCTGGTCGCCCCAATAGGCAGGCAGTTGGGTTGCAAGGCTACGGGCACCATAGGGACGCAGCGAGGAGGCCACCTGGCCATCCTTGGCAAAACCACCACTCGACGAGCCACCCATAAGGTTGGGGATGAACATATTGACACTCTCGGTGCGACCATAGCTCCACGCCGTAGCGTAGGCAATATCAAGCCCCCCACTCTCTCCTCCGCCCGTGGTGGCAAGTTCGCTACCGCCACGAGTGGTGTCGGGTTGGTGCTGGGCAGTGTAGTAGAGCGACGAGAGGTTGGCACCCACGGCCAACACCGCCGCCAGGGCTAACACCACCGTTGCCTTCACAAAACGTCCGAGCCACTTCTCCCTGATGGCCCTGATGAGTTCGTTCACCCACAAGGCAACAATCACAAAGGCGAAGTAGTATGTAATTTGGGGATGGTTGGCAGCAATTTGCAGGGTTGCAAAGAGTGCCGTAAGGAGTCCGCCCAAGATGATGCGCCCACCACGCAGGGTGTAGGCCACACCGCCCACCAGCAGGGGCGCATAGGCAAAAGCAAACATCTTGGTAATGTGTCCTGCGCCGATAATCAGTATGGAGTAGGTGGAGAAGCCGTAGGCAATGGCGGGAACGATGGCCACCCAAGGACTCACGCCCCACAGGAGCAACATCGCCCAGAAACCCACCAGAGCAAGAAATATGAGCACCGCAGGGCGACCAAAGGCATTGGCGAGGTCGGTGCTCCAATTCTTGATAATCATTGAGGGGTACTCAATGTTAATCATATAGGCGGGCATACCGCCAAAGGCTGCACCCGTCCACTGTGGGTCTTCACCCTCGGCCTGCATCTGCTTGATGTCCCTACTCATACCCTCATATTGGGTAATGTCGCCCATAGAGAGAGCCATACCCTCCATCTGTGGCCCGAAGTAGAGCAACGACAAAGCAAGGAACAACAACACCGCACCCACATAGGGTAGCCATTTGAGTATGTTTTTCTTATCCTTCATACCAATCCAAAGTGCATATTAAGCCAATATAACTCGCAAAAATAGGAATTAAAATTGAGAATTGAGAATTGAGAATTGAGAATTTTGTTTTTTTAAGCAGTCGGTTGACGGTAGACGGTAGACGGTAGACGGTCAACGGCCCGTTTTTTGGATATTAGATAAAAAATCGTACTTTTGTAGGTTGAATATCTCTTAGGGAGAAACAAAAAAGAGGATGATTAGCAACGAAAATATGGTCAAAGACACGCTCCAACGTGCCACCGACACCCGTGCCTTGAAGGTCGGGCGTGGCGTTATTGGGGAGTGTGGCGAGGTTTTTCTCTCGCTCTTCGGCCAGCGCAAAGCAATCATCGTTGCCGACACCTACACATTCTCCCTCGCCGGCTCCGTTGTGGAGAAATCACTCTCCGAGGCCGGTATCACTCTGGACACTCCTTTTATTTTCAGCAGCGAAGGACTCATTGCCGAGTGGAGTTTTGTGGAGCAGTTGGATGCCCGCCTTGCCACCACCGATGCGATAGCTGTGGCCATAGGCTCGGGCACCATCAACGACCTTGCAAAAATCTGTTCACACCACGTCCAGAGGGGCTATATGGTGGTGGCTACGGCTGTGTCGATGGACGGATACACCGCCTATGGTGCTTCGATTATCAAGGAGGGAATGAAGCAGTCGTTTCCGTGTGCTGCGCCCAAGGGTGTGATTGCCGACACCGACATCATCGCCACCTGCCCACCCCAAATGATAGCCAGCGGCTATGCCGACCTGTTGGCCAAGGTACCCACGGGTGCCGATTGGATTTTGGCCGACCGATTGGGTGTTGAGCCTATGGACGACGTGTCCTTCTCGCTTGTGCAGGATGGCCTGCGTGAGGCCCTTGCCCACCCCGAGGAGGTGCGTGAAGGCTCGCAAGAGGCACTCACAAGACTTATTGAGGGCCTGCTGATGAGTGGCTTTGCTATGCAGGCCCACCGTTCGAGCCGCCCTGCAAGTGGTGCCGACCACCTCTTTGCCCGCCTGTGGGAGATGGAACACCTCCCCACGTCGCACGGCTTTATGGTCGCCATCGGTCTGTTGTGCTCCACAGCACTCTATGAGTGTCTGCTCAGGGAGAATATTGACTCTCTGGATGTGGAGGCTGCTGTGGCTGCGTGGCCCACTGCCGAGGAGGCAAGGCTCGAAGCACTCGTAACATTTGAGGGCACCGATTTCCCGCTTATTGGCGTGAAGGAGACCTCGGCCAAATATATCAACAAGCGTGAGTTGCGCCGCCAACTCAACACCCTGAAAGCCAATTGGGACGAAATAAGGGCCACCATCGAAGCCCAACTCCTCTCGTTTGAGGAGTGCAAAAACCTACTCTCGGCCGTGGGAGCCCCCACCGAGCCGGAGCAGATTGGCATCAGCCGCCAGAGATTGAAAGAGAGTGTGATGAAGGCTGTGAAGATACGCCGCCGCTTTACTATTCTCGACCTCGGCCTGCGCTGTGGTATGCTCGAAAAATGGAGCGAGGAGCTCTTTGGCAAGGGCGGTGTGTTTGAGATTACGGAGTAGTCCCCTCGGAACACCCCACCCTATCACCCCTATTACCCTATCACCCTTATCTCCCCTATTACCCCCCCCGATGACCAAATTCACCACACCATACACCTCCGAGGAGTTGGCCCACCGCTTGGGCCGACTGCGCCACGTTGCGCTCGATATGGACGGCACGATTTATATGGGCAGCCGCCTGTTCCCTTGGACCCACAAATTCCTGGCCGACTTGGAGGCCCACGGTATTGGCTACTCGTTCCTTACGAACAACCCCTCGAAGAGCGTGGATGACTACCTTGCGGCCCTTGCCCAGATGGGCATTGAGTGTGGCAGGGAGCGCATCTACACCACCACCATCGCCACCATCGACTACCTCCACACCCACCACCATTCGGCCCACCGACTCTTCCTGCTCGGCACGCCGAGTATGGTGCGCCAATTCGAGGAGGCAGGCTATGAGAGCGTGGCCGACAGCCCCGAGGAGAGGCCCGATGCGCTGGTGGTGGCGTTCGACAAGACCCTCACCTACGAGCGACTGTGCCGTGCTGCGTGGTGGGCAAAGGAGGGTGTGCCCTACATTGCCACCAACCCCGACCGAGTGTGCCCCACCAACGAGCCGACCGTGTTGGTCGATTGCGGCTCTATTTGCAAATGCATTGAGCACGCCACAGGCCGCACCCCCGACATCACCCTCGGCAAGCCCGACGCCCGTATGCTGGACGGCATAAAGCAACGCTATGGCTTGGAGGCGGGGGAGATTGCGATGTGTGGCGACCGCATCTACACCGATATTGCTATGGCCCACAATGCGGGGGCCTTTGGGGCGCTGGTACTCTCGGGCGAGAGCACCGAGGCGGACGTTGCAGCGGCCAACAAGAAGCCCGACCTTGTGGTCCCTTCGCTTGCGGAGTTCGGAGAACTACTGCTTAAATAATAAAACAATAAGCGAGCGCAACCCTGCGCTCGCTTATTATTTTACGAGATACTAATAGTGCACTATCGTGTAGGAAATTTTATGCCACGCAAGGACATAGTTTACCGAGCGTAAATGAGGAACTCGGCTACCGCAGGGTGGTGCAAAATTTACACACGAGATGCGCTATTTCATAGCGTGATGATAGCCGTCAATCTTCTGCCAACCGCCACGGGTAAAGTCGGGGACCTCAACGGGTGCGGAGTTGTGGGTGATTGACACCTCGCCAAGTTCGGCCAGACAGCACCACTCGGCCAAGTCATAGACATCCATATCGAGTGGCAGGCCGTTCTGCAAGCAATAGACAAGGCGGTAGTCCATAATGTAGTCCATACCACCGTGGCCGCCCACCTTCTTGGCCATCTCCTCGATGTCCTTCACTATGGGGTGTTTGTACTTCTCCATCAGGGCCTTCTTCACCTCCTCGGGTACGAACTTGTGGGAGTCGAGGTTGTCGAGTTCGGGGGCTGCATCGCTGGGGAGTGCTTCGTTGTGGAAACAGTAGCCCTGCACGGGATACTTGTTGGCGAAGCCGGCGGTGCCTGTGAGTTGATACATACGGGAATAGGGCCTTGGGGTGAGCACATCGTGCTGGATGTGTATGGTCTTACCCTTCTCGGTGCGAATCATAGTCATCGTGTGGTCGCCCTGTGCGAATGTGGGGCACTCCTCGCCGAGGTGTTTTTTGTAGATTTTGGGACCATTGGCGGGCTTGGTGTCCATAGCCACGAGGGTTTTCATACGGTCGCCACGGTGGATGTTGAGCACCTGACACACGGGACCTATGCCGTGGGTGGCATAGATGTCGCCACGGGCCTTGGCGTTGTATTTGAGTCGCCAGTTGTTCCAATACTCGCTCCAATACTCGTCGAGGTTGTGGATGTAGGCACCCTCAACGTGGAGCACCTCGCCGAAGAGTCCCTGCTGTGCCATATTGAGGGTGGTGATTTCAAAGAAATCATAGACGCAGTTTTCGAGCTGAATGCAGTGCTTGCGAGTGCGCTCGGAGGTGTTGATGAGTGCCCAAATCTCGTCCATAGTCATAGCTGCGGGGACCTCTATGGCGACGTGCTTACCCTGCTCCATAGCATAGACACCCATCTTGGCGTGGTTGGCCCAATCGGTGGCGATGTAAACGAGGTCGATGTCGTCCCTCTGACAGAGCTGCTTCCACGCCTCGGGGTCGCCCACATACTCGTCGGCGGCGGGCTGCCCTGCGGCTGCGAGATAGGCCTGCGACTTGGCCACGCCCTCGGGGTTGAGGTCGCAGAGAGCCACCACCTTTGTTGCGGGGATGTGTGTGAAACGCTTCACAGCACCGGGGCCACGCATACCGAGGCCGATGAAACCCACCCTCACGGTGTCGATGGGCTCGGCGGCAAAGGCGAGCATATCGTGCTGCCCTGCGGGACGTGCGGGGACGTTGTAGTGGAATGTGCCGTTTTTGAGTGTGTAGCCCTTGGGGGCGGTATTACAAGCAACGAGGGTTGCGGCACAGATGGCCACCAATGCAACCTTGGCGAGTAGTTTTTTCATAGGTTTTGTATGTGTTGTTAATGAACTACAAAGATAGTGAAAAGAGTGGAAATTTGAAAATTATTCCTCTCCTATCACCCTAAACTCCCTATTACCCCTATTGCCCCTTTTTACATACCCCTCAGTCCTTCGGACAGCTCCCCTAACTTAGGGGAGCAGCTTTTTTATTCACGGGTTACATTTTTGTAACCAGAGCCTTTCGATTACTCCCCCTCTGAGTTAGAGGGGGTTTATTCTCAAAAAAAAGCCCCCTCGTTTTGGGCGAGGGGGCGCAAAGCCATCTTCAAATCAAGATAGCCGTAGAGTCAAACCACTATCGGTTGTCGCTATCAACCTGGCAACGCAAGTTGATAGAGAATGTAAGCGCGTTGGATGTTACATCAAACTGCTGACGTTTCTGTGCACCCGTTGCAACTCGTACAGCCTTACCACTAGACACGGTATTAGTCCAAGCACCTCCATAACATTGATTGGTTGAGGGGAAATACGAAGATGTACCATTGTTTTGGAGTCGGCCATTTGCTGCGATATAACCTTGGTGATAACCTGCGCTAATAAAGAGGATTTCCGAGTTGTACAACAAACCAGGGGCTCCATAATACTCAGTTGCATTATTATCGTAATAGGTTATCTTACCAGTGGCATTATCTTTCATATAATTGTATACATCGGATGCAGGAACCCTCCAACCTTTGGGACAGGGATCAAATACCGATTTGACACCATCAGCACCCCAAATTTTGGTGATATCATCCGAGCACCAACTATCCATTGTAATACAAGAACCTTCCGTCTTTTTAAGCGCTTCCCAATTGGGATCCACCTCAGTAGATGCAATAAAACCTACGGGGCGAGCAACGGATTCTGCCAATGTTATAGGACTTGCCGTCTTAATACCTGGGATATTGTAGCTATTACCATTATTTCCACTACCATCACCCGGATCAATACTTGGATAGGTTGTCCAGAAGTGAGGCATTGTACGGCCCCACTGATAGCAAGCGATGAATCGGAAGATGGGGTCGGGGTTGGAGCCATTCTTGTTGTTACCCCAAGTTGCATAGTTGGTGGTAGGCTGACCTACGAGCATATTTGCAATCTTGGTGCCATTGCCAACGTCAACACCCTCCAACTCGGTACCATCGGCTGCGATGTTCCAGAAATACCACGACCAAACAACCTTGCCATCCACAATCATCAGCAGAATGGGCGAGCCTGCATAGGCACCGGTGTTCTTCACTTTGATGAAGCCCTGCTCTTTGGTGCTGTCGTCGATGGTATATTGGGTGGGATCAACACCCGATGCGGAGTAGTTGGTGGTAGTACCAACATACACAGCACCCGTACCATTACCATTGGTCTGCGCTCCCTTCTTAAACCAAGCAAAGGTTGCTTTGGTTACGTCAACCACTTTGCTGAAATCGCCACGGCCACGGATGTCAACCTTCACCTCGTCGGGGATGTTGGCATTGGGGGTGTAGGTTGCACCTTTGTAGGTCGAGCCGTTCTTGCACTGAATGAGGTAGGTGTTCTGGTCGCCATAGGCATAACCCAAGCCGGGCATCAGACGGGAGTCGATAGGCTCATACCAACCTGCTGCGGAGTGCTCGCCCTCGTTGAGGGTAAGTTTGATAACATTCCAAGCACCTGCTTTCAGTTTTGCGTTCTCATATTTGGTGGGAACATAGGCAATAGCACCGGTGGGGGTCTCAAACTTGGCCACAACCCACACCTCGCTGCCGGTGAAGTCCCAAGGCAGAGTTGTGAGGGTCATATAGCGAGTGGAGGTACCCTCAACAGTACCGGTGGGATTGTTTTTGAAATACTGCTCCACGCTGGGAGTGCCGTTGGTAACGGTGAGCTGGCCGGTGGCGGTGTCCACAGTGAAGTCGCCTGCGAGTTTGGCTGCGCCGGTGCGGTCCACAATCTGCACACCCCTAACTTTCCAATCCTTAACATAGTCGGTAACTGCAATCTGCACCTTCACATAAGCGAGAGGGTGGGTAAGCGAGAAGTTACCGCCATTAACGGTGGTCTTGTCGTAGGCAAAGGCATAAGATGCAAAGCCATAGGCCACGGTGAAGTCGTTGGTCTGCTGCGATGCTGCAACGCTGCTCGAAAATACACCGTCAGCGAAAGTGGTTGCAGTGTTGTAGGGATAATAAACATAGAGTTCGTCGCCCGATGCTGCCGACACTGCTTCCCCGGTACTGAATACTGCAGTCTTCTGAGGAACGTACTCGACAGTACTACCTTCTTTGAGCGGAACGGAGTTCTCGGTTGCAGGCACGTTGTTGATGGTGGTACCATCGGCCGAGAAAATACCAATAGTATCGCCGTGACGCCATTTGACGTTGTACTTGCCACTGGTCGTGGTACCGTCAACAATGATACGATTCTCGACCTCCTCGGCCTGTGAGTCGCCGGTGAGGGTGAGGATGATACCATCCTCCACGTTGTTGTTCTGATTGATGGAGTCGTCCATCATTTCGTTGGTACAGCCTACTGCGAGGAGTGCTGCTACCAAGGCAAAATATTTTGTTGCTTTCATAGTTTTGTTTCTCCTGCATTAAGTTCTACCAAATGTTCTCTTCGAGATAACCTGCCGACCCATCCTCGTCTTGGAGGAAGAAGTTGTCGGTCAAGCTCATCGCTATACCTGCCTCCACCCAGAGGTTTTCCTGCTCGATGGTAGGCTGTGTGTAAAGTTTTTTCATTTTGTTTGTTTTGTTGTTTTGTTTTGTCGAAGGGAATTTAGGGAGGGGTAGAGAGTTTAGGGAAGGTGCCCTTTGCTGCTCATTTTGCCCTTTCTGCCCTCAATTCTCAATTCCAAAATTATACCCCCGCCCCTATGGGATTTCGCCCATAGGGTGGGGTATAACTATCTCAACCCAAGATATTTAGAGAGTACTACTACCTGTTGTCGGTATCAACCTGGCAACGTACGGGGAATGCGCTGGTACGGTTGAAGGTGCCACGTTTGAAGCGGCTATCCTTAGTTGCAATGGTACCGTGCAAGAATGCGTAGGGCTGTGCACCGGTTGCACCGGGAGCCAAGTTCGACCAAGTGTTGGCCAAAGTACAGTAAGACTTGTTCGAGTGCGAGTCAGCACCACCCTCGGTCTGCATACGGCCGTTGGTTGCGGTCTTACCAAACGAGTAACCAGGCGACAACATATGGAGGTTGCCATTGTAGAGAGCACCGGGAGCTGCCTTGTAAACAGGATCGTTATCCTCATAGAAGGTGAAGAGTGCTTTGTTCTCGATGATGTAGTCGAAAGCAGCCATATCGGCAACCCTCCAACCCTTAGGACAGGGGTCGTAGATGGACTTGGTACCAACCATATCGGTCTTACCGGTACCGTTTGCGTCATTACCCCAGAGGTCGCCATAAGGCTCGCTCAACCAGTTGGGCAAATCCTGCGAACTCTTATTTGTAACCTGCACGTCGGGGTTATTGGGGTCAGGACCCATACCGGTAGGATAAGTCCAAGGCTGGATAATCATTCCTACGGGGCGAGCCAATGCCTCTTTCATAGTGACACCAGTAGTGGTGCGATATGCAGGCATAACACCACTTTCATTGTTGGTAGAATCGTCAACACTCCACCAGTGTGTCCAAGTCGATACGGGCATATAGCGGCCCCACTGATAGTAAGCTACATATGCAAAGCCGGGCATGTATTTACCATCAATGTAGATCTTCTTACTGGTATCCCACTGTTGATTGCTACCCCAATCTGCAAACTGCATAGTGTTCTGACCAATGAACATATTGGCGAGCCTCATACCATTACCAATGTCAATACCCTCCAATGTGGTACCATCAGCCGAGATGTTCCAGAAGTACCAAGCCCAAAGCACCTTGCCATCCTTAATCATAAGGAGGATAGGAGCACCTGCGTATGCGCTGTTGTTCTTAACGGTTACGGTGTAGTTGCCATCATACTCGAAAGTGAATGCACCATCAGCAACAGGATTAGCAACTTGTGCTGCCCTGGAAGTAGTCTGACCCCAAACGGTACCGGTACCCTGACCAGGAATGGTCTGTGCACCATAGCGGAACCACTCGAAGGTAGCACCCTTAGGATCTACAACCTCTGCGAAGTTACCACGAGGACGGATGTCAATCTTAACCTCGTTGGGGATGTCAGCGTTGGGAGTGTAGGTACCATTGGTGTAGGTCTGACCGTTCTTGCACTGGATGAGGTAGGTATTAGCCTCGCCATAAGCGTAGCCAAGACCACCAAGCAGACGTTTCTCGGTGGGAACATACCATTCACCGGCAGCGTTGTCAGCCATACTCAGGTTCGAAAGCTCGATGACGGTAGTCTTACCGGCCTCAAACTTAACACCCTCTTTCTTGATGGGAAGCACTACGTTGCCCTCGGAACCCTCCAACTCAACGAGCAACCACATCTCCTTACCGGTGAGGTCGCTGGGGAGAAGGTTAACGTAGATGTTCTGGGTCTTAACTGCGCTGAACAATGCAGGAGCGTTAACAGTAACAGCAGCCTTGTGAGGAGTTGCGTTGGGCAGGTTCTCGAAGGTCATATTGTTCACGTTCACGTTGAAACCACCACTGATGGCTACGTTGTCGTTGTTCCAGATGGTTACCTTCTTAACACCGTAGTTTGCAAACTCGGTCGAAGTAATCTTAACCTGTGCAAGAGCAGTGATGGGGTTCATAACGAACTTGAAGGTCTCGTCCACCTTGGGAGTACCCACGGCAGTACCCAGCGAGAAGCACTCTGCTGCCACGTTGGGAACAGTCTGTACCTGCGAAGCCGAAACGTTCAAATTGTAGATGGTACCCATAACGTAGGTCAGAGTCTTGTCGTAGGGGTAGTAAACCATAAACTTGTTCTCGCCCTTCACCAAGTCCATAGCGGGGGTTACAAAGCGTTTAGCGTTCGAGGGAACAGCCTCGCCGGCCAAGAACATAGCAGGAGTTACAGCCTCCTCGCCACCTTCGGTCTCGCCGCCTTCTTCCTCGTCCTCACCAGGGAGTACGGGGGCTACCCAGCCCTCAATCTTACACTCCAAGTTGGCAGCCTTAACAGCGGTGTTCATCGAGTACAAACCGATGATTGCGTTGTTGCTCCACTCGAAGCCTTCGGTGTCAATTACACCCTCCAACAGGTAGGTTACACCTTTGTCGGGCTCAGGGAGTTGAATTTCGTCGGCCCCATCGGGTTTACAAGCCATTGCTGCGAGGGCCACCATTGCTACGAATAAAATCTTTTTCATAGTCTTTTGTGTTTTTGTTTGTTAGTTAAAAGGTTAATTTATAATGGGTTGTTGATATTTTTTCCATTACCATAAAGTGCCCTGCGGCACCCCTGCTAGTTACCAGCAGGGGTGTCAGCGGGGGTGTCGGCGGGGGTGTCGGCGGGGGTGTCGGCAGGGGTGTCGGCGGGTGCGTCGGCCTTGGCAGACCAACCTGCGTTCTGTGTCAGCTTCTTGTTTACACCAATCTGCTCCTCCGAGATGGGCAACCAAATCTTGTAGGGAGCCCAGTTAGCCTGCAAAATGGTACCTCCCTGGTTGATAGGACTATCCGAAGGAATTTTCAGATAGTCTTCCTCCTTCTTGTTGTTGGTGAGGTAGTGAGCAGGCACCTTGTCCTTCATACAGGTAATGTAGGTGCTCATCATTTTCTCAATCTTCTCGTCGATGATGTTGTAGCGGATGAGGTCCCACTTGCGAGAGAACTCCATAACAAGCTCCCTCTCCCTGCTCTCCAACAACTCTTCGATGAAGTTATCACGGTGGTAGGCCGTCTTCAAGGTCTTGAACGCCTCGGTGGGGTTCTCGGCAATCTTACAAGCACGCTCCAACACTTTGTCCAACTGCTGGCGAGCCGAAGCCTCGTCTTTGAGGTGGAAGTAGATGGCCTCGGCATACATCAGATAGACATCGGCCAAACGCATCAGCGGGTAGCAGTAGGAGTGCTGCGATGCGGTGTGGGGAGTCTCCTCGGTGCTCATAAAGCGAATCTTACCAATGCAGCACGACAAACCCGAGGTGGGGTAATAGGTCTGGCCGGGGGAGTCGTAGAAGGGCCTCAACACCGAGATAATCTTGTTCTTGGTGGGGTCGGCGGGGTCGGGAATGGGGTTACCCTCTGCGTCAAGCTCCCAGATGTTCACACGGATGTTGGTGTTAGCCTCCGATTTGTCGATAACGGGGTCCCAATAGGTGTTGCCACCAACCTTCTTAGCCACCTTACCATCGCTATAACGAGAGGTGAGGTTGTGGTCCCTGCGGGGGTCAGCCTTGTCGTACATATAGAACAGGTTGGGAGTACCATTGTGGTAGCCACCCCAAACGGTGGGGGTATCGGTACCGCCATTGGGAGGAGATGGCAGATAGAAGCTGTTAGGCCAGTAGCCCGACACAGCCGACATTGCCAACTCGGCACACAAAAGGCTCTCCTTGTAGATGTCCTGCATACCCTCACGGAAGATGTTTGTGTAGTCGTCAAGGAGAATATACTTCGAGTTGTCAATAACATCTTTCAGCACCTCATAGGCCCTCTTGCTCATAGCAGCCTCGTCAACCCACTTGAAATCGTTGAGGGGCTGCTCGGCAACCAGGCTCGCACCCGTACCGTTGCGTTTGCAAGCAGCCAAGTAGTTGCACATACGGCCCAAGAACGCAGCAGCAGTGTACTTGTTGGCCGAAGAGTTACCCAACAGACCAACAGCATTGAGGTTGGCATAGGCAAACTCAAAGTCCGAAAGAATCAACTCATAGACCTTCTCCAAGGTCGCACGAGGCTCGGTACCATCCGAGTCGTAGTCCACAACCACAGGCACACCACCAAAGTTCCACGCAAGGTGGTAGTAGTAGAATGCACGCAGGAATCTTGCCTCGGCCTCATACTGCAACTTGGTAGCCTCGTCCATATCCACACCGGGGAGGTAGTGGAGCATTGTGTTACAGCGGCTGATACCAGCATACATTGTCTTCCACATTTCACGCACGGGTTTGGAACCCTCGTGGTAGGTGGCCAACAGAGCATCGGTACCATAGTCGTTCGACATCGAACCACACACATAGGTATCCGAAGGTGCGTTCATAAAGAACAACAGACCCTGTGCGTAGGTACCCCTCTGAATATAGGATTGACCGGGAATGTTGTGGGCGGTAATAATCTCGTAGCAGCCCACAAGACCCATCTTCATCGACGATGCACTCGCATAGAAGTTGTCGGGCGAGGTCTGCGAATAGGGTTTCCTATCGAGGAATTCGGCGTTCTCACACGACACCAACACCATCGACAAACCCAAAATCGAAAGTAATATCTTATTAAGTTTCATAGTCTTCTTTAACGGTTAGAGGGTTAGAATGTAGCGTTAATACCAAAGGTTACCGTACGAGCCTTGGGATAGGACAGACGGTCAAAACCGGTGAAGAGCGAGTTAGACGAGCTAACATCGGGATCCATACCGCTATAATTCGACCAGATGTAGAGGTTGTCGGCTGCAACACTGAAACGCAACATACCGATACCGGCACGTTTCAAAGCAGCATTCTGCAAGGTGTAGCCAACGCTCAATGTCTTGAAACGAATGAACGAGCCATCCTCAACAAAGTAGGACGATACCCAAGTGTTGGTCGAGTTGAGCAGGCGACCATAGGTCTGCGAGCCGTTCTCAGGAGTCCAGTGGCCCAACCAAGCCTCCTTGCGAAGGTTGCTGTACTGGGTAGCACCACTCTTACCAGACTCACTACGGAGCTTAAACTCGTTCATAATATCACGGCCATAGACACCCTCGAAGAAGATGTTGATGTCGAACTTGCCAATGGTGAAGTTGTTGGTCAAACCGATGGTGAAGTCGGGGTTGGAGTCGCTGATGACGGTACGGTCGTTGGCAGTGTCAACCGAACCATCGCCGTTCAAATCCTTATACTTACGGTCGCCGGGCTGGACGTTTGCCTCCGAAGCAATCGCAACAGGACCGGTAGGATTACCGTTTTCATCAAAATAGGGTTTCAGCTCAAACTTATACTGGTCCATATTGCCCGAGGTGATTGCACCGTTTTCAAGCATATTGTCGTCCAAAACCAAGCCCAGCTCTTTGTGGGTAACGATGAAGTCTGTCAGCTGGTAGTTGCCGTCGAATACATAGCCATAACCAACACCGATGGGCTGGCCAACCATAATACGAGAAAGGTCGGTTGACAACATACCGTTACCAATGTTTACACTTGTGTACTCAATACCACCAATGTCCAACACCTTGTTGCGAGAGAGGTCAAATGCCACCGAGGTTGACCACGAGAAGTTCTTCTTCTCGATGTTGTGGGTGTTCAGAACAATCTCAATACCCTTGTTCTCTACCCTACCGAGGTTCTGCCACTGTTTGGTGAAGCCCGACTGTGCCGAAAGGGTTGCGCTGTAAAGCATATCACGGGTGTCCTTGTAGTACACATCAGCAGTCAGGTTTACACGGCTGCCAAAGAAGCCCAAGTCCACACCGACGTTGTACTGATAGGTGGTCTCCCATTTGAGCTTACCGTTAGCCGAGCTGCTGGGGCCCATACCCATAATCTCGTTACCATTCTGGCCGTAGAAGTTGGTACCCATCAGCGACATATAAACGTAGTTCGACACACGGTCGTTACCCGTTGCACCGGCACTCAAACGAATCTTGAAGTTGTCAAACCACTCTGCATTATCCTTGATGAAGTTCTCCTCCGAGACCCTCCAAGCCAACGACAACGAGGGGAAGTAACCCACACGGTAGCCCTGTGCAAACTTCGACGAGCCATCGGCACGCATATTGAAGGTTGCGTAGTATTTGCTTGCGTAGTTGTAGTTCATACGACCGAAGGTTGACAAACGAGCGTTCTCGCCAATCGACACCGAAGGAATCTCCATAATCTGAGCCTTCGAGAAGTCGAACACACCGGTACTCTCATCGGCAAAGTCGTAGCCTGCGATGTAGAACCTATCGCTGTAATACTCGCTCATCTCACCACCAATCATAGCATCGAAGCTGTGCTCGCCCCATTTCTTCTTGTAGGTCAGCGTAACCGAGCCGTTATAGCCCCAAGTGTTCACAATGGTCTGTTTTGCATAACCATTCCTTGTCTGTCCCCAGCGGCTGTGTTTGCTATAAAACTCCCTCTGGCTCGACAACGAGGTGTTGCCCGAGAAGTTGGCCGACATAAGCAGGTCGGGAGTGATATCCCAGCGCATATAGATGTTACCCATCACACGGTCGTAGATAGTCCTACGGTAGGTCTCATCCTCAACCATACTCAGCAGCGAGGTCCAACCGTTGGGATACTCGGTCTCGTCCGAAGGCGACATAATCCTCACGGGACGCTCCAAATAGATAAGCTGAATAAGACCGCTGTTACCCAGCGCACCACCACCCGACGAAACAGCACCATTGGAGATGTTGCGACCATAGGTTGCCGAAGCACCAATTTTGAGGTTCTTCTTGGCCTGGTGGTCAACCTTTACACGGGCCGAATAGCGAAGGAAGTCGTTGTTTTTGATAAGACCCTCCTGATTGAGGTGGCCTGCACTTACCAACACCTGAGTCTTTTTGTTCACCGAACCCGAAGCCGAGATATTGTAGTTCTTGGTGATAGCGGTACGATAGAGAATCCTCTGCCAATCGTAGCTGTCATACTGATTTGCATTCTTGGGTGCATCGGCAATATCATCGCCATCGTAGTCGTCGCCATAGTGTTGCCAACCGTAGTCCTGGCGCTTGAAACGATAGTCGATATACTGCTGAGGAGTCAACATTTCGAGATACTTGGGCACGTTCGAAACGCCATAGCTTGCATCGAAGTTAATCATCGTGCGGTCGCTGCCCGAGCCACTCTTGGTGGTAATCAGCACAACGCCGTTTGCACCACGAGCACCATAGATGGCCGTTGCCGAAGCATCCTTCAACACCTCAATAGACTCGATGTCGGCGGGGTTAAGGAACGCCATAGGGTCGTAGGTGTTGCTACTTGTTGAGCCCGACGTTGCAACCTCACCCGAGGAGAGGTCCATCTGGTTACCGTCGATAACGTAGAGAGGAGTAGTACCCGCATTGATAGAGTTGTTACCCCTGACCTTGATGTTGAAACCCGCACCGGGCTCACCCGACTGCGAGGTGATGTTGATACCTGCAACACGGCCCTGCAATGCGCCAAATACGTTGCTGCTACCACTCTTCACCAACTCCTCCGACGACACCGACGAAAGAGCACCGGTCAGGTCCTTGCGGGAAACCTCGCCATAACCGATGACCACAACGTCATCAATCTTGATGTTGTCGGTTTCGAGAGTTACATTCAGGCGGGTTTGGTTGCCAACAGTAACGCTGTAATCCTTCAAACCGAAGTAGGAGAACACAAGCGTTTTGCCCTTCATACTCTTGATGGAGTACTCGCCTTTTGCATTGGTTGTCGTACCCACGTTGGTACCATCATATACAACCGATGCACCAAGAATCGGCTCACCCTCCGAGTCGATTACTCGACCCGTAATGTTGCCGCTTTGCGCTGCCACGCTACCTGCACACATCAGAGCTGCAAGCAACGTAACACATTGTAGCAAAAGTTTTTTCATAGTTTAGTTGTTTAAGTATTATTGGTTAATTATGGATTTGTATTTTCTCTCTACTCAAATCGGAAATCCTTGGCGTGCTGCATCTTGGTAACATTCAGGTCCTCCAAGCTGGTAACCTTCTTACCCTCGATATAGACATTCTTGAAGAGCACGTTTTGGATGTCGAACTCGTCATTCCAGCCATAGAACTGCGAGCCGTCCTTCTCGGGGGCTGCCTTATAGACGTGGATGTTGTTGTAGGTTACGTCCCTAATCTTACCGGGGGCCCACTCCACACCCGTACCGATGTTGAAGTGCGACTCGGTGATGCTCACGTGGAAGAGATACCTCTGGGGGTCCTCGATGTGGACGTTGTTATAGACAATGCCGCTAACCACGCCCTTCGAGGCGTTGTGGATGGCAAGGGCTGCATTGTACCACCTACCACGAGAGCCGGAGTGGACAGCATAGACATCGTTGTACCTGATGTCGGTAATATCCTCGCCACAGCACCAGCCAATCTCGAAGGTGTTACCTGCGTGTACATTCCAACCGATGCAGTCGTTGAACTCCACATTCTTCACCGCTGCACCCCAATCCCACTTGCGAGATTTAACCACAAATGCATCGTCGTGGCAGTAGGAGAAGCAGTGGTCGAGGGTGATGTTCTGACCGCCAAGGATGTCCACACCGTCGTTTTCGTGGCCGTGGCCGTTATCGCTGGGAGGAGCGACACTCTTGTAGTTGGTCATCTGTACGTCGTTACATACGCACAACACACAAGTCCACCAGTTTTTGTTGATAATCATAAAGTCCTCCAACTCAACGCCGTTGCAGTACTCAAACAGGAGGGCCCTATTGTCGAGTCCCTTGTGGCGAGCATCCACATAACCGGGGCCGCTAATCTTGATGTTGTCGGCGTGGCTTGCCAGAAGGTAGCCTTTCAGCACAGCACCACCCTCCAAGTAGAGGTGTTGGTTGGTGTGGAGAGTGAGGCTATCGCCCTGGTGAATCTTGCCTGCTTCGAGGTAGATTACATTCTCGTCGTTCCTATCGGGACGTTTTTCCAGAGGGTTGGCAAAGATGAACAGAGGGTTCACCAAGTCGCCATTCACCTCGATTACGGCCTTCTGGTAGGGCTCCAACTCGATGGTGATACGGTTGCCCTTCACCTTGTAGGGATAGTTCTTTGCGATGGGGCGCACGTCCACCTTCTCAACCTCGCCTGCGAGGTACTCAACGGTGAGTTTCACCTTGCCATCACAACCCAGCGAAGCCAAGTGGGGCTCCTCGGTGGGGGTTACAAAGACCTCCTCACCGCCACACTTCACGCTCCACATCTGGGAGGCCTCATACTCTGCGGGGAAATCATAAATCTCCACCGTGGTCTTTTGGCAACAACTGCTCACCGCAAACACAACTGCGAGTAGTGTCAAAATCTGTGTAAATCTCTTCATAGGTTTATGTTTGGTTTTATTTGAATTGCACGTTCTTGATGTTCTCCACCCTACGGAAGTCAGCCTCCTCAAACGAGCCGACCTTCTTGCCATTGAAATAGAGGTTGTTGAAGGTGATGTTCTCAAAACAGTTCTCCTCGCTGTAACCCCACATCTCCGAGCCCTCGGGAGCATCGTGATAGACATAGACGTTGTTGAAGGTTACGTTCTCCACCTTACCGGGGCTCCACACCACGCCATCGCCAATGCCATATTCGGTTTTGAGAATGGCGAAGTGGAAGGCATATTCCTTGGGGTCCTCAATGTGGACATTGTTGTAGGTTACGTTCCTCACTGTACCTCCTGCGCTCTGGTGGATGGTAACGGCACCCCTGCGCCACACGCCACGAGTACCCGAGTGGATGGAGTAGATGTCGGTCCAGCTCACATCGCTCACGTTGTTGTTCATCTCATAGCCCATCTCAAAGGTGTTGCCTGCATTCACATTCCAGCCGATGCAGTCTTTGAAGTGAACATTCTTCACCTCGCCACTCCAACCCCACTTGTGCGACTTGACCATAAAAGCGTCGTCGTGGGCATAGGCGAAGCAGTGTGTGAGGGTTGCATCCTGACAACCGAGCATATCGATACCTCCGTTGTCGTGTCCGTGTTGGTTGGTGCTGCGTGGAGCCACTATTTTCATACCCACAATCTCCACATCCTTGCTCACAAAGAATGCACAGCTCCAACTATCCCTGTTGAGCACCGTTACGTCGCTAACCTTCACGCCCGTGCAGTTGTCCACCACAAAGGCCATCTTGCTACGACCAAAGCCGGGCTCAAATTTCTTCACATAGCCGGGGCCGCCAATGGTTACATTCTCGGCATTCTGCACACGAACTTTACCATTCACAATGGCACCGCCCTCAATCCAGAGTGTCTCGCCGGAGTTGAGCGTTATGTCCTCCTTATAGACCTTGCCTGCCTTGTAGTAGCGCACGCCCTCGGCATTGGGGTCGGGCCTACGTCCCTCTTCGAGGGGGTTGACAAAGAGGAACAAGGGATTCCACTCGTCGCCATTGACCTCCACACAGATATTGTCGTAGGGTTTCAGGCGCAGGCGAATCTTGTTGCCCTCAACGGTGTAGTCATACTTCTTACCCAGCGGGCGCACAGCCACACTCTCCACCTTGGCTGTCAGGTGCTCAATGACAACCTCAACACCCTTCTCCTCAACGCCAAACGAGGCGATGTGGGGTTGGTGGGTGGGGTGTACATAGACCTCTTCGCCCTTCACCTTCACGCTCCACATTTCGGACTTTTCGAGGCTTTGGTCAAATGTGTAGTTCTCCACCTTGGGCCCACACGAGGTGAGTACCAATGCGGTCAGTGCCAAAAGGGTTGTTAGTTTGCTTTTTATCATATTCTTTGTTGTGGTTATTCTCCTATTAGGTTAAAATCTTTGTTCTCTCTACTTGAACTTCACATCGGCACATTGGATAAAGAACCTCTCGTCGGGCTGTGTAATCTTCTTACCACAGATGTTCAGGTTCTCAAACACGAGGTTTTGCACCCTGCTGTCGCCATTGTTGAGGCCGTTGATTTGGTGGCCCCTTGGAGGCTCCTTGTAGAAATAGACATTCTTGAAGGTTACGTTCCTAATCACACCCGGGCCCCACTCTACGCCATCGCCAATGCCATACTCGGCCTTCAACAGCGAAACATAGATACCAAACTCTTTGGGGTCTTCGATGTGGACATTCTCATAGTTGATGTTCTGCACCACACCAGCCGTAGCGTTGTGGATGGTAACGGCACCACGACGGTAGGCATTGGTGCGAGTACCGCTGTGGAGTGCATAGATGTTGCGGAAGGTTACGTCCTCCACACCTTTGTCCAACTCATAGCCCACCTCAAACGAGTTACCACCACCAACAGTCCACGAGATACAGTTCTCAAAGAGGTTGTCCTGGGCGTGTGCGGCATAGCTCCATTTGTGGGACTTCACAAGGATACCGTCGTCGTGTGCATAGGCGAAGGAGTTAACACACTTGGCCCTCTGGCAACCCAGCAGGTCGATACCGCCATTGTCAACACCCACGTCGTTGTACTCGTTGTAGGGAGCAATGACCTTGAAGTTGTTAATATCGAGGTCGTTCACCTCCAAGAAGGCGCAACTCCAACCATACATATTGCACACCGTAAGGCCATCCACCTTCACGTTATTACACTCCCACACCTTGAACGACCAGAGCGATTGGTTCTCTTTCTTCACATAGAAGTCGTCGATAATGCCATAGCCGGCAAGGGTGATATTGTTCACACCCTTCACATCAAAAGCACCCTTCACAATGGCACCACCCTCGATGTAGATAGTCTTACCCGAAGCAATCGAGAACTTGGGCTGTTTGTCATAAATCTTTCCCGCCTCGTAGTACTCCACATTGGGGTCGTTCCTGTCGGGCTTGTTGATTTCCAGCGGGTTGGCAAACAAGAAGATGGGTGCATCCTCGTCGCCATTGACCTCGATGGTGGCGTGGTCGCCCTCGGTGAGGTAGAGGACAATCTTGCCGTCCTCAATCTTGTGGGGATAGTTTTTGGCCAGCGGGCGCACCACCACAGACTTGGGGGCCTCTTTCAACGGGGTAACCTCCACCCTCACAAGGCCATTGGTACCAAACGACACCAGCTGTGGTTTGTCGTGGTTGGTGTTCACGGGATAGACATAGCAGTCGTCGCCTGCCACCTTCACGG
The DNA here is from genome assembly GCA_045614965.1 of Tidjanibacter sp. Classification (GTDB taxonomy): domain Bacteria; phylum Bacteroidota; class Bacteroidia; order Bacteroidales; family Rikenellaceae; genus Tidjanibacter. Next base: position 25,391 of record JAZLDY010000001.1, read on the forward strand.
AGTAGAATGCCGACACGGGAGCATCGGGTGCATAGTTATAGACCTGATGTGCGGTATTGGCCGTCTGCGACTCATAGATGCTCAAATCCACCTCCTCTTCGGGGCCACACGACATCAAGGCAGCCATTACCACCGACACAATCGCCAATGCATTTAATACTCTTCGTTTCATTACCTTATGATTACATATTGTCTGCTACTCCTTCTCTCCCACTACTTGAAAGTTACCTCCTCGGGGTTCACTTTCACATAGCCCTTGCCATTGTATCTGGGGTCTATGCCAAAGCCTATCTCCTCGAAAGAGGTCATCTTCTTGCCCTCGATGTTGAAGTTTTCGATGGTTACATTCTTCACCGTGTGTTCACTATCGAGGCCAAACATAATCTCGCCATAGGGAGCCTTCTTGTGGACGTACACATTCCTAATCGTAACATTCTCAATGTGTCCGGGGCCCCACTCCACTCCATTACCGAGCGAGTAGCCACAGTCGGGCAATACCGAGATGTAGAAGTCAAACTCCTTGGGGTCGTCGATGTAGCAATTCTCATAGAGGATATTCTTCACCGTACCCTTGGTGGAGTTGTGAATGGTGAACGAGCCGTGGCGGTAGGTGTAGCCATAGCTCCTTGCCGAGTGGATAACGTAGCAATCACGGAAGGTTACTCCGTCAACACCCTCATTGACCTCATAACCAATCTCAAAGGCGTTACCACCCCTGACGTTGTTGGCCTGGCAGCCCTCAAAAACGAGGTCTTTGGCCTCGCCAATCCACGACCACTTGTTGGTCTTGACCATATAGGTATCGTCGTGTGCATAGGCGTAGAGGTCCTTACACCTCACCTTCTGGCAGGCAAAAAAGGCAATACCGCCATTCTCCACACCCGTCTCGTGGTCCTCATTCCAGGGTGCAATAATCTTCACATTCTCAAATGTGATGTCATTCGACATAATCGTTGCGCACGAATAGCCTGCCATATTGGCAATGATAACACCGCTAATCTTTGCGCCATTACACCTATCCATACGGAAGGCCCACCCACTGTTGTTCTCGTGAGCAACGTGGAAGTCGTCAATAATACCATAGCCAGCAACGGTGATGTTGTCCTGCAAGGTGGGCTTGAAGCCACCCTTCACGATGGCACCACCCTCGATGTAGAGAGTCTTGCCCGCACTGAGGGGGTAGGTGGGCTGGCGGTCATAGACCTTACCTGCCTCGTAGTACTCCACATTGGGGTCGTCCTTGCTTGGTTTGTTGGTTTCGAGGGGGTTGACAAAGACCAACACGGGCATATCCTCGTTGCCGTTAATCTCAACCGTTGCCTTATCGCCCTCACTAACGTAGAGCACCACCTTGCCATCCTCAATCCAGCAGGGATACTCTTTGGCCAATGGGCGAGCAACAACCGTTTCGGGCACCACGGTCAGGGGGTAAATCTCCACCCTCACAAGGCCGTTGGCACCGAAGGTTACGATGTGTGGCGAGTCGTGGTTGGTAACCATTGGGAAGACATAGCAGTTCTCCACCTCACCACTACCCTGCACCCCCGCAGCAAAATAGATTGAGCGAGGAGCATCGGGAGCATATTTATAGTTCTCCAAGGTGGTATTCTTAATCTGCTCCTCATAGGGGTTTGTGGGCGTGTTGTTTTCGTTTCCACCTCCTCCTGTATTGGGCTCCGGCGCACAAGCCATCAGCAACATTGCAAGCAGAGCTATATTCATCATCTTTTTCATACCTTGATTGTTCTTTATAACATAGCCTATTTGAAGGTTACCTCACTATCGGGTACAGGGTAGGAGACTTTGGCCTGTGCCTGATCCACAGTGAAGTTGGCCTCCTTGATGGACATACACTTCTTGCCGCTAATCACAAGATTATCTATGGAGATGTTCTTAACGGTGTGGTCCTTATCGTAGCCAAAGAGGATGTTGCCATAGGGAGGAGTGTTGTACATATAGATATTCTTCATACTCACCCCATTGATGTTACCTGGGCCCCACACCTCACCATCAGGAAGGGTGTAGGAGGACTTGATAATCGAGAAGTAGATGCCAAACTCATCGGGGTTGTCGATGTGCATATTCTCATAGCTTACGTTGCTCACCGTACCCTTACCGGAGTTGTGGATAGCCATTGCACCGTGGCGGAAGGTGTAGCCAACACTAATAGCCGAGCGGAGCACATAGCAGTTGCGATACCTGATGTTGGAGATGTTGTAGGGCACCTCATAGCCAATCTCAAAGGCATTACCACCCCACCTGTTCCAAGCCATACAGCCATCATAGAGCACATCCTCAACCTCGCCCTTGTAGGTCCACTTGCCACTCTTAATAACATAGGTATCGTCGTGCGAGTAGGAGAAGGTGTTGAGGAATTTAATCCTCTTGCCACACATCACACCCATACCGTCATTCTCCACGCCCGTGTCATGGTGCTCATTCCAAGCGGCAATAACCTTGTAGTTATCAAAGGTTACATCCTCACACTCCACAGCATAGGTTGACCAGCCGTGCATATTGGCCAGCAGGATATCCTTAACGGTGGTGTTCTTACAGCGGTACAACCTCATACCCCAGCACGAGGGGTCTTGGAAGCTGTGGTAGTCGTCCATAATACCGTGGCCTGCGATGGTTACATTCTCTGCATCCTGGATATAGATAGCACCCAACACAATAGCACCGCCCTCGATGTAGATGGTCTGGTTCGACTTGGCCATCAGTTTGGGCTGGCGGTCGTGAATCTTGCCTGCCTCAAAGTAGATTACATTGGGGTCGTCTTTGCTGGGTTTGTCGGTTTCGAGCGAGTGAACAAAGAGGAGTACGGGATGCTCCAAATCGCCATTTATCACCACACTTGCCTTGTCGCCTTCGCTGAGATAGACAACCACCTTGCCGTCCTCAATCCAGTGTGGATACTCCTTCACACCGGGCAGCACCTCAACCGTTTCGGGTACAACCTGCAAGGGGATAACCTCCACCCTTACCATACCATTGGCACCAAAGGTTGCAATGTGGGGAATATCGTATGGCCTACCATTGCTGGCACCCACGCCATCCTTACCAACGGGGAACACATAGCAGTCCTGAGGGTCGCCCTTACCCTGCACACTCACTGCATAGTATGCCGTACGGGGGACATTAGGGGCATAGTTATAAATCTCCACCGTGGTATTCTTAATCTGCTCGTCGTAGGGATTGGTCGAAGGATCCGGCTCTTCGCCTCCACCTCCGTTGTCGGGAGTGAATGTACAAGCCCAAAGGCACAGTGTGCTAAACAATATTGCTGTCAATGCGGTTATCTTTTTCATCGTCGTTATGTTTTTTTGTGTCTTTCCGTGTTTCTATCTGTGTACGTCCACACTCTCAACTATTTGAATGTTACGTCCTTAGCAGGGGTTATCACCGGTTTGAAGCCAGAGCCGAGAGCGTGTTTGGAGTCAACCTTTGCACCCGACTGCTCCCACGAGGTAATCTTCTGACCATTGATAAAGAGATTCTCAAAGGTGAGGTTCTTCACATTGTGCTCGCCACTGTCGTAGCCATAGAGGATGAGGTTACCCTGAGGTGCATCCTTGTAGATATAGACATTCTTGAATGTTACGCCATCAATCGAGCCGGGGGTCCAAACCTCGCCTTCCTTCAAACCAATGTCGTAGCCACTCTTCATCACACTCAGGTAGATACCATACTCTTGGGGGTCCTCGATGTGTACGTTCTCATAGCTGATGTTGGTAACCTTGCCTGCGGCAGCCTGGTGGATGCTGATTGCGGCCCTACGCATAATGTTGCGAGTACCGGAGTGGATGGCGTAGATGTCCTTGAACTTCACGTTATCTACATCCCTCTGCATCTCATAGCCCACCTCAAAGGTGTTGCCTGCCTCCACGTTCCAACCAATACAGTTCTCAAAGGTTACATTCTTAACCTCCCTATCCCAGCCCCACTTGCGGCTCTTAATCATATAGGCATCGTCGTGGCCAAAGGCCCAGCAGTTCTTCACGCTCGAATCCCAGCACGAGTTCATCGAGATACCGCCATTCTCAATACCATATTGGTTGTGGGGGTTGTGGGGAGCAATAATCTTGTAGTTGAACAGGTGGCAGTTGTCGCACTGCACCATAGCGCAACTCCAACCAGCGTGGTTGAATTGGAGGATATTTTCGAGCCTCACGTTCTTGCCATAGGAGATACGGGTACCCCAAGTGGAGCCCGTCTCCCTACTATCCACAATACCGTAGCCGGTGATGGTGATGTCGGTAGCATTCTCCGAGAAGAGGCCACCATAAATCACAGCACCACCCTCGATATAGACCGTCTGGCCCGACTTGACAACCACCGAAGGTACATTATAGACCTCGCCCGCTTTGTAATACACCACGTTCTCATCCTCGGGGTTGGGTTTGTTCTTCTCCAAGGGGTTTACGAATATGAACAGAGGGTTTTCCAAGTCGCCATTTACCTCCACCGACACCTGGTCGTAGGGGTGCAGATAGAGATATACGCTACCGTTTTCGATGCGGTACTCATACTCTTTTGCCTGTGGGCGCACCATCACGCTCTCAATGTTGGTCGTGAAGAGGTCCACCTTAACCTCCACCAAGCCATCGGCACCGAAGGTTGCCACCTGTGGCTCCGAGCAAGGATAGACAAAGCAG
>JAZLDY010000002.1:0-3460 GCA_045614965.1 Tidjanibacter sp.
AAATCCTCTCCCCCCCCCCAAAGGAGAGGATTTTTTGTAAATGGAAAATTGAAGCAAATGCGAGTAAGCGAGAGCAGAGATTGCTTGCAAGCTATGCCGAGCGGGAGCATTTTAGAGCAAGCGAAGCTTGGTCAATTGAAACTTGAAAATTAAAAAACACAGAAAAAAGGGGAAAGATGATATAACTTTGAGGGAAAATCACTATCTTGCAATGAAAATACGTCGGGTGAAAAAATAAAAACAGACCGCAGGCGTTATTGGTTAAGGTTAAGTTAGAGATATTCTGTAAGTAAATAAAACTCCAAAAACTCAAAGATTATGTTTAAGAAACTCATTTCGATTGTTGCCTTCGTTGCGCTCGGCATTATGGGCGTACAGGCACAGATGAATCCTATGGAGGAGCCCCTTCCACAGGACCCCGAACTGCGTAAAGGTGTGCTCGAAAACGGACTCACCTACTACATTCGCCACAACGCCAAGCCCGAAAATCAGGCCGACTTCTACATCTACGACAAAGTGGGTGCTGTGCAGGAGGAGGACCTCCAAATCGGTCTTGCACACTTCTTGGAGCATATGGCTTTCAATGGCACAAAGAACTTCCCCGACAAAAATATGATTAACTACTTGGAGAGCGTGGGTGTGAAGTTTGGTGCCAACCTCAATGCGTGGACCGCAATGGAGCAAACCCAATATATGATGCAGAGTGTGCCCCTCGGCAACCCCGAGGTGGTGGACAATGTGTTGATGATTCTCCACGATTGGGCATACTACATCTCCCTCGAAGAGGAGGAGATTGACAACGAGAGGGGTGTGATTATCGAGGAGTTGCGTACCCGCAACGATGCCGGTTGGCGCATCAGGGAGAAGAGCGCACCCTACATCTATGGCCCCACTCGCTATGCAGAGCGCAACATCATCGGTACTATCGAGCGACTCCAATCGTTCACCTACGACGACATTCGTGATTTCTACCACCGTTGGTACAACACCAAAAACCAATGTATCGTAATCGTGGGCGACTTCGACGTGGACGAGATGGAGCAGAAGGTCATCAAGACTATGAGCGACATCCCCGCTGTGGAGAACGCCGAGGAGATTGCCTACATCCCCGTACCCGCAACCGTTGAGCCACAGATTGGTATCTTCACCGACCCCGAATTGACCGAGACCAGCGTGGAACTTATCGTACGCAGGGATGCAATGCCCAAGGAGATGAACAATACCCTTATGTATGAACTTTACAGCATCCTCGACAGCTTTGTTTCGAGCATCGTCAACGAGCGTCTGAGCGACATCAGCCAGCAACCCAACGCACCCTTCCTCGGTGCAGGCAACTATGGCGGCTCGATGACCCGTTCGATGGACATCTCCGAGATTTATGCCTCCGCAAGGGAGGGTGAGGCTCTCAAATCATTTGAGGCCATCTACACCGAGTATGAAAAGGTGCGCCGCTATGGCTTCACCGTATCGGAGTTCGAGAGGGCACAGGCCAAGATTTTGCGTAGCAACCAGCAGGCCTACGACCGTCGCAACGACCGCCGCCACGGCGAGTTCGTAAGGCGTTACACCGAGAACTTCGCCAACAACAAACCCATTTACAGCGCAGAGTTTGAGTGGCAGTTGGACAGCACCCTCATCTCGTCGCTCGACATCGCAACTCTCAACCAGTTTGCACAGCAGATGCGCTTTACCCCCACCAACCAGGTGGTGCTCATCAGCCAGCCCGAGAAGGAGGGCCTTGCAGTGCCCACCGTTGAGGAGGTGCAGGCTATCATCGCAAAGGTTAATGCAGCCGAGATTGAGGCTCCCAAGGACAACACCGTGAAGAAGCCCCTCATCCCCGAGGGTACCAAACTCAAAGGCTCGAAGGTTAAGAAAACCACTACCGATAAGTTTGGCAACACGGTGTGGACTCTGAAAAATGGCGTTAAGGTGGTGTTGAAACCCACCGACTTCAAGGCCGACGAAATCCAACTCCACGCAGGTATCGTTGCCGGTAAGAGCATCGTTGCCGACGAGGATATGGTTATGGCCGACAACATCGACACCTTCATTGCCTACCAGGGCGTGGGCGAGTTCAGCAAGACCGAACTCACCAAGCAACTCGCAGGTAAGGCTATCAGTGTTTACCCCTTCGTGGGTGGCTCGATGCAGGGCATCAACGCAATGTGCTCGCCCAAAGACATTGAGGTGATGTTCCAGTTGCTCTACCTCTATGGCACCTCGCCCCGCTACGATGAGGATGCATTCAACACCGTTAAGGACCAACTCGTGAGTGCCTATGCCAACATCGAGTCCGACCCCAACTATGCACTCCAAAGGGAGCTCTACAAGTCGCTGTACAGCAAACCCGACAGGGCCAAAGCGTGGAGCGTGGAGGAGATTAAGGGTCTTAACTTCGAGCAGTACCAGAGGGTTTACAAGACTCTCTTCTCCAACCCCGACGATATGACCTACACCATCGTGGGTAACTTCGACGAGGCCACCATCAAACCCCTTGTGGAGAAGTATCTCGGCTCGCTGCCCAAGACCAAAGGTACCCTCACCTACAACACCGCCAACAGCAACGACTTCCAGACCGGCGACCGCACCAACCGCTTTGCAGTGCCTATGGAGATGCCCAAAACCGGTATCTACTACGTTTTGACCGGCCCAATGGAGGTCAACTTGGAGAACAACATCTACCTCTCCGTACTCGACCAAGTGCTCGACATCCGCTACACCAAGAGCATCCGTGAGGAGAAGGGTGGCACCTATGGCGTATCGTGCGGCGGCAGCCTGAGCACCCTGCCCAGCGAGCCCGACTTTATGCTGATGATTGGCTTCGACACCAAACCCGAGATGGCCGACGAGTTGCGTGATATGCTCCTTCCCGAGATTGAGCGCCTGGCAGCCGAGGGTCCCACCGAGGAGGAGATGGGTAAGATTAAGGAGTATATGGTAAAACAGCGTGCCGACAACCTCAAACAGAACGGCTCGTGGAAACAGTGGATTACCAACTACCACCTTATGGGCGTTGACTACACCACCGACTACGATGCTATCATCGGCTCGCTGTCGGCCGAGAAAGTTAAGGCCATTGCCGCCAAGGTTTTGGAGAGTGGCGATGTGCTGAAACTCATTATGGACCCCGCCGTTGCCGAGTAACCCACACGGTTGTAAGGTAACACCGCTTATCAGAAAGGCTCCCAAGTTGGGGGCCTTTTTTTGTGGGATGCTTGCAAGTGGGGGGAAGGGAAATTCAAAATTCAAAATTGCTGCTCCCCTAAGGTAGGGGAGCTGTCCGAAGGACTGAGGGGTATGTTAGAAAGGGGGTGATAAGGGTGATAAGGGTGATAAGGGTGATAAGGGTGATAAGGGTGATAGAGGCTTTAAGGTCTTTAAGGCCTTTAAGGCCCCCATTCCCCCTATTCCCCCTTCCACCCCCATCTCTCCCCCCCCCCCCCCCCCCCCCCCCACC
>JAZLDY010000003.1:0-75284 GCA_045614965.1 Tidjanibacter sp.
ACCCCTATCGCCCCTATTGCCCCTATTGCCCCTATTGCCCCTATTGCCCTTAGGGTCCTTAGGGAGTGTAGGGAGTGTAGGGAGTGTAGTGAGCACCACAAAAAAACGATGCGCACTCACAAGGTGCGCATCGCTATATCATTCTATTTACCCTCAATGGGGCTATTTTACCTCGATGGAGTAGTTTGGGCGGTAGTTGACAAGTGGCCAAGCATCGTTGACCATCGTGCCGTTCTCCTCCGTAAAACTATACGGCACTTGGAGTAGGGGCGTAACCGAGCCGTTGAGTGCAGCCGTAAGGTCGCCACCTTCCCACATCGCTCCGCCAAACAACTTCACGGCATCATAGGCTCGGTAGGCAAACATCGAAGGCTGACGTCCGAAGGCCTCAATGAACCTGCGGTCAAACTCCTTGATGCGCCTATCGCCACGGTCGGCGTGGTAGGTTGCGAGGTAACTCACATCAAGCTTAAAGAGCAGGTTGCGGTCCATATTCTTATACTTGGCCCAATCGCCACGCCCGATAACTCTCACGGGTACCCTGCGGGTGCCATATTTGGGCTGTCGGCTGTTCATTATGGAACTGATGATTGCCAAACTGCGGTCGGTGTCTATCTCGTTGTCGGCCAATACCATAAAGAGGTTGTCTTCCTCCACCATCAACTCCTCAATAGGCCTACTATTGAGCGAGTCCACCACAAATTCCTCGTTGAAGATAACCTTGCCGTAGGGGTGGTTGCCCAGCAAGCGGAGCATTTCGTTCTCCATAGCCTCGTCGGTGGAGGCGGTGTGCACCATTATCACATTGGTTGTGGGAGCTATGAGTCCACCGAGTTTGTCGATGCGTGCCGAGTCGGTGGGTACGAGTCGGTAGAGGTTGCGCCCACTGATACTATCGAGCCTACTCGTCAGGGGCAACACCACGGGGCGGTCTATGCCTGCAAGTGCAGCGATGTCATCCTCATACACGGGGCCGATGAAAAGGTCTGTGTCCCTACCAAAAGCCTCGTCTTCGGCAAGCATATTGCTGATTTGCTGTGGGTTGTGTGCAATGTCGTAGAGTTGCAGGTTTACACTCTTTCCCTCGGCTTTCAATTCCTCGGCAGCCAGCATTGCACCCTGATAGAACTCCACAAAGTTACCTCTTACCTTACCTTTGGAGGTCATTGGCAACACGAGCGACACGGTGAGCACATCCTCGTCAAAGGTTGCAAGTGTGAGGTTGTTGACGTTCAATGTGTCGGCCACCACACCATCGCCTTGCTCGGCAGATACAAAATATTCAGTGGGTGTAACAGCTTGTTTGCGTGGTACTTTGAGCACCATACCAACGTAAATCATCTGTGGGTTGCCGTTGTGGTTGAGCAGTTCGTCAATGCCCACATCGTGTGCGGCAGCCAGCGAGTAGAGCGTGCCACCACTCTCCACCACAAAGTAGTCATACTGCCTCGACAATGCACCGAGCATTGCAGCATACCTACGGCTTGCCAATTCAATGTCGGGGAGTTGTGTAGTGCGTACTGCACTCTTGCGAATGTTGATGGTGGGCTTGTGTGTGATGTCGGTAATATCCACTCCGGGGTTGTCAACAACGAGTGTGTCAAGCGATATGGCGTTGCTCTTTGCCACCTCAAATAGGCTTACCCCCTCTGCGGCATTTATGCGCTCAAACCTACTATCTCCACGCCTTGGAGCCAAGCGACTTATGCGCTCATAGCAAGGCACCCTCAGCACCCTGCCCACAGAAAGGCTATCGTTTTGAGTAAGGTGGTTTTCTTGTCTTACCTCTCCTTCGTCGAGCGAGTAGGCTGCGGCAATGCTACCCACACTTTGGCCCTCCTCCACGGTGTGGATGTAGAAATTGCGGCCATCAATGCTCAACACCACCTCCGAGCGTGAGGCCACTTGCCCCACACACAGACCGATGTTTGTGCCCACAGCGGCGGCCAATAGCAGGATAACTTTGCGTATCGTCATAAAATCGCTCTTTGGGTTAAAACAGACCTATCTCTTATTTAATTCGTGTTTTGATGCGGGTAACCACCTGCTTGGTGTAGAGTGGGAAGTCGCCATTCATTATCCAATCGTAGTAGCTTGGCTCCGTGCGGAAAACCTCCTCCACCAAACGTCCCTTGTGTTTACCAAAGGAGAATACCTCCTTGTCGTTATCATCATAGATGATGCGACCAGCAAAGTCCACAAAACGGCTGTGGGTGCTGTACTCTGCCAGGGCGGCAATGTCGTTTGGAAGGTCGCCATCGGCCTCATAACGGTCGAGTTGTGCTTTGAGCACCTCGTAGGTGGCCAGAGTGTCAGCCTGTGCCGAGTGTGCATCCTCCAAAGTTTTACCGCAGTAGAACTTGTAGGCAGCCGTCAGAGTGCGTTGTTCTTTCTTGTGGAAGATGGTCTGTACATCCACAAACTTCCTCTTTTTGAGGTCAATATCCACTCCTGCACGCAGGAATTCTTCGGCCAGAATGGGAACGTCAAACCTGTTGGAGTTGAAGCCTCCCAAGTCGCAACCCTTGATGTAGTCGGCCAACGATTTGGCAATCTGACGGAAAGCGGGAGCGTCGGCAACGTCCTTGTCGTAGATGCCGTGCACAGCCGAGGCCTCCTCGGGGATGTGCATCGTTTGCCCCTTGTCGTCCACGGGCTTGATGCGCCTTGTTTTCACTTCGGGCTCGCTTTTGCCGGGCGACACCTTCACCAACGAAATCTCCACGATGCGGTCGTTGCTGATATCCACACCCGTAGTTTCGAGGTCGAAGAATATGATTGGGTTTTTCAGATTGAGTTCCATATATTAGTCTAACGTCTAACGTCCAACGACTTTATAAATTGAAAATTGAAAATGGAAAATTATTCCCCCTCTAAGTTAGAGGGGGTGCCTGAAAGGCGGGGGCGTCTGTCATTCTCCCCTAAGTTAGGGGAGATGGTGCGCAGCACCAGAGAGGTCTGTTAATTTTCAATTCCTTTTCTGTCCTTTCAACTATGCGTTAATCATCATAGGCATCAACAGCATCAGAGTATTGGCACTCTGGGGCTCGTCGTAGAGTGGTTTGAACACACCTGCCCTTGTGCTGTCGGCCAACTCGATAACCACGCTGGGGGTCTCGATGTTGGAGAGGATGTCCACGAGGAAGGTCGATTTGAAGCCAATGGTGATGGCCGAGCCCTCGTAGGCACACATCACAGTCTCTTGTGCCGAGTAGGAGAAGTCGAGGTCTTTGGTTGCAAGGTTGATGGTGTTGGCATCGATGTTGAACTCCACGAGGTTGGTAGCCTGGTTGGAGCACACTGCCACACGTTTGATTGCGTTGAGCAACTCCACCCTGTCAACGATAACCTTATTGGGGTTGGCGGTGGGGATAACGGCGTTGTAGTTGGGATACACACCCTCAATCAGGCGGCACACAAGGGTACTGCCCGAGAGGTTGAACACCACATTTTTCTTGTCGAACGACACCTTCACAGCATCCTCCTCTTTGAGCAGAATGGAGCGCAACAGGTTCGAAGGCTTCTTGGGCAGGATGAACGACGAGGCGGCTGCTACCTCTGCCTGCGAGTTGTACTTAACAAGCTTGTGAGCATCGGTAGCCACAAATGTAACCTCACCCTCGGCAATGTTCACATAGATACCGTTCATAATGGGGCGGAGGTGGTCGTCAGCGGTAGCGAAGATGGTCTTGTTGATACCGCCAATCATCATATCAACCTCCAACTCAACCTCTGCTTTGTCCTCGGCGAGTTCGGGGAGTGCGGGGTAACCCAAGCCCGAAGTTCCGGGGATTTTGAGCGAGCCACTCTTCCAGCTTACGGTAATCTCCCAAGTGTTCTCGTCGGCCTCGATGGTGAGGGGCTGCTCGGAGAACTCCTTCAAGGAGTCGAGCATCAACTTCACGGGGGCAGCGATTGTGCCCTCCCTCTCCACGCCATCCACTGCTACGGTGGTGATGAGGGTGGTTTCGAGGTCGGAGGCGGTAACTTTCAGGATGCCGTCTTTGAGGTCGAAGAGGAAATAGTCCAAAATGGGCAATGTGTTCTTGTTGCTTACCACTTTACCGGTTGTCGACAGAGTCGAGAGCAGAGCCGAAGAAGAGATTGTAAATTTCATAATCGTTTGATTTTTATCGTTTTATGTTTATTGTTTTCACTCTTTTGTTCGCAACAGTTTACACCGCTGCCAATCTAACCTCCAAAGGTACAAAATAAAATTGAAAATGGAAAGTGGAAAATTGAAAATTAGTTAAAAAGAGCAAAGCCCTCAACGTCTTTGGGGGACTCGTTGAGGGCTTTGTTGGCTCCGATTAAACAGAGTGTAGTTTTTATTCTTTATTGAAGAGGTCCACAAACCACTGCGGAGCGTGGCAGGGACGACGGGTGGTGGTGTTTACAAACACCAACTCCACAAAGCCCGTGTTTATCAACTCGCCCGCCTCGTTGCGTATCTCGTGGTCGAAACGGAGCCTTGCTCCTGTGATTTCGTTCATCTTGCACTTGATGGTCAGCAGGTCGTCGTAGCGTGCGGGGGTGAAGAACTTCATACCCACCTCCCTGACGGGCATCATCACGCCCATATCCTCCATCATTTTGTAGCTTGCACCCATCTGTCGGAGCAGCTCGGTGCGTGCATACTCATAATAGACGGGGTAGTTGGAGTGGTGTACAAACCCCATCTGGTCGGTCTCTTTGTAGCGCACTCGGAGAGTTATATCTTTTTCGTAAACTACCATAAATCAATCGTTTGTCCTAATGTCTAAATATCCTCGTCGGGGAGTCTTTCGAGGAATGTGATGCGCACCTCTTCCCTTATGGTGCGCCCACTTTCGAGCCTTATGCCACACTCCTCATCTCGCTCCAAGATGTCCCTCTCGCCTGCCACATCTACCAAGTAGCGACCCACGGGAGGCATCATCTTGTTGGTCATCAGGTGGGCCAAACAACCCCTCTCAACCGTTGAGGTTACAAAGTAGCGGTGGCCCAACATTGCCGCAGCACCATCCAAGTCGCCTTCGGCCAACAGCCCCCTGATGATGGTCGAACTAATCTTACCACCATTCATAGTGAGTGCCGAACAGCGCACCACGTCGAAACCATAGAGTTTGCCCAAACGCTCAAAATGGTCGCTGGGTGTTTGCCTGCCGTCGCTACCGAAGCGGTGATTGTAGCCCACAACGAGGGTGTGGAGATGGAGTCGGCCCACCAAAAAATCCCTCACAAACTCCTCCGCAGTGCGTGCAGCGAAGTTGGGCGAGAAGCGGGCCACGATAAGGTGGTCAACGCCTGCCTCTTCGAGGAGTGCAATCTTCTCGGGTGCGGTGGAGAGAATCTCCACATTGCCCCCACCGGGCAGTATCTCTCGTGGGTGTGGCGAGAAGGTAACAACCACACTGCTGCCACCCACCTCTTGTGCCACCTCTTTCACCCTGCGCAACATCACAAGGTGTCCGGAGTGAACGCCATCGAAGGAGCCGATGGTTACCACCGGTCGGAGGATACCCTCTATGTTGTCGTCAAAACTATAATGTACCTGCATGCCGTCAACCGACTTTTCAATTTTGAATTTCTCAACTCTCTTCCTGCTCTTTCACGAAGTATGCCACCTTCTCCAAGAGGGTTGTGATGTCGTAGTTTTCCACCACAATACCGAGGGGGAAGTTGAGTGGCTTGGAGGTGAAGTTGAGCACACCCTTGATACCTGCGTTCACAATGGGCAACACCGTCTCTTCGGCCTGACCGGTGGGGCAGGAGAGGATGACAATGTTGATATCCAGTTCTTCCACCTTTTGGGCAAAATCCTCCATCGAGAAACAGGGGATGTCGTCAATGAAAGAGCCCACTTTTTTCTCGTCCACATCAAAGGAGGCCACGATTTTGAGTTTGAGGCCCTTGCCGTTGAAATATTTTGTGATGGCTTGTCCGAGGTGTCCCATACCGATAACACCGATGTTCATTGGTGCTTCGGAGTCGAGAATGTCGCTGATAAAATCGGCCAACACGCTCACATCGTAGCCCTTCTTGGTATCGCTCGAAAAGCCAATGAGCATCAAATCACGCCTTACTTGCACGGCAGTAAGACCGTGGATGCCTGCCAGAACGTGTGAGAATATGTGGGTGATACCCTGCTTTTGGCAACGCAGCAGTGTGCGCCTGTATTCGCTCAACCTTTCGACGGTTTTTTCGGGCAAAGACTGAATATCCGACATATAAATTTCTGCTTTGAGTTTTTGTTATTTGGCCCAAAGATAATAATTTTGCTCGAAATTTAACAAACTCGCTATGATAAAAGGAGCAATATTCGATATGGATGGCGTGCTGGTGAACAATATGGGTGTTCATTTTGAGGCCTTTGCGGAGATGGGACGTCGCTACAACATCACTGCCGAGCCGGGGCAGGATTTCAGCCATCTCAATGGACGAGGCAACGAAGACATCATCACGGCACTCTTTCCCGAGTGGCTCGTGAAGGAGAAGGGCGTTGAGGGCCTGGCTGCCGAAAAGGAGGCTGTTTATCGTGAGATTTATGCCCCTAAAATTCGCCCTGCCAATGGCCTTGTCGATTTTCTTGCCCGCCTGAAAGAGGAGGGCTTTGTGTGTGCCGTAGGCTCGTCGGGACCGAAGGATAATGTGGAGTTTGTGTTGGATAAGTGCGGCATTAGCGACTACTTCGATGTGCGCATCAGTGGCGATATGGTTACCCGCTGCAAGCCCGACCCCGAGATATTCCTCACTGCGGCCTCCAAGTTGGGTCTTGCGCCGGAGGAGTGTGTGGTCTTTGAGGATGCTGTTGCGGGCGTTGCGGCTGCGAGGGCTGCGGGTATGAAGGTTGTTGCCATCGCCTCCACCCACACCGCCGAAGAGCTTGCCGCCCACACCTCTCCCGACTTGATAGTCAAGGACTTTTCCGAGCTTTAACGTCGGTCGTCGGTTGACGGTCGTCGGTTGACGAAAAATAACAGCCCCCTTCGGCTCCGAAGGGGGCTGTTATTTTATTTGAGCCACTGTTCAAAGAACTCTCCCACTGTGGCTTGGGCTTCGGAGCCGAAGTAGTGTGGCGAGGGCCACATTATCCACCTCAGCTTATCCCCTGCACCTCTGCTTTGCCACACCTTTTCCATCTTTCGGTAGGCCTCTTCCACGCCCTGCGGAAAGAGTTTGTCCTTTGCGCCCGAGATGAAGAGTGCCGGCTTGGGGCAGGCAAGCGAGGCCACATCGGGGTTGTCCAACCAACGAGAGAGCATTGGCACCTGCATCGAGAAGGCCGAGCCGCCTTTGAGTTCGTTGTTGCCCTTGGTGAGAAGTGCGTGGGAGGTTGCCATCCAACACACGGGGGCAAAAGCCGCCACCTTGTCGCTCAGGGCCGCTGCCATCCACGCCCTGTGTCCGCCCATCGAGTGGCCATAGACACCAATGCGCTCCGAATCTACAAAGTCTTGTGCCGAGAGCCACTCTATGCTCCTCAGGTCGTCCCACGTGATGATACCCACGAGGGTTGTCCCCAACTTCAAACAGTTGGATGCAAGGGCCTGCTGGGTGTCATATTTGGTCTGCCTTCCATCCTCACCTTCACCACGGTTGCCCCACATCAGAGCATCGATGGCCAACACCACAAAACCCTCGGTGGCATAGCGGTCGCCCGTGAAAATGCCGTCGTAGTTCTTTGCGGCCCACGCCTCGGCATCTTTGACTACCTCTTCGCTCTCGGCAATGGGGCGGATGACCTTCTCCTTACCAATGGAGAACTTGGCTCCGTGGTCGTGCAGGGCTACAAGTGCAGGGTGTGGCCCTGCGGTGTCGGGCACCAGAAGGTAGGCCCGTATGAGGTTGCCTTCGGAAATCTCAAACTCTATTTTGTGGGCCTTGTACCCACCCCTATGCTCGGTGGCAAGAATGGTGTAAGAGGTTGATGTCGGGGCTTTTGGCGGTAGGCCCATAAGGTCAAAAATCTTCCCTCTGCACTCGGTGCGCCAAGCCTCAAAATCGCCCTCGCCACTCCACGCCATAGGGTACTCCTGTTGTGGCTGCCACCCTCGGGGCAACCTACCCTCAACCTCCTGCGCCAGCACACTGCTTGCCACAAGACTCAATAGTATCGTAAAGGCCAACCGTTTCATAAGGAAAATAACTAATTTTCCATTTTCAATTTTCCATTTTCAATTATAAAGTGTCCCTCAATGCCCTCCAAGAACTCCTTGCGGGTGCGGTCCGAGACGGGAGGGATGGTGCTTTGGGGCTGACCCTTTTCGTCCCTTGTCATACCAAAGAACAACTCGGCAATTTCGAGGCTCTTGTCCAACTCGTTCACAAGCTCCATACGTCCGTTGGGCAGTGCGAGCGAGTAGATGAGGTGCTCCAAGTATTGGAAGTTATCGACCATCTCGTCGGCTATGTAGTCCTGCTGACGGTCGGGGAAGGTGAAGAAATAGTATAGTTTCTGGGTGATGTCGTGGGCGAAATCACGGGCGAGTGCATCGCCTTTGGCGGTGTCGCCTGCGGCATAGTAGGCATCAATGTAACCAAACGATTGGTAGCCGTGGGGCACCTGCGAGAAGGGAATCTCCTCCACGCCTCGGTCGAGCACCTCCACCGCTTTCTCCTTCTCGCCACGGGCAGCCAACGCCTCGGCCAGACGGGCAAAGCCGCCACGAATCTGGGTGGAGTTGATGTTGTAGCGTGAGAAGTTGTCGATATAGACACCCTCGTCCTTGATGTTGCCGTAACGATAGACGTTCATAATGTTGTTGTAGAGGCAGTCGGCATCCACACGTCCCATTGTGGCAATGCTCTCCACGGGGGTCTTGATGGGCACCAGACGATAGCCGAAGCCGTCATATTGGAGATAGTCCTGCAAGCCGAGGTTCTTCATCAGTGTAGGCTGCACAAAGTAGATGGGCCTCTTCCAGTCGAAGTGGGCCAGCAGGTCCAAAATCATCACCTCGGGCTTTTCGAGCGTGTTGCCCTTGATGTCGAGGTGGAGCGTGTCAAGCATAAGGTGCGCATCCTCGGGCTTGACAATGCCGGCCTCAATGGCGTTCTGCTTGTTCACGGGCAGGGCCAATTTGTGCTGTGGCAGGAAGTCGAAGGCCATATCTCCGTAGTAGAGTTTGGTGCCTCTGGCCTCGCTGCGCACGATGTCCATAGCCTGACCGATGGGTACTCGGTAGTCAACCACATCCTCCACAAAGATATAGTCGTTGGCATACATATATTTCTCCTTCGGGAACGAGAAAGGCACGGGCTCCGAGTCGTTGTATTTGGCCTTCATCTGCTCGATGTACCAACCGCCACCGAGGTAGCTCTGGTTCATAATCCTCACATCGGGCCTCACACCCTCTACCTCCTGATTGTACCACATCGGGAAGGTGTCGTTGTCGCCAAAGTTGATAACTATGGAGTTGGGCAGTGCGGTGGAGAGATAGTTGTAGCCCATATCCCTCATAACATATCGGCCGCTACGGTCGTGGTCGTCCCAGTTCTCGGCACAGAGAATCGTGGGGACACTCATACATACCACCGTGGCCACCACAGCGGGTGCTTTGCTGTTCTTCTTCCACACCTTCGAGAGCCACTCCCACACGGCCACCACGCCCATACCTATCCACATACAGAAGGCATAAAACGAGCCGGCATAGACGTAGTCCCTCTCACGAGGCTCCCCTGGGGGCGAGTTGAAATAGACCACCAACGCCACGCCCATCATAATAAACAACCACATCACCACGGTAAAGTAGCGTGGGTTTTTGCCCAACTGCCACATTAGGCCGATGATACCGAGGATGAAGGGAAGGAAGTAATAGGTATTGCGACCCTTGTTGTTCTTCATACTATCGGGCAGGTTGTCCTGCGGGCCGAGCATAGCCTCGTCAATGAATTTAATGCCCGACAACCACTGACCATCGGTAATCTCGCCCACACTCTGGTTGTCGCTCTGACGGCCTACGAAGTTCCAGAGGAAGTATCTCCAATACATAAAGTTGAGCTGGTAGTTGAAGAAGTATCGTAGGTTTTCGCCAAAGGTGGGCACCTCGTAGGCCTCGCCATTGTAGCGAATCTTCTTGCGGCCCTCCACTGCTCCCCACGACTTGTAGCCCTCAACGTGGGTGTCCTTGCTGGACCACATACGGGGGAAGAGCATCTTGAACTCGTCGGGGTACTTGTAGCCACCAACGGTCTGCTCGCCAACATACTTACCCTCCTCGTTCACATAGTATTTCGTGCGGTAGGTTACGTCCGTGATGGGCGCAGCATACGACACGCCCGACAAAATGGGCTGTGCCTCATACTGCTCACGGTTGAGCAGGTAGAGTAGGGCATAGGGGTTGTCGGGGTGGTTGGAGTTCATTGGCGGGTTGGCACTCGCACGGATGATTACCGAAGCGTAGGAAGAGTAGCCGATGAGGATAACCGTGAGGCACGTTACAATCAGATTGGCCAACTTTTTGCCTCTCTTCTGGGTGTACCAAATGGCCACTCCGAGCCCCACGAAAAGCAGGATAACGTATATCGCAAAGCCCACATTTACGGGCGCACCTGCGCCATTGAGCATTCGGTCAAACCAAGCACCAATCTGGGTGGTGTAGGGGATGACAATGGAGTTGACAAACAGAATGAGCACTCCACTCAGTGCGGTCATCTTCACAAGGCCCCAAGTGGTAACCTGTGGGGTCTTGCGGAAGTAATATACAAACACCAACGCAGGAATGGTCAGCAGGTTGAGGATGTGCACGCCAATCGAGAGGCCCATAAGGTAGGCGATAAGTACAAGCCACCTCTCGTTACCCTTCTGGTCGGCCACGTTCTCCCATTTGAGGATGGCCCAAAAGACCGCCGCTGTGAACAACGACGAGAGGGCATAGACCTCCGCCTCCACTGCCGAAAACCAAAATGTGTCCGTAAAGGTATAGGCCAGCGCACCCACAAGGCCGGCACCCATAATGGTAATGAGTTTACCACCTTGGGGCTCCTCCTCCCTGCGGCACAACATACGGCGCACAATGTGGGTAATGCTCCAAAAGAGGAACAGGATGGTGGCAGCCGAAGCCAAGCAGGAGGAGATGTTGACCATAAAGGCTACCTTCTCCACATTGCCAAAAGCAAATTGGGAGAAGAAGTTGGCAATCATCATAAAGAGTGGTGCACCGGGAGGGTGGCCCACTTCGAGTTTGTAGGATGTGGGGATAAACTCGCCACAGTCCCAAAAGCTTGCGCTGGGCTCGGTGGTGAGAATATAGACCACAGCCGAGATGGCAAATGTGAGCCATCCGAGCAGGTTGTTTATTCGATTATATTGCTTCATACTTCTTTCAAACGTATTAAATGACATATAATTTTGCAAAGTTAAAAAAATAATGAGTATTTTTACAACCTCAAACAACTATAAACACAACACTATGGAAACAAAGTTGATGCTATATAACACTCTCACACGCCGAAAAGAGGTTTTCATTCCCCTCAACGAGGGCCGTGTGGGTATGTATGTTTGCGGTCCAACGGTCTATGGCGACCCCCATTTGGGACACACTCGCCCTGCAATCACCTTCGACCTGCTGTTCCGCTACCTCACTTCGCTGGGCTACAAGGTGCGCTATGTGCGTAACATTACCGACGTGGGCCACCTCGAACACGATGCCGATGAGGGCGAGGACAAAATCAGCAAAAAGGCTCGCCTCGAACAACTCGAACCTATGGAGGTGGCGCAGTACTACACCAACCGCTACCATACCTTTATGGACAAGTTGGGTGTCCTGCCTCCCTCGATTGAGCCACACGCCAGCGGCCACATCATCGAACAGATTGCCCTCGTGCAGCGCATCCTCGATGCAGGCTATGCCTACGAGAGCAACGGCTCGATTTATTTCGACGTAACCAAATACAACGAGAAATTCCACTATGGAAAACTCTCGGGCCGTAACCTCGACGACGTGTTGGTTGGCACCCGTGAGATTGACGGCCAGAGCGACAAGCGCAACTCCTATGACTTTGCCCTCTGGAAGAAGGCACAGCCCGAGCACATTATGCGCTGGCCCTCGCCTTGGAGCGATGGTTTCCCTGGGTGGCACTTGGAGTGTACGGCAATGAGTACCAAGTATTTGGGCGAGCAGTTTGACATCCACGGTGGCGGTATGGACCTTATGTTCCCCCACCACGAGTGCGAGATTGCCCAATCGTGCGCTTCGCAGGGCAACGACTCGGCTCGCTACTGGATGCACAACAATATGATTACCATCGGTGGCCAGAAGATGGGTAAGTCGCTGGGTAACTTCATCACCCTCGAACAACTCTTCAATGGCACCCACGACAAACTCGAACAGGCCTATTCGCCTATGACCGTGAGGCTCTTCATCTTGCAGGCCCACTATCGCTCCACCCTCGACTTCTCCAACGAGGCGTTGAAGGCGGCCGAGAAGGGCTACGAGAGGCTGATGAAGGCTGTGGAGGCTTTGGATGGCTTGAAGGCTTCGGAGCAGTCGAGTGTGGATGTTGCCGACCTGCGTGGTCGCTGCGAGGAGGCTATGAACGACGACCTCTCGTCGCCTATGGTCATCAGTGCACTGTTTGATTGGGTGCGCATCATCAACCAGATTGCCGCAGGCGAGCAGACCATCAGTGCTGCCGACTTGGCCGAACTGAAACGTGTTGTTAACCTCTATGTGTTTGACATTCTTGGACTTCGCAACGAGCGTGCAGAGGGTGCCGATGATAAGATTGCACCCCTGATGGAGATGATTCTCGAAATCCGCCGCAATGCGAAAGCCAACAAGGATTGGCCCACTGCCGACCTCATTCGTAACCGCCTTGGCGATGCAGGCATCCGTGTCAAGGACAACAAAGATGGCTCGGTAGATTGGGAGTTGATTTAATAGTCAGCAGTCAGCCGACCTTAAAAAGAAAAACTCTCGGGTATTGAAATTCATACCCGAGAGTTTTTTTGTAGTTTTCTACCTTAGTTCTTGTGTGTCATAATGTCGAGAATCATCTTGTCGGTTGCGAGCATACCCCGTGAGCCGATGCTCGTGAGGTTGAGAATCGAACGGTCCACATCGTCGTCCACAATGCCCTCATAGGAGGTAACGCAGTGGTGCTCAATGGCCATTGTGGCCGCCATTACAGCCGTGGATACCGCACTCGACAATTTGAGCGCACAACTCGGCTTGGCTCCGTCGCAAATCATACCCGTAAGCGTGGCCACCATATTCTTCACAGCCATAGCAACCTCCTCATAGCCACCACCCATCAGGTATGTAATGCCGCAGCTCGAACCCGTTGAGGCCACCACACAACCACACAGAGCCGACAATCGTCCGAGGCTCTGCTTGATGTAGATGGCGGTGAGGTGGGAGAGAATGAGCGCACGCACAAGTTGCTCCTCGCTACACCCCATATCCTCGGCATACACCACCACGGGGAGGGTAGATACGATGCCCTGATTACCACTGCCCGAGTTGCTCATCACGGGTATCTTGGCACCGCCCATACGAGCATCGCACGCAGCCGATGTGTAGGAAATCATATGCGAGAGAGGAGTGTTGCCAATGATGTTTTGGCCCAGAGGGGAGTTTTGCAATGTACGTCCCAGGCAGTGGCCCCACTCGCCACGCAACGACTCGTCGGCGGCAGCCTTGTTGAGCCTGCGTGCTTCGAGGATGAACTCCAACTCTTCCAACGGACTCTCGGTGGCATACTCCCACACGGTGTGCAGGTTGAGCGAGAGGGACTTGTTGTTGCCCTTCTCAGCCACAGCCTCGGTATGCTTGGTGGCGAGCACCTCGCCATTGCGCTCGATGTGTACAAAGTTGGTGTGCGCCCCGGAGATTATGGCGGTGGCTTTGTTCCCCTTGCCCTCGGCCACAACCTCAATGTAGAGCATATCGCAACCGCCCTCTTTGAGAGCCACAGTGATACGTCCCTCGTCAATCATAGCCTTACCCTTGGCAACAGCCTCGGGACACACATCACGCAACACTTCGAGCTCATATTCGCTCTTGCCCACCACGGCACCCAGGGCGATGGCTATGGGCAGGCCAATCATATCCGTACCGGGGATGCCCACACCCATTGCATTTTTGAACACATTGGGGCTGAGCAGTACGGTGATTTTTTCGGGCAAGAGGCCGAGTATTTCGGTGGCTCGGGCCGTACACAGCGACACGGCAATAGGCTCTGTACACCCCATTGCGGGAACTACCTCTTGTTGTATGAGGGCCTTGATGGCCTTGCGACACTCTGTGGATAACATATCGTGTGATGTTTGGTTGCTTTTTGATTGTGCCAAAGGTACGAAAAGAAAACGGAAATTTGTATATTTGTCCATTCAAATAAACCATTAGACTATGAAATACGCACTTATTTCCACCGAAAAGGGTGATATGAAGGTTGAGCTCTACGAGAAAGAGACTCCCATCACCGTTGACAACTTTGTGAAACTTGCCACTTCGAGGTTCTACGACGGCCTCACTTTCCACCGTGTCATTCCCGACTTTGTGATTCAGGGTGGTTGCCCCATTGGTAACGGCGCAGGTGGCCCCGGCTATTCGATTCCTTGTGAGACCTCGGCCGAGCGTCAGTACCACGATAGGGGAGTGCTCTCGATGGCCCACAGGGGGAGGAACACGGGTGGCTCGCAGTTCTTCATCTGCCACAACCGTATGAACACCCAGCACCTCGACGGTGTCCACACCTGCTTTGGTAAGGTGGTGGAGGGTGTGGATGTGATTGACGACATCCGCCCCGGCGACCTCATCTTCTCCATTACCATCAGCGAGGAGTAAATTAGTTTGGGAGTTAAGTGGAGTTAATTTATAGTGCGCCGCAGGCACCATAATTTTCCATTTTCCATTTTCCATTTAATTTTTTCTTTCTGCCCCTTTAAGTTACAAACTATGAAACGTCTTTCAACTGCAATCTTCGCCCTGCTGTGTGCCCTTGTGGTGGCATTTGCGCAGGAGCCTACCAAGGTGTTCTCGCCCGAGGTGCACCCCGACGGCAGTGTTACCTTTCGCTACACCTCCTCCAAGGCCGAGAGTGTCAAGGTGGTGGGTGATTTTGTGCGCCGTCCGCTGGCTATGACCAAGGGCGACAAGGGGGTGTGGAGCATCACTACCGAGCCACTCCCCAGCGAACTCTATCACTACCGCTTCAATGTGGACGGACGTATGGTTATGGACCCCAACAACCTCTATGTCATCCGCAACGTGGCCGATTTTTACCCCTATTTCATTGTGGGTGGCGGTAAGGCCGACGACTATATGGTCCACAACGTGCCCCACGGAACACTCTCCAAGGTGTGGTATCCTTCGCCCACGCTGGGGATGGATAGGCGTATGAGTGTCTATACCCCTGCGGGATATGAGAAGGGTAAGGGTCGCTACCCTGTGCTCTATCTTCTGCACGGAATGGGTGGCGACGAGGATTGCTGGCAGGAGTTTGGTCGTGCGGTGCAGATTCTCGACAACCTCATTGCCGAGGGACGTGCGGTGCCTATGATTGTGGTTATGCCCAATGGTAACACGGCTCACAAGTCGGCTCCGGGTCAGAGCGACGAGGGTATGTATAAACCCTATTTTGGTGGCTCGCTGGATGGCTCCTTTGAGGCTTCGTTTGGCGACATTGTGCGCTATGTGGAGAGCCACTACCGTGTGGTGCGCAAACCCTCTGCCCGTGCCGTTGCGGGACTTTCGATGGGTGGTGGCCACTCTCTGTGCCTTGCGGCCAACAACCCCGGTATGTTCGACTATGTGGGGCTCTTTTCGCCTGCGGTGAAGCCCCGTATGGAGTCGCCTGTGTATGACGATTTGGACTCCAAAATCGCTGCGATGTTTGCCGAAAAGCCCACACTCTTCTATGTGGCCATCGGTCGGAGCGACTACCTTATGGAGGAGAACGTGGAGTTTCGCCGTATGTTGGAGGAGAAAGGCTACCCACACCACTATAACCTCACCGAGGGTGCCCACAAGTGGAACGTCTGGCGAGATTATCTAGTGGACCTGCTACCACGACTTTTCAAATAAAAAATCAAAACAGCCTACGAAATCTCGTAGGCTGTTTTGATTTTTAGCCGTTAGCCATTAGCCATTAGTGGCTTTACAGACCCCTCCGGCTTTCAGCCACCTCCCCTAACTTAGGGGAGGAATTTTGATATGGGAGAAATTTTGAGTTTTGGCAAATGCGAGTAAGCGAGCGCAAAGGCTGCTTGCAGACTCTGCCGAGCGGGAGCATTTTAGACAAAACAACGTTTTGTCAATTTTGAATTGTCAGGTTCTACTCCACTCTCACCCAATCGATGTCCATACGGCCGTGGTCGTTTTTCTTGCCGCTGGTTACGGCAAACAGACCCCACTTGGCTCCAATCCACACGCCCTCCTTGGCGGTGAACTCCTCCCATAGTGGCTCCCAACGCTTGCCGTTCAGCGAGTAGAAGAACCTGCATTTGGCGCCCTCCACAATCTCCACACGCAACCACATCCACTCCTTGGGTGTGATGGTTTTCTCCTCCACAACTCTCTCACCCAAGCCCTTGTCGGCACCCTTGCAGATGGTCTGCACAAGACTGACTTGGCCCTCTCGCCTGATAAACGAAAGGGTGGCGTAGTCCCTGCCGTGGATAATCATACCTGCTCGGTCGCCATCCACGCCGGCGGTGAAACGCACCTTGGCGGTGATGGTCTGCTTGGGTGCGGTAATCTTTTGTGCTATGATGTTTTGTGCCTCATAGATGTTATCGTAGGGACGGCAGTTGAGGCGCAGGAAACCCTCGGGGGAGAGCATAGCCCAATTCCTCTGCGGATGGCTGCCATACCACTGCCATTGCAGCCCCAAAGTGCCGTTGTTGAACTCGTCGCCCTCGGTGGGGGTGCATATCTTTGTGGGCACGTTGGAATGTGGCTTGCGGTAGGTACTCACGGGCTCGCCGATGCCGTCGTGGTTGCTATCCACACCCATCGTACACCATCCATCGGCGGTCCACTCCATTGGTTGGAGATGCACCACACGCCCATAGGCATACCTATCCTCGAAGTGCAGAAACCAACTATCGCCTGCGGTGTCTTCCACCCAGCCGCCCTGGTGTGGGCCGTGGATGTCGCTATCGCCCTGATGCAACACCTTGCGCCACTCATACTTGCCGAGTGGCTCACGGGAACGCAGCACCAACTGCCAACCCTCCTTTACACCACCTGCGGGTGCGAAGATGTAGTACCAGCCATCACGTTTGTAAAACTTGGGGCCCTCCACGGTGGGGTGGTCGCCGTGGCCGTCGAAGAGGAGCACCTCCTCGCCAATAAGGCTCCTGCCATCGGGCGACATCTCCGAGGCCGAGAGTATGCTCTTCATTCCCGACCTACTTCCTGCCCAAGCGTGCACAAGGTAGGCCTTCCCATTGTCGTCCCACAAGGGGCAGGCATCAATCATACCCTTGCCCTCACACACAAGATGTGGGGTGCTCCACTCGCCCCTTGGGTCGGTGGCGCAGGTCATATAGATACCCACATCGGGGTCGCCCCAATAGATGTAGTAGAGCCCGTTGTGGTACCTTATGGATGGTGCCCACACACCGTTGCCGTGCTTGCTCTGCACTTCGTTGGGGATGTAACTCCTCACAGCACCCGCAAACTCCCAATTCACAAGGTCGGTGGAGTGGAGTATTTGGAGTGCGGGGATGCAGTCGAACGACGAAGATGTCATCCAATAGTCGTCGCCCACACGGATAACGTCGGGGTCGGAGTAGTCGGCATAGAGGACGGGGTTTTTGTAGGTGCCATCACCTTGGTCGGCCACCCACGTTTTGCTCACACCTTGGGCCCACGAGGAGGTGGCACCCAGAGTCAGCATTGCGATTGCAAGTGTGGTGAGTTTTTTCATTGTTTGCAGATGTTTTTTTGTGTCGGTACCAAATGCCCCTACTCTTTGGTGAGGCTCGTGGGCATCCAGTCCCAACGGAAGGCCTCCGAGCCGGTCTTGAAGGCAAAGATTTTCTCGGGCGTGTAGTCGGCCACCTGCTCGGAGGTTAGCTCATAGCTCCACTTCACCCTCCCTTTGCGGTCGGCACCTTCGCCCGTGCAACCCCATTCGGCATAAAAGGAGTGCTCCTCACGCCTGCGGTCGTTCCAATTGTGCCACCCTTCGGGACGTATGGCCGAGGGGAGGTCGCAACCTAAAAAGACCGTCTTGGCAGTCTGCTTCCAAGGCCTACCGAGGTAGAGTTTTTTCACCCCTTCGGCAGCGGTGATGGTGCAGTTGCGGAAGACGTAACCATAGCGATTGCGCTCGGTTGTGGAGGCGGCTGTGATGTAGGAGTCCCTCTTGCAATGTATCCTGCAAGAGTCGAATAGGGCAATGGAGGGGCCAAAGATGAAGTCGGTTGTGCCCTCGATGTAGCACCCCCTCAGGTAGAGCCTCGAAGCGTAACCTTTGGTGAAGAAGGTGTCTTGGTCGCCCAACATACGGCAGTCTATAAACTCGATGCGGTCGCCACGGGTCTCCACAGCCACGGCTTGCCCAACCTCGCCTGCATCGTTGCAGATGGTGAGGTTTTCCACCACCACGTCATCGGCCTGCACGGAGAAGGTCCAAGTGTCGTAGGTGGTCATAACGTGTCCGTCGCTCTCCACTCGGCCCGTGTGGTCGTCCCACACGATTGTGGCCCCATCGTGCCCCACGATGTGCACCTTGTCCTTGTAAACGTCCAGTGTAACCTTCTCCCTATACTCGCCCGCCTTTATCTCTACGGTGCGCCAAGTGGTTGGTTTTGAGGGTAGTGCATCAAAGCACTCCTGCACCGAACGGTAGTCGCCCGACCCATCGGCCGCCACCACCCAATGGGTCTTTTCCTTCGGACTGCACCCACACAAAAGTCCGGTTAATAGCAAGACTATTGCCCCTAACCTAAAATTTTCAATTTTCAATTTTCAATTTTCAATTTTACAGCGTAACACCGGTTTTGAATATCGCCACCTCTTTGAAGCCCGTCTCCTCGTGTTTGAGAAGTTCGCCATTGGCAGTGGCCAACACTTTGTCAATAAAGCGGTTGAGTACCACATCGGCCTCCTCATCCTCCACGAGTGTACCTGCGTTGAAGTCAATCCAACACTGCTTGAATTCATAGAGTCGGCTGTTGGTCGAAATCTTCATCGTGGGAACAAAACTACCAAAGGGAGTACCCCTACCCGTTGTGAAGAGCACCATCTGGCAGCCACTCAGAGCCAATGCCGACGAGGCCACAAGGTCGTTGCCGGGGGCCTGTAACAGATTGAGTCCATTGCGTTTAACCCTATCGGTGTAGTCCAATACGTCAACCACGGTAGCCGCACCGCCTTTCTGCACACAACCGAGCGATTTCTCTTCGAGGGTTGTGATACCGCCCTTCTTGTTACCCGGCGAGGGGTTCTCATAGATGGGCTGGTCGTAGCGTTTGAAATAGTCCTTGAAGTCGTTGATAAGGCACACCGTCTGGTCGAAAATGGCCCTATTCTCCGAACGGTCCATCAGTATCGTCTCGGCACCAAACATTTCGGGTACCTCTGTGAGGATGGTCGTGCCACCCTGTGCGATGAGCCAGTCGGAGAAGAGGCCCACCAGCGGGTTGGCCGTAATGCCCGAAAAGCCGTCGCTACCGCCACATTTCAGACCAATTTTCAACTTCGACAGAGGCTGTGGAGTGCGCACATCGTGGCGGGTAATCTCCACCAACTCGCCACACACCTTTACGCCCTCTTCAATCTCGTCCTCAACCTCTTGGGCAACGATAAACCTCACTCTCTCTTCGTCCCACGAGCCAATCTCCTTTTGGAACTCGCTCACTTGGTTGTTCTCGCAACCGAGGCCCAACACGAGCACTGCGCCTGCGTTGGGGTGGTGTACCATATCGGCCAGAGCCTTGCGTGTATTGCGGTGGTCCTCGCCGAGTTGCGAACATCCGTAGGGGTGGGTATAGACCCTCACATCGTCCAGATGCGAACAGTCCATCTCGGCCTTAACCCTCTTGACGATAGCCTCGGCCTGACCGTTCACACAGCCCACCGTGGGGATAACCCACAACTCGTTGCGGATACCCATATCGCCATTTTTCCTCGCATAGCCCATCACCTTGCGTTCGTCGGCAGGGTAGTGCTTGGGGGCGATTTTGGGCTCGTAGGCATACTCCAAGTTGTCGTGCAGGTTGGTCCTCACGTTGTGGCTGTGAATCCACTCGCCCTTCGAGATGGGACGTGTGGCGTGGCCGATGGGGTAGCCATATTTAATCACATTCTCTCCCTCGGCAATGTCGCACAGAGCCACCTTGTGTCCCTTGGCAATGTCCTCTACGAGAGCCACTTGCACACCTCCGACTTCCACCACTTCGCCCTTTGAAAGGTCGTCCAAAGCGATGGCCACATTGTCGGCTTCGTTTATTTTCAGATAGCGTTTCATATTGCTTTCCATTCATGAAATTTTGGGGAGTGGGAGGCCCCAATGTGCGCCACACACTCCCCTCGGTTGTTCTGTTGTTCCTTACAGTTTGCTCTTGATTTGCTCAATCACCTCTGCATACTCCTCCTCGGTGAGGTAGGTCTGCTTGGGGTTCATAGCAAACACACCGCCCCACTCGGCCTGGCCCTCATACTTGGGCACGATGTGCCAATGTGCGTGGCGCAGGGTGTCGGAATAGGCACCCCAATTGACCTTGTTGGGCGCAAAGGCTGCTTTGATGGCTTGTGCCGTGCGCCTAACGTCCAGCATAAAGCGCACAAAGTCTGCTTCGGGAATGTCGAATTGCTCGTTGACGTGGTCCTTGTAGGCCACCACGCACCTTCCCTTGTGGGTCTGCTCACGGAACAGATAGAGGGTGGACACGTCCAAGTCGCAAATCTTAATCATCAGTTCGTCCAGCACAGCCTTGTTGCGGCAGTACAGACACTTATCCCTTTCCTCTGTCATAATGTTATCCTCTTTCTAATGGGTTGACAAGGTTGACTACAACATCTTTTTCAGAGCCGCAGCCATACCCTCGGCGAGGATAACCTTCACATAGCCTGCCACCTTCTCCTCGAAGGGCTCAACCTCGGTGAAATCAACGGTCCAGATGTTCTTGTTCTCCACGATGGCCTTAACTGTTGCATCCACATCCTCGCTGTTCCACACCTTCTGGATGAATTCAACGTGCTCGGCGGTGTCGTCGGGAGTGAAGTCCACCTTGCCACTATACAGCGTGAGCAGTGCAGCGAATGTGAAGAGCTCCTTCTCGGCCACTTTGCCTGCCTTCTTCCAATTATCCAACACGGTGGGGAAGTTGCGGGTCTCCCACTTACTGAGCGAGTTGAGCGAGATGGTTTTGAGCATATGGCGGATGTAGGGGTTGTAGAACCTTTCCAAGATGCCTGCGGCAAAGGCCTTCAACTCCTCTTGGTCCTCCTCAATCATAGGAATAACCTCCTCGGCAACCATCGTGTTCACGAAGGCCTCCAAGTCGGCATTGTTGAATGCGTCCATAACGGTCTCGCAACCAATCTGCAAGCCGATGGGTACCATACCCGTATGCGAGCCATTGAGGATGCGTACCTTCTTGTCCCTGAACTGTTTGATGGTGGGCATAAAGATAACGTGCAGACCAGCCTTGTCGAGTGGCAACCTGCGCTGTACCTCCTCATAACCGGGGCCACCGATAGCCCACAAGTGGTAAAATTCGGCCTTAACCACCAGGTTGTCGTCAAAGCCCAACTCCTCCTTAATCTCGGCGATGTTCTCCCTGGGGAAGCCGGGAACGATGCGGTCAACGAGGGTGTCGCAGAAGTGGCAATACTTCTCCACCCACTCGATGAAATCCTCGCCCAACTTGTTGTACTCTGCGTGGCGCAAAACATACTCCCTCAAAGTGGAGCCATTGTTCTCAATCAGCTCGCAGCAGATGATGCAGAGTCCCTTGGTGGGGTCGCCTGCGAAGTGTTTGAACCTCTTGTACAATAGGGCGGTCATCTTTGCGGGGTAGCTCTTTGGGGGCAGTGCCCACAGGTCATCACCCTCCTCATAGCGAATACCGGCCTCGGTGGTGTTCGACACGGTAGCCTCCAACTCGGGCGAGAGGAAGATGCGCTCGTATGCCTCATACTCCTCGTAGGGGTTGATGGCACACTGCACACACTTAACCAGACGGATGTCCTTCACGGGCTTTTTGTCCTTCACGCCCTCCAAATAGACGTGATAGAGGCAGTCTTGTGCTTCGAGCATACCGGCCATACCCTTGTCGATGGGCTGCACGATAGCCACGCCGTGGTTCATAATGCCGGCCTCGTTGGCCTTGTCAATCTGCCAATCCACAAATGCACGCAGGAAGTTACCTTCGCCAAATTGCAGTATCTTGATGGGGAGAACGGGTTTCTCCACGTTTTGCTTGTTGAGTGCTTTGAGTTCCATAGTGTTATGGGTTATTTAGGTTGTGTATATGTGTTTAGAATTTGAAATAGTTCTTGGCGTTGTAGTACGAAATGTTCTCCACCATCTGACCGATGAAGTCCAACTCGCTTGCGGGCAGCAGGCCGTTCTCCACATCGTTACCGATGAGGTTACACAATGTCCTGCGGAAGTACTCGTGGCGGGGGTAGGAGAGGAAGCTGCGGCTGTCGGTCAACATACCCACAAACCTGCTGAGCAGACCCAACACCGACAGGGCGTTCATCTGTTTCTCCATACCGTCCTTCTGATCGAGGAACCACCAACCGCTACCGAACTGAATCTTGCCGGCACCGTAGCGACCATCCTGGAAGTTACCCAACATTGTGGCAATCATCTCGTTATCCCTCGGGTTGAGGTTGTAGATGATGGTCTTGGTGAGTTTGTCCTCCTTGTCGAGCATATTGAAGAACTTGGACATATTTTTGGCTACGGTGAAGTCGCCGATGGAGTCGAAACCGGTGTCGGGGCCGAGCTGCGCAAACATACGGCTGTTGTTATCACGGATTGCGCCATAGTGGAACTGCTGTGTCCAACCGCTTGCGTGGTCCATCACTGCAAACTCCACCATCATTGCGGTCTTGTATTTCTTGGTCTCCTCGGGAGTGAGGGCCGTTCCGCCATATACCTTCTGGAAGAGAGCCTCCACCTCGCCGTGGGTGTAGTCCTCGGCATAGAACTCCTCGATGCCGTGGTCCGATAGGCGGCAACCAACGCTCTCGAAGAAGTTGTGGCGCACTTGGAGAGCCTCAATCACATCGTCGAAACACTTGATTTCCACACCACTAACCTCGGCCAAGCGGTCGATGTAGGCACGGAAGTTTGCGGGGTTCTCCACGGCCATAGCCTTGTCGGGCCTCCACGTGGGCAACACCTTCACACCGAAGTTGTCCTTTGCACACTTGATGTGGTGCTCCAACGAGTCGATGGGGTCGTCGGTGGTGCAGACGGTCTCCACGTTGTAGTGCAACATCAGACCTCGTGCCGAACGCTCGGGAGTTTGGAGCATTGCGGAGCAGTGGTCGTAAATCTCACGTGCGGTTGTGGGGTTGAGGAGCTTGTCCACACCGAAGGCGGTTTTCAGTTCGAGGTGAGTCCAGTGGTAGAGAGGGTTGCGCATAGTGTAGGGAACGGTCTCTGCCCACTTCTCGAATTTTTCCCAATCGGTGGTATCCTTACCTGTGCAGAAACGCTCATCGACACCATTGGTACGCATAGCCCTCCACTTGTAGTGGTCGCCTTCGAGCCACACTTTCGATAGGTTTTCGAAGACGTGGTCGTTGGCCACATACTCGGGGATGAGGTGGCAGTGGTAGTCGATGATGGGCACCTTTGCAGCGTGCTCGTGATAAAGCCTTTGAGCTGTTTCGGTTTGCAACAGGAAGTTGCTGTCGTTGAAAGCTTTCATAGCGAAAAGTGTATTTATAGGTTATCGTTTTTTATTGCATAGTCTTACGCATCGTAAAGATACGAAAAACTTTTCACATAGTGGTACAAATAAGTGCCACAAAACAAGAAAATTTTGTGCTCTACCTACCCTCTTCTAAAAACAACAAAGGGCCACCCCTTTGTGGGGCAGCCCTTGTGCTGAAAAAGTTTATGCTAAGACTACTGTTTGTAGGTGTAGCTGATTGAGAAGAGGTTGATACCACTGTTACCACTGTAGATATAAATCTTCGAGCCAGCAACTGCGG
This sequence comes from Tidjanibacter sp., assembly GCA_045614965.1. Taxonomy (GTDB): domain Bacteria; phylum Bacteroidota; class Bacteroidia; order Bacteroidales; family Rikenellaceae; genus Tidjanibacter. The sequence continues at coordinate 24,117 of JAZLDY010000003.1, forward strand.
TAGTGCAATCCACTTCAAAGATGGCGGGAGCCTGGGTCTTGTCGGGAGTGTCGAACGAAGCAACCTCGGTGCTGTCAACAACCACTTTCAAAGGACGGCTTGTATCGCCAGAGCTAACAGCCTCAACTTTGAGCACACCTGCTGCGGGAGCCTCGAAGATGAGCACCTGCTTACCAGTGTTGCCACTACCGCCAAACTGTACACGGGTAGCCAACTCGCCTGCGGCGTTGTTGTTCTGACCGAACTTAAACTTACCACCACCCAAAACGAACTGTAAACCATTGTAGGTGAAGCCATCGGCATCTTTGGTGAGGTTGCCACCTGCGGTCATTGTACCACTAACAAATGTAGCGTCGATATTGCCGGTGTTGCTTGCGCAACCATTGACCCAAATGTCATTGAAAGCCTCGTGTCCCCAAGAGATGGTCTGCTCTACGGGAGCAGCAACGTAGGTGTACTCAATCTTGTAGAACCTCAAACCTGCATCGGTGTAGATGTAAACGGTTTCGCCATTTGAGGTAATATCCCAAGTGAGTTCAGTTGCATCGGGCCATACGCCACCAACTTGTTTGGTTGCTTCACCCTCCAAACCTACTTGAACGACGACATTGCGATCGAGGGCTTCTTTACCCGCACCCGCAACAGTAACTTTGAGTGTACCATTGGCAGGAGCAGTAAATGTGAATACACGCTCAGTGGTACTACCACTACCACCCATTTGGATGTAGTTATCTGCAGCCTGCAAGTATTTGGTGGCGGTACTCAGAGTCAAACCATCAATAGTCTTGTTGTAGGTGGTACAACTCTTGTCGTTTTTGATTTCTGCGATTACGTCAGCCCAAGCTGCCGACGAGAAGTCCCAAGAGAGGGTTACTTCGCCGCCGAGTACAACTTTCTTAATCTTGAAGGTTGCGGTGGCGGTATCGGATACGCTGTACTTGGTAGAGGTCTCCACGGGATAAGCGGTCAGGGTAATCTCATACTCGCCAACGGCCATTGCTGCAACCTGCTCGGCGGGAACGGTCAGTTCCAGAGGCTGGTCGGCAGTGAAGGTCAGGGTCTGACCGAGGCCGGTGAGTACATAGCTGGCTGCATTCTCAACGGCTGCCCACGATACGGTTACTGCCTCGGCAGTGCCCTCGTCGAGGCTGGTTGCCGAGAGGGTGATGGCGGGTTTAGCCAAGGGGAATACGGTCTGATCGGGAGTGAGGTCTTTGGTCCACTCAACTTTGGTGAGGGTTACTGCGCTCGAAGCCAGAACGTAGATGTTGTTCTCGCCTGCCAAGTCGCCCAAAACAACCTTGTGAGGCTCGCCATCGGCCAAGATGGTGTAGCGGTCGCCACCGGCCAATACCTGCATAGTCTCAATGCCGGTCTCGCCCTGTGCGGTAACAACGATAGCACCATAACCCTCGGTCAACACACCAACTGCGCTGTACTCGGGCTCGCCCTCGGCGTTAACCATTGCGCCCTTGCTGAACTTAACACCTTTACCCATAACAACCTCTGCGGGTACCTCTGCGGTACCATAGATGCGTACGTTGTCGATGATGGTTGCTTTCTCCAAGGTCTCGGTGTCGAACTTGCTCTTCACGGTGAAGTCCCAAACACGAGGCTCGCTTTCGAGAGTCAGCTCGGTAGCACGAATAACGATGGGCTGCTGTGCATTCCACCAACGGGGGTCGCCCACCTTCTTGGCGGAGATGTCGCTGGTGGTGTTGAGGTAGAGTTTGTTAGCCAACGAGTTCACACAGGGATCCTCGGTCAGAATCTGACCGCCATCGGCCAAAGCAGTAGCCTCGCTGAAAGTCTCGCCTGCAAGGTTGGTGGTACCAACGGTAAACCAAGCGGCACCCACATTGTAGTAGTAGTTGCCCGAGCAGGTAGGAGCGTAGGAGTCGGTACTGTTACGAGCGATGCGTACCCAAGACTTCGATGCATCAGTCTTGTCCTCGTTGTCGTGGCATTGGTTGAGGAATACACACTTGGTGATGTTGAACTCGGTAGCATTGGTTGCACTTTGAGTTTTCCAACCAACGATACCCTGGTTGTTGGAGCTGCTCTTGGTCGAGGTAACCATATTGAACGTACAGTTCACAATGTTCACTTTCTCAACCTGCAAGTTAGCACTGTCGTACAGACGCATAAACGTACGGCCCGAATCGTAGAACGTGGAGTTCTGCAAACGGATGTCCTTGTGGGTACCTTTACGGAAGTCGATAAGGTCGCCACCGCTTTCACCCTCGGGGTTGATGTCGTGCAGATAGACACCGTCGAGCAAGAATTTCTCGGTCGAACCGGTAGAGTTCGAAACGTAGAGGCTACGCTCATATCCGGTAATCTCGCAGTTGATGAACTCGATGGTTGCGGGAGCATCAGCGGGAGCATCGTTCTGCAACAAGCTAACCTTGCCTGCGCCATCAAAGTAGATGTCCTCCATATGGAACACCTTACCGGTGGAGATAACCTGCAAACCACTGATGACGGGTTTCTTACCATCGGCGGTAGTCTCACCAATGAAGGTGGGCTCACACTGAATCGAAGCCACCGAAGAGAGGTCGTAGGGTACGCCATCATTGTAGGCCAAACGGAGTTTAACGGGGCCGATAGTGCCGGTGAGGGCATTGATGATAGCCTCAGCAGACTCCACGAGGTTGGTACCCTCGGTCGAAGGACGAGTCCAAGCGGTGGTGATACCACGAGAGCCTGCCTTACCATAAATCAGCTCGATGCGGTAGTTGGTGCAAGCCACGAGGCCCTCCACCTTCTTGCTGCACGCATTCTTGTCGGCACTCTCCAAGGCAACAACCTTCTCCTCGCCACCCATTACGGGAGCAACACGGACGCTGGTCAGGTCGGCCTTGTCCTCGGCAGCGTTCCACTCGATGACGATGTAGTCGGTGCCACGCTCGATGGCTTTGGGATAGAGGTTGCTACGAACGGGGTAGGTGGAGAAATCCTCCTCCAACACAGCCCAGTGCGAGTCCTCAACATTGGTTTTGTGGCCCCTAACCCTTGCGTAGAAGCTCTTATCTACGGGCAGGTTCTCAACCACAAAGGGAATCTCCTCGGGCAATACGATGTAGGTTTCGATGGGCGAAGCCTCGTCGTAGTTGGGAGCAACGGTGTTGCCCTCTGCATCCTCGGCAGCGGCAAAGAGTTGAAGTGTGTACTTCTCGGTGCCCTCCATAGCCTCCCACGAGAACTCGACATCAGTTCCTTTGGAGGCAATAACGCTTGCTTTGAATTCCAGCGGGGTCAGCGCACGGTTGAGCTCGATGGTGTCGATCATCTCGCCCTGCTCGGGAGCACAACCCACCGCTGCCACGGCTGTCGCAGCAAACAATGCTATGTTTCTAAATAACTTTTTCATAACTTACTTATATTATTCAAAGGTATAAGTGTCAAAATTCTCTCTTTACTCGGTTGCAGTTGAGCCTGCATAACCATAGTCGTTTTTCAGCTCGGTGTTGGCTACACAAGTTGCATCAAACAAGGGCCAGAACTGACGAGTGTCGGGGTCGTTGATGTAGAGTACATCGTAGGCATAAACCTTTGCCTTGTCCGAGTAGAACCTCTCAAGTTTGATGTACTCTTTGATGTGTGTCCACTCGCCCTCGGCACCTGCGGGAGCAGCCTTCTGGTTGGGCTCCAAGCCGTAGATAGTGATACCCTCTGCGCCATTGGGTTTCCAGTAGAGGTCGCCGCTCAGGTAAGTGTATTTACCAGTGAGTTGTGCAAAGTCGATAAGATCCTGCTTGGTTGCTTTGAGAGTGCTGCCGAGCTTACCCCAACGGATAAGGTCGCCCTTACGCAAGAACTCGCCCACAAACTCAAACTTCCTCTCCTCCTCGATGGCAGCCTGGATGTTCTGCTCGCCGGTCAGAGCGTTAACATAGCTCTGTGCAGTGCTCTCGTTGCCCTTGAATGCCCTCTTGCGAACTTCCAACAGACAATTCTTTGCGAAGGCCTCATCCCTTGCACCACACTCGGTGCTGTTGGCAATCTCGGCAGCCATCAGCAGAATGTCGGCATAACGCATAACAACGGGTTTCACACCGTCGTCGTTACTACCGCTACCACCAAAGGGAGCCCTAATCTGCCACTCAAACCTATACTTACCAAAGTACCAGTTGTTCACGCTGGTGGGTGCGGCAACGTGGCCTTTCTCCCACTTGAAGTTCACGCAACTGATGTCCCTACGAACGTCCTTTGCATCATAAGCAAAGTAGAGGGTAGGTACAGGACCTGCCGAACCACCCCTGCTACCGAGGTCTTCGTCCCTGATGGCGAATGTGAAGTTCCACCTACCACGACCATCGCTGAAAGGAATAACGAACAGGGTCTCCTTGCCTGCGGTGAGGTCCATATCGTTCACACTCTTCCAGAGGTCGATGTAGTTGCCGTAGAGGCTGTTGCACTTCTGGTTGATAGCCTCTTTGAGGTAGTTGAGAGCCTTGGGATAGAGCACGCTGGCCTGCAACTCGGGGTCGTTGGTCTTACGAACCGAACCGGGGTTGTTGGTGCCAATCATACCCTCATCGGGGCGCAGAGCGTAGCCACTTGCAGCCAATGCCAAACGGGCATACATACCAATTGCGAACGATTTGCTGATGCGGTCGGTACGCATAGTCTGTGTGCTCTCGCCGGGCCAGTAGAGCATAGGAATTGCGGTTTCGAGATCCGAAAGGAGTTGTTTGTAGATCACATCACGATTCGACTTGGGAATGTAGATGGTCTCCGAAGTGATGGGCTCGAAACGAGCGGGAACATCACCCCAACCTTTCAGCAGGTCGTGGTAGAGCACAGCCCTCAGGGTGAGTGCCTCACCATAGAGGTAAGCCATCTGTTTGTCGTTCTCGATGTTACCATAGGTTTTCAGACCCTTGATACAGAGGTTGGCCCTCTCGATACCTTTGTAGAGGCACTCCATAGGACCGTTGCTGTTACTCATCTGGCCGTTACCACTCTTGGTATCGTAGGCCGACAAGTCGAGTTTGTCGCCGGCGTCGGTGTTGTTGTTCCACTCAATATCGGTATTGAAACCATAGTAGGGGAGGTAGCGACCACGGTGGCCGTTAGTCTCGCCAAATGCAGCCGAAATGGAGAAAATGTTGTACTCCGCCAAGGTGTAGTTCGAGAATACAACCGACTCATCGAACTCCGACTTGGTCTCCACATCCAGGAAATCGCCCGTACAAGAGTACAACGATGCGGATGCGGCAATCATCATTATAATATATGCAATCTTTTTCATCGCTTTCATAGTCTTTTAAGAGGTTTAGAATGTGAGGTTAAGACCAAATACTACACCTCTGCTCTTTGGATAGGCCGAGTAGTCAACACCCGGAGTAAGAGGAGTGCTGCGGCGTGAGTCAACCTCGGGGTCGTAGCCCGAATAGTTGGTCCAGCAGAAGAGGTTCGAGCCGGTAGCATAGATACGCAAGCTCTGGATACCTGCACGTTTGGTCAACTTCTCGGGGAAGGTGTAACCCAAAGTTACGCTTGCCAAACGAACGAACGAACCGTCCTCAACAGCATCGTCGCTGAATGCAGCGTTATAAATCATAGGCGAGCCCTCGGTCTTGCCGGCATTCATCTCTGCCAACTTGTCGGGGTCGTTCACGAGCTCACCGGTGGTCCAATCCACGTTGGTCCAGCGGTTCTCAACGGTCATAGTGTTCAACAAGTTACGGTAGTTGTACTTACGAGTCGAAGTAAACTCAATCTTGTTGGCATTGTAAATCTCGTTGCCAAATACGCCATTGAAGTTGGCCGAGTAGTCGAAGCCACCAATCCAACCAGAGATAATCAAACCGCCGGTCCAGTCGGGCAGTGCGTTACCGATGATATCCTTATCGGCGTTGTCGGTGGTAATCTCACCATCGCCGGAGAGGTCTTTGAACTTGCGAGCACCGGGGCGCATATAGTTTGCACCAACAATCTCGCTTGCATCAGCAACGCCCTCTTTCAGCTCCCACTTGCCATCAACGAGGTTGAAGTCGTCAACGGTGTAGAAACCATCGTAGCGGTAGCCGTACATATTACCCATAGGCTGATCTGCCTCTACGAGGTAGTCACCCTTGATCTCGGTCGAAGCCCAGTTGGAGCTCTCCAAGATGTAGTCCATACCGAGAGTTACAACCTTGTTCTGGTTGTAGGAAGCGTTGGCCGAGATGGTCAAACCTGCATTCTTGGTCTCAAATACGGTGAGGTTCAAAGTTGCCTCCAAACCCTGATTCTGTACCTCGCCGAGGTTGCGATACTGAGTATCATAGCCACTACCTGCGGTGGGGAAGTTAATCAGAAGGTCTTTGGTGTTGTTGCGGTAGGCCTCAAACGAACCGCTAACCTTGCCGTTCAAGAACGAGAAGTCCAAACCGATGTTGTGCGAAACGGTAGTCTCCCACTTCAAGTTGGGGTTGGGCATGGTCTTACCTGCCGACCAGTAGATGTTACCCTGCGAAATCCAACCGGTACTGTTGTCCGAAGCAGCCTTGAAGGTCTGCATAGTCTGGCCCGAGGGGATGTTGTTGTTACCTGCGGTACCATAGCTGTAACGAATCTTCAAGTTGTCGAGCGACTCAACATCCTTCAAACCACCAATCTCCGACAGACGCACTGCAACTGCACCCGAGGGGAAGTAGCCCCAGCGGTTTGCACCCAAGAACTTCGACGAACCGTCGGCACGCATTGTTGCGCTGGCCGAGATGAGGCCCTTCCAGTCGTAGTTCACACGACCGAAGAACGAAAGCAGTTTGTCGTCTTGGCTGAAAAAGATGTTGTTGGTGTTGGAGATACCCGAAGCCATAAAGTTCCACGCCATATCGGCAGTGAAGAAGTCGGGATAACCACCAAGCTCGGCAGTCTGTTTCTGCGACTGGGTGAGGATGTACTCCTGACCAACCAAGATGTCGAGTTTGTTGTCCTCCCAATCGAATGCCTCAGCCACGTTGTAGTGGATGGTGTTGGTGTTGCGCAGACGAGTGCGGTCGTAGTCGTTGTAGGCAATCGAAGGAAGACCTTTCTGACCGGTGTAGGGAGTGTTCACAGCCCTATAAGAGGTCATACCATAGAAGAAGTAGTCAGCCTGCGAGTAGGTGTCCAAACCGCCCTCAATCTTCACATTGAGGCCTTTGAGAGCCTTCCAGGTAACTGCACCATTGAGGTTCCAGTTCTGACGGCTGCGCTTCTTGTCATTGTCATAGAGGCTCTGTACAGGAGGAGCCGAGTCGCCATAGTCCTCTTCGAGGTCGCTACCCTCCACACTGCTCTTGATGGGAATGGGAGTGTAGATAACTGCGTGTTTCAGACGAGCGTTGCTACCCGAGGTAGAACCACCACCATCGTTCAACGAGTTGGCACCTGCACCACGAACTTGGGTATCCGAGTAACGCAAGTTGAAATCGAAGGAGAGTTTTTTGTTGGCTTTGATTTTGGTTTTCAGGTTGAGGTTGTTACGCAGGTAGTTCGAGCCGAGCATAATTGCGTCGTCCTCCATACGGGCATAACTTGCGGTCCAGCTGAAACCCTCTTTACCACCACTGATGGAGAGGTTGTGGTTCATACTGCGACCCTGGTTGCCGAAAATCTGGCCGATGTAGTCGTTACCTTTGAGGCCTTGGTAGAGGTCGATGTCCTGGAACATACCGAAGACGGGCTCGTACTTGTCGCTCAAACCACCATTGAGGAGGTAGTTCTCATACTGCAACTGAACGAAGTCATAGGGGTCCATAGTCTGGATAGCCTCCCTATTGGCCATTGTCTTAACGCCGGCATACATATTGTAGTTCACGCTCAACTTGCCCTCCTGGCCACTCTTGGTAGTAACGATGATTACACCGTTTGCACCACGAGAACCGTAGATTGCGGTCGAGAAAGCGTCCTTCAATACGTCGATACTCTGGATGTCGCTCGAAGGGATGTCGTTGATGTTATCCACGGGGAAACCATCCACGATGTAGAGGGGCGACGAGTCCTGGGTAATCGAACCTGTACCACGAACACGGATTTTGATGTCGGCATCGGGATCACCCTCGGTGGTTGTTACCTGCACACCTGCCATCTTACCTGCGAGTGCTTCGCTCACGCTCACTACGGGTTGCGAGGTGAGGGTCTCGGAGTCAACCGAGGATACCGAACCGATAAGGTCCTTACGAGCCACGGTAGCATAACCCACAACCACAACATCCTCCATCACTTGGGAGTCGTTCTCCAAAGTAACGGTGATGTAGGTCTGGCTGCCAATAGCCACAGTTTTGTCTTTCATACCGAGGTACGAGAAGACCAACTTTTTCTGCGGTGCGTTGGGCACGTCGAGACTCCACTCACCGGTAACACCTGTGGATGTACCGTTGGTGGTGCCTTCAACTACGACCGATGCGCCAATGATAGGCTCACCTGCCGAGTCCTTAACAATACCGCTAACCTTTTGAGCCTCGGCTGTCAGAGCAAGGCTCAACCCCACGATTAGTAGGGCAAACTTTTTGGTAAAGTTTTTCATGGTTTGAAATTTGGTTAATGTTAAATTGGTTAATATGTTGGTTTTGTTGATTTTACAGTGTTTGATATGTGTTGCACACCCATCCCCAAGCACACTGCCGGCAAGGGAATAAGGCTCATTTTTTGCTTGTTTTTGTGGTCTATTGTGTGTTTTAGTTAGCTATATACACGCAAATATAGTTTTTTTATTTGTTTCCCACAACAAAAAAAGTCAACTATTTTACACTTTTTTTCGTGTTTAATAGTTGACCTTGTGCACTTTTACACAGAGTTATGTGCTTTATTTCTCCGTCAGCGAGAAGAGATATTTTTCCAACGCAGAGTAGCCATCCTCACCGATGGTTGCTCCGTCGTTGGGATTTTTCTTGTCCAAGCCGTGGCGTTTTTCCCACCTATCGGGCATTCCGTCGCCGTCGCTATCCTTGGCAATTTTACCCTTTTTCAGTTCGGGCCAGCCGCCAACCTCCTCTTGGGAGTTGATGATTTTGCCCGTTCCGGAGAGCACATCCAACAGCACCCTTCGGTCCACCCCGTCGGCAGGCTTGGCACCCACGCCACCCTGCACAACCACCTTCTCGTAGGCCGACCACGCAGGCTCGCCAAACATCTTCCTCGGGGCAGCCATCTCAATATCGGCTCTGCTCTTGCCGCCCTTGATGCCCACACCGTTCCAATTATCCTCCTCTATGCTCTCGTTGCCTGCCATCACGTTGCCGCTGATGTGGTAGTGTCCCACTGTGGCAGCCGGTTTTTTATAGACCGAGGCCTCCAAAAACTCCTTGTTGCTCTTCGTGTCGGGGCCTGGCATAAAGAGGTTGTTGCAGAATATCCACCAACCCTCCTCACCGCCATAGCAAGCTTTGTTTTTCCAATTATAGACCACGTTGTTATAGACCTCCACCGTACCACGATAGAGCAACTCGTCGTTACCCCAATAGATGAACGGGTGGTCGAGGCGGGGGTTGCGAGAGGTGTGGTGAGCGAGGAGGTTGTGGTGGAAGGTGGCGTTCCTGCCGCCCCAAATGCCACCGTAGCCGTGGTCGCCCTTCTTGTGGGTGGAGTGGTTGAGGCTCTCGGCTATGAGGCAATACTGCATCGTGAAGTCCCTGTTGCCATAGGCCGAAGCGCACTCGTCCACGCTCCAACTCATTGAGCAGTGATCCACGATAGCCCTCGTACATTTGCGAAACTCCACAGCATCCTCCTGCGATTTGGTACCATCGCCCAAGCGGAAACGTAGGTGTCGCACGATGATATTGTCGGCCTCAAAGCGTGTGTCGTGGCCTGCAATGCAGATGCCACCTGCGGGTGCACTCTCGCCTGCGAGGGTGAAGTTACCCTCCTTGACGTGCAAAACCTTTTGGAGTTGGATTGTGCCGCCAACATCAAAGAGAATCATTCGGGGGCCCTTTTGTTCCAAAGCCCAGCGGAGTGTGCCCTCCGAGCCGTCGTCGGCCAAAGAGGTAACTTTCAGCACCTTACCACCACGGCCACCTGTGGCCCACATACCGCCACCCTCGGCTCCGGGGAAGGCGGGAATTTGCTCCGTGGCTACCAACTCGGCAGGGCGGTAGTCGATGTTGTGCAGTGCTTCATACTCCATCGAGGCCCAAATGAAGGGGCCCACACCCTTGCAGTCGTTCTCAATGATTGGCTCCGAGAGGTAGTAGGCGAAGTCGCCCATACGGTTCTGCTTACCTCCCAAACCGCCCACAGCGCAACACTGAATCATAGATATTGTTCCGTCGCCGTTCTCACGCATAAAACGCTCCACAAACTTCTCATACAGCTCGGCACCTTTGGCCCTGTAACTCCTATCCACAAAGCCCAACCTGCCCGCTTTGAGCATTGCATAAGTGAGCATAATGGAGCCTGTGGCCTCCTCGTAGTTGCCCTCCCTTGTGGGGCAGTCCATCACCTGATACCACATACCGCTTTCGGCATTTGCAAAGGCGGGAATGGTCTTGAAGATGTGGTCCAAAATACCAATGAGTTTTTCCCTGCCTTCGGTCTTGGGGGGCAACATTTCGAGCACCTCCACAAGAGCCACGGTGTACCAACCCATAGCCCTCAGCCAAGCGTGCTGACTCAGGCCCGTGGTCTTGTCGCACCAGAACATCTCTTTGGAGGAGTCCCAAGCGTGGCGGAAGAGTCCCGTTGCGGGGTCGTAGGTCTTTTCGGCTACCAGAACAAACTGATTTACAATGTCTTCGTAGCCGTGCTTGCGGTCAATGCCACTACCTCCAAATCTCCTCAGATACTCCGTCTTGAACGGCTCGGCCATATAAAGACCATCGAGCCACATCTGGTTGGGGTAGGCCTTCTTGTGCCAATAGCCTCCCTCGGGGGTGCGAGGCTGTCCCTCCAACTGCTCCCACATCAGTCGCAGGGCGTTGCGATAGCGTTTGTCGCCCGTGCGGTCGTAGGCCCTATAAAGGAGCCTGCCGGGGCAGATGTGGTCGAGGTTGTAGTTGGAGAGTTTGTAGGTCTGGATACTCTTGCCATCCTCGCTGACCATTGTGTTCACCCAATCGAGTGCATATTTTTCAAATTCGGCAATCTGGTAGCGGTCCCCTGCGTGGACGATGGAGAGCAGTTCGAGGCCCGTGGTGTAGTTCCACTTGGGCTTCTTCACTCCATCCATATAGACAGCGTCGGGGATGCGCTTCATCTCGCTCTCAGCCATACGAACACTGAGGGGTTTGTCGCCCCTGATGGTCGGTACCGAACGATTGTCTTGTGCTGTGGCCGACAGTAGGGTGGTGGCCAGCAACGCACCGCAGATTAGGATTTTTTTCATAGCTTCGTAGTCTTTATTTTAGGTTTGCTGTTTTCTTGAATATCAGCACATTGTGTGCTTCTATGGGAAGGGCTATTTGAAGGTGGGGGCAGTGGTGTCCTCCACAATCTTTCTCACCTCTTTGGGCGACAACTTTTTGGCCCACTTTACCCTTGATTTCGTGTTTGCGCCCTCGCCTGTGGAGCCCCACTCGCCATAGAGTGCGGTGCGCTCGGCTTCGGGTTTGTTCCAATTGTGCCAACCTTCGGGGCGGATGTGGCCACCCAGCTCGCAGTCGATAAACAAGGTTTGTGCATAGATGCGCCACGGACGGCCCAGGTAGCACTTCTCCACACCATCGGCGGCAGTGAGTTTGCAGTTAAGGAACACAAAGCCCCTCTCTTGGCCCTTGCAGGTGCTGGCGGCTGTGATGTAGGACTCCCTTTTGGAGTGTATGGTGCAACCCACAAAGTCGGCCCTACCGGAGCCGAAAATGAAGTCGGTGGTGCCCTCTATGTAGCACTGCTCAAAGTAGCAGTGGATGTTCTTTTCAACCTGTTCGCCATCACGGTTGCCCACGCCATATATATACAGAGTGTCCTGATTGCCCAACAGACGGCAGTTGCGGTAGGTTTGGGCACCTGTGCCCACGGTCTGCAATGCAACGGCTTGACCCACCTCGCCTGCCGAGTTGGCGATGGTGATGTTCTCAATGGTGATGTTTTCGCCACAGTTGTAGAGCGTTGCGCTGCCCGAGGTGCCGAGTTGTGTGCCACAAGGGCCAACCTTCTGGGCCCAATCGCCCCAGGTGAGCACCACCTCGCCTTCGCCCACGATGTGGATGTTGCGTTTGGTGGAGGGAATAACGACCTTCTCCTCATAGACACCCTCACGGATGAGCACCCTCACGGGGCGGTCGGCCCCTTTGTGGAAGTTGGGCAGAGCCTCCACCATATCGCTCACCTTGAAGAAGTCGCCGCTGCCATCCTTTGCCACCACAAAGTCCCACTCTCTGTAATGGGGCGCAAGGGCAGGGATGGTCTTAACCAACTCTCGGCCAATCATCGTGGCCACGATGCGTGCGCCCTCCACGGTGAAGTGGGTGTTGTCGGTCTTGCCGTCGGGATGACTCGGATATTTGCCTGCGGGCAGGTTCATAAAATATCGTCTGCTACCCTCGTCGCCCAGCGGAGTGAGCCAATCTCTTGTAAGTTTCTCTGCATCAATGAACAACACGCCACTCTCTTTGGCCACTCTGTGGCACTCCACAAGATATTCGCCGTGGGAGTCGGCCAACTCGCCCTCTTTCCACCATCTGCGACATACTTGGGTAAGCAACACGGGAGTTGCACCCTTGCTACGCACGATGTCGATGTAGCGCAAGAGGTTTTGTCCATACTGCTCAGGCGTGGTAAAGCGCAGAGTGTCATCCACTTTGGTATCGTTGTGGCCAAACTCGATGAGCACATAGTCGCCCTCCTTCATCCTCTCCTCCACCACCTGCCAATGGCCGAGGGTAACGAACGACTTGGTACTGCGGCCATTCTTTGCGTGGTTTTCCACCACCACCTCATCGGGGTTGAAGAATGGCTGCAAGACGTGTCCCCAGCCCCTCTCGGGGGTGCCTTTGGAGATGTCTTTGGTGGCAGCCGTGGAGTCGCCACACACGAAGATTGTGGTCTGTGCGCCCACGCTCCACAGAGTGCAGAGGGTGGCTGCTATGGTGATGAGTATGTGTTTCATAACCTGTTAGTTAAGAGTTGTATAGGTTCCTTTCTGGTTTTGATTGTTGGTGATGTTCTCCACCAACTCGGCAAGGTAAATTTCGAGGTTTGTGTATCCCTCCGAAGGGTTGAGAGTGTTGGTCGTTCCGTCGGTCGGGCTGTTGGGGTTAAGCCCCTTGGCACTCTCCCAACTGTCGGGCATACCGTCGCCATCGGTGTCCTTAACCTTGGCCACCTCGGCACTTGTGGCCGAGAGGGTGGGCCAACCGCCTACGTCGGTGTGGGAGTCAATAATTCCGTTGGTGCCACCATTGGAGCCCTTGTGGGAGTAGTTGCCGTTCCTCACATTACCCACCACACGGCTGTCCACCGCATCCCTGCGGAGCGATGCGCCCACATAGGCGAGCACCTGCTCGTAGGCCTGCTGTGCGGTGTGGGTTGTGGTGTAGCACTGCTGTGAGTCGTCCTTGCGTATGGGCAGCGGGGAGGATGATTTCCACGAATTGTGGTTGCTGGGTTTGGTGCCGTCGTGCAGATAGATACCACTCCAATTGTCGCTATTGATGCTTGCCGCATAGGAGCCAGCGTGGTAGTTGCCACTCACATACATCCTTGCATAGCCATAGTCGGTCTTGCTACTGTTGTAGATACCATTGGCATCCACGAAATACTTGCGCTGCGAACTTGCGGGCCCCGGCTTGTAGTAGTTGCCCACCACGTTCCAAGCCGCACCCTCGCCACCGTAGGTGGAGTTGCCGCCCCAGTTATAGACCACATTGTTGCGGTAGTCGGCATTTCCTCTGTGGGTGCTTACATAGTTGTCATATACCTCGGGATGGTCGAAACGTGGGTTACGACTATCGTTGTGGGCCAACAGGTTGTGGTGGAACGAGGCGTTCCTACCGCCCCATATACCGCCGTAGCCGTGTGCGCCCTTGGTGTGTCCTGCGTTTTTGAGGGCCTCGGATACCACACACCACTGCATCGTGAAGTTCTTGTTGGCATAGAACGAGCAGGCCTCGTCGATAGACCAACTCATCGAGCAGTGGTCGAGGATGATATCGCTGTTGTAGCGGCCCCAGATGGCATCCTCCTGCGATTTATCCTCGTTGCCGAGTCGGAAACGGACGTAGCGAATGATGATGTTGCTTGCGCTCACCTGCACGGTGCGGCCTGCGATGCAGATACCATCGCCTGGGGCTGTTTGGCCCGCAATGGTGAGGTTGCCATTGTTGATGCGGAGGGTGCTTTTGAGGTGAATGGTGCCCGCCACGTCAAAGACGATGGTGCGTGGGCCACTCTTGCCAACGGCCTCTCGGAACGAGCCGGCTCCGCTGTCGTTGAGGTTGGTAACGTGATAGACCTTACCGCCCCTGCCGCCTGTGGTGTACATACCGCCACCTTCGGCACCGGGGAAAGCAAGGGTGTTGGCCGAGGGTGTAACCTCTCCGCCACTGCCCGTGTTATCGTCGCCACCCGTGTTGTCGCCACCCGTATCATCATTTCCGCCATTGCCACCCGTGTTGTCATCTCCACCGGTGTTGTCGTTGCCACCGCCGCCTTGGTCGTCATTGCCGCCACCGCCAACCTCCTCTTTTGCAGCGGTTTTAGCAGTGATATACTCCGAGAAGGGGCTCACAAGCGAACCCTTCTTGGCCCTCACAGCCACCTGATATTCGGTGGCCTCGGTGAGGCCCGAGAGGGTTACGGTGGTGGTGCTGCTGGGAGTTGTGGTGTAGCCTGCTGCGTTCTTACAGCGCACCTCATACCCTTCGGCACCCTCCACAATGTTCCATTGCAGGGCAATGGTTGTGGTGGTCGTGGTGGTTACCTTCAACCCCGTTGGGGGGTCGATGGTTTCGGGTGCGGGCTCCTCGGGGTCGGGGCCACAGCCCACCAAGCACAACACGAGTAGTGTCGTCAGTGTCCTAAACAGATGTTTCATACTTTTTTTGCCGTTAGCTGTTTTTGTTCTACTCAAACTTCACCGCACCTTTTGCCTTTGCCACGATGTTGGCATTGCTGGCAGAGGCGGTGGGGGAGGAGATGGTGATGTTGCGGTTGCGGCTGCCGGTAACTTTCACAGCCTCGCTCATACCATCGGGGCAGAGGAAGTCTTTGACAACCACATCTTTGGCATTGTTGATTTTCAGCGCAGCACCCTTGCGTGGTACGATGCGCACATTCTCCAACAGCACGCCCGTTGACTCGTTAATCTCGGCACCAATCTCGGCCTCGATGGTGGTGTTGCGCACCTCCACATTCTCCACATTCATCTCGGGCAGGCCGTTGAACAACATAGCCCTACGAGCCGAACGGCACACCACATTGTCAACATAGATGTTGCGGAATTGTGGGGTGGTCTCGTCCACAGGTTTGAGTACCATATCGGTCGATGGCTCGCCGTCGCCATCTTCGAGTGCTTCGAGTGCCGACTTGCCACCATAGAAGAGGTCAAACAGCAGGGCCTCGGTTGCGATGTCGTTCATCACAACGTCCTCAATGTAGATGTTCTCCACAACGCCACCCCTGCCTCGGGTGCTCTTGAACCTCAGGCCCACATCGGTTCCCGAGAAGCGACAATTCTTAACATAGACGTTCTTCACGCCACCCGACATTTCGCTACCCACAACAAAGCCTCCGTGGCCGTGGTAGCAGGTGCAGTTCTCCACGATGACGTTCTCGCAGGGGATACCCCTCTTGCGACCATCCTCGTCCTTGCCACTCTTGATGCAAATAGCATCGTCGCCTGCATCAATCCAGCTGTTGGTCATCACAACATTCTTGCACGACTCGATGTCGATGCCGTCGCCATTCTGTGCAAACCAAGGGCAACGTACGGCGATATCATTAACTATAAGGTCCTGACAAATAACAATATGTATGTTCCAACAGGGCGAGTTTTGGAATACGGGACCCTCCAACATCACCCTCTGGCAATCCTTGAAGTTGACCATCACGGGGCGTAGGAAATCCCTGATGCTCTCGAAGTCCTCACGAGTTTTTGCCCAGCGAGCGATGTTCTGGTCGGCATCGCCTGCACCAAATTTGAAGTTCTCTGTTGGGTACCAAGTCTTCTTGTCGTCGCTGAGTACGCCACCACTCTTCACAAGTTTGTTCCAATCGGAGGGAGCAATTTTGCTCTGTTTAACGGCCCTCCAAGGTGCGCCCTGACCGTCAATAATGCCCTTACCCGTAACGGCCACGTCGTGTTTGCCAAAGGCCGACAGGAGGGGTTGGCAACGGTAGGTGTTCCTACCCTCAAAGATTGTTTCGATAATGGGATAGAGGTCCCTATCGGTGCTGAATACAATGATGGCCTCTTCGTCGAGGTGCAACTCGGTGTTGTTCTCCAACACGATGGGGCCCGTGAGCCACACACCGGCAGGCACCTCCACCTTACCACCGCCCTTCTGGGCCAAGTGGGCAAAGGCTTTGGCAAAGGCTTCGGTGTTGAGCGTTACGCCATCGCCCACGCCACCAAAGTCGCACACCGACACCACTCGGTTGGGGATGTCGGGACGCTCCACTTTGGGCATATCAAATGGAAGCGAGGAGTAGATGTCGTTCTGGGCAGTGCCACAGCAACCTACCGCAAAGATGCCACAGAGGGCCACAATCAGGGTTCGGAAAATAGGTTTCATAGTTGTTGGTTGTTTATTAGGTTTATGTAATTTTGTTCTATTTCTGAGTACCGAAGTGGTCCACATAGCGGAAAAACTTCTCTTTGCTCCACTCCTCAAACTCCTCTCGGAGCCACACATAGGAGAAGGTGTAGCAAATTTCGCCCTCCTCGTTGGGCCTCACGAGGCAGAGGTAGTTATCCTTGTCCTCCACACGCTCACAGCCATCCACCTCTCCGTTGGCAGGCCACACCACCAGGCCCACACGCTCCTTCTTGTACTTAACCGTATCGTTCTGTGGGAAGTCCTCGGCCCACACAGCCAGAGCTCTGTCGGTGATGTGTGGCTCTCGGTCCCTGAATTTCTTTTGCACGCCCGTACAGAAGGTTTTATCTCTCCACTCTCCTCCAAAGGTGTGCCTTACGCTGCACTCCCTGCCACTGCCCCAAAGGGTATAGACCGATTGGAGCGAGAGGGTGTCGCCACAGTAGTTCCACCCCTCCACACTCATCTCCACAACCGTACGCACAGGGCCATCGGCAATGATGCGTGCCACCCTGCGGGAGAACTTGTCGATGTGGGTGGCTTTGCGTTTCTTCTCGTCCCACCCTTTGAGCGTACCCACACCCACCGTACCACTCACCCTCAGTACATCGTCGCCTGCTCCTGCTGCGAGGTGTTCGTCGGTGGGGTACCACATCGTCTTGGCAATCTCCAATCCTCGGTGGCGTTTGCCATAGATATCCACCGTCTGTTTCTTGTCGAAATAGAGTCGGTAGGCGACTTCGTTGTTCTCGAATGCGGGGCCGTGGTGGTGGAGTCGGTTGTACATAGTGTCGGCTCCCTCCTCCACAAAGTCAATCTTCCTGAGCGACTTGTCCTTGTTTTTGTAGTACATCTGCGCCCACGCCTTGCGGGGATACTCCTTTTGCGCTCCCTTACCACATCTTACTTTTATGCTGTTTGCACCCTCCACCGCATCATACTCAAAGGCGACCACTCGGCCCACACCGGGGATGTTGTCCACCTGTGAGGCCACCTCCACTCCGTTGACGCTCACCACTGCCGAGGTGAACCTCTCGGCAATGGGCACTTCGCACCTTACATTCTGTTGTGGGGTGGGGAAGTGTTGGGATATTTTCTGCGTGCGGGGTTGCGCTGTGGCCACTCCACACGCAATGGTGGCAGCGAGGGCCAAGAGGGCGAGTCGTTTCATAGGGCGTTAGTCCATTTTGGAGGTTAGTGAGCGCACAAGGCGGTAGTTGTAGAAGAACTCCTTGGCCAAGATGCGCAACATAGTGTAGGTGGGAATGGCGATGAGCATACCCACAATGCCCGAGCAAGAGCCGGCCACCAGAGTAACGATGAATATCTCCAACGGGTGTGCATTGACTTGACGGGAGAATATGTTGGGCGACACAAAGTAGTTGTCGATAAACTGCGCAACGGCAATGGTGGCGGCAATGATGGCCACAATCCACACGGCCTCAAGCCCCGACGAGGTTACAAACGTGAGGCCTGCCAGACCACTCAGGAAGAAGCCAATCCAAGGGCCAACGTAGGGAATCACGTTGAACACTCCCTCAATTACACCCACAAAGAATGCATCCTGCGGGCGGAAGCCACACACCATCAGTATAACCGAGATTACCAACATCATAACCGTACTCTGTGCCAACACTCCCAGCAGGTAGCGAGAGAGCATCGAGGTAATTTTATCCACCGCACGGGTTACGTTCTCCCCATATTTGGAAGGTGCAATGGCCAGCAGTATTTTCAGAAACAGCCCCTCCTCGTTCATGAAGTGGAACGCAATGAAGGAGATACTCACCGCAGCAATGGCAATGGAGCCCGCAACGGAGAATACCGACGAGAATACCGAAGTGATGGAGTCCACGTTGAGAATGTTGCCGATTTGGCTGTGGAACATCTCGGCCAGCGAGGTGGTTGAGATGTCAATTTTGAAATATCTGTGAAGGAAGGCCCCTACATTGGTGAGTGGCTCTTGCAACGAGGCCAAAAGGCTCTGGTAGTCGAGTTGCGCAAGGTCGCTTACCTTGCCCGAAATGAGGGGTACGAACAGCACAAAGAAGAGCAACACCACTGCCCACATCGTAATCACGCCCACAATGGCGGCCACCCACCTCGGCACTTTGGCCTTGCCAATGTGTAGGCTTGCCATTTTGTTCACAAGGGGCCCACACATAATGGCCAGTACACCGGCAAGGAAGATGTAGAACACAATGTTGCCAAAAAACCAAAAGATGGCAACGGCGGCTGCGAGTCCGAACGCACCGAGCAGATATTTGTGAGTAGGTTTCATAGCGGTCAGTAATTCAAAAATCAGCAATTAGGTGGTTAATGGTTGGCAGTCGGCAGTTTGGCCAGCACGGTCTGTGAGCCTACGACCTTGTCGCCAATGCCCACACAAATCTCGCTGCCGAGGGGAACAAACACATCCACCCTCGAACCAAACTTGATGAAGCCCGCCTTGTGGTTCTGCTCCACTTGGTCGCCCACTTCGGGGTAGGATACGATGCGCCTTGCCACCCAGCCGGCAATCTGGCGGAACATAATCGTAGTCCCACTCTTGGTCCTTACCCCAATGGTTGTGTGCTCGTTCTCCGACGAACTCTTGGGGTTGGAGGCAAAGAGGAATGCCCCGTTGTAGTGGTCCTTGTAGGTGATCTCTCCACCCACGGGATACCAATTGACGTGGACGTTGTAGAAGTTCATATAGACCGACAGCTGAATACATCTGCCGCCCATTACTTTGGGCTCGTCAACCTCCTCAATAACAACGATTTTACCATCGGCAGGGGAGAACACTGCGCCCTCCTCTTGGAGGAGTGGCCTCACAGGGTCCCTGAAAAACCTGATGACGAAGATGATGCGCCACACAAGGAACAACTCCACGGGCACCACTACCCACCAAGGCCATTTATAGACCAAAGCCGTGGCTGTAACCACGGCGATTATGATAGCAAAAACAAAGGTGTTCTGCTTTACGTTTTCTCTTCCTTCGGGATTTATTCTCATAGTCCAAATATTAGCATATAAACATAGGCTACGGGGGCGGCCAACAGCAGGGCGTCAAACCTATCCAACACGCCTCCGTGTCCGGGGATGAGGGTACCGGAGTCCTTCACTCCGCACTCCCTCTTTATCTTCGATTCCAGCAGGTCGCCCACCACTCCTGCGAGTGCAATAGCGAGTCCCAAGCCACCCCAGAGGAGTATGTTGCCTTCCATAAAGTAGCCAAAGACCATAGCAAACCCCACCGCAAAGAGTAGGCCGCCAAACAGACCCTCCCACGACTTCTTGGGCGAAATGGTGGGGCACATCTTGTGTTTGCCAATGGAGCAGCCCACAAGGTAGGCAAAGATGTCGTTCACCCACACCGTAAAGACAACCATCAGCACCCTTGTCGGCTCCCACTCGCCCGTGCCACCACCGATGAGCATCAGCAGCGACAGGGGTAGGGCGATATAGAGCAACATCAAGGATGC
Source organism: Tidjanibacter sp. (assembly GCA_045614965.1). Taxonomy (GTDB): domain Bacteria; phylum Bacteroidota; class Bacteroidia; order Bacteroidales; family Rikenellaceae; genus Tidjanibacter. The sequence continues at coordinate 44,254 of JAZLDY010000003.1, forward strand.
CACCGCAGCGTTACCCAACGTGGTTGTGCTCTTGCGGAAGACCTCAAAGATGAATATGAAGGGTACAAACAGCAAACCCACAAGCAACATCAGTGGCGAGGGGTTGAGTGCCACACCCACAATCCACCCCGCACCGAGGCAGAGTGTGAGCAGGTATGGAGGCACGATCTCCGGCATACGCCCTGTGGCGAGCTCAAAGAGTTCGGTCATTGCTCCCACACATATCAGCGTGGCAACAATGGCTGTGGCCCACGAGCCCAACAACACCGAGCCCACAACGACCACTCCCAACACCGCACCACTCACGGTGCGCAATCCCAAGTTTTTACCTTTCAGACTCATCTCTTTTTTTTCGTCAACCGTCGACCGTCAACCGACTTTTTAATTAGTAAATATTTTCCCTTTCTGCTCTTTCTGCCCTTGGGTATCTTTTTTGTTACCCGTGAGTGTGAGGGAATTTAGGGAGCATAGGGAGTTTAGGGAATGATTTTGAATTTTCAATTTTCAATTTTGAATTTTGAATTTTGAATTCTCAATTTTCAATTCTCAATTCTCTCCTACGCCCTCTTTTTGCGCTCGCCAAAGATACGCTCCAAGTCCTCCGAGAAGACAACCTCCTTCTCCAACAGCAACTCGGCCAACTCGGTGAGACCCTCACGGTGGGTGGTGAGTATCTCGGTGGCCATAGCAAATGCCTTGTCGAGGAGTGCTTTGGCCTCTGTGTCAATCATCTGGGCGGTCTGCTCGCTGTATGGCTTGGCCAAGGAGTAGTCGCTCTGGCCGGTGGAGTCGTAGTAGGAACGGTTGCCCACAGCCTCGCTCATACCATAGTAGGACACCATTGCGTAGGTCATCTTCGTTGCCCTCTCCAAGTCGTTGAGTGCACCCGTAGAGATAGCCCCAAAGTTGAGCTGCTCGGAGGCCCTGCCTGCCAACAACGATGCCACTTCGTGCATCATCTGCTCGGTGGTTGTTATCTGCCTCTCCTCGGGCAAGTACCAAGCGGCACCGAGTGCCTTGCCACGGGGGATGATTGTTACCTTAATGAGTGGGTTGGCGTGCTCCAAGAGCCAGCTAACCGTTGCGTGGCCTGCCTCGTGGTAGGCTATGGTGCGCTTCTCTGTGGCGGTTATGATTTTGTTTTTCTTCTCCAAGCCGCCAATGATGCGGTCCACAGCAGCGAGGAAGTCCTCCTTACCAATGGCCTTCTTGTCGTGGCGTGCGGCAATCAGGGCCGCCTCGTTGCACACGTTGGCGATGTCGGCACCCGAGAACCCGGGGGTCTGCTTGGCGAGGAACGAACGGTCGAGGCCCTCTTCGAGTTTGAGTTTTTTGAGGTGCACGTTGAAGATAGCCTCCCTCTCGGGCAGGTCGGGCAGGCCCACCTCAATCTGGCGGTCAAACCTACCGGCCCTCATCAGAGCCTTGTCCAAGATGTCGGCCCTGTTGGTGGCAGCCAAAACGATGACACCCGAGTTGGTGCCAAAGCCATCCATCTCCGTAAGGAGTTGGTTGAGGGTGTTCTCCCTCTCGTCGTTACCTGAGAAGCCTGCGTTCTTGCCCCTTGCACGACCGATGGCATCAATCTCGTCAATGAATACAATGCAGGGAGCCTTCTCCTTTGCTTGTGCAAAGAGGTCCCTAACTCGTGAAGCACCCACACCCACAAACATCTCCACAAAGTCGCTACCGCTGATGGAGAAGAAGGGTACGTTTGCCTCGCCTGCCACAGCCTTGGCCAACAGAGTCTTACCTGTTCCCGGAGGGCCCACCAGCAGTGCACCCTTGGGAATCTTACCGCCCAACTCTTTGTACTTTTCGGGCTTGCGCAGAAAATCTACAATCTCCATAATCTCCACCTTGGCCTCCTCCAAACCTGCCACGTCTTTGAAGGTAACCTTGTTGGCGTTGTTCTTGTCGAACACTTGGGCCTTTGCTTTGCCCACGTTCATCACACCGCCACCTCCTGCGGGGCCACGAGAGGCCGAACGAAACATCATTACCATAAAGAAGATGAGGAGCAGGTAGGGGAGGAACGAGAGAACCTCGCCCCAGATGTTGGTGGGATACTCATAACCGGGCACGGGTACCTCCACACCGTGTTTGTCGGCTACACGTTGGAGCTCCTCACGGAATATCTCGGGGTTGCCCACGTTGTAGGTGAACTGCTTGCCTGTGTCGGGAATACCCTTGTAGGCGGGCATCTGTTTGTATTTCTCCACAGCCTCTTTGGTGAGTGTGATGTGTGCGGTTTTGTTGTTCACAACCACAATCTTATCCACATCTCCCTCCACAATCATCTCTTCCAGAGCCTTCCAATCGGTCTTGATGGGCATACCTTCGCCACCCATCACACTCAACAGGAAGAGTCCTGCAATCATCACACCCCAGAAGGTGAAAATCAGTCGGCGCATCCTCCTTGGACTACCCATCATAGGGCCGCCCATCATTGGACCACCCATAAAGCCACCCTGCTGTGGCCTGCGACCTTGCTGTGAGCCCCTGCCATTAATGTTGTCATTGGGCTGGCTGTCGCCACTGCCCCCATTGGGTTGGTTGTTGCCGTTGCCACCATTGGGCTGGTTGTTGCTACCGCCCTCGTTGGGTTGGTCGCAGCCTTCATTGTTGGGCTGATTGCTTCCACCCTCCACGTTGTTGGGTTGCTGCTCGCCCTCGATGGGTTGCTGCTCAAAATCAGTATTATTGTTGGTAGTCATTCTCAATTCTCAATTCTCAATTCTCAATTCTCAATTCTCAATTCTCAATTTTCTCTACTCCTCGCTTTCGTAGCGGGTGGCGGGTGCATCGGCCCATAGTTGCTCCAAGCGATAGTACTCCCTCAGAGGGGTGAGGAAGATGTGAACCATTACATCCACATAGTCGATAGCAATCCACGCAGCGTTGGTTTTGCCCTCCACCCTGCGGGGTTTCTCGCCGAGTTTCTCCTCCAACTCCTCCACGATACCATCGGCAATGGCATCCACCTGTGTTGTGGAGTCGGCATTACAGATGATGAAGGCATCACAAATTGTGCCTTCCAATTCGGTCAAGTCGAGAGATACGATGTTGTGGCCTTTTTTGTCCTGAATGGCCCCAACGATGTTGTCGATAAGTTTCTGCATATTCTGTTTTTGTGTTGTTATTATCTTGTCTTGCCCCTCTTGTTTTGGGGTTTTATCTTACAAAGATAAGATAAATCTTTCTTAATTCATCTCTTTTGTGGTGGAATTTTTCATTGCCACCTCCACGATTGTTTCTCGCAGGGCTCCCACTATGCTCTCTTTGGCATAGGTGCGCCTCACGCCAATTACTATTTTTCGGCTTGCTGCGCCCCTTGCGAGGGTTTTTACCTGACTGCGTGCCTTCTCCGAGAGGTAGGGAATGGCCATCTCGGGGATGACCGTTATCTTGTCTGTGGAGTCCACAATTCTCATCAGTGTTTCGAGCGAGCCACTCTGGAATGTGTAGGAGTTCTCCTGCTGGCTTGCCACACCACACAGCTCCAACACCTGATTGCGCAGGCAGTGGCCCTCGGCCAACAGCAGGAGGTCTTTGTGGGCAATGTCCTCGATGCGCAGGTTGGTGCGTGCAGAGAGTGGATTATCGGGCGACACATAGGCATAGAAACGGTCGTCGAAGAGCTCGTGCTCGGTGATGCGGTCGGGGCAGGTGCCACCGGCAAGAATGGCAGCATCCAACTCGTCCTTGTCTATCGCCTTGATGATTTCGGGCGTTGTCATCTCCCTGATTTCCAGCTCCACCTTGGGGTACTTCTCTGCAAAGGATTGCACCACACGGGGAAGCAGGTAGGGGGCAATGGTGGGGATGACACCGAGGCGCATCTTGCCTGCCACGCTGCCACGCAACTCCTCCACACACTCCCTCACATTGTTGTAGGCGAGCAGGGCCTCCTTGGCCTTTTCGATGACGATGGCTCCCACCTGGGTAGGCACCACGGGTTTCTTTGTGCGGTCGAGGAGTATTACTCCGAGTTCCTCTTCGAGGTTTTTGATTTGCATACTCAACGAAGGCTGCGTTACGAAACACAGCTCGCTGGCCTTGGAAAAACTACCGCAACTTGCCACGGCAAGCAGGTATTCGAGTTGGATTATAGTCATAACTTATGATTTTTCGCAAAGTTATAAAATTTTTCCGTCCGCCAACACAGGACGGACGGAAAAAAGTCAACCGACCAACGTCGACCGTCGACCGTCAACCGTCAACCGTCGACCGTCAACCGTCTAACGACTTTGTCAATTCTCAATTCTCAATTCTCAATTCTCAATTTCCACCTACTGCTTGTGGATGAGTTCCACGCTGCGGCGGATGAAGGCATTGAGGCTCTCGCCTTTGAGCATACCGTTGGAGAGCAGCGCAAGGTCAATGAGTTGTTTTACAAGCACATTGTTCTTGCCCTCGCCACGCAGTACCTCATTGCGACCAGCACGGAGCGAGTCGATTTTCTTTTCGAGGTCCTCTCGTTGGTTGCGCTCTTCGGTGGATATCTCCTCCTCTTTTTTGTCTTTGAGGAGGGTGTTGAGGTTGCCGAGTTGGCTCTCGGCGGCGGCAATCTTCTTGTCGGCCGAGGCCACCTTGTCGCCACACTCCCTCTCCACATCGCCGAGGATTTCGGCCACGAGGGGGTGGTTGCCGTTGACGGCAATGGTGTAGGCGTCGGGCATTTGTGCATAGAATTGGCTCATACCGCCACCGCTGATTTGGGCCATCTCCTTCATACGCCTCATCCACTCGTCCCTGGTGATGGTAACGGGCACCTCGGTAGGCTCCATCGACTCGAAGGCGATGTTGTAGTGAATCTTCTCGTCGGTGGGCAGCTGGCTCTCAAATACGGGGCGCAACAACTCCTGCTGGGCCGTAGTGAGTGCCATTTTGAGGTCGTTCTCCTTCTGGATGAGTTTTTCCACCACGTTGGAGTCAACCCTCACAAACGAGGTCTTTTCGTTCTTGCTCTCCACCCAGTTGATGAAGTGGCTGTCGAGGGGGCCGTCCATAAGGAGCACATCGTAGCCTTTGGCCTTGGCGGCCTCCACAAAACTATACTTGTCCTCCACGCTGTCGGCATAGAGATAGACGAGTGTGCCGTTCTTGTCGGTCTGGTTCTCTTTGATGAGGTTGCGATACTCTTCGAGGGTGAAATATTTGCCCTCCGAGTTCTTCAACAACACAAAGTTCTGGGCCTTCTCGGCGAACTTCTCGTCGGTAACGATACCATACTCGATGAAGATTTTTAGGTCGTCCCACTTGCTCTCAAACTCGGGCCTCATTGTGTTGAACAACTCCTGCAAACGGTCGCCCACCTTGCGGGTGATGTAGCCGGAGATTTTCTTCACATTGCTATCGCTTTGGAGATAACTCCTCGACACGTTCAGGGGGATGTCGGGCGAGTCGATAACACCGTGCAACAGAGTGAGATACTCGGGCACGATACCCTCTACCGAGTCGGTAACGAAGACCTGGTTGCAGTAGAGCTGGATGCGGTTTTTCTGCACCTCAAAGTTGTTCCTGATTTTTGGGAAATAGAGGATACCCGTGAGATTGAAGGGGTAATCTATGTTGAGGTGGATGCTGAACAGAGGCTCCTCGGCGGTGGGGTAGAGGGCCGAGTAGAAATCTTTGTACTGCTCCTCGGTGATGTCGTTGGGCTTGCGAGTCCACAGGGGGTCGGTGTCGTTGATGATGTTGTCCTCGTCGGTGTCAACATACTTGCCATCCTTCCACTCCTGCTTCTTGCCACACACAATCTCCACGGGCAGGAAGCGGCAATATTTGCGCAACATATCCTCAATGCGCCCCTTGTCGGCAAACTCCATTGCATCCTCCGAGAGGTGCATAATGATATCTGTGCCTCGCTCCCTCTTGGTGTCGCTCTCGGTGAGAGTGTATTCGGGTGTGCCGTCGCAGCTCCACAACATTGTGGGCTCTTCGAGGTGGAAACTCTGGGTGCGAATTTCAACCTTGTCGCTCACCATAAACGACGAGTAGAAACCCAGACCGAAGTGTCCGATGATGGCTTGGTCTTTGTATTTGGCCATAAACTCCTCGGCCGAAGAGAATGCGATTTGGTTGATGTAGCGGTCGATTTCGTCGGCAGTCATACCGATACCGCTGTCGGATACGGTGAGTGTGCGAGCCTCCTTATCGACGCTCACCCTCACCTTCAATTCGCCCAGCTCGCCCTGGAACACTCCGCTACCTGCAAGGGTGCGCAGTTTTTGGGTTGCATCCACAGCGTTGGCCACAATCTCACGAAGGAAAATCTCGTGGTCCGAATAGAGAAATTTCTTGATTACGGGGAAGATGTTCTCGGTTGTTACCCCAATGGTTCCGTTTTTCATACTTTTTTGATTGTCGAACGTCGAACGTCAAACGTCCAACGTCGGTGATTATTATGTTGTTTTGTTAATTGTTTGCCTTTGTCCTACGGAACCACAAGGGAGCAAACAGTGTGCCACCGCCCACGGGCTGACACTTTGGCAGGCTACTGACACGTTTTTCTGCCACAAAACACTTGGGGACTGACTATTTGTGCAGGTGGCTGAATAGGTGCCACAGCACCACACCACCCGTAACGGCCACGTTGAGCGAGTGTTTGGTGCCCACCTGCGGAATCTCTATTGCGCCATCGCAAGCGTCCACCACCTCTTGGGCCACTCCGTCCACCTCGTTGCCGAAGACGAGTGCATATGTCTTGCCCTTCTGTGGCGTGAAGTCGCTCAACATCACCGAGCCTTCCACCTGTTCCACGGCCCACACCTCATACCCTTTGGCCCTCAGGTCGGCCACGGCGGCGAGGGTGGTGGGGTAGTGTTGCCAACCCACGGTGAGTTCGGCACCGAGGGCGGTTTTGTGTATCTCTTTCTGGGGTGGTGTGGCGGTTATGCCGCATAGTGCAAGCCCCTCTGTGCCAAAGGCATCGGAGGTGCGGAAGAATGCGCCCACATTGCCTGCCGAGCGCACATTGTCGAGCACGGCCACAAGGGGAGTTTTCTCCATTTTGGCGAACTCCTCCACGCTCTTGCGTCCCATCTGTTGTTGTGTCAGTTTTTGCATATTTTTTTTGTCTAACTACTTTTTAATTTTCCCTTTTTCCCAATGGGCATAGTAGTCCTAGTGGGCCCAGTTTGATTGCGGAGAGGTGTGTCGTTGGCAGTTGCTAAAAAGCGAGCCTCATTGCAAAGTGGGCACGGCCATCGACCTTGCCCTGAATGTAGCACACGCCATCCTCGTCTGCGGAGTAGTACAATTCCACCGTCTGGCCGGCACGCACCTCGGCATCGTAGTTAATCACCACGTCCTTCAACTCGCCCGGGCAGAGCCCTGCGGCCATCAAAGCATCCATTGTCCACACCAGATATTTCACATTATTGGCGTGGCCAACGTAGTCCACATCCGACCAAGCAACCGTGTGGTTGCCAATCATTTGAGCCTCTACGCCCGCAGGCAGGCTTACCTTGTCGGCAGGCTCCACAATGGCATCCTCCTTGACACATTTCTCGGCACTCTCGGCCAACTCCACATTGCGGGTGGTTACCAAGCGGTGGGTGTTCACATCAATAATTAGCCACGAGGTGGTGGCATCGGCCAGCAGTTCGCCATCGGCACTATGCAGGGTGAAATCACGCAGATAGAAGAGTCTGCTTGCCCCCTTGTGCCAAGTCCTAAGCACCACACTTTCACGCCACTTGGGGTAGTTGTGGAAACGAACGTGGGTGCGAGAGAGTACCCATGTAGTGGCGGAGCCAATCAAGTCGTCGTAGCCAAAGCCAAGCGTGTCGGCACTACGTCCTGCCGCCTCCTGCATCCAATCCAACAAAGCCGCAGGGCGAAGCGTCTGTTTACTATCAACCTCATAGCAGGCGATAGTGTGCTGTTCTATGTATTTTTCTGCCATTGTATTCTTGTTTTTCATATTGTTTAGTGAGGGCAAAGATAACCAAACACCTCGAAAAATCAAATCCCCACTTTCTTACCCTCTCCATTTTTTACGGGACCTTTTTCGCTGTCAACCGTCAACCGACTTTTTTAATTAGTAAAGAGTAGTTAGTAAATATTTTTTTCTTTTCTGTCCCTATTGCCCTTAAAGTCCTTAAAGCCCCTTTCTGTTCTTTCTGCTCTTTCCTGTGATTACGCCACTACGACCCGCACAAGGCGGCTCTCCGTGGCGTGATCACTTGGTGGGGGAAACTAAGATAAAAAAAGGAAAACTCGTGCTCAGCACGGGTTGTTTTTCTGTTTCATCAAAGGCCTTATGTGAGTAAACTCCCACGGCCTTTAATGAAACAGAAAAGCCACTTGCAAAGCAAGCGGCTTTTTCTTTTTTATCTTGTCGGGGTGAAGTGATTCGAACACTCGACCCCCTGCTCCCAAAGCAGGTGCGCTAACCGGACTGCGCTACGCCCCGAACTTAAAGACGCCACAAAGATAGAGGTTTATTTTTGAAAAACAAGCGTTCGGCGGCGCAAAAATGAAATTACACCCTTCGGAAGGTGGCGCACAAGGGGCAGCATCACCCTATTGACCACCCCCGGAACATAGCGTATCCTACCTTTTTCAAGTGCACGCAAACTACCCCTCGCCACTCTCTCTGCACTCCACAGCACACCCCAGCGCAGAGCCCTGTGTTGCCACTTCTCGGGCAGGCCATAGAGGTCTGTGGCCACGCCCGCAGGCATTACCGACAGCACCCTTACGTTCCTCTCGCTCATCTCACGCCCGAGCGCACGTGTGTACATATCAATATATCCCTTCGTGGCACTATATGTCGCCAACCCCGGCCACGCCATATTGGCCGCATAGGACGACAGGTTGACAATCGCTCCACGGCCCCTCTGGGCCATATCGCTCCCAAACAAGCGGCATAGCTCCGTGGTGGCCACAACGTGCAGTTGCAACATCTTTGCCACACGTTCGTCGGTCATCTTCATCTGGTCGCAGTAGGCAAACATTCCTGCGTTGTTTATCAGCAGGTCAACCTCCAAACCACGCCTACGGCACTCCCCATAGAGCACCCCTGCGCTCCCCGACACCGAGAGGTCGCACACCAAGGGCACCACCTCCGCAGCACCCTCCGCACGCAGGCGTTCAGCCACGGAACACAGGAGTTCCTCGCCTCGGGCAACAATCACAAGCCTCGTTCCATTGCGGGCCAACTCGCTCGCAAAGGCCAGGCCAATGCCCTTCGTTGCACCCGTAATGAGCGCACACTCGTAGTGTTTTTTCAAAGTCTGTTTCATAACTGCAAACAAAATTACGAAAAAATTTCGATAAAGTGTTGCAATTAAGAAAAAATGCCCTACCTTTGTGATATCAAAACAATATCATTTTGAATTGCAAAAACAAGAACAAATAACCCCTAACTAAAAAACATTATCACTATGAAAAACGCAGAATGTAGATTTGACGGTTTTAGGATGAATGGCTTTGTGGGCCTTCTGATGTGCTTGGCCATTATGGGCTTTTCGGTGTGGCTGTTGGTACATAATCCCTATGCTTGGCAGAATATTGTGGGCTTCTGTGTGTTGCTGCTCGTTGGTTTCATTATGCTCTTTGGTCTGATGACTATGGAGCCCAATGAGGCCCGTGCGATGGTCTTCTTTGGCAAATACAAGGGCACCTTCACCGAGGCCGGCTTCTATTGGGTAAACCCATTTTATACTCGCAAGAAGGTGTCGCTTCGTGCTCGCAACCTCAATGCCGACGCCATCAAGGTTAACGACAAGACCGGCAACCCCATTATGATTGGTCTTGTGGTGGTGTGGAAACTCAAAGACACCTACAAGGCTCTCTTCGAGATTGACTCGCAGACAATGGCGGGTGCGCAGGATGGTAGCGGAGTTGCCACTGTTGGTAGCCGAATGAATGCCTTTGAGAGTTTTGTGCGTGTGCAGTCGGATGCTGCTCTGCGCCAGGTGGCTGGTCGCTATGCCTACGACACCACCGGCGATGCCGAGGAGGTAACACTCCGCAGTGGTGCCGAGGAGATTAACGAATTCCTCAAAGAGACCCTCAACGATAGGCTCTCCATTGCGGGTATCGAGGCTGTGGAGGCACGCATCAACTACCTCGCCTATGCTCCCGAGATTGCTGCTGTGATGTTGCGCCGCCAGCAGGCTGATGCAATCATCAGCGCAAGGGAGAAGATTGTGGACGGTGCAGTGGGTATGGTCAAGATGGCCCTCGAAAAACTCTCCGAGGAGGGTGTTGTGGAGCTCGACGAGGAGCGCAAGGCTGCGATGGTGAGCAACCTGCTGGTTGTCCTCTGTGCCGACGAGAACGCACAACCCGTGGTAAACACCGGAACGCTGTATAACTAAATTGAAAATTGAAAATTGAAAGTGGAAAATTATGGTGCTTGCACTATGTTAATTTCACTAAACTCACTAAATTCCTTAACCTCACGGGTGTTAAAAATACCTGCGAAGAAATAAGTAATATCTTTACTAATCAACAAGGACGTTAGACTAATAATTATGCCAAAGGAAAATACCACCAAAAGTTTTGTGCTGCGAGTTGACGGCGAGACGTGGGAGGCCCTCGAAAAGTGGGCTGCCGACGAGTTTCGTAGTGTCAACGGACAGTTGCAGTGGATAATTGCCGAGGCACTGCGCAAGAGTGGGCGCAAGAAGAAAAAGTAACACACACCAAAGGGTGAGGCCTGCGCTCCGGAGTGTGTGGCCTTCCCGCAATATCCCCAATTCCCCAACTTACTAATAATGACCGCCTTTCGGCCTGCCCTTTTCAGGGTGGGCCGAGGGCATAAAACAGAGAAAAACAATACATTAACGATATGAAAAAAGCACTTATCTACTCCGTGGTTTTGTGTGCCGTGAGCTGGATTGCGGCACTTGTGTTCTGCAACGCAACGGGCTTCGATGGCACCCAGGTTGATATGGCGATGCGTGGCTCCTACACCATCTTTGCCACCGCCTATATGTTTCTGCCTATGATTGTTGCCCTTGCGATGCAACTCCTCTGCAAGGACGACAAACCCTTTGATAACACCCTGGGACTGTTGCGCTTCCGCCCCCGCTGGTCGTGGCTGGTGGGTGCGCTGTTGGTGCCCGTGTCGGTGCTGCTGTGTGCAGGCATTGCTTCGTTGTTTGTGGAGCCCGTGTCGATGGTCGAGAGTATCCGTATGCAGGTTACCGCTACGTTAGGCGATGGCCCCGCAGCGGAGGAGGCCTTGAAGGAGGTTATGGCAGTTCCCTCGTGGGTGATGGGTTTGGGTGCCATCTTGTCGGGCCTTGTGGCCGGTGCCACCATCAATGCCGTTGCAGCCTTTGGTGAGGAGTATGGTTGGAGGAACTACCTCGTGGGTGCCCTGCGCCACAAGAAATTCCTGCCCGCATCGCTCTTCATTGGTGCCGTGTGGGGCATTTGGCACGCACCTATGATTCTCCTTATGGGACACAACTACCCCAACGACAGACTCTTGGGCATAGGCCTTATGGTTGTGATGTGCATCCTGCTTGGAGTTTTGGAACTCTACTTTGTGGTCAAGAGTGGTAGTGTCTATCCTTCGGCTATCATCCACGGAGCCTTCAATGGTATCAGCGGAATGACCGTGCTGTGGTTCCCCACAGGAAGCGCAACAACAACGGCAATGACAGGCTTAGCGGGCTTTGCTGCCCTTGTGATTGTGATTGCCGCCTTGTGGCTCTACGACCGCAAGCACGATAGGATTTTCTGCTCGACAATAGAGCAGAAATTGAGAATTGAGAATTGAGAATTGAGAATTGAGAATTGAAAATTGAAAAAAGACGTTAGACGTTAGACTAAAAAATTATGCAACTTCTCTACCGTAACCGCCTACATTGGGCCGATATAGTGATGTTCATCGGCATCGGCCTGCTACTCATTGGCTTTGCCATTTGGGGCCTCTTCAATATGGACTTCTTCACACCCGAGGATAGGCCCGCACCCTATGTACTGTTGGGCGTGGGTGTGCTCACCATCGGACTTGTTGTGGTGTTCCTGCCCCGCTGGGTGGGGGTCAACAACGACTACCTCGTTGTGCGTACCTCTCTCAGAGCAATACGCATCCCACTGAAAGATATCACCTCCGTTGAGCCGTGCCACTACCACTCGCTGGTACGCTCCTCGGGTGTGCGCTTCGGCGGAGTGCAGATGTCGGTGGGCAAGTACTACAACCGCCATATGGGCTCCTTTGAGATGTATACCACAAGTCGCTCCAATATGGTGCTCATAACCACACGCACGGGGCGCAAAATCATCATCAACTGCCCCATAGAGAGGTTGAAAACCCACATACAGAAATAGCATAAGCCTCCCGCAAATGGGAGGTTTATTCTATTTCCCATTGACCAAACTTCGCTTGCTCTAAAATGCTCTCGCTCTGCCGAGTCTGCGAGCAGCTTCTGCCATCGCTTATTCGCAACTTTTCCAATTTCCCATTTTCAATTTTCCATTTTCAATTCTCAAATCTCCTTGCTACCTTTGTGGAAAATTTTAGGGAGTCTATGAAGAGATTGGTTGTTTTTACGGGCGCAGGAGTGAGTGCCGACAGCGGCATTGCCACTTTCAGGGATAGCGATGGGCTGTGGGCCAACTATCGCATCGAGGATGTGTGCACCCCCGAAGCACTTGTGCGCAACCGTGCACAGGTGGTGGAGTTCTACAATATGCGCCGCCGAGAGGTTATGGCCAAAGAGCCCAACGCAGGGCACTATGCCATTGCCGCACTCGAAGAACACTTCGACGTGGACGTTATCACCCAAAACATCGACAATCTCCACGAAAGGGCCGGCAGCAGCCGTGTGTTGCACCTCCACGGCGAGGTTATGAAACTGCGCAGCGAGCGCAACCCCAACCTCATCGTACCCATCGACACTTGGGAGCAACCACTCGATGCTGTGGCACCCGATGGAGCACTGTTGCGCCCACACATCGTTTTCTTTGGCGAGAGCGTGCCCAACTTCGATAGGGCCACCGAGATTGCCGCAGAGGCCGACCTGATGGTTGTGGTGGGCAGTTCGTTGGCGGTATATCCTGCCGCCTCGCTGGTGAGGTATGTGAGGCCAGAGGTGCCCGTGTTCCTTGTGGACCCACACCTGCCCGCAGGCCACGGCATACGCAACCTCAAAGAGTATGTCCCCCTGCGCTCGGCCGAAGGCACTCCGCAACTGGTCGAAAGGCTGATAAGAGAGTATAAGTAGTAATTCAAAATCAAGGCTAACGGCTAAAAGCTAATAGCTAACAGCTAAAAAAATGAAAGAGAAGAAACCCAAATTTTCACGAGCCTTCTGGGTGGCCAACGTGGCCGAAATGTTCGAGAGGGCTGCCTACTACGGAGTGTTCGTGGTAATCACACTCTACCTGAGCAACATCCTCGGTTTTAGCGACATAGAGGCAGGCGTCATCAGCGGACTCTATGCCTCGTTGCTCTATTTCCTACCACCATTCACGGGTGCCTATGCCGACCGCATAGGCTTCCGTAAGTCGATGTTGCTGGCTTTCTCGCTCCTCACGGTGGGATATGCAGGGTTGGCACTTCTGCCCACGGGGTTGGAGAATGCAGGACTTGTGAGCTATGGCGAAAAGACCGTCTTCACGGGCCTTGTGGATAGCCCCTATCGCTATGGCATTGTCCCCATTCTCATAGTGCTGATGGTGGGTGGCTCGTTCATCAAGGGTATCATCAGCGGCTCGGTGGCCAAAGAGACCGACGAGGGTAACCGTGCAAGGGGTTTTGCCATCTTCTATGCGATGATTAACATAGGCTCCTTCTCGGGTAAATTCCTCGTGGACCCCCTGCGTAGGTCGCTGGGCGATACGGGCCTCATCTACCTCAACTGGTTCTCGGTGGCAATGACTGCCGTGGCACTCGTGGCCATCTACATCTTCTATCGTAGCGACAAGGCACAGCCCGACCCCACCAAGACCGTGGGCCACATCTTCCGTTCGTTCGGCAAGTTGTGCTGCAATGGCCGCTTAGTGGCTCTCATTCTGATTGTCAGTGGCTTCTGGATTGTCTATTACCAACTCTACGCCACAATGCCCAAGTATGTCATCCGCCTGGCAGGCGAGGCCAGCACTATTGGTTGGTACACAATGCTCAACCCGCTGGTGGTCATCCTCACCGTCAATGGACTCACCAAACTGCTCTCCAAACGCTCGGCACTCTTCTCGATGATGTTGGGTATGTGCATCATTCCCCTGTCGGCACTCATTATGTCGTCGGGCCACCTGCTGTCGGGTAGTGTGCTGGGACTCCACCCCGTGGTCTTTATGATGCTGTGCGGTATTGTTGTTCAGGCTCTTGCCGAGGCACTCATCTCGCCACGCTACTTGGAATACTTCTCGCTCCAATCGCCCAAAGGCGAGGAGGGCCTCTATCTGGGTTTTGCGCAGTTGGAGTCGTTTGTGAGTACCCTTGTGGGCTTTGCAATGTCGGGCTGGCTGCTGGATAAATACTGCCCCGACCCAAACCGCTTTGCCACCCACGAGGAGTGGCTTGCGGCCTCGGCCAATGCACACTATATCTGGTACTACTTTGCCGTCATTGCCGCTGTGGCTGCCATTGCGCTTGTAATCTACCAGAGGGTTGTCAAGAGGTTGGACGAGAGGTAAATGCAAAATTGACAGACCTCTCCGCCCTTCGGGCACCTCTCCTAACTCAGGAGAGGAGTGGTTGTGGTGCTTCCCTAACCTCCTTAATCTCCTTAATCTCCTTAATCTCCCTAACCTCCCCAATCTCACGGGTAATAAAAACGTTACCCGAGAAGAAAAATTCCTCCCCTAAGTTAGGGGAGGTGCCGTAGGCAGAGGGGTATGTTTTAGGGCAGAAAGGGGAAATAGGAATGATAGGGTCTTTAAGGTCCCAGAAGTCCCAGAAGCCTCAGAGGCCCCAGTCAGATTTGGACCACTGAGCCCACTGGGAGAAAAAGAAAAAATATTTACTAATTACTAATTAAAGTCGTTAGATAAAAAAAAGACGCTCGAAAAACGAGCGTCTTTTTTTTACCTTCCAAAGTGTCGGTTGGCGAAGTCAACATATTGTTGCCAATCGTAGAGAAGGATGTCGTGCTTGCCGCTACGGAGGTGGTAGCCGACGTGTCCGCTATTCATAGGCTGCTCGGGGGCAGGCATAGGCGTTGTGAGGCCCTGTAAGCCATAGAGTTCATAGACGGGCGAAGCGTAGAGTGCCGAGAGGTATTCGCCTTCGGGGTCGGCCCATTGGTCGAGGGTGGCACTTGCAACATAGACGGGTCTGGGGGCCATCAGTGCGATGAGTCCCTGCTGGTCCACCAAGAGAGCCTCCTCGTTGTTGCGATATTTGTTGTAGTTGTCGCAGAACCAGTGGGGGAACGAACGGTTGATAACCTCCACACTCTCGCCCACCTCTCGGATGGAGAGTGCAGCACCGCCACAACCCGAGTTGTTGGAGATGGCGATGGCAAACCTCTTGTCGGTGGCACCGGCCCAGAGGGCGGTCTTACCCAAGCGGGAGTGGCCAATAACGGCAACTTTGCCCGAGTCGATATCCTTGTCGCTCTCCAAGTAGTCCATCACCCTCGAAAGGCTCCACGCCCACGCACCAATGGTGCCCCACTCATTGGCTTTGGGATAGGTTTGTCCCTCGGCATAGAAGAGAGGGTGGACGCTGTTTTGGAAACCATCGTCAAAGTCGGGGTCCACGTTGTCCCTATTGAGGGTAACAACTGCGTAGCCACTCTCCACGATGAACTCCATAGGCCAACGGCGGCTTGCTGCACCACGCTCGGGGTCGCCTTTGGTTACGGGGGCATTGGGCGAGGGGGTGATGTTGGGGTCGGTGTGTGTTTGGTGGTTACCCTTGAAGTTCATACCGAGGAATGCGGGTACGGGGCCTGTGGCATTTGCGGGCAGATACATCAATATAATAATAGGGGTGTCGAGGCCTGCAATCTTCATTGCCACCTCCTTGCGGATGGCCTTGCCGTCGAGTGCGCCTTTCTCCTCGGAGAGGACTTCGTAGGTGATGTTAACCTGCTTCTCGGGCATCAGTCCATAGACCTCCTGCTCAAAGAAGTTCATAATCACGGGGCGGTGTACCTGCTCCCACTCCTCCACAGAGTTAATCTTCAAAGGCTCGGAGCCATACTTGGGAACGATAACGCCGCTTTCTTGTGCACGTCCACACACTGCGCTCGCCAATAGGAGCAAAAGAGTGGTAATGTTGCGTTTCATAATGTGCTCGTTGGATGTGTTAATAGTTAGATTTTTGTATGTTCAATTTTCACAAAGATATGCAAAATGTAGTACAAATCAAAAAAAACATCCCGAAAAGCAATTTTATTGGAGCGTAACTTGCTGATTTCGATTTTTATTTTTCTATTTTTGGGAAAAGACGAAGTATTCAAATATTAACCAAATACTTAATGGCTATGAAAAAGATGTTCAAACTTGTTGCCTATGTGGCAATGGTGCTTGCCGCCACTTCGTGCGATGGAGTACCTCCGGGAATTGATGGGCCAATCAACAACGACGGTCCTCTCTTTAAGATAGACGTGTCGGGTGTGGGCAATTTCACAAGGGCTACCGATACGGCCTTTGAGGTGGGCGATGCGCTGAGCCTCTTTGCCTACAAGGGTGGTCTTGTGCTGCCCGAAAGCCCCTCGGTTGAGGATTTGGCGGGCTTCTCGGCGTGGATTGACAATGGCAAGTTTACCAAGAGTGAGAGTGGTTTTGCGAGTAGCGAGGAGTATAAGTGGTACGAGGGCGACGAGGTGAGCCAAATATTTGCTCTCTATCCATATAATGAAAAGTGGAGTACGGCAGAGGTGCTGACCAAAGGTATTGGTTTTTGTGTGCAAACCGACCAATCTACCCACGCAGGCTACACCGCCTCCGACCTTATGTATGCAGCCAAGAGCGACGTAGCCCCCACAGAGGAGAGCGTGAAACTCGAATTTAGCCACCTCCTCTCGAAGGTCGTTATCGACGTTAAGAACGAGAGGACGGAGAAGATTGTGGGTGCCTATCTGGACGGCGTGCAGGGTAACCTTACGTTCCAATTCCCCCACTTGAATACCACGGGCGATAAGGGTACCATCCGTGCAGGCGAGTTGAAAACCCCCACGAAGGAATATACGAACTCCTTTGCGCTGATTATCCCCGCCCAGAAGGTAGCCCCCAAGTTGGCTTTCGTAACCGAGAACAACGAGCAGATTACCTTCGATGCACCCGAAGAGATTGAGTTTGGCACGGGCAAGGTGCGCCACCTGACCGTAACAATCACTCCCAAGAGCATTTCGGCCGAGTTTGATGCTATCGTGAAGGATTGGAGTGCCGACCCCGACGTGGAGTTTAAGGACCAACCCGGGCAGGGCGACGATGATGGCAATGATGATGGCAACGACGACGGTGGCAATGACGATGGTGGCGACGACGGCAACGACGATGGCGACCAGCAGGTTGTTCCATTCAAGCTCTGCGGTAGCGACGGCTCGCAGACCGCCTTTGAGATGAGCGAAGAGGGAATCTACACTGCCAGCCTTTTGGTGCAGGATGCCGCCGTTGGCTACTCGCTGGTGAGCACAGCGACCGCAACAGAGGGCGTTACCTATGGCGGTAGGCTTGTTTCCACCGTCCTTCCCGTGAAGATGACCGAGGGTAGCAACGAGCAGATATACATCCCCCTGAGTGGTGCTTGGAAGGTGGCTCTCAATGTGGAGAAAATGACCCTCGACATCACCCCGTGGCTTCTCTCCGGTGGCGAATACACCTACCTCGGACAGGGTGCCATTAGCGAAACCTTTGCATTGGGTATCACTTGGGATGTGGATATTATGACCAACAACAACGGCTCCTACGTTTTCCTCACTCCATTTGGCGATTTGCTCGACTACGTATCCTCCAACAATGTATCGGGGGCTTTCCCCTTGAAAGTGTCCGAGAGCGCAACTCCCGACAAATATATTCTGCTCACCGTGCAGGAGGCCACCCACAACGGCTCCGCCTATGTGGATGTGAATTGGTCAACCTCTACGGGTATGAAAGCTATCACCACGGGCCTGATGTGTCAGTACAACGATGTGTGGTGTGATTTGACGTGGGACAAGTCCGATGTAACCGACCCCGTCCCCTACAACCGTGCGGTGGGTGACGGTCTGTTCCAGACAGCACCCAAAGTTACCCTCTCGGGCGTAGGCTCATTTACCGACTCCTGCAAATCCAACGGAGTGATAACCTATCTGTTGCCCGGTCGCACAATGCAGAGTGCACAATATGATAAGGTGGGTATCCAATATGCCGGTGTAACCGAGGGGAACGAGGCAATATTCAACATCTACGTAGAGCGTCATCTCAATACATTCTACATCATCCCCATCAACCGAGAGATTAACGACGAGGAGTTGTGGACTCTGGTGGCCGATAACATCAGCGCAAACGCCTTTGGCTACAACTACACCCAGAGTGGCGAGAAGGACGATTGGTTAAATATCGGGTGGACTCCCGAGGCTACGGGCCGCTATGGTATGATTGTTCTGGGCGTTACGGCCGATAAGACTATTGTGAGTGCCAACTACTGCAACTACTCCTACGTCAAGACAGGCGATAGTGCTCCCGCTTGCGAGGTTACGATGGAGGTTCAGAAGGACTCTGCTCGCCCCGACACGCAACTCACAATGTCGCTCAACGGTGTGAACCTCACCTCGGCAAACTACGCTTGTATGCCCAATGATGCCTCCTACGCTTCGCTCTCCGACGAGGAACTTGTTCAGAAGGCCATCGAGCACGGCTACAACTACATCACCGGCTACCTCGACTATGCCAACAATGGTGGTTATTCGGAGGTGTTCCTCGGTCTTACACCCTCGACCGAATATCTTGTGGTGGGCTGGTTTACCAACGACTTCGGCGCAACCTCTGTGGTGCGTAAGACCATCACCACCGCCCCTGCCACCCAATGGACCTCGCTTGGCATTGGTCGCTATCAGGATGCAAGCTATCTCTTTGGTCAGACCGAGAGCACCCGTTCGGCTGTGGAGATTATGCAGGCCAGCACAGGCGCACCCTACTACCGAGTGCTTAACCCCTATGCAGGCTATTGGGCCAAGAACTCCGAGGGCTACATCGACCATTGCGGTACGATGCTCGAATTGGCCATCTATAACATCCCCGATGGTCAGGGTGGCACCATTCGCCACATCTGCTTTGACCCCCACAGTACGGGCTTGCAAATTGGTGGCGAGGAGATACTTATCGAACACCCATACAATGGTGCTACAAGTGCCCTTAAATACCCGATGAGGGATAAATCCGAGTCGGTGGAGGTCTATCGCAACAGCCCCAACCGTGTTATTACCGATATGGTCTTCCAACTCGCTCCGTGGTATATGGTGAAGGATACAAACCGAGGCTACAACTACTCCACCGCCGAGGGTGTAATCCTCATCGTGCTGCCTTGGGAGGGCTCCGATCAGATTGGTGGCGAGGAGAACGCTGTGGTGCCTCTCACCCGTGCCTTTGCGCCAGTGGCTCCGAGGAGTGTTGAGAATAGGGCCGTTGCTCCTGCCGATGGCGGTGGCCACGTCAAGGGTGGCAAATCCTCCGTTGCACGAGGCCGTAAAGGCTCGCTGAGCGTGATGCCCTCGCAGGATAAAATGAGAATGTAAGAAGATTAGGTGCTAAACAACAAGGGCTTCCGAGTGTTCGGAAGCCCTTGTTGTTTGTGGTGGGAAACCACCTATGGTACACTACCAGTTCAAAATCTTCTTGAAGTCGAACTCCTCGGGGTTCTCAACATAGGCCTTTGCAGCCTCGTAGTCCTCGGGGGTGATGTAGCAGAGGATGTTGTTCACCAAGCCCTGGAATTGGTCGCCGTCGGGGTTGACCAAACGGGGAGGAATCTTGCCGGTGGTGGGGTCTTGGAGGTCTTTCAGATAGAGCTGGCTAATCTGGCCGTCCTGTGCAACATATACCATACAGCCGGTCTTGCCCTCGCTGAACAACTTATAGACACCCATACCGAGGGTGGTGCAGTAGAGCAGGTCGCTCGCAACGGGAGTCTGGCAACGTACCTCATAGCCAATCTCCACGGGGCGAGATTTAACCTTGATTTTGAGTGCTTTGAGCTTCTTCTCCAAAATCTCGTTGAAGACGTGAGCCTTCGACACCTTACCGAGTTCGGGGTGGCCGTGCTCGTCGTAGGTGAAGTTCACACCTGCATTCTTAATCTCCTCGTCCGAGAGGCTGTGGAATACGCCCTCCGATACCATTGCAGCACCGTAGTCCATACCCATCAGTTTGCGTTTGATGATGGCCGAGATAACGAGGTTCACAATCTTGTCAACGGTAATCTCGGTCTTGTTGAACATCTCGGGGATGACAATCATAGGATAGTGGCAAGCAGCACCAATACCGCAAGCCAAGTGGCCGGCCGAACGGCCCATAGCAGCGATGATAAACCAGTTGCCGCTGGTGCGAGCATCCGAGTAAACGGCACGACCAATCACTGCGCCCTTGTCCATAGCCGACTCATAACCGAAGGTGGGAGCACCTGCGGGCAGAGGAAGGTCGTTGTCGATGGTCTTGGGAACGTGGATGTTGGCGATGGGGTATTGCTTGGCTTCGAGGAACTTAGCGATGCGGTTTGCAGTCGAAGCGGTGTCGTCGCCACCCACAGTTACGAGCAACTTGATGTTGTTCTCCTGGAAGAATTTGAGGTTGAAGTTGTTCTCAAAGTCGGCATCGGTGGGTTTGAAACGGCTCATTTGGAGGTAGGAACCGCCCTGGTTGAAGATGTCGTCGGCACGACGGAAGTCGATGTCCTCATAGCGAGCGTTGGTCTTGAACAGACCGGTGTAGCCCTCGTGAAGACCGATAACACGATAGCCTTTGGTGATGAAAGTCTTGGCAACCGAGCCAACAACGGTGTTCATACCGGGTGCGGGGCCGCCGCCTGTGAGAATAGCAATAGCTTGTTTCATAGCGATTTATATTAAGTTTTGAATTTGTAATATTGTTTTATTCTGTTTTGTTTCGCCTGTGGTTACCCCTCGGGGCTCCCTTGTGCGTACCGCAAAGGTATAAATTATTTCTTAAAAAATTTTAATATCTTCCCTAATTTTGAATTTTGCATTTTGAAATTTGAATTATAGAAGCCCCGCCTCATAGAGGGTTATGATTTGCTCGATGAGTTTGTCCTCGCCCTGTGTGGGGTCGTACTCTTGTTTGAGGTTGGCTCGGAAAATCTTGGCGATGGTGTTCCAAAACTTGGCCGAGAACTTACCACGGAAGTCCTCCAAAAGTTGGTAGGAGGTGCGCTCCGTTTCTCGGTCGATGAGTCGGATGAGTATCTTGCCCTGCGTGTAGGTCATATTTTCCAATACGGGCGTGTAGCGTTTGATGATCTCTCTTTCGAGGTTTTTGGTGATGCGTTCACGCTCTTTTTTGGAAGTTACGGTGTCGAGTTGAGCGTTGAGGGAGTTGAAGTAGCGACGAGCATCGAGCGCATATGGATAGACGATTTTGACGTTTCGTATGAGCCTGCGGTGTCGCTTGATGTCGCCCAGACTGCGGAAGGCGATGACCTCGGAGAGTTGCACAACATAGGTGGTGTCGCCCGTCATCTCATCCACGGTGGTACCGGCCATATAGCCTCCACCATAGCGAGAGTAGGGGACGTGATAGCGTGTGCGCTGTGCCGAAAGCCCTTCAACCCCCAGCAACAACATCAACGCCACTATGTATGCAATCTTTTTCATCACTATTATTCGTTTCCCATCAACCGACTTCTTCTCTATCGCCCCTATTGCCCCTATTGCCCTTAAAGCCCTTAGGGAGTTTAGGGAGTTTAGGGAGTTTAGGGAATGTTCTCAATTAGCCTCTAAAAAAATAAGGACCACCGAGGGTCCTTATTTTCTTGTGTGTCAATGCCCTCTTCCTTACTCTGCATCAGGGTCCTCGGCCATTGTGGTATAGACGTTGGTTACATCGTCGTCCTCTTCGAGTTTTTCAATGAGTTTGTTGAGAGCCTCACGCTGCTCGGCGGTAACCTCCTTGGTGTCGGTGGGGATGCGAACAAACTCACCACTCACGATTTCCATCTGGTGCTCGTCGAGGTAGGACTGGATTGCACCAAATGCCTCATACTTGGCGTAGATGTTGATCACGTTGTCGTCGTCCACGAACATCTCGGTAAGGTCGAGGTCGATGAGGTCCAATTCGAGCTCTTCGAGGTCGATGCTCTCCTTGTTGGCGGTCTTGAAGACGCAGAGGTGGTCGAACATAAAGTTCACACTACCGCTGGTGCCGAGCGTACCGCCACACTTGTTGAAGTAGGAGCGCACGTTTGCCACAGTACGGGTGGTGTTGTCGGTAGCGGTCTCCACGAGGATAGCCACACCGAAGGGGCCATAGCCCTCATAAACCATCTCTTTGTAGTCGGTGGTATCCTTGCTGATAGCACGCTTGATAGCCCTCTCGACGTTCTCTTTGGGCATATTCTCAGCCTTGGCGTTCTGCAAGAGCACACGCAGACGAGTGTTGCCCGAAGGGTCGGGACCACCGGCCTTTACTGCGATTTCAATCTCCTTGCCAATTTTGGTAAACGTGCGAGCCATATTGCCCCAGCGTTTCATTTTTCGTGCTTTGCGATACTCAAATGCCCTTCCCATAGTATTGTTTTAGTTTTGTTGTTCTGTTGTTATTTTATATATAAGTGCGCAAAAATAAGGATTAAAATGGAAAATTGAAAATGGAAAATTGAAAATTTATATCTTTGTGCCACTATTTAATAGAAAAGGTATGATTCAAGAAGAGGTAAACAAAGCTGTGGAGGTGTTGAAGAGGGGAGGAATTATTCTCTATCCCACCGACACCGTGTGGGGTATTGGGTGCGATGCCACCAACCCCGAAGCCGTGCAGAAGATTTACGACCTGAAAGGCTCTGTGAACAAAAAAGGTATGATTGTCCTGCTCGACGAGCCACTCTCGGTGGGCCGCTACATCCGCAACGTACCCGAAGTGGCGTGGGACCTTATGGAGTTGTCGGACAAGCCCCTCACGCTCATCCTCGATGGTGCTGTGGGCGTTGCCCCCAACCTCATTCCGGAGGAGGGCTCGCTTGCTGTGAGGGTTGCTGCACACGACTTTTGCCGTGGGGTGGTGCGCCGCCTGCGCCGCCCGCTGGTGAGCACCTCGGCCAACTTCTCGGGCGAGCCTACACCCACCACTTTTGAAGAGATTGTGGAGGGCATAAAGAGTGGGGTGGATTATGTGGTGTCGCCCACTGTGGAGGGCAACCCCACCCGCCAAGCCTCCTCCATTATGATACTCCACGAGGACGGCTCGTTCAAAATTCTGCGATAAGATAGGGCGGCGTGGTGCTTCCCCAACTCCCTAAACTCCCTAAGGCCCCTAAGGCCCCTTGAAAAAACGGTCGTCGGTTGACAAAAGAAAAAGGAGCAGACATCTGCTCCTTTTCTTTATAGTTTGTCGATGGCCTCACACAGCCTATCGAAAATCTCCTCCACCGTGCCCACTCCGTCAATGGCAACAAACTTGCCCTGTGCGTCGTAGTATTGTTCCACCACTTCGGTCTGTTCCTTGTAGATGCGTATGCGGTTGCCGATAACCTCCTTGTTGGCATCGTCGGCTCGTCCGCTACTCTCGCCACGCAACAGAAGCCTCTTAATCAACTCCTCGTCGGGAACACGCAACGAAAGCATAATGTCAACCCTCTGACCACACTCCTCCATCATCACGTCAAACTGCTCTGCCTGGTGGGTGTTGCGGGGAAAGCCGTCGAAGATGTTGCCGGCACCGGTGTTGTGTTTTGAGATATAGTCCTTAACAATCTCAATTACAAGTGCATCGGGTGCAAACTCGCCTCGTGCGATACACTCCTCGACCTGCCTGCCAAAGGCGGTCTGATTTTGGATTTCGTTACGGATAACCTGACCCGTTGAAATGTGGTTGAAATTGTAACGCTCAACCAACTTTTCGGCCTGAGTGCCTTTGCCTGCTCCCGGAGGGCCGAATAATACTATGTTTTTCATTAACCTGTGAAACTAAAACTAATGCCCGAATTTCGAGCGCAAATATACAATTTTCCATATAATTGCCAAATGAAAACAAAAAATATTTTTGTACCTTTGTCCCAAATTGGCTTTTCCAGATGAAACAACTTACACAAATCTCAACCGTGGGCCACTTCGGCCTCATTGACCGCCTGACTGCGGATTTTAAGAATAGCAATAACTCTACCATTCTTGGCGTGGGCGACGATGCTGCCGTTGTGGATGCAGGGGATAAATACATCCTTCTCTCTTCCGAGATGTTCTTGGAGGGTGTCCATTTTGACCTCACCTATTTCCCTCTCAAATACCTCGGCTATAAGGCTGTGGTTGCAGGGTGTAGCGACATCGTGGCAATGAATGGCAAACCCACACAGATAACCATCTCGCTGGGCGTGTCGGCCAAATTTGCTGTGGAGCACCTTGAAGATTTATACGCAGGTGTGCGTAGTGCGTGTGATGAGTGGGGTGTGGACCTCGTGGGTGGCGATACCACCGCCTCTGTGAACGGCCTTGCCATTGGCATTACCGCTGTGGGCGAGGTGGCAAAGGATAGGCTTGTGCGCCGTAGTGGGGCCAAGGAGAACGACTTGGTGTGCATCACAGGCGACCTGGGTGCTGCCTATATGGGCCTCCACCTGCTCGAAAGGGAGAAGATAGCCTTTGCCGGCCACGATAATCCGCAGCCCGACTTTAAGGGTAGGGAGTATATCCTGCGCCGCTGGTTGCGCCCCGATTTGAGGGCCGACATTGTGGATGCGCTTGCAGCGGAGGGCATTGTGCCAACGTCGATGATTGACCTCACGGACGGACTTGCTTCGGATGCGCTGCAAATCTGTAAGGCCTCGGGCGTGGGCGTGAGGCTCTACTTGGAGCGTATTCCCATCGCTGCCGAGACGAGGGCTATGGCGGATGAACTCAATAACGACCCCATTGTGGCGGTGCTGAATGGTGGCGACGACTACGAACTGATGTTCACCGTGCCGCTGGAAATGAGGGATAAGGTGCTGCACTTTGGCGGCGTGGATGTTATTGGCCACGTTACCAAGGCGGGTGCTGTGTTGGTAACCCCCGATGGTGGCGAACTGTCCCTGACCGCCCCGGGTTTTGAGAAAAAATGATAAATTTTGAATTTTCGCAAATTCGAGTAAGCGAGAACAAAGATTGCTTGTAAGTAATGACGAAAAATGAATGGAAAGTAAAAATTTTCAATTTTCAATTTTCAATTTTCAATTTTATTTGTATCTTTGCGCCCGCATTTGATATGCAAAAAACAACAATTAACTAATTAACAAAACATTATGAACAATTACGAAACCGTTTTCATTGCTACCCCCGTGTTGTCGGAGGTTCAGCTTGAGGAGCTGTTTGGCAAATTCCAAGGTGTTATCACCGAGAACGGCGGTCAAATCGTAAATGCAGAGGCTTGGGGTTTGAAAAAACTCGCTTATGCTATTCAGAAGAAGACCACCGGCTACTATTTCCTTATCGAGTTCACCGGCGAGGGCAGCCTCGTAGAGAAGCTCGAGAAGCAGTATCGTCGTGATGAGCGTGTTATCCGCTTCCTTTCGTTCCGTCAGGACAAGGATGCAGTTGCATACTCGATCAAACGCCGCAACAAACTTGCAGGCAAAGTAACCGTCGAGGAGGCTCCCGCAGCAGCCGAGGCAGAAGTTGAACCCGTAGCAGTAGAGGAGGCATAAACCATGGCAGCACCTGTAAAGAACGATAGCGAGATCCGCTACCTCAACCCCGTCGCAGTTGACGTTAAGAAGAAGAAATATTGCCGTTTCAAAAAGAGCGGTATCAAGTACATCGACTATAAGGATGGCGAGTTTTTGAAAAAGTTCCTCAACGAGCAGGGTAAGATTCTTCCCCGTCGTTTGACCGGTACTTCGCAGAAATACCAGAAGAAAGTGGCTCAGGCTGTTAAGCGTGCTCGCCACCTCGCAATTCTGCCTTTCGTAACCGATTTGATGAAATAATTTAGAGAAGGAGGATAAAATTATGCAGGTAATTCTTATTAAAGACGTTGAGAAATTGGGCTACGCTAACGACATCGTAGATGTAAAGCCCGGCTATGCTAACAACTACCTTCTTCCCCAGGGCTACGCAAAGGTAGCAACCGAGTCGGCAAAGAAAGTATTGGCAGAGAACCTTCGCCAGAGGGCTCACAAGGAGGCAAAAATCCTTGCAGACGCTCAGGCATTGGCAGAGAAAATCGAGAATCTCGCATTCACCCTCACCGCAAAGGCAGAGGAGGAGAAGATTTTTGGTAGCATCACTTCGGCAGACCTCGCTGCTGCATTGGCAGAGAAGGGTATCGAGGTTGACCGCAAGACCATCACTCTCGATGCAGTAAAGACTCTTGGTGAGTATGAGGCAACCGTTAAACTCCACAAGGAGGTTAAGGCAACCGTTCACTTCTCGGTTGTAGCAGAGTAACTTTTTAACAAACAGACAAAGAGATGAAAAAAGATATCCATCCTAAAAACTATCGTATCGTTGCATTCAAGGATATGTCCAACGATCACGTATTTCTCTGCCGCTCGGCAGTGAACACCAAAGAGACTTTGGTAGTTGACGGTGTTGAGTATCCCGTTTACAAAATGGAGATTTCGAACACTTCGCACCCCTTCTACACCGGTAAGATGAAACTTGTTGACACCGCTGGTCGTGTTGATAAGTTTATGCAGCGTTACGCTCGTTACAAAAAATAACGCAGAAGGGCACCAACAATCAGAGAGCGAGTTCCTCATTTGTAAATGTGGAACTCGCTCTTCTTTTGTGGCGGGACATTCACTTTTGCTCCTTTCTGCCCTCATATCCCCAACCTTACAAAAAATCAGTGCCCCCGAAGGAGCACTTATTATTCTCAATTCTCAATTGACCAAGCTTCGCTTGCTCTAAAATGCTCCCGCTCGCAGGCATTGCCTGTTTTGTGTAGATGTTAGGTCTGCACTCTTTCGAGCCTTAGGATGCTTGCAAGCAATCTCTGCTCTCGCTTACTCGCATTTGCTTCCATTTTCCATTTTCAATTTCACAAAGATACGCTTTTGTTTGGATAAACCCACCACGGCAAAGAAAAAAACACACCTGCACATATAAATATGTGTATTGCCTTTGTCGTTTTGAAAAAAAACAATACTTTTGCGCACATTGAAATACTACACAAACAAAACATAAACATTTCTAACAATCAAAACCACCAAACATTATGAATTTCAAAAAATTGCTTTTGTTTTTGGGTGCTCCTTTGATGCTTGCATTTGCAGGCTGTCAGCCTACTCCGGAGATTCCCACAAGCGCAGAGTGCTTCGTTCAGGACGCTAACGGCAACACAGTAACCACCTTGGAGTTTGAAGCCGAGGAAGGCGAAGCAACCATCACCATCAAAGCCACTCGCAGCTGGACCATCAGCGGCATTGCAGAGTGGATGGCTGTAACTCCCACCAGCTATGTAAATAGCACCGAGCAGGAGCAGAGCACCACTGTAACCATTATGGTTGAGGCTAACGATGGCGTGGCTCGCACCGCAACTCTTGCTATTGCCTATGCCGATGAGACACTCAACATCACCGTTTCGCAGAAGGATGCTGCCGGTAACACCTTGGGCGGCGAGGGTACCGAGGCTTCGCCTTACAGCGTTGCTCGTGCTTTGGAAATCATCAACGCAGGTAGTTACACCTCCGATATGGTTTACACCGCAGGTACCATCTCGAGCATCAAAGAGGTTGACCCCTCCTATGGTAACGCAACTTTCAACATCTCCGACGATGGCACCACCACAAGTGGTCAACTCACCATCTACCGTTGCAAATACCTCAACAACGCCAAGTTTACCTCTGCTGACCAGATTAAGGTTGGCGACAAGGTGGTTGTGCTTGGTGCACTCACCCTCTACAACACCACTCCCGAGGTAACACAGGGTGGATATTTGGTGAAAATCAACGACTTGGAGGGCACTCCCGCTCCCGAGATTAAGTCGGGTCCCTACACTTCGGATGCTGCATTTGTGTGCAATGCCGACAACTCGACCTCCGCAATTTACACCCTCAATGGCAAGAAGATTGGTAGCGAGGATGTTACTGGTTTCAAACTCGGCAAGGGTACTTTGGAGGGTAAGTTCACCTCGAGCGCAGTTGGCGTTTCGGGCGACAAGTACCTCAACTTCTACGCTGCTGCTTGGAAGGGTAGCACCGTAACCCTCTACTGGCGTGTGGATGGTGGTGCTGTTCAGTCGCAGGCCATCACCGCCAACGACAGCATCTCGAACGACCTCGAGGCTATGCAGTTTGCTGCAACCGACCACTACTCGGTTAAACTCACTGGCCTCACCGCCACCTCGACCATCGAGTTCGGTACCAACAACACCTTTGCTAACACCTCCCACTCTTCTAACGCACCCCGTGCTATTGTGTGTGGCGTGAAACTCACCGACCAGCCCATCGAGGGTACTACCGGTGGTGGCACCACCGAGCCCACTCCCACTCCTGGCGAGGTATCGACCATTGCAAGCATTCTTGCATTGGGTCAAGGCGCAACCATCAGTTCTGCTATAATTGAGGGCGTTGTTATCTCCAATATGGACCTCAACAACCTTACCTCGAAGAAGGGTCTTTATATTCAGGACGCTACTGGCGGCTTACAGTTCTACTTGGGCGCTAACCACAGCTTCAAGTTTGGCGACAAGTTGCAGATTAACATCAGTGGCACCACCCTTGGCACCTACAATGGTGCTGTACAGATCAGCGGACTCGGCTTGGAC
Organism: Tidjanibacter sp.; assembly: GCA_045614965.1. Taxonomy (GTDB): domain Bacteria; phylum Bacteroidota; class Bacteroidia; order Bacteroidales; family Rikenellaceae; genus Tidjanibacter. Next base: position 73,066 of record JAZLDY010000003.1, read on the forward strand.
AAGATTACCACTGTTTCGAGCAACAACACCGTGGAGGCAAAGACCGTTTCGATGGCCGACTTCTTGGCAAACAAGTATGAGGACCAGTACATCGCATTGCAGAACGTTCAGGTTGCCGACTCCGACTTGGCACTGACTTGGACCGTAACTGGCAACAATGGTGCCCACACTTCCATCAATATGGTTGACGCAGAGGGCAACAAGTTCGTTGTATTCACCAGTAAGTATGCTACCACCTTGGAGAAAACCGTTGCTCAGGGTTCGGGTACCATCAAAGGTATCGCCTCGATCAACGTTAAGGAAGGCACAACTACTATGCAGCTTATCTTGGCACAGGAGAGCGACATCGCAGGTCTGACCGGCGAGCGTTTCACTCCCGGTAGCGGTTCAGTTACTCCCGACCCCACTCCTGACCCCGAGCCAGAGCCCGAGCCCGATCCTACTCCCGAGCCCGAGCCAGAGCCCGAGACTCCCGCTGAATTCGCAGGAACAGGCGAGGGTACAGAGGCTTCGCCCTATGATGTAACCCGTGCTTCGGACATCATCGCCAAAGGCGCTGCAACCTCCACAGCAGTTTACACCAAGGGTATCATCTCGCAGATTGACGAGGTTAGCACCTCCTATGGTAACGCAACCTACTACATCTCGGTTGATGGCACCACCACCAACCACTTGACAGTATTCCGTGGCAAATACCTCAACAACGAGAAGTTCACCGCTGCTGACCAGATTAAGGTTGGTGATGAGGTTGTTGTTCTCGGCGTATTGGAGCTCTACAACGGTTCGAAAGCAGAGATTACCGGTAGCCAGATTGTATCGCTCAACGCTGGCGAGGGTGGCGGCACCGTTACTCCCGAGCCCGAGGAGCCCGAGACTCCCGCCGAGCCTGAGACTCCCGCAGCAGGCGAGTGGGCAGGTCGTGATGACTTCGGCGCAATGGAGGCAAACAAGACTTATGCTGCTTATAGCTCCGCTGCCGGTTGGCAGGCGAAAAATGCTCAGGTTGTTATGGGTGGTACAACAGATGACACCAACAAAGCAACAACAACCCTGCTTGGTGCTGACTCTTCCGTTAAAGGCATTGTAATCAATGGTAAAACCACCGCAGTTGGTTCTATCACCTCGCCCGTTATCGCAGGTGGCTGCGGTAAGCTTGCGCTCAAATATGGCAGCCCTTACAGCGAGAGCAAGAACCCCAAATTCAAAATTGAGATTATGCAGAATGGCGCAGCCGTTAAGACCATTGAGGTAACCGGTGAGGGTTACACCAGAAACACACCCTACAATTGGTCGCAGGATGTGAATGTTGCTGGCGATTTCCAGATTGTTATCACCAACTTGTCGCCCTCCGCAAACACAGGCAACAAAGACCGCACTGCTATTTGGGACATTATGTGGACCGCTGCACAGTAATCGGCCACACAAAGACCAAGCTTTCAATAGACAAGGCTCCCGATTCGGGGGCCTTGTTTTTTTGTAGGGGCGGGTAAGAGAATTGAAAATGGAAAATTGAAAATTGAAAATTGAAGCAAATGCGAGTAAGCGAGTGCAGAGATTGCTTGCAAGCTATGCCGAGCGGGAGCATTTTAGAGCAAGCGAAGCTTGGTCAATTGCTGCTCCCCTAAGTTAGGGGAGCTGTCGCAAAGCGACTGAGGGGTATGTTAGAAAGGGCAATAGGGGCAATAGGGGCGATAGGGACCCTAAGGACTTTAAGGCCCCTAAGGCCCCTATCACTCCCAGCCGCCCCAGAAGTTCCAACCATCGGTTGACATTGGAAGAGCGGTAGATGACAACCGCCTGCCTGCGGCAGTCGTGGCAAGACGAACAAACCTCTCCGGCCGTTGGCCACCTCCCTGCTCGGCGAGGTCGCCGAGCGCAATTTCGACCACCCCTCCCGACCTCCCCTTTCGTAGGGGAGGAGTGGTCGGAGGGCACGGGTAACAAAAATGCAACCCGTAAAAAAAAGCTGCTCCCCTGAGTCAGGGGAGCTGTCGCAAAGCGACTGAGGGGTATGTTAGAAAGGGCAATAGGGACCCTAAGGACCCTATCACTCCCAGAGGACCCAGATGTCCCAGATGTCCCAGAAGCCCCAGAGGCCCCAACCGTCGGTTGACATTGGAAGAGCGGTAGATGCCAACCGCCTGCCTGCGGCAGTCGTGGCAAGACGAACACACCTCTCCGGCCGTTGGCCACCTCCCCTAACTTAGGGGAGGAGTGGT
>JAZLDY010000004.1:0-1973 GCA_045614965.1 Tidjanibacter sp.
GGCGGGCTCCATCAACTCCTTCAAGGAGCTCACTCAGGCGTTCGGCTCCCGTTTTGTTACGTGCCGAAGAGTGGCCAGGCCTCTATCCTCCCTGCTATCCTTGTCCATGCAGGAGGGCGAGTCCTTGAAGACGTATTCAGACAGATATTGGGAGATGTTCAATGAGGTGGAGGGCAACAACGATGCAATGGCCCTCAGCACGTTCAAGCTCGGCCTCCCTACTGACCACGGTTTGAGGGGATCCCTATCTGGCAAGCCAGTCACAAACGTGCGTCAACTGATGGACCGCATAGAGAAGTATAAGAGGGTTGAAGAAGATCAGCAGCAGGGCAAGGGAAAGGACAAGATTATCCCTCAGGAGAGGAGAGATTCGCGGTCGGATCGGTACAATTACAACAAACCGCGAAGGGATTTTGCCGGGCAATCAGGATCGATGAATCCTCAGTCGGTCAACACCGTGTTCAAAGAACCAGTGCATCAGGTCTTGGAAAAGATTAAGAATGAATCATTCTTCAGGTGGCCGAATAAGATGGTGGGAAACCCCGAGAGGCGCAACCACAATCTCTACTGCCAGTACCATCAGGACCATGGGCATACAACGGAAGATTGTAGGAGTCTGTGGGATCACCTGGACCAGTTGGTCCGTGATGGTAAATTGAAACATCTTCTGCACCACTCCAGCGGCCGAGGGCAGACGGGCTCGAGACCGCGTAGGGACGACCCCCCAAATCCACCGCTTGGGACTATAAATGTCGTCTTCGCTGCGCCGGGAAGAACAGGGTCCTGGCCTTTGAAAGTTATGTCGGTAGGCCGACCACTCGCAGGGGAGTCGGGCCGAGGACCGAAGAGAGCTAGGTCCGGTGCCCCGTTGGTTATGGGATTCTCGGACGAGGACATGATTGGCACCATCCAACCCCATGATGATGCACTAGTCATCACCCTCAGAATAGGAGGGTACGATGTGAGGAGAGTAATGGTGGACCAGGGCAGTGCCGTGGAGATAATGTACCCGGACCTCTACAAGGGGCTAGGCCTAAAACCCCCGGACCTGACGCCGTACGATTCCCCGCTATTCACCTTTGAAGGAAGGCCTGTCATCCCGAAAGGCCGGATACGCTTGCCTGTGCAGTCCGGCTCTGAGGTTGTGGAGTTGGACTTTGTCGTCGTAGACGCATATTCGCCCTACACGGCACTCGTAGGCAGACCTTGGATTCACGCACTCGGGGCCGTCCCCTCTACTTTACACCAGAAGGTCAAATATCTCTCAGGGGGACAGGTGCATGAAATCCGAGGAGACCAATCTGTTGCTAGACAGTGCCTGGTGGCCGCCATTCAGCATGAGGCCCCAGCCGAATCCTCGGGTGTAGTTGGGAGGGATTTATAGCAACTACAGTCTCGGGGAGTGCCTTATGAAGCATCGGATGAAAGCGCTCGGTGTGAGGATCTGACGAGAGTAGTCATTGGGAATGATCCTGACAGGTTCTTCCAAATCGGATCTCAACTGCCTCTTCAAGAGAAGGAGGAGTTGATAGAGTTCCTCAAGCAAAACCTCGACGTGTTTGCCTGGAGTGCTTACGAGGCCCCCGGGGTAGACCCGGGGTTCATATGCCACCATTTGAAGGTGAATCCACTGGTCACCCCCAAGCAGCAACCTATCCGGCGCCCATCCAAGGAGCACGCTGACGCAGTAAGGGACGAGGTGACGAAACTCAAAGCAGCTGGGACTATCAAAGAGGTTTTTTATCCCGAATGGCTAGCGAATACCGTGGTGGTAAAAAAGAAGAGTGGGAAGTGGCGAGTATGCGTAGACTTCACGGACTTAAATAGGGCATGCTCCAAAGATCCGTTCCCTATGCCGAAGATCGATCAGCTGGTAGATGCCACTGTCGGCCACCCTCGAATGAGTTTCCTGGACGCCTTTCAAGGCTACCACCAAATACCCTTAGCCCCCGAGGACCAGAAGAAAACTGCTT
>JAZLDY010000005.1:0-3809 GCA_045614965.1 Tidjanibacter sp.
TGTTGTAGGGTATGTGCAAGAGATTAAAGATGCTGTTTCTACCAACTTTCCCTTCTATAAAAAGGCAACGGATAGGTAGCAATTCTTTCTCTAATACCCACCATATACGGCTATTTCTGCCGAAATTAGAAATATGGCGGGATAACACAAAAATGGTATAAGTACCAACCACTTATCATATTTTGCCCTCATTCTGCCATTTTTACGCAAGTTCTTTGTATCTTTGTGGCTTAAAGGTATGAGAATGCAGAAACTAACATACACCCTTTTGGCTCTTGTGGTGGCTGTGGCAGTTGGTCGTGTGGAGGCACAACCCTCCCTCACCCGTGCGCAGTACATCGAAAAGTATGCTCCAATGGCCGTGGAGAGCCAACTCCTCTATGGTATTCCCGCAAGTATCACTCTTGCGCAGGGATGCTTGGAGTCGGGCAACGGCAATTCGAGGCTCGCAAGGGAGGCCAACAACCACTTCGGCATCAAGTGTGGTGGCTCGTGGGATGGGCCCTCGTTGGCGCACGACGACGATGCTCCGCAGGAGTGCTTCCGTAGCTACTCCTCGGTGGCGGAGAGTTTTGTGGACCACGCCCTGTTCCTCTCCGAGAGGGAGCGTTATCGCTCGCTCTTCGACCTCGACCCCAAGGACTACAAAGGGTGGGCTCGTGGTTTGAAGGCCGCAGGCTATGCCACCAACCCTGCCTATGCCGACCTGCTCATTAGAATTATCGAGGAGAACAATCTCCAAAGGTTTGACAACGTACTGTTGGCCGACTATGTCCCCGTGGAGGTGGAACAACCCACGGCGGAGAAGGTGGCGGAGGTGCCCACAGAGGGTGCGGAAGTGGCTGCCACAGAGGAGGCCGTGGTTGTGGAAGAGAGAGTGGTGGTGGATGTTGACGAGGTGTGCCTGCCATTGGAAACGGTGGGTGGCTATGGTGTCTATGCCGACGAGAGTGGCCGCTATGTGGTTGCCCTCGGAGAGGAGAGCCTGCGCCACATAGGCCGCAAGGTGGGGGTGTCGGTGCGTGCGCTGGCCAAAATCAACTCCCTCGACCGCAAGGCTGCGCTCACAGCCGGCCAGGTTGTTAGAATTGAGTAAAAGTGTTTGGGAGAAGACCCCCTGAACTCTCGGGTATTAAAAAAGATACCCGTGAAAAGAATTCAAAATTCAAAATTGAGGGAAGAAAGGGAATTTAGAGAATTTAGGGAGTTTAAGGAGTTTTGGGAGTTTAAGGAGTTTAAGGAGTTTTGGGATACAATTCCCTAAAATAACTGACTTCCTTAATTTCCCTAACATCACAAAAAAAAGAACTAACGGCTAATGGCTAAAAGCTAAAAGCTAACAGCTTAAAAAAAAGACGGTCGACGGTCGACGGTCGACGGATGACAATAAAGTATATATGGAAACACAATCAGATTTACGCTTGCAAATTAAAGACCTTTTGGTCAGCAAATCGAACCTCAAACAGCAGGTTTACGACAACACGTTTAACCTTTTTGGCGAACTGAAAGATGTTCTCCACGAGTTCTCCACCGAGATTGACGAGGAACTCGACGAGAAAATCGACAAACGTATCCGTATCGAGTATATGGATAAGGGTAAGTTTGAGGCCCGTGTGCAGGTTGCGGGTGATATGTTAGTGTTTGCAATGCACACCAACATCTTCACCTTCGAGCGTGAACACCGCATTTGGCACAACCCCTATGTGCAGGCCGACAAGGCCAACGGATACTGTGGTGTGATTAACATCTACAACTTCTTGGCCGACTCGTTCAAAAACAAACGTGCCGACGACGAGGGCTACCTCATTGGTCGCATCTTTGTCAATCGTGAGGGTAAGTTCTTTGTGGAGGGCAAAAGGCAGGACAGGTGGAGAGTGGACGACTTCGGTGGCGAGCAGATTTCCCGTGAGGCCATCCTCGAAATTCTCGAAAAGTCCATCCTCTATGCGCTCGGCTTCGATTTGCTGATGCCGGCCTACGATGCTGTCAAGAGGGTGAATGTGGAGCAGTTCGACTCCCGCCAGGAAAACACCCAATTCCAGACGGGTAAACGCTTGGGCTACGACTTCCGTTCGGACGATATTTAGTTTTTTGACACCCCATAATGAATTGAAATACACTTGTTTATGACTGAACAGCAAACAGGTGCAACCACCGCACCACAGAAAAAAGTGGGCGTTGTGCGCCGACTCTATAATTGGATGCTCTCGTGGGCCGAGAGTAGGTGGGGAGGCCTTGCGCTCTTCCTCTTTGCTATGGCCGAGAGTATCTTCTTCCCCGTACCTCCCGATGTGTTGCTGATTGCCCTCTGCATCGGTGCGGTGGCCAAGTCGTTCAAGTATGCCGCCATCTGCACCGCAGGCTCGGTCTTTGGTGCCATCATAGGCTTCGGACTCGGTGCCTTTGCGTGGGACTTGGTCGATAGCCTCTTTATCCCTGCCGTTTTCTCGCAGGCGGCCTTCGATAGCGTGGGTGTGAAGTACTCCGAGTGGAACTTCTGGCTGGTCTTTACGGCCGGCTTTACCCCCATCCCCTACAAACTTATCACCATCTCGGCAGGTGTATTCCTTGGGATGAAGGACTTCTTGATTTTCATTGTCGCATCGCTCATCAGTCGAGGAATGAGGTTTGTGCTTGTGGCAGCACTTATCTACAAGTTTGGCGCACCCATCAAGAAGTTCATCGACAAGTACTTCAACCTCTGCGCCATAGCCTTCACGGTGCTGCTGGTGGGAGGTTTCCTGCTTATCAAATACGTTCTGTAATACCGCTTCGCCTATGGACTTGTTTGGACTTATCGGTAAACCCGTGAGCCACTCTATGTCGGCCGACTACTTCACCAAAAAGTTCTCTGCCGAGGGGTGTCTCGACACCAAAGCATATCGACTCTTTGAGTTGGACACCATCGCCGACCTCAAAGAACTCCTCGCAGCACAACCCGACCTGAGAGGACTCAACGTAACATACCCCTACAAAAAGGAGATTATCCCCCTGTTGGACTCGCTATCGCCCGAAGCCGAGCGTATCGGTGCAGTCAACTGTGTGAGGGTGGAGGAGGATGGCCGACTTGTGGGCTACAACACCGACTATATGGGCTTTGGTACCTCGCTGGACGAATTCCTGGGGAGTGCCAAACCCAAGGCACTCGTGCTCGGTACGGGTGGTGCTTCACAGGCTGTGCAGGCCTGCTTGGAGGATAAGGGCTTTGAGTTCAAAACCGTGTCGCACAGTGGGAATGGCGATTTGAGTTACGAAGAACTCACCCCCGAGATTATGGCCGAGTATAGGCTCCTTGTCAACGCCACACCCCTCGGTATGGCTCCTCGCTTGGAGGAGTGTGTCCCCATCCCCTATGACCTCCTCACCGACGAGCACTTCCTCTTCGACCTCATCTACAACCCCGCCACCACCGAGTTTTTGCGCCGTGGACAGATGCACGGAGCCGCTGTGTGCAATGGCCAGCGGATGTTTGTGTGTCAGGCGGAGGTGTCGTGGCGTATATATGGCCGCTTGTAAAAAACGCAGATTGCGGGTGAATTTTGCACCAAAATTCAGAGAGCGAGTTCCTCACCTACGTCGGTAGGCTGCGGACTCGCTCCTTCTTTTGGCACAAAATTCCCCTCGCACTTTGCGTTTTTTTAACGTCGACCGTCGACCGTCAACCGTCAACCGTCAACCGTCAACCGTCTACCGTCTGCATACCCCTCCGCCTACGGCACCTCCCCTACCTTAGGGGAGGAGTTTTCTTTTGCGGGTAACGTTTTTGTAACCCGTGCCTTTCGACTACTCCCCCTCTGAGTTAGAGGGGG
>JAZLDY010000006.1:0-5619 GCA_045614965.1 Tidjanibacter sp.
AATTGAAAATTGAAAATTGAAAATTGAAAATTGAAGCAAATGCGAGTAAGCGAGGGCAGAGGTTGCTTGCAAGCTATGCCGAGCGGGAGCATTTTAGAGCAAACGAAGTTTGGTCAATTACTCCCCCTCTGAGTTAGAGGGGGTGCCCGAAGGGCGGGGGCGTCTGTGAATGAATTCAAAATTCAAAATTCAAAATTGACAAACCTCTCCGGCCGTTGGCCACCTCCCCTAACTTAGGGGAGGAGTGGTCGGATGGCACGGGTAACAAAAAAGATACCCAAGCGATTGACAATGAAACATTGAAAATTGAAAATTATATGAAACGTAACCTTTTTGTGATTAGTGTGGTGGTGGCATTGTTCGTGTCGCTCACCAACGCCTCGGCCCAGAGCAAACGCTACACCGTGTTGTTCTACAATGTGGAGAACCTCTTTGACACCATTCAGGACCCCACAATCTACGACACCGAGTTTATCCCCAGCGGCAACAAGCAGTGGAACTCGGCCAAGTACTACAAGAAACTCGACAACCTCGAAAAGGTATTCTACTCCATCACCGAGCAGAACAAGGCCTACCCCACCGTTATCGGTGTGAGTGAGGTGGAGAACCGCAACGTATTGGAGGACATCGCCTCTCTGCCCAAACTCCAAAGGGCCAACTACCAGATTTGCCACTACGACGGCCCCGATGCTCGTGGTGTGGATGTGGCATTCTTCTACCGCCCCGACCAATTCAAGTATGAGGGTAGCGAGAGCATCAAGGCCAACATCCCCGGTGCAAGGAAGAACTTCCGTACTCGTGATTTGTTGGGTATGTGGGGTACGATTGACGGCGAGCCCTTCTACTTTATGGTGAGCCACTGGCCCAGCCGTAGGGGTGGTCAGGCACAGTCGGCATTCCTCAGGGAGGGTTTGGCAGCGCAGATTAGGTGCATTGCCGACTCGGTGATGAGGGCCAACCCCAAGACCAAATTTGTGGTGATGGGCGACTTCAACGACGACCCCGGCGACAAGAGCATCTCGGAGTGCCTCGGCGCAAAACTCAAAAAGGACAAACTCAAAAAGGGCGACCTCTACAACCCCTATTGGCAGATGCACAAAGACGGCTATGGTACGTTGGTCTATAACGACCTGTGGAATTTGTTTGACAACATTGTGGTTAGCGAGAACATCGCCAACCCCAACCGTGGAGAGTTGGGTATCTGGAAGCCCAAGAAAGCCGAATACTACGGCAACATCTTCAAGGGCGAATTTCTCTTCCAGAGGGAGGGACAATACAAGGGTTACCCCCTGCGTACCTATGTGGGTAACAACTTCCAGGGCGGCTTCTCGGACCACCTTCCCGTCTATATATTCCTTGTGAAATAGGATGGTGAGAAACGAATCGAAACGAAAATACTAAACGATAACAACCCTATTTTTTATGAAAAAATTTCTTATTACCCTGCTTCTCACCGCAGGCGTTGCCCTCTCGGCAATGGGCCAGGAAAAGGTGGGAGCAATCACCGGTAAGGTGGTATCTCGTCAGGGACGTGAGCCAATCGAAATGGCTACCGTAAGGTTGGGCGACACCACCGTAAAGACGGCAGCCGACGGCTCGTTCACCTTCGAAAACCTCCCCTATGGTATCGTAACCATTGAGGTTGAGGCCCTCGGCCACCAGCCTTCGAGCGTAAACGTGAAAGTTGACAGGCCCCTGAAAGACCTCGCCTACATCACCTTGGCAGTGGCTTTGGAGAGTGTGGGCAGCGACTTCTTGGACGACAGTTCGTTTGTGGAGTTCGACAGCGATATGGCCAACGAGTCGCAATCGACTCCCGTGTCGCTCAGCGCATCGAAGGATGTGTTCAACAACATCGCAGGCTACAAGTTTGGCGCACTGAGGTTCCGCACCCGTGGCTACGACCAGAACACCGAGACTATCTACCTCAACGGTGTGGAGATGACCGACGCCAACAGCGGTAATGGCACTTGGTCGTTGTGGAGTGGTCTGAACGAGGCCACCCGCAACCAAGAGGCCACCTATGCCACCTCGGTTGGTACGAGTGGTGTGGGCGGTATCAACGGTACCACCAACATCCTCGCAAGGGCTTCGCAGATGAGGCAGGGCTTCCGTGCAAGTGCAGTAACGTCGAGTGGCTCCTACCGCTACCGACTGATGACAACCTACACCAGCGGTATGCAGGACAACGGCTGGGCCTATGCTGCAAGTATGTCGGCAAGGTTGGGCGGTAACGACTTCGTGGAGGGCGTAACCTACAACGCTTGGGCCTATTTCCTCTCGGCCGAGAAGCGCATCAACAACCACAACCAGATTGCCTTCACCTTCTTTGGTGTTCCCACCGAGAGGGGTGCACAGATGGCAGCAACCGATGAGGCTATCGGCTTTGCAGGTTCCTATTGGTACAACCCCAACGTGGGTATGCAGAACGGTAAGTTGCGCAACGCCCGTATGAGGAGCTACCACGAGCCTGTGGCTATGGTCAACTACTTCTACACCCCCGATGACAAGACCAAAATCACCGCAGCAGCCTCGTTCCGCTTTGGTCAGAACGGATATTCGGCCCTCGATTGGAACGGTGCAGCCGACCCCCGTGCCGACTACTACCGCAACCTGCCCAGCTATTGGGACAAGAAAGGCGACCCCGCACACAGCAAAGAGTTGAAGAACGCTTGGCTGAACAACAGGGAGAAGATGATGTACATCGACTTCGACAAACTCTACAACGTGAACTACAACTCCAACCCTGCCAATGGCGACCAACCCACCTTGCAGCACCCCAGCGTGGGTGATGGCGTGGAGCAGAGCGTTGCAAACCTGAATCGCTCACGCTACATCATCTCCGAGAGGCACACCGACCAGAGGGACCTCCGTCTGAAATTGCAGGTTGATAGGACAATCTCCAACCGTGAGAACTTTGTGGGTGGTGTTGACTTCCGTCGCAACCGCACCGAGTACTACACCTCGATTAAGGACCTGTTGGGTGGCGACTATTGGGTGAACGTGGACAACTTCGCCGAGAGGGACATCCACGCTGCCGATGGCCGTAGGATTGCAATCAACGACCTCACCCGCACCGACAACTACATCGTAGGTGAGGGCGACAAGTATGGCTACGACTACTATGCCCACTCCACAGTTGGTAAACTCTGGGGAGCCTACAACCTCCGTATGGGCCACTATCAGGTAGCCCTCGCAGGTGAGGCCTCCTACACCACTTTCTGGCGTGAGGGCCTCTACCAGAAGGGCCTCTTTGAGGACAACTCTCTGGGCGATAGCGAGCACCTCAAATTCTTTGGCTACACCGCCAAGGGTAACTTCATCTATGAGCCCAACGGTTCGACCACCATCCAACTGTCGGCCGTGGCACAGCAGAATGCACCCTACTTCCAGGACGCTTTTGTGTCGCCCCGTACCCGCAACACCATCACTCCCAACCTCACCACCGAGAAGGTTATGAGTTTCGATGTTGCATACTCCTACAAGGCCCCCTGGATTAACCTCCGTGCGAGTGCCTACTACACCACCTTCAAAGACCAATCGAAGCTCATCAGCTTCTATGATGATGTGTGGGCTGCCTTCTCGAATATGTCGCTCACCGATATCGACAGCCGCTACTATGGTGTTGAGTTGGGTTTCCGTGTGCCCATCGTGGCCGACTTGGCCGTGTCGGGTGCTGCCAGCATTGGCGACTACACCTACACCTCCAACCCATATTTTACCCAGACTCGTGATAACACCGCAGCAACTCTGGTGGAGAACGCAAGGGTATATTGGAAGGGTATGAAGGTTGAGAGCACTCCCCAGACCGCCATCAACCTCGGTCTGAACTACAAGACCTCCAACAACATCTACCTCTCGATTGATGCGGAGTATTTCGACAATATGTATCTCTCGATGAACCCCCTCTACCGTACACTCGGTGCAATGGGCGGTCGTATCCGCAAGGATGCTCCCGGCAAGTTCGACAACGTGTGGAGCGACTATGCAACCATCGAGGATATCCTCAGCGCACAATACACCGACCCTGCAACCGGCCAGAAAGTAAACGCTGTTCTCGACGGCGAGGAGGCCAACCTCCGCAAGCTCACCGGTCAGGAGAAGTTCCAGCCCGCTATTGTGATGAATGCCAGCATTGGTAAGACTTGGTACATTGGCGGTAAGCAGCTCGGTTTCAGCCTCGAAATCAAGAACCTCACCAACACCATCACCAAGACAGGCGGTTTTGAGCAGATGCGACTCTTCTCGAATGACGAGTATGAGACAACCACAGGTACTCGCTACACTCGTTTCGACTCGAAGTACTTCTACCTCTATGGTACGAACTACTACCTCAACGTCTATTTCCGCTTCTAATGACCACCCAAACAAGAGAGATTATACAGAGAGATATGAAAAAGTATATTATAGCTATGACGCTCGCACTTGTGGCCCTTACCGCCTGCGAGCAGCAGTGGGACAATGTTCCCGTTAAAGCACCCACCACCGATGAGACCATTGGCGAGGAGTATCAGTATATGACCGTCAACGAGTTGAAGAGCACCTATTTTTACAGCATAATGCCCGAACCTGCGGGTAATGTAAAGTCTGTTACTATCCCCGATAAGGTCTATCTGAAAACCAAGGTTATCAGCTCGGACGAGCTGGGTAACACCTATAAGTCGATCTACCTTCAAGATGCACAGGGCCCCGAGAAGGGCGCTATTGAGGTGAAGGTTGGCAAGGGCTCGATGTACACTATCTACAAGCCCGGCCAGATTATCTACGTTAAGTGTGATGGTTTGGTGTTGGGCAACTACCGTTGGATGCTCTCGTTGGGTGGCAAGTCGAGCGAGGACAAGTACTCCAATGGCTACATCGACATCCAGACCACCATCGACGAGAAGATTCTCCCCGGTGAAATGGTGGGCCTCACCACAGCCGACACCCTGGTTATCAACTCCTCCAATGTAGCAAGCATTGTGGGTGCCAACGACAAGCAGTACCTCGGCACCTTGTGCCGCTTCGAGGGCTTGGAGAGCGTGTGGGGTACCATCAATGCCAATGGTTATTCCAACAATGATACTTTCCCTTCGTTCTTGGAGCAAATTGTTGATGTCTACACCGACTACACTTGGACCGGTCAGCCCGATGAGCAGGGCCGCTATACCCTCTCGCCCGCCCATAAGGACCACCCCGAGGGCCTGCCCGCAACTTGGGCATATAGCTACTTCAATGCCGAGGGTAAGAGCAACTCCTACTATGGCTCGGCCTTGTTTGCATTCGGAAGTTCCTACCCCTTCCTCGTGCGTACGAGTGGCTATTCGAGGTTTGCCTTGGAGCCCATTCCTGCCGATGGCGAGGTGGTGGATATGACAGCTATCTTGTGTAAATACTGTGAAAATTCAACCACTCCTAAATACACCAAATACCAGCTGCTGCTTAACAGCTCCACCGACGTTGTGGTTAAGTAGGCTGCAACACACACTCTGACACGCAAAATCCTCTCCCCCCCCCCAAAGGAGAGGATTTTTTGTAAATGGAAAATTGAAGCAAATGCGAGTAAGCGAGAGCAGAGATTGCTTGCAAGCTATGCCGAGCGGGAGCATTTTAGAGCAAGCGAAGCTTGGTCAATTGAAA
>JAZLDY010000007.1:0-42067 GCA_045614965.1 Tidjanibacter sp.
ACCCCGTTTCCACACACTTCTACGGGCGTTTTTATAATCCCACATAGACCATACATTCCATTCTATTTTTCTCACTCTGCCTGACAGCGAGGATTACATCCACTCTTTTATTGACGAGCACGAATGAGACCAAGAACCAGAAGAAGAGGAATAACCTCCTTCAATACAAACATATCTTCATAACGATAGACCACCCTTCAAAAGAGGGTGGTTTATTTATATCCATCCATATACAAAATATTTACAAATACTATTTTTTAATTTAACTTTTTATACTTTTGTGTATCTATATATTATAGCCTAAATACCGAAACTATGAAGATAAAGAGTCTTATCTATATTCTGCTTGCTACTATCATTTTCGCTTGTTCGGCGAATGAGAATTATCCATTGCCAGACAATGGTCATAACAACCAAGAGCAAACTCCTCCAACAAACGATGGGGGAAACAATGACAATAATAATGATAACAATGGCGGAGGTGATGACAATAACGATAATGTTCAGCAACCTCTCTCTGATGCCTTTATCCATATCACAACAAATGGGAAATATACTTATATTTCAAGTTCTGACAATCAAGTTGGCGAGGGCGAAACGGTAAACATCAGCAAAGAATACTATATATGCAAGTATGCTGTAACCAATGCCGAGTGGAGTGAGTTCATAAAGGCAACTTATGGCTCTGCACCAAGATATTGGGAAAGCACCAACGCTCCCGTAGGTCGTGAAAATCACCCCGTTCTATGGGTGTCGTATAACTCTGCTGTTGAGTATTGCGAGTGGTTGACTCGAAACAATGATGAATGGCGATTTAGACTACCAACCCAAGCAGAGTGGGAGTATGCTGCTGCTAATAAAAATGGCGATTTATACCCTTGGGGTGATAATTCAGGAGCATCTTACGAGGGAGGTATTCTCGATAGCAAATTCAACTACAATGGTGTGATTGCTGCCGAGGTTTTGAAAAATCCTGACCGTATTGCCACATACAATAATGAAAAGTCAGAGCGATATGGTGAGCAGGAGCGTGTGGGTGATATTATCAGCATTAAGAACAATGGCGGAGTGAGTGGTTGGGTAAACCATAGTAACTACACGGGGTTTATCTACACCGATATTTTCACCGATATAAATAGCCAAGGTGGACACACTTGTGCGGTAGATGCCTATTCGGAAGGTGTAAGTTGGTGCGGTTGTTACAATATGGTAGGTAACTGTTGGGAGTGGACATCGACAGTAGAGGTAGCCCAAAATGGTGCAGAGAAGGGACAAGAGGTTAATATCATTCGAGGAGGTTCGTGGTATGCCACCGCATCAAGTTGTAACGTTTCATTTAGAGGTGAAGGTCGAAAAGCGTCAGGGGCATATAATACAGTAGGTTTGCGAGTTGTAGCAGAGAAAAAGTAGAATTATAGATTTATAATTATTATTTGTTGCTCTACTTTATTTGTTGCATCTCAAAATGAGAAATTGAGAAATAGCGTTCAAGTTAGAAAAATGGGCATTAGATAAATAATAATTATTTTATTGATTTTCTGCAAGTTAGATATGTATAAATATGGATATTTTGGTGCATTTTTGCCATAAAAAAGTTGCACCGAAGTGGGACTGATAGAATAGTATGCGAAGATTGAGAAGATAGAAAGCAGATAATTTATCCCGATATCCCATCGTAGAGCGTATTATCGGCAGTATGAGACACATATATAATGGGTAAGAATCTTGCCCAAATTGGGCCGGAATCCCTCTCTTTCCGCCACAAAGATTTTGCAAAGGGCAAGCCGTTGGGTTGCTCTACTTTTTTGTTTATAGGCCGCCTTTATGAGTGAACTCATCGGCGGCCTATAAACAAAAAACGACTGCCATTCAGCAGTCGCCTTTGCAAAATCTTTGTGGCGGAGAGAGGGGGATTCGAACCCCCGATACCCTTTTGAGGTATACGCACTTTCCAGGCGCGCTCCTTAAACCACTCGGACATCTCTCCAATATCTCGCCCCGCACCAAACATCTTATGGCACAAAAGCGGGCGCAAGATAAGAATAATTTTTGGTTTTTACGCTTTTTGTGCAGTTTTATTTTTCTATTGTCCCATCTCGCCACAAATTGATTTTTTCAGCAGGGTGGCAATACGTTTAGGGCTACACTCGTGGGCCAAGATGTGCATCAGCTTTGCCGTGGCAGCCTCGGTGGTCATATCCCTACCACTAATCACGCCAATCTGTTGCAGCGCAACGCCCGTCTCATAAATATCCATATTCACCTCGCCATCCGAGCATTGGGTTACATTCACCACCGAAATACCACTCTCGATGGCCTCCCTCAATGCGCCAATAAACCACTCCTTCGTGGGGGCATTGCCTGCGCCATAGGTTTCCAGCACCACACCCCTCGCTCCACTCGACAGCATCGCACGGAACACCCTCTCATTGAGTCCGGGGAATATCTTCACAATGGCCACATCCTCACACAGAGCCGTGTCTATCCCAAAGGCCACCACTCGTTTGGGGCGACGGATGTGGTTGCGGTTATACTGTATGCTCACACCCACCTCGGCCAGCGGAGGGTAGTTGTTCGACACAAAGGCACTCAACTCCTCGGCACTCTGCTTGGTGGTGCGGTTGGCACGGAAGAGGCGATTTTGGAAGTAGAGCGACACCTCCGGCACCTCGGCCCTACCCTTGGAGTCCTTGGCGGCGGCAATCTCTATGGCCGTGATGAGGTTTTCCCTGCCATCGGTACGCAGTACACCGATTGGAATCTGGCTACCCGTAAAGACCACCGGCTTGGTGAGGTTGTGGAGCATAAAACTGAGCGCACTCGATGTGTAGGACATCGTGTCGGTGCCGTGTAGGACCACAAAGCCGTCAAACCTATCGTAATTATCCCTGATTATCTCGGCCAACCTCACCCACAACTCCGGCGAGGCATTCGAGGAGTCTATCGGCTCGAAGGGCAACACCTCAATCTCCACATCCAGCCTACGTAGCGAGGGAAATTCCTCGTAGATGTGGTTGAAGTCAAAGGGCACGAGTGCGCCACTGTGGGGGTCGGTGTGCATACCAATCGTACCACCGGTGTAGATTAGCAATACGGAACTTTTCATAGGGTCTATCTTGTTGTGTTCTATTATCTTCTATGTTTCTACTCTCCCACGCCAAGCACTCGCTTTGCATTGAGGGTTGTCTGTTCGGCGACCTGCTCGGCAGTGAGGCCCTTCAACTCGGCCACACGGGCGCACACATAGGCAACGTATGCAGGCTCGTTGCGCCTACCCCTGAATGGCACGGGTGTAAGATAGGGCGAGTCGGTTTCGAGGAGAATGTCCTCCAAGTCGATATGTGGGATACTCTCGGCCAGAGGGCTTTTTTTGTAGGTTGACACGCCACCAATGCCCACCGCAAACCCACCGAGAGCCTTGATGCGCTCATAGGTCTGCACCCCCTCGCCAAAGGCGTGGAGCACTCCCCTCGCACGGCCCCTATACTCTTCCAGCAGGGCAAGCATCTCGTCCCAGGCACTGCGGGTGTGGACAATCAGCGGAAGGTCATATTCGATGGCGAGTTCCACCTGTCGGCGGAAGCACTCCGTTTGTTCGGCCACAAAATCGCTGCTCCAATAGAAGTCGAGGCCCACCTCGCCCACTCCATAGAATCGCTCCACGGGCCTTTCGGGCGAGCCGACGGGGGCGGTGGAGCCACCACCATTACACGCCTTCAAGAGCCTTTCGACCTCCTCCAACTCCTCACGCCAACGAGGGTTGTCGTTGACCGACGTGGGGTGCAAACCAATGAATGGGTAGGCGTTGGGCAGCGCACGGCTCAACTCAAACATCCTCTCGTTACTCTCGCCGTCGATGGCCGGCAAAACAAAGGCCACAACACCCGCTTCGGCTGCTCGGGCAACAACCTCCGTTCTGTCGGAGTCGAACTCCTCGGCGTAGATATGTGCGTGGGTATCTATCAGTTGCATTGTTTCTGTTTGTTTCCGGGGTTACACTTTCTCACACCTCTTGCCGGGCAGTAGGCGCACAAGGCCACACAATTCGAGCGACACGAGGAGTGCCGACACCACACCCACCGACAGGCCACAACGCTCGGACAAAATGTCATAGTCAACCACCTCGCCCGTGCGCATAACGTCCAACACCTTGCGCTCGTCGTCCGACACGTTAATCACCTCCACGGAGTCGTCGCTGGGCACAAAGGATGTGTTGTTGATCACCTCCACATCCCAACCGAGTTCGTGGATAATGTCGCCGGCGGAGCAGACCATTGCGGCCTTGTTGTGTTTGATGAGCAGGTTGGAGCCATAGGATGTTTTGTCGTCGGCTCGGCCGGGGATGGCCATAACCACACGCCCGTAGTCGAAGGCATTGTCGGCCGTTATGAGCGAGCCACCCTTGTAGGGCGACTCCACGACCACCGTTCCACTCGCCAAGCCCGCAATTATGCGGTTGCGTGAGGGGAAAAACTTACCCGTATTCTTGTGCTGCGAGGATATCTCGGTTATGATTGCGCCCCCACTTTGGAGTATGCGGTCAGCGAGAGGATGATTGGTTGCGGGGGCTACGTCGGGGAGTGCGTTGGCAATGACACCCACGGTGGCTGCTCCGCAGTCGAGCGCAGCACGGTGGGCGTTGCCGTCGTTACCAAGTGCGAGTCCGCTGACGATGGATACTTCGGGTTTGAGTTCTTTGAGTTGACCAATGATTTTGGCGGCTATGCGCTGACCATAGGCCGACATATGGCGTGTGCCCACGAAGGCCACCGAGGGACGGTGGAGTGCTTCGATGTTGCCCATAGTGTAGAGCACGGTGGGGGCATCGGGACACTCTCGGAGGGTGTGCGGATAGGCGGGGTCGGTGATGGAGAGGGGAGTGATGTGGTGCTGTTCGATGTATTTCCACTCGGCCTCGGCACTACGCATAGCACTCTTGGCTGTGATGGCCTCCACCACGGCCTTGCTGTTCAGGGCGGCCCTGCCGATGAGCTCCTCGTGCGAGGCACGGAAGACGGCCTCTGCGGAGCCAAAGACCTCCAAGAGGTGATGTACCCCTTTGAGCCCGAGCCCGGGAGTGAACGATAATGCGAGGTCGTAGATGTTCATACGCAGTAAAAAGCCCAAATTGATGGGTAAAAGTATGAAAAAAATTTGGAGTTTGGAATAAAATGGTTACTTTTGTGCTCCGAAAGCATCCGCCTGCTTGCTCCTTGCGAGTGTTAAGATGCTGAGGGATAACAAATTGGTGCGATGGCCGAGGGGCTAGGCACAGGTCTGCAAAACCTGCTACAGCGGTTCGATTCCGCTTCGCACCTCAAAAAAGTGCTCTACAATATGCTGTGGGGCACTTTTCGTTTTTTTACGCCGGAATTTACGCCAGAAATCCTCTTTCAATCGCCCATCTACACAAAGAACTTAACTACTACAAAGATAATAAATTACCGGCACAAACACAACTCCTACGCCCTGTTTTTGCTCATAAACTTCTCAATATCGCTCTTGCGAAACCAAATCTCCCTGCCTCGTTGCGAGTAGGCAATCTCGTTGTTGTTCTTTATCTGAGAGGCAAGACTCTCGCCTATTCCCAAATACCTTGCGAGTCCATTTAGTCCATTCACATAGGGGCTTGCAAGGCTCGCCTCTATCCCCTCAAACTTCTCATCGAGCAACCTCGACACCCTCTCCACCACTTCGGAGATAATCGCTTCCTTAAATACTTCATTATTTATATTCTCAATCATATCAAACTTAATTTTATGGAAGTATAAGGGGAAAGTGAAAAAAGTCAACAGGCAAAATGAAAAATAATTTGCTTTCACCTCTGTAATAGGTAGTTACAAGAGCATTTTTTTGAGAAGCGCCCCACAAACTCCCTCCCCATCAACCCATTAGTACTGTAAACCGCCTCTTAAAACTGTGTCGAGAAGTAGGTGCAATAAGCCACACACGGTTGCTTGCGAGTAGTATCCTCGGTGCTGGTGTGAAAATAAATTTTACCATTCTTACTAACTTTTCCAAACTTACTGATATTTATATATAAAACACAATCAGTATGGAAAGTAAAAGACAATACCGAGAACTCTCGGACGAAACAAAACAAAAAATTAGTGCATCAAGTAAGGGGAAGAGTAAAAGTTTTGCTCACCGTGAACACCTGTCCCAATCGTTGAAAAATTATTGGCGCACCATCCCGAACAAACCCAAACAAACAACAATGGATGAATTTCTCGGAAAGGGCAATCAAGCAGACAATCAGTAACCACTTATCAAGGTAAAGGTTTCGGTTTTTTAAGTCCCCACAAAGGGACACCCAACAATAATAAAAAGGCAAACGATAATGAGAAGTGATTAAATTAGACAAGGTAAAGATAATTACCAAATTAGACTATGTAACATATTTCAATGAAGAGATATTTGAGAAGACAATCAAAAATAAAAGAGTAGAAAAATATACATTCTATCAAAAAACACCTTATTCATTATTCATAGGTTTAGATATTCTTGCCAACGAATTGATTTTGGAGTTTACTGGCAAGATTCTCAAAGATGACTACCCCAAATTGATAAACAAAGACACCATCCAGCAATGTTTTGAGGAGATTTTGAAGATGGGTGTTTGCAGTTTCGATGTTGAGGCGGTGATGACTAACCACTATGTGTGCAAGGTGGATGTGTGTTGCGACTTTGAGTGCAAGGATATAGCCGAGGTTAGCACCTACATAAAGAGCAACATCCGCAGTTACACACGCTATACCGCAAAGAAACTCTACAACGGAAATTTTATCGTGGAGCGCAATGTTACCACAAAGGGGCGCAAGCGTAGGCTGACACTTTACGATAAGAGCAAGGAGTTGATGCAGTCAGCAAATAGGGCTTTCCGAGCAACCCTTGCGGACGAGGGGGCAATGATAGACTACTTTACGAATAAGGCACGATTTGAAATGAACCTCAACTCTATGGAACAGATACGAGAGGCGTTTGGTGTTGAGGATACCACTCTGCAAACGATTTTGGACAGTGAGTGCAACCCTATTGTGAGATTCCTGGACGAGGTTTTGGAGGACGACAGTATGGCTGCTCGACATAACGCACGGAGGGACTATATTAATGAACTTATATTAGCGGATTGTGGGTATAATTTGGAGAGGGTTGAGGCTACGATGCGAAAGTTCTACGCCCCTGGAACGAAGATGCGACAGGTGATGCAACCATTCAGGGAATTGCTTCCCCGCATCCACGCCTCCTCCATCATCAAACAACTCACCAAGCCAAACCTTTTTCAACTCCTTATGGAGTTTATCTTTGTAATAATCGCCCTCGATAGCATAATTCGCCACGGCATTATCCTTTGACAACAAATGGGAGGTTGTGAGCCTCCCCATTTGTATCAATGTAACCTAAAAGATTAAAACAGATGTTTTATATAAGGTTGTGTTCTTGTTAGACGGTTTTGTATTAAACATCTATTTCCCCTGCATCATCAACTCGATGTGGCTCTACACACTCATAACAAATCAATTCTTTATTCCCCAACGATTGTTGATAGCACAAAATTGGTGGATGGTTTTCGATGTGTTTTAAGACTTGATATGGGATTGATCCTTTTATTTTATTCCCCTTAGTTTTGGGAGAGCAAACAATCACAGCCTTTATGCAGTCCGATATTGGAAGATAATCTTCTTCATTATCACTTCTAATAAGGAATCTATATTCTTGCTCGTATTCCCAATCTGTTGATTTTGTAAAAAAGAGTTCATTTCTATCTTCCCATAAAGCATCAGCGCATTTTACACTTTTATCACCATCCACAAACACCGTGTTTGTGGCGTCCTTTTTGTAAGTTATAGACAACGATTCGCTCTGAGTACTATATCTCTTTAACTCCGATTCAAGTTGCTGTTTATGAAAAACGATACACACACCATTACCTTTTTCGGCATAGTGTCCCCACATAGAATCTATACCATACCCACGAATGGCTATATCATCTTTTGCGAAACAGATAAGTTTGTATTTCTTCAACTCTTTCTCTATTTCCGAATCCACGAGATGTTCGCTATATATAGAAAGACTACATTCTGCTATATCATTCATATCTTCAAGTTTGCCAAAACGAAGTTTCCCTGTTGATAAAATTTTTACAGCAGAATCTAATTTAGTAAAGTGAAACAAATTTTTGTCGTATTCATTCATTTGCTTCACAATACCTTTTATTTGACAGCAATTATTTTCCATAATTATTTACTCAAAATCGTAAGGTTGAAGGTATGATTTATACTTATACCAGTTTGTTTGAGCGATTTTGTCATTTGAATATGACGAATACTGCATATAGTCATTATAAGCCTCTTGTGGCACATATATCTTCATTGCACTATTAGATGGGAAACAATCAAGAAGAACATTAGTAGAACTGTAGTAATAAATTGCTGGTGGTAAGGCGGGTTTACAATATATAATTTTAAGGCTCTTATTATGAACAAATGCACCCTCATAAATCGAAGTTACACTATTCCCGATAGTCACACTCGCAAGGCTCGAACAATCAGAGAATGCATACTCTCCAATCGAATTAACACCATTACCAATAACCACGCTTGCAATACTCGTACACCCATAGAATGCCCTATCTCCAATTAAAGTAACATTATCGGGAATAACTACACTTGTTAATGAGGTACAGTTATAGAACGCTCTCTCTCCAATCGAAGTAACACCCTTGCCAATGGTTACACTCGCAAGGCTCGAACAATTATTGAATGCATAATACCCAATCTTGGTAACGCTATCGGGAATGGTGATGCTTATTAGTGAGGAGCATCCATAGAATGCATACTCCCTTATTTGTTTAATCGAGTTGGGCATTTGAACTGATTTTAGCGTTGAGCATTTATAGAAAGCATATTCACTAATACTTGTGATATCCTTATCAAAAACAAACAAACCTTTCCCATTGGAATATGTGTGACTGACGATGTTTGCAGTAAAGCCCATTGTTTGATAGAGGGTTATGGGTTTGCCGTCGGTTGTTGTGTAGGCGATTTCATTATTAGCAATCTCAATTCCTTGTTGGTAGATTTGGATTGTTCCTACCACCACATCATTGCAAACTAATTGCAGAGTGGCAGAGCGACTTGTTGTAGTGGTATTTTCAGCAACAGATAGATTGATAGAGTCATTTCGCATAGAGGCTCTTGTAGTGATGCTTTGTAAAGAAATCCACGATTGAGCAGACGAGGGAATCACAACCTCATAGTCCATATTTGTCTGAACTCCAACGGAAAGAGTCGTAGCAGATGGTGCAAGAGAGTAACTTTTTGTAGCAATGGTTGTAATTCCATCTACAAAGGTTAGTGTGCGCATTATTGTTGTGTTTGCGTCGCTCACAAACACCATAATAGGCTCTGATGTTAATGGGTTAGGTGCATAAACGGTAATGTATCCCGTTTGGGAACTCGTCTTTTTTACAGTTGCCTTCCACCCGTTTTGAGCAACAGTGGCAATGTAAACTTCCCCTTCTGAACTTGTAATAGTATATCCTATCTCGCAACATCCACCTGCGGTGATTGCAACATCGCCTATTTCATCAAAGATGATTTCGAGTTTTTGGCTTATCAATTCTTCAACCAAATCTTCAAGCGCACCAACTCTGTCTTCAAGGGAGTTTAGTCTATTTTCTAAATCTACAATTTTTTCGTTGACAATAGCGATTTCTGCGGAGATTTTAGCATCAATCACTCCGTTGTTGGTGTTGATTGCCTCGGTGATTGCACTTTGATAATTTTGTGTAATCTCTTTTTTCGCTTGCACTAATTGTTCGCGCAGGGCAGCAATCTCAGCCTCCACTTCTTTGTTGTTGGAAGTCTTCTCCAATACCGCCAACTTTGCATCCATCTCGGCAATGGTATAGTAGCCCGAAAGTTGCTCATTCACCCACTCTTTCATTGAGGTTTCGAGGACAGAGATAGCCTCCTCCAATGCTGCGGTATAGGCGGTGGTAATCTCCTCCTTGGCGGTGGCAATAGCAGAGGTGTATGCGGTGGTGATATCCTCCACTGCTTTCTGCAAGTCTGCCGAGAGGGTTGCGCTCGCTGCCTCGATGTCCTTGGCAATCTTCTCGTTGATGCGGGTTTCGAGTGCTGCGATGCTCTCGTTGATGCCCTCAATCTGTCCCTCGATGGTGGCGATGGTGGTAACAACGGTGTTGTACTGCTCCAAAGTAGCAAAGGTGGCGGTAACCCAATCCTCGGTTGCTTTCAATTCAGAGTCTACATAGGTTTTCAAGTCGGCAATCTGTCCTTCGAGGGCAATATCCTTTGCTTTGAGTTCCTCAAGCACTGCTTTGATAGCCTCCAACTCACCATTCACAGTAGCCTTGAACGCCTCCAACTCGGCAAGCAGAGCAGCCTTCTCGCTCGAAATAGTCGAGAGGATTTCTTGCTTCACCTCGTCAATCTTGGTGTTGGTAGCAGTAAGTTGGGTTTGCAGATTCTCTGCCTCGGTTTCGAGGGTTGTGATGTAGTCCTTCAACACATTGTCGGTGGTGTTGAGCAACAAAATGGAGTTGTTAATAGAGATAATCTGCTGCGAAATGGTTGCTATCTGGGTGTTTTCGATGTTGTCAACACGCCCTTCGAGATTATCAAGACGCTCGTTGATTTCAGCACAACCTACCATCATTACCAATGAGGCAAGCAAAATAAAGTAAAGTTTTTTCATTGTGTGTAAGTTATTTAGTTATTGTTTTGTTTCTAATTAACTTACCGTACAACTCCTATGCGGTGGGTTAGTAGTAAAAATAAAGTGTGGAGTTGATTTCGTTTATTTGTTAAAGAGGTTGTGGTAAAACCTTGACTGAAACAAACGATGCAATACCCCACACTTGGATAGTATGAGGTATATACACCAATCGGTGCATAGCCACAAGACTACACAAGAAGTGAGTGTCATTCGTTGTCCACAGTCAATTTTGAAACTACCACATTTCTTTAACAGGACAGTGCGAAAACACTTTCATTAAATATGTTCATCCAACGAATAAATCGTTAGACACCACAAATATAGAAAATTTTTCGCAAAACGAACAACACTCACGAAGGGTATTGCATCGGGTGCAAGGTTACACACCCTACACCACACAAAAAAAGCCCACCTCAACGGGCGGGCTTAAATCGGTTACATCTTCTTCAAGAGTTCCTCCAAATCGGTTTTGGACTTTATGCGGAACACCTCGCCTCGATACTCCACAAAACCGTTCACCGCCTCCTCAACGGGCTTATCGTTCACAAACAAATCCGAGAACTCTACACCCAACGCCTCCGCTATCTGCTCCAACTTTTGGATGTTGTTAGTGGAGAGTAGGAGATTCACATTCTGTTTCTGAACGCCCATCATCTCTGCAAATCTTGTCTTGCTGATTCCCTTCTCAACAAGGATTTCGCTCACTCGTAATTTAATCATATTACCTCATTTTTAGTTATAATCACAAATGTATTACAAAAATTCAAATTGCAATCAATAAAATAATAAAAAAATATACCCAAATAATAAAAAAGCATTAAAATAATTTGCCAGAATAATAATTTGTTATTACCTTTGTAATAACAAAAGGAGATAACAATATGGCAAACAAAAGGAAATATCAAGTTGGTAGGAGTGCTTGCGGATGGGGGATTTGGGAAGTGGCAACGGGCAAGAAGATTCAGGGCTTCGGCAGGGATAGAATCGCAGCATTGGAGAAGTGGTACGAGTTAGAGGGTTGGAAGAAACCCGCCTATTGGTATTAGTAAAAAAGTATAGAGTGTAATAAAAAATCTTACAAGTATGAGTTTGGTGATAGTAAACAACAGAACAGCCCACAGGGCAGATGTGATTGCAGTTCGCACGGGTTGCGCAATAATGGGAGTCTTGAAGGCACAGATGATTGAAACCCTAAAAGCAAAGATGCAGTGTGGTGTTGCCCACTTCATCTACCTAAAAAAGGATGGTACGATTAGAGAGGCTTGGGGAACTACTGCAAGCAACCTTATGAGAGCCACACAAAATGGTAGGGGGTTATCGGGTGATGATGTAAACACCGTCAAATACTATGATGTAATCAAAGGTGGCTATCGCTCACTGCGTTACGAAAACCTCCTCCAAGTCCTCTAAAAAGCGAAAGGATACCTATGTGGGTATCCTTTTTTGTTAGTCGAGCATTGCAACTGCTCGGTTTTGCTGTTCCACCTTACGGCTGTTGTGGTAGCGATGGAAGGCTTTACTGCCGGCAGTGTGTCCGCTCATCGTGCTAATCACCGAGTCCGAAACTCCCTTCCCGACCAGAACATCCACAAAGCAACTCCTTGCAAACTTACTAATCGCAACCTCGTAGAGTGGCTTAATCTGCATTTGATTGTAGGAGTTATAAACCGTTACCTTGCGATTTAACCCCGCCTCTCGAAACATCCTCTTTATTCGGCTGTTGTACATTTGCTTATGCTTGGGGAACCGAAACAGAGGGGTTTTGCTCGTTGCACCCTGCTCTCGGTACTTGTTCACGATAGCGAGTGCATTGGGCGAGAGGGGTATGCGACAATTCACCGCAGTTACATCCTGTGTCTTGCGAGGGAAGTAGTAGATGCTCGTGGAGCCATCCTCCTCGTCAATCAAGTTTTCGTACTTCAACCCGAAAAAGTCGCTAACCCTACAACCAACAGAGCATTGGAAGTAGAACAAATCTCGTGTAAACTCCAACTCCTCATTCTCAAACTTGGTATTCCACAGTTGCCTTTTCTCCTCTTGGGTGAGTGTTACTGGGTCGCCGTAGCGTGGAGTGGGCACCGAGTAGTCCATAATGTTGCCGTAGTCGGTTACACCATACTGCTTTCTACTCCAACGGAAGAACTGCTTAACGCAAGCCATAATCTTGCTCACGGTGTTGTGATTCTTCTTTCGTGCTCGATTGCGAGGGTTTGGAGTGCTGTCGTACTCCCCGCTGTCATTGTCCAAAAACACATTGAAACGGGTTAGAAGGTTTGCATTGCAACACTCGAAGGTTATCTCCTGCCCCAGATACTGCTCAAACCTGCGGAGGTGATTCATCGCATTCACTCGGCTCTTCAATCTACCTTCCGACACAGTTCTGTCCTTACAGTAGAGTTCCGCTAACTGCCAAAACATATTGTCCTCACCCCTCTTCTCCTCATTTTTAACGGTAGCCTTGATATTCTTACCCAATGCCTCATCCAATGCACCAACCAACTCCTCCTTGCTCAAATCGGAGTGTTTAGCCGAGAGTGTGAGGATTGTAGCCGAAATCAAATCCAACGCCCTGTTTGCATCGGAGTATTGCACAAGCCGACTCCCCTTCTTTGCAAGGCAGCCCTTGTGGATTCCGAATGTGCGATTACCATCGCCCTTGCGAGCCTCCACCACCGAGCCAAACCAAGCCCCCTTTTGTGCCTTATAGCCTGTGTAGTAGTTCACCTCTCTCCTACCATTTATACTTACGAGTGCACCGATTTGATAATAAGGCTCTGCGCACGCCTCTTTCTTTGAACGGTAGATGTTCTTCTTTACATCTAACCTAAATCTTAAACGATAATCCATAACTTTATTCTTTTTTCAAAGTATAAATGGACACCGATTAAAAGTAAACATTTTTTCTGGCGTAAATTATTTTTTACGCCAGAGAAACCCCTCTTCCCAACAAAGTCTAATAAGGTTAAATAAGGAAAGTTTTTCTAAACCCCGCAATTTCAAAGGGCAAACAATGCTTAACAACCCCATATAAAGCCTTGAAAATCATCCGCTTCGCACCTCAAAAACAAGGTCGGCTTTATGCCGACCTTTTGTTTTTGAGATGCGAGGACGCACCCGTTATATTACCCTCCCCCTAAATCCCCCTCCTTTGAGGGGGACTTACTATTTCAGGGCGTTGGTTGCGAGCCTCCCCAATTGTGCCAATGTAACCTAAAAGGTTATACTTCGACAACTATCCGACTATTTATATTTTATATCAACTGATATTCTATGTGGATTTTCTTCTATGGTTGACAGGTAAATCTCGGCGGTTTTGTAATCGTCAAAACTTGTTGCAACACCATCTTCATCGTAGATAATTACCAGATGCTTGGGTTGGATATTAGGGAAATCAATTGAGCCCTTTCTTTGAAATTTAGCACACAGACACTTTTTCTCGTTATTTTCTTTTTGCATAGTTTGAATAACAGTTAATAACTCTGCAATAGTACTTGAACCTGAAATGTGAAATTTCTCGTTTTTTTTGCTATTTCCCATTTTTAATAAATTTTGGAGTTGATAATTTGGGTTATTTGAGGTTGGTGGGGGTAAACCACCAACCTTATTATTTGCTTTTATTCAAAATCACAAGGTATATATTCCTCATATTCAAACCTATTTAATGCTGTTAAAATTTGTATATTCCTCTTCTGCGAGCCTCTTGGGGATTGTCGTCCACCCATTTATTTCTTGCTTTTTTTATCTGTTCTCTTTGCCACTCTTTTTCTTCTCTAATGTCCTGCTCACGCTCTTCATTTGTTTTTAAAAGAATTTCTAATATTGATGGATTTGATGCTCCAATGCGAGTCAGGAAAGGCTTAACATTTGTATTTATATAATCATTATAAGCATTCATTGCATAAACCGAGCGCCCAGACTCAATGTATCTTTTTGCCCATACCAACCGTGCATTTTCAAGATTTCTATATTCTATCAAATCTTTACCTGAAAGATAATCCTCTAAATCCTGCCAGTATTCTACTGACCTTAAAGAGGGTTTTGTGTTTTGTATGGTGGAACTGTTTGCGCATTGTGTGGATAACATATATACAATGAATATTGAACACAAAACAGGCATAATAAGCAAAGCTGGAATATAACGATCCTTTTCCATGATTTTTTACATTTTTAGAATTTTAACATTAATGGATTCATTTGTTGATGGATTTTACTTTATACCACCTCTGACAAGTTGTAAGATAGTCTTATGATCCATAATCTTATCTTTATTGTTCTTTATTTATAATTGATGGAATGTTTATAATATCGAAACGTTGGTCTCCATATCTGCTGCTATAATTATCATAGAACAAACAAACATTTTCATTATCGAGGACTTCCATTCCTTTATAGTATCTATCTTTATTTTTACTACGATATCTAGCAATTTCTTCATATCTATCATTATGTTTCTTCAAAATTATAAATATGCCATTTTCATACCCCACATAACCTTGTTTGGTGGTGGAACCACATAAATAAATATATTCACCGTCAATGCTTCTTTGTATGTCGGTAATTACATCTCCTTCCTCAGGTATTATTGCAGTCAGTGTCGTTATAGTTCCATTAAACACTTCATTCATTGAAGCGACATAGATTGGACTTTGATTTTGAGAAATTACCCACCTATAATCAGACTCGTTCATAAAATATAAATATTCTCCTTTTTTATCATATTTCATCAATACATCTGATATACCTTCTAGGGTAATTAATTCACTATTCATTGTTGAAGTATTGACAAGGCACAAATGCCCAACTTTGTATGTTGGCTCATAGTAATGAATTCCGCTATTAAACTCCCATAACTTACCACAAATAACCCTATAGTGAGGTTGGGTGTATGTAAGAAAACGAGGTTTGCCTGCATAGGTAGCATTAACGGTAAGTAATAGTTTGTCTGGGTGTTGGGGATTTTTGATATAACCGATAGGTTCTATGAGTTGTATGTTGTCGTTCTTAAACAACGGGCTAAAGCATTTTTGAATATCTTCGGAATGGTTTCCAATCATGATTTTGTCCATAGTGAGATAGTGGGTATGATAAGCTTGTTCACCAACAAAACGACTATAACGTCCCGCACCGCCGGGAGATACTTTTGTGTTGTAGAAAATAATGTCTTTATCCTCGCTTGTAAATACCCTAGGATAGGTGTAAATGTTGTTATTTTGTTCTACCTCTAGATTAGGGTGACCGTTTCTCGAATATTCAAATAATGGAGCTCTTAAAATTTGATAATTATATGAAGTATTTTCGCGCTGATATTCAATATAATATGCCAATTTTCCTTTTGCAATGTCATTATACGAGAGTATCTTTTCTTTAAATAGTTCAAAAAGTTTGTCGTTCTCCAGCGCGTTAACATTGGTAACCCTTATAGATGACCCTAGGGTTTGTATAAGATGGCTACCGCCATAAAAAGTTTTAGCAATTTGATACGAGTTGCTTGTCTTCAACTTGTCTAAATCTAGCGACAACCAGTGCGGTAAAAGAAGTTCTTCGCATGTTGATGATATGAGTCCGTATCTACCGTTAAGCTTCGTGAGATATCTATTTGAATCTAATCTTTCAATGCTATCGTATATTGGTTGTATAATGTCATTACCATCAGCTGACAATATGCCATATTTATCTCCAAGTTTTGTGAGATATACTTTTGAATCTAATCTTCCAATATAATCATATTCTCCTCGTAAAGCTAAAACACCATCAGCTGTTGACATTCTATATTTACCTCCAAGTTTCATGAGATATAGAGATCTACCGAATAATTCAATATAATCATATTTATGTGGGGTAATTTCATTACCATCCGCTGATAATATGCCATATTTACCTCCAAGTTTAGTAATATATTGTAAAGTGATATTTCCTACAACCTTTTGAATGCTGTCATATATTGGTGGTATGATTTCATTGCCTTCAACTGATAATATGCCATATTTACCTCCAAGCTTCGTGAGATATCCATTTGAATCTAGTCTTTCAATACTGTCATATTTTGGTTGTGTAATTTCATTACATTCAACTGATAATATGCCATATTTATCTCCAAGTTTCGTGAAATATCCCTCTGGATCTAGTCTTTCAATATAATCGTAAACTGGCGATACTGCCACTTTGCCTTTATAATCAATAATGCCGTATTTATTATTTTTCTTAACGATAGCATATCCGTTATTGAAAATACCAGCCTCTTGATATTTTGCTTTAATTATAACCTTTTCTTTTTCGTCAACATATCCCCACTTTCCCTTTTTGCAGAATGGAGTTCGGTGGTGGTTTGTTTGTGAAATAGATGGAGCTGTAAAAAAGCACATCATCAATACAATCAATAATACTCTTTTCATAATAATTAATTTTAATGTTGATACTATTATCTTACCAAACAACTCCTCTATGGTGGGGTATTCACAAAAAGAAAGTGTGGAGTTGATTTCGTTCATCTCAAAGAAGGTTGTGGAATACCCGAAGTAAAACAAACGACACAATGCCCCACACCTATGTATGATATACGATTGATGTGAGCACACCAAAGGCATATATACAAGGAATGAGTGCTGTTCGTCCATCCTTTACTTCCGAAAACTTCCACATTCTCTTTGAAGGACAGTGCGAAAATTTCAAATATGTTCATCCACGGGCGTTAAACCCATAGACACCACAAATATAGAAAAATTTTCGCAAAACGAACAACACTCACGGAGGGCATTGCATCACTCACCCAAAATAGTCAACTCCACCACCCCATTCTTCACGGGTAACAAAAACATAACCCGTGAAAAAGGCGGCCCCTCTATTATCCCTATCTCTCCCAGATGACCCAGAAGACCCAGAAGTCCCAGCCATTACTGGGGCTACTGAGCCCACAGGGACTACTGGGGAAAGGATGGTTATCGGTTGGCGGGTAACGCAAAAAATCACGGGTAACGAAAATGTTACCCGTGATTTGGTTGTTTATTGCACTGCTCTCTCGCAGCGTGTTTTGTGCTAAAAAGGTTACTTCAACGTGAAGGTTGCCCTCTGGCGGATGTCGGACGACGACGAGCCAACAAGCACCTCAAAGTCGCCACTCTCGGACACCCAGAGGTGTGCGGTAGATGTTCACACCCGGGCCAAGCGTAGCAATAGCCAAGAGTGTTTTTTCATCTTTGGTAGGGGTTTAGGATTGGTTATATCACAAAGATAGGAATTTCTCGGGGAATAAAAACAATTCTCGTAATTAGGAAGTTTTTATTCGTTGTCAGACATAGAGCAAAAAAAACAGAGAGGCCCACAAGTGCAGGCCTCTCTGTTTTTATTGAAATGGGTAATTTACTCAATAACCCAAGTTTCGCCACTGTTGAGCAAATCGTCCATACATTTGATTTTGCTCGCAGCCTTCACCTCCTCAACCTGACGGCAAACCTCGTCGTTGTAGGTCTTGTCCTCAACATCCCTGATAACACCCAGGGCCACGGGGAATTCGGGATATTTCATTGCTGCCAGAGCGTTGTGGATGTAGGTATCCTGCTCGTGGGAGTCGTGGGTGAGCACATCGTCCAGAGTGTATCCATCCTCGCCAACGGTTACCACCTTCAAGCGGAAGCCATCCAACACAAGGCCCTTCTCCTTGTTGGCACCAAAGAGCATCTTCTCGCCATCTTTCAGAAGGATGGTGTGGGCCGCACGGCTTGCTTTGTCCTTGGCAAATGCAGCGTGGGCACCATCGTTGAAGATTACACAGTTTTGCAACACCTCCGTAATGGAGAAGCCATCGTGCTGGGCAGCCCTCACAAGACATTGGCGGGTGGTCTCCACCTCCACATCAATCGAGCGGGCAAAGAATGTACCCTTTGCGCCAATAATCAACTCTCCGGGGTTGAATGGCTTTTCGATTGTGCCATAGGGCGAGGTCTTGGTAATCTTGCCGAGTTTTGAGGTAGGCGAATACTGACCTTTGGTAAGGCCATAAATCTCGTTGTTGAACAGCACCACGTTGAGGTCGATGTTCCTACGAATGGCGTGGATGAAGTGGTTACCACCAATGGCGAGCGAGTCGCCATCACCCGTTGCCACAAAGACACTCACGCCGGGGTTGGCCACCTTCAAGCCCGTAGCAATAGCATTAGCCCTGCCGTGGATGGAGTGGAAGCCATAGGTTTTCATATAGTATGGGAAGCGGGACGAGCAGCCGATGCCCGACACCACCACAAACTCCGAGCGTTTGCGTCCTGCAATCTCTGCCACATCGGGCATTGCCCTCTGCACTGCGTTGAGAATAAAGTGGTCGCCACAACCCGGGCACCATTTAACCTCCTGGTCGCTCTTAAAATCTGCCTGTGTGTATTTCATAACTCCTATTTCTCCAATAATTCGTTAAACTTGGCCTCCAACTCGATGGTGGTGAAAGGCAGGCCCTGACACTTGTTGTACTGCTCGTAGTGGAACTGCTGGAAGTTCATACGCAGGTAGTTGGCAAATTGGCCCTCGTTGAGTTCGCACACAACGATTTTCTTGTACCTTGCAAAAATCTCCTCCACGCCTTTGGGCAGGGGGTTGATGTAGTTGAAGTGGCACAGAGCAACACTCTTACCCTCCTCCTGCATCTTCTCAACGGTTGCTTGCAGGTGGCCCTTGGTACCGCCCCAACCCACAACCAGCAGGTCGGCCTCCTCGGGGCCAAGCACGCTCTGTGCGGGGATGTAGTCGGCAACTTTGGCAACCTTGGCAGCCCTTGTGTGCACCATCACTTGGTGGTTCTTGGGGTCGTGCGACACACTACCTTTGAGTGCATCTTTCTCCAAACCACCAATGCGGTGTTCGAGTCCCTCGGTGCCGGGCAGAGCCCAACGGCGGGAGAGTTTTTCATCTCGCTTGTAGGGCATATACACGGGCTCATCCTCGGGCAACTCGGTAATGATGGGAGGGGTGATTGTGGGATAGTCGCTCATAGAGGGAATCTTCCAAGGCTGCGAGCCGTTGGCAATGAAGCCGTCGGTGAGCAACACCACGGGAGTCATATGCTCCATTGCAATCTTACCTGCGGTGAAGGCATAGTCGAAGCAGTCGCTGGGCGACGAGGCGGCAATCACAACCATAGGACACTCGCCATTGCGGCCCCAGAGAGCCTGCATAAGGTCGCTCTGCTCGGTCTTGGTGGGAAGTCCCGTCGAGGGGCCACCCCTCTGAACGTCCACCACCACGAGGGGCAACTCGGCAATCACAGCCAACCCCATAGCCTCGCTCTTCAACGACAGACCGGGGCCCGAAGTGGTCGTTACGGCAAAAGCACCACCAAAAGCAGCACCAATGGAGGTACAAATGCCCGCAATCTCGTCCTCGGCCTGCACGGTCTTAACACCCAACTCCTTGTGTTTGGCCAACTCTTCGAGGATGACCGTGGCGGGAGTGATGGGGTAGGAGCCGCAGAACAAGGGTCGTCCACTCTTTTCGCTGGCAGCCATAAAGCCCCAAGCGGTTGCCACATTGCCACTAATGCTACGATAGCGGCCCTTCTCCAACTGTGCGGGCTGCACGGTGTAGGTGTTGGCAAAGGAGTGGGTGTTGTGGGCATAATTCCAGCCCGCATTCAACACAGCCACATTCGCCTCTGCAACCGCAGGGTTACGTTTGCCAAACTTGGTGCGAATGTAGGCAATGGCGTGGTCGAGTGGTTTGTCGTAGAGGAAGAGGCAGATGCCGAGTGCAAACATATTTTTGCACTTAACGATTGCCTTGTTGTCAAGCCCCGAATCCTTCAAAGCCTCCTTTGTCATAGAGGTAATGTCGGGGGTGAGGATATTGTAGTCCTTAATGCCGAGTTCTTCGAGGGGGTCTGAGGTTTTGAAGCCCGCCCTTGCGATGCTCTTGTCGTCGAGCGAGTCGCCATCAATGATGATGGTTGCATCCTTTTTGAGCCACATCACATTGGCTTTGAGTGCTGCGGGGTTCATCGCAATCAGCGCATCGCAGTAGTCGCCCGGGGTGAGCATACGGCTGCTACCAAAGTGAACCTGAAAACCCGAAACACCAGCCACAGTGCCTTGCGGAGCACGGATTTCGGCCGGGTAGTCGGGGAATGTGGAGATACCGTTACCAAAAAGAGCGGCGGTGTCCGAGAACAATGTGCCTGTGAGCTGCATACCGTCGCCCGAGTCGCCCGAGAAACGGATAACAACATCTTTCAACTCTTTTACATTCATAATGTGTTAAGTGAAATGTTAGTTTTTACAAAAAAGTTTAGGTTTCTAATTAAAAGCAAAGGTAATAATTTATAATGGAGTGTCAACCATTTCACAAAAAAATAGTTACCTTTGGGGGCTTATTCGGAAAATACAAATTAGATACTCAAACAAAATACACCACAAAATGAGCAACAAAATCACTTTTACCACAGCCGACGAGGCCGTTAAGGTCATCAAGTCCGGCGACCACGTCCACCTCTCTTCGGTGGCAAGTGCTCCCCAATGTCTGATTCAGGCTATGTGCCGCAGGGGCGAGGCCGGAGAACTCAAAGATGTACACATCCACCACCTCCACACCGAAGGCCCTGCTCCTTATGCAGACCCCAAATTTGAGGGTATCTTCCAGCTCGACTCCTTCTTTGTGGGCGGCAACGTGCGCAAGGTAACCCAGAGTGGCTATGCCGACTATATTCCAATCTTCCTCTCGGAGACCCAGAAACTCTATCGTGCAGGCGTGTTGCCCTGCAACGTGGCAATGATTCAGGTGTCGCCCGTGGATGCTCACGGCTACGTTTCGTTGGGTACTTCGGTTGACGCAACTCTGGCCGCCATCGAGTGTGCCGACTATGTGCTGGCTGTTGTGAACAAATATGTGCCCCGTGCATTTGGCGATGCCTTCATCCACATCTCCGAGATTGACTACTTCGTGGAGGACGACCAGCCCCTTATGGAGGGCCACATTGCCGAGATTACCGAGATTGACGCTGCCATTGGTCGCCACTGTGCAGCACTGATTGAGGATGGTGCCTGCTTGCAGATGGGCATTGGTGCAATTCCCAACGCTGTGCTTTCGCAGTTGGGTGGCCACAAAGACCTTGGTATTCATACCGAGATGTTTGCCGATGGCGTGTTGCCTTTGGTAGAGAAGGGCGTTGTGAATGGCCGCAACAAAGTTACCGACAAGGGCAAGATTGTTTCCACCTTCCTGATGGGCTCGAAAGAGGTCTATGACTTCATCGACAACAACCCCGGTGTGTTGATGAAAGATGTGGCCTACACCAACGACCCCTTCATCATCGCACAAAACCCCAAATTCTGCGCCATCAACTCGGCACTCCAAATTGACCTCACCGGTCAGGTGTGCGCCGACTCGCTCGGTACGAAGTTCTACTCGGGTGTGGGTGGTCAGATTGACTTCATCTATGGCTCGTCGCTCTCGAAGGGCGGTAAGGCCATTATTGCAATGCCCTCGGTAACCAACAAGGGCATCAGCAAGATTGCCAACACTTTGACTCTTGGCGCAGGCGTTGTTACCACTCGTAACCACGTCCACTGGGTTGTTACCGAGTATGGTGCTGCCGACCTCTATGGCAAGTCGTTGCAGGAGCGTGCAAAGGCACTCATCGGCATTGCCCACCCCGACCACCGTGAGGAGTTGGAGAGGGCTGCCTACGAGCGTTACGGTGCCCACTACACCTACATCAAGAATTCCTAATCTCACAGGGGCCGAGGCCCCAAAAGCGAGATTTTCACCAAGGCGTTGGGGCTTTTCCTCAGCGCCTTATTTTGTTGTTGGGGAGGGGGATTGGAAGAATAGGAATGATAAGGGTAATAAGGGTAATGGGATGGAGTTTATCGCCCCTATTGCCCTTAAAGCCCTTAAAGCCCTTAGGGAATTTAGGGAATTTAGGGAGTGTAGGGAGTATAGAGAGTATAGAGAGTATGTCTGCCAACGAACAACGCAACAAAAAACTCTCGGGTAACAAAAACGATACCCGAGAGCTTTTTATTAGTTATTAGTCATCAGTTGTCAGTTGACGGCTGACGGTCGTCGGCTGACTATTTCTTCATCGAAGCCAACACGGTGAGAGCCAAAGCCGAAGCACCAAGAATGGCTGCATCTTCGCCAAGTTTGGAGAACATAACCTTTGTGTCCTTCATACTTGGGAGCATATACTTGTCGAGGTACTTTTTGAGGGGGTTCATCAGCAGGTCGCCAGCCTTGGTGGGGCCACCAAAGAGGAACACAGCCTCGGGGCAAGTGATAGCCACAGCAGTAGAAACACCAATGGCGAGGTAGTGGCCGGTGATGTCCCACACATCGAGGGCCAACTTGTCGCCTGCGGCAGCGGCAATGCTAACATCCTTGGCGGTGAGTTTCTCACGCTCGATTTTGCGCAACACACTGGGGGTTGCCGTGTCGTCAATCAGGCGGAGTGCGGTGCGACGAATACCCGTAGCGGAGCAATAGGACTCCAAGCAACCACACTTGCCGCATCCACAACTGCGACCATTGGGCTCAACAACAATGTGTCCCAACTCGCCGGCAAAACTATTGTGGCCGTAGACAATGTCGCCATTGCTCACAAAACCACTGCCAAGACCGGTACCGAGGGTAATCTCCACGAGGTCTTTCTTTTTGAGGCTCTTACCGCCACCATAGTAGAGTTCGCCGAGGGCAGCAGCATTAGCATCATTGGTCATTGCGATAGCCTTCACTGCGGGATAGCGTTTTTTCAGAAGGCGCACAATTTCGCAACGGTGCTGTTTCTCAAAGTCGCCCATCACCTCTTTGGAGGGTTTGTTGCGGTCTTTCCAAGTGAGGTTTGCGGCATTGATAATTGCGCCCTTGTAGTAGTGTGCATTGGGGGCTCCGATACCGATACCCGCAACCACACTCTCCTCGGGAGCTGCTGCCATCAGACGGTCGATGGCAGCATAGAGAAGCTCCATATACTCGTCAAAGAACACGGGGCCCTCCTCGGAAGTTGAACGCTGGGTGCTGAAATCGGTGCGTGCAAGGCAGTTACCCTCACGGTCGATAAGGCCAAGAACGGTGTTGGTGCCACCAACATCAACACCAATGGTGAGTTGTTTTTTCATCTGGTTAATATTTGTTATTAAAAATGTTGTTCCACAAAAGGATAGTCAAAAATAGGAGATTTTGCTGAAATCACAAAGTAAAAACGTATATTTGCACAAAATATTCCAAAAAAATATGTACACACTCTCCGAACTTCAAAAAGCCGTGGCGGATTATATGGACCATCTCGACGTGGATGGCAACCCCCACAGCCTCTATGAACCCATCGCCTACTCCATCAGCGCAGGAGGCAAACGCCTGCGCCCAATGCTCACCGTGTTGGCTTGTAACATCTTTTCGGACAACGCACTGCAAGCACTGCCCGCAGCAGCGGCCCTCGAAGTGTTCCACACCTTCACCCTGCTCCACGACGACATTATGGACAACGCCCCCACCCGTAGGGGCAAACCCTCCGTCTATGGCAAATGGGGTGCCAATGCCGCAATTCTCTCGGGCGATGCAATGATGATATATTCCTACAAGTTGCTCCAACAGACTCCTGTGGAGTTTTTGCCCGCTGTGTTGGGGTGCTTCAACTATACGGCTATGACCGTGTGTGAGGGCCAGCAGTGCGATATGAACTTCGAGAGCAGGGAAGATGTGTCGATGGAGGAGTATCTGGATATGATTAACAAAAAGACTGCCGCACTTTTGGCCGGCTCCACAATTATTGGTGCCATCCAGGGCGGTGCCGACCCCCAAAACCGCCAACACCTCTTTGTGTTTGCCACCGAACTTGGTCTTGCATTCCAACTACAAGACGACCTCTTGGATGCATTCGGCACCGAGGCTCAACTCGGCAAACCTATTGGTGGCGACATCTTGGAGGCAAAGAAGAGTTTTCTGCTCCTCGCTGCTCTCCAACGTGGCGATGCCGAACAGCGCAAGGGGCTACTTAAATTGTTGAAAGACAACACCATTGCCCCTGCCGACAAGATTGCCTGCGTGCTCGACCTCTACAATAAGTTGGGCGTAAAGGAGGTTGCCGAGAGGGAGATTACAGAGCACTTCAACAAGGCAATGAAGGCTCTCGATGCGCTCGATGCCGAGCCCGAAAGGGTTACACCTATGAGGGAGTTGGCACTCGGACTGCTGGGCAGGAAAAACTGATGAAAATTCAAAATTCAGCTAATGGCTAATGGCTAACAGCTTAGGAATGAAAAGAGAAGATATAGAAATAATGGCTCCGTGCGGGAGTTACGAGGCTCTGCACGCCGCCATCAACGCAGGTGCCGACTCCATCTACTTTGGGGTGGGACAACTCAATATGCGCTCCGCCTCGGCAGCCAACTTCACACTCGATGATTTGGCCAAAATCGTGGCCACGGCACACCAACACAATGTGAAGGCCTACCTGACCGTCAATACGGTGGTGTATGAGGAGGAGATTGATGTGCTCCACAAACTGCTCGACAGAGCCGCCGCCGAGAAGGTGGATGCTGTGATTGTGAGCGACCAAGCCGCCATTCTCTATGCACGCAGCGTGGGCTTGGAAGTGCACATCTCCACCCAACTCTCCATCTCCAACAGCGAGACCGTGAAGTTCTACTCGCAGTGGGCCGACACGGTTGTACTCGCAAGGGAACTCTCGTTGGAGCAGGTGGCAAAGGTGAGCAAACGCATCGAGGAGGAGAACATCTGTGGCCCCAACGGAGAGAGGGTTAAGATTGAGATGTTTGCCCACGGCGCTCTGTGTATGAGTGTGAGTGGCAAGTGTTTCCTTTCGCTCCACGCCACGGGTTGCTCGGCCAACAGAGGGGCGTGTAGGCAGATTTGCCGCCACGCCTACACACTCGTTAATAGGGACACGGGCGAGGAGTTGCACACCGACGGCCCCTACCTACTCTCCCCCAAAGACCTCTGCACCATCGACTTCTTGGACCGTTTCATCGAGTCGGGCGTGAGGGTGCTCAAAATTGAGGGCAGGGCACGACCTGCGGAGTATGTAAAGAGGGTTGTGGAGTGCTACGACAGGGCTTTGAGGGCCATCGAGCACGGCTCGTTCACACCCGAGAGGGTGGCCAAGTGGAAGGAGGAACTCTCCACTGTGTTCAATCGTGGCTATTGGGGTGGCTACTACCTCAACTCTCCCGTGGTGGAACTGAGCAAAAACTATGGCTCGTCGGCAAGCGTGAGGAAGGTCTATGTGGGCCGAGTAACCAACGTCTTCAAGAGAGCCAAGGTGGGAGAGATTTTGGTGGAGGCTTCGCCTTTGGAGTTGGGCCGCAAGGTGCTCATCACGGGCGAAACCACTGGTGCTGTGGAGTTTAAGCCCGAGCAGATTTGGGTTGACGAACACCCTGTGGAGGTGGCTTTGCAGGGGCGCAAATGTTCGATAAAACTCCCCCAACAAATCCACCGTGGCGACCGACTCTATAAGTATGTTGCTGCCGAGGAGGTGTAACCACCAGAGCAACAAAACAAGACGCATTGTGGGCGGACAAGGAGTTGTTTTCTCTTTGTCCGCTTTCATTTTGTAAGCACCCCGAAAAGAAAATGTTGTTTTGTGCGGCTAAAAAA
Source organism: Tidjanibacter sp. (assembly GCA_045614965.1). Classification (GTDB taxonomy): domain Bacteria; phylum Bacteroidota; class Bacteroidia; order Bacteroidales; family Rikenellaceae; genus Tidjanibacter. The sequence continues at coordinate 26,335 of JAZLDY010000007.1, forward strand.
CAAAGTTTTTATTGGGCGTGTGGTGTATTATTCGAAAAAATAAATATCTTTGTAGCGTAGTTTGCCCTTTTTGGGGGCGGTTGCACGAGAAACAAAACAAAACTAACAACAAATAACACGTTTAATTAATTCCAAATTCAAAGTTATGAAAAAACTTTTTATGATTTTGTCGGTTGTTGCTGCAATGGCATTTGCAACCGTTAATGTTTACGCACAGGAGCCTGAGGCAGCTGCTACCGAGCAGGTTGCAGAGGAGGCAGTTGAGGCAACAGAGGCTGAGGCCCCCGCAATTGACGAGGAGACCGAGATTCCCGGCGTACCCTTCCACCAGGCACTGAAACAGAAAGTTATCGAGGGTGGTGTTCTTTGGATGACTCCCGTATTGCTCTGCTTGATCATCGGTTTGGCAGTGTGCATCGAGCGTATCCTCTACCTCTCGTTCTCGCAAATCAACACCAAGAAGTTCATCGCTAAGTTTGAGGCTGCTCTCAACGAGGGTGGCATCGAGGCTGCAAAAGAGGTTGCTCGCAGCACCAAAGGCCCCGTAGCCAGCATCTTCTACCAGGGCGCACTCCGCTACAACGAGGGTTTGGACGTTGTTGAGAAGGCAGTTGCATCGTATGGTTCGGTACAGAATGGTTTGATGGAGAGTGGTTTGAGCTGGATTAGCCTCTTTATCGCAATCAGCCCTTCGTTGGGTTTCATGGGTACCGTAGTTGGTATGGTTGAGGCGTTCGACCAGATTCAGGCAGCAGGTGAGGTTTCGGCTACCCTCGTTGCAGGTGGTATCAAGGTTGCACTGTTGACCACTCTTGCAGGTCTTATCGCTGCTGTTGTTCTTCAGTTGTTCTACAACTACATCCTTAACAAGATTGACTCCGCCGTTGTTGAGTTGGAGGATTCTTCGATTACCTTGGTTGACATTCTGACCGATTACAGCAAGAAATAAGTTAACCCCGTTCATTAACTAAATTAAAGATTACAGACTATGAAATGGGTTAAATATGTAGAATATGCACTCTTTGCTATCACCATTGCGTGTGTAGCATCGCTCTTCTTCCTGCCTCAGGTGCAGCATATGGGCGATATGCACGCCAACTGTGAGTGGTTGCTGTGGTGGGTGTATGGCATTGTAGGCATTGGCCTCGTTGCCGCTTTGATTTCGCCTGTTAAGAATATGATCACCAACCCCAAATCGGCCATCAAAGCCCTCGTTGGCGTTGTTGTTGCCGTAGCACTTGTTGGTGGTTGCTATGCTTTGTCGAGCGCAGCTCCCGTGCCCAACTCGGCAGGTGGTTTCTTCGAAGATGTTTTCGAGTTGAGGTTTACCGACACCATCCTCTTTATTGCCTACTTGGCATTGGGTGGTAGTGTACTCTCCATTCTCGCAGGCACCGTTAGGAATGCTATCAAATAGTTATACCATATTTATAAAAGGAGATTTGTAATATGGCAAGAAAGACACCAGAAATTAACGCCAGCTCGATGGCCGACATTGCGTTCTTGCTCCTTATCTTCTTCCTTGTGGCAACAACTATGGACATCGACTCGGGTCTGAACCGTGTGCTTCCTCCTTGGAGTGATAAGCCACAGGATGCACCCGACATCAAGGAGCGAAACTTGATGTTTGTTCACGTGAACAAGTATGACCAGATTGCCGTACAGGGCGAGGTGATTGACATCACCCAGTTGAAAGATAGGGCGAAAGAGTTTGTGCTTAACCGTGCAGACGACAAGAATATGCCCGAAAAGGAGACCAAGAAGATTGATTTCATTGGCGAGTATCCGGTCAGCAAAGGTGTGATTTCACTCCAAAATGACCGTGCTACGAGTTATGAGATGTATATCAAAGTACAAAACGAACTCACTCGTGCCTTCAACGAAATTCGTGATGAGCTCAGCAAGGCCCACTTTGGTAGGCCCTTCGCTGATCTCGAAAAGCAGCAGCAGGATGCTATTGTAGCCGCTGTGCCCTTGAAGATTTCGGAGGCCGAGCCCCAAAACATCAAGTAGGACTATGGCAGTAATTAGGAAAAAAGAGAAAAAAGAGATTGGTCAGATTTCGACCACCTCGCTGCCCGATATTGTCTTCATGATTCTCTTCTTCTTTATGGTTTCGACCTCAATGAAGGAGACCGAGTTGGTTGTACAGTTCAAGGCACCCGAGGCTACCGAGATTCAGAAGCTCGAAAACAAGTCGCTCGTTAGTTACATCTATGTTGGTCCTCCTGTGGCATCGTTGCAGGCCAAGTTTGGTCAGGCACCCAAGTTGCAGTTGAACAACACTTTCAGCGACCCCGAGCAGATTGGTCAGTTTGTGGCATCGGAGAGGGATAACCTCAACGAGGCAGACCGCAACAAGATGACAGTTTGTATCAAGGCCGACAAGGAGACCCGTATGGGTATCATCACTGACGTAAAACAGGAGCTCCGTAAGGCTGAGGCCTATAAGGTAAGTTACGCTGCAAATAGGGCAGCCGGCAACTACCGCTACTAATAGGTTGCACATAATTGAGAAAGAGAGAGGGTTTTCCAATGCGGAAAACCCTCTCTCTTTGTGTGCGTGGGGGCAAACGGGTAAAAGAGGCAAATGCTTGCTCCTACTTCAACCAAACCACCTTGTCGCTATTGTCCTGCTCGGGGCGGGGACGAGGCTGCTCATAGGGCGAATACCCCATAGCAATAGCGCACTCAACGCCAAACTCTTCGGGGATGGGCAGGAAGGTGCGCAGGTAGCTCTCGGCTGTGCCCATCTCCGGGTGGCCCTTCATATGCTCACGCCCCTCGACGTGCACCCAACAACTACCAAGCCCTGCGGCCTCGGCTGCAAGTTGGACAAAAGTTGCCGAAATGGCGGCATTGTCGAGCCACAGGTCGGTGGCCCCCTTGTCGCCCATCACGAGAACGACCACGGGTGCCTCGGCCATAAAAGCCGACCCATAATCACGCATATAGGACATATGGCGGATGAGGTCGCTGTTTTCGATAACAAGGAAGTGAGTGCTGCGACTACTACGAGAGGAGGGTGCCGTGAGGGCTGCCTCCAAAATCTTTTCCACAGTGTGGCTCTCAACCCTACGCTCTGAGAACTTGCGGAGCGAACGGCGAGATTTGACGAGTTCAAAAAAATCCATTCTTTTTTCGGTTTGTTTGTTACAAAAGTATGTAAATTCGGGCAAATATCGTACCTTTGAGGATAGAAAAACAGATTTTAATACTATGAAGAAGCAACTCAAAGCCGCCCTCATCTACGATTTCGACGGCACACTTTCTCCGGGCAATATGCAGGAGTATGGTTTCATTGAGGCCGTTGGCAAAAGCAACGAAGAGTTTTGGAGCGAAAGTAATGTGTTGGCCGACATCTACGATGCCGACCCCATTTTGAGCTATATGTTCAAGATGTTGGAGCACGCCGGCAAGACAGGCCTGCCCATCAAGCGTGAGATGTTCCAACAAACGGGAGGCAACATCAAACTTTATAATGGAGTGAAGGAGTGGTTTGGCCGCATCAACCGCTACGGCGAGGAGAGAGGTATCGAAATACTCCACTACATCAACTCCTCGGGTTTGAAGGAGATTATCGAGGGTACGCCCATCGCAGGGGAGTTCAAGAAAATCTACGCTTGTGAGTTTCTCTACGACACAAATGGTGATGCCTATTGGCCGGCGGTGGCTATCAACTATACCAACAAAACGCAGTTTATATATAAAATAAATAAAGGTGTGGATAGTGTAAGCGACTCCCACTTGGTTAATGCCTATGTGCCCGACGGCGAGCGACCTGTGCCCTTTGAGCATATGATTTATGTGGGCGATGGCACCACCGACATCCCTTGTATGAGACTCGTGTGCGACAGGGGTGGCCACTCTATCGGTGTCTATAACCCCGCCTCGGAGAAGGACCACGCCAAAACCAAACTCCTCCTTACCCAAAATCGAGTGTCGATGATTTCGCCTGCCGATTACAGCGAAGGCGGACGTATGGACACCATTGTCAAAACCATCCTCGACAAGATTGCCACCGATGCCCGCATTGCCGAGTTGGCTGCGGAAGAGTAGCCTTGTAAGGAGATATTGTTAAACAGAAACGCAAAAGACCGAAAAACGATGATATTTGCAACCAACAACGCCCACAAGCTCGAAGAGGTTAGGGCCATACTCGGCGAGGGCTTCTCGCTGACCACCCTGCGTGAGGCAGGCATAACGGAGGATATCCCCGAGAACGAGCCCACCATCGAGGGCAATGCACTCGCCAAGGCTCGCTATGTGTGGAACAAAACGGGAGCCGACTGCTTTGCCGACGACACGGGCCTCGAAGTGGATGCTCTGGGTGGAGCCCCGGGGGTACACTCGGCACGCTACGCCACCGACGGCCACGACTTTGCCGCCAACCGCACCAAACTGTTGCACGAATTGGAGGGAAAGGAGAGTCGCACGGCACGCTTCCGCACCGTTGTTGCGCTTATTATCGACGGCAAGGAGTACACCTTCGAGGGCACGGTGGAGGGCACAATAACCCACGAGGAGAGGGGCGAGGGCGGCTTTGGCTACGATGCGCTCTTCCAACCCGACGGCTACGCCGAGACCTTTGCCGAACTACCTGCCGAGGTTAAGAACGACATCAGCCACCGAGGCCGTGCAATGCGCCTGTTGGCCAAGTGGCTGCACGAGAACCGATAGCCGCACACCAACACCCTGCGCCCCAAACAAAATGTGGCCAGCAACACCCTCCCCCACTTCTGCTCTTTCTGCCCCCTGTGTCAGTGGTGGGCATAGTCGATAACGTCCGAGCAGGATATGTGGTCGCCACCCAGCACCACAAGTCTTTCGACCACATTGTGCAGTTGGCGCACATTGCCACTCCACGTCATATCCACAAGCTCGGTCATCGCATCCTTGTCTATGGTTTTGGTTGGGAGCGAGTACTCGTGGCAAATCTCATCCAAGAAGTGCTCCACGAGTTGCGGAATATCCTCCACTCGCTGCGACACAGGTGGCACTTCGAGCACCACAACGCCAAGTCGGTGGTAGAGGTCCTCACGGAAATTACCCTTTGCAATCTCACTTTCGAGGTCTTTGTTGGTGGCAGCCACCACCCTCACATCCACATCAATATCCTTGTCGCTACCCACACGACAAATACGCCTCTCTTGCAACGCTCGCAACACCTTGGCCTGCGCCGCCAAGCTCATATCACCAATCTCATCCAAGAAGAGCGTGCCGCCAATGGCCTGCTCAAACTTACCCTTGCGTTGGCGCACGGCCGAAGTGAAGGCTCCCTTCTCGTGGCCAAAGAGTTCACTCTCGATGAGCTCCGAAGGGATGGCGGCACAGTTGACCTCCACAAAGGGCCCGTTACAGCGAGTGCTTTGTTGGTGTATCTGTCGGGCCACCAACTCCTTACCCGTACCATTCTCGCCCAAAATCAACACCCTTGCATTGCTTGGGGCAATGCGGGATATCATTGTACGCAAACGGCACATCTTCTCCGACGAGCCAATCATTTCGAAACTCTGGCACGATTTTTTCCTTGTTGGAGCGTAGTGGGAACAGATTGGACGCTCCTGCTGCTCGGCTGCCAGTGCGCCACGCACCGCCACAAGCAGGCGAGCAATGTTTACGGGCTTGGGGACAAAATCCACTGCGTGGTGGCGCATACAGCCAATAACGCTTTCAACAGTAGCAGAGGACGAGAGCGCAATCCACGGAACACCTTCAAGTGGCGACGAAAAACCCTCCGGCTCGCCACACAAAATCAAATCGGGACGAAAAGCACCTGCCTCCGCCGCAACACTTTCGACATCCCCAATGAGCCTCACCTCAAACCCCTCGTGTTCCAACAACTCGCCGAGGGTGTTACGGATGCTGCGCTGGGTGTCGAACACCAAAATTTTAGTCATATTTGCAATATATAAATTACCCTACGGACAAGACTCTGACAAACTTGTCCGCAAAGGGTATGCAAATTCGTGGCCAAAATGTTGTCGGAAGCATAATAAAGTTCTAAAAAATGTGTTATCTTTGTGGTAAAGATAGGGTTTTTTGTTGTCTGCTCAAACACCCCGAGTTTGGGTGGTGGTCTTTGCAGACAGTCGTTCTCTTCGACAACTTCGTCCGATTATACCATCGGATTTTTCTTTGGAAAACCGCATACAGAACAATATATTTTCAACTTTTTCTGATGAAAAAAAACTATAATATCGACCGCCAAAGGTTGCATCTTCCTGAGTATGGCAGGCACATTCAGGATATGGTGCACGAACTCTCGCAAATCGAAAACAGGGAGGAGCGAAATCTGCGTGCCAAGGCACTCATAGCCATTATGGCCAACATCCAACACCAAAGCGCCGACACGCCCAACTTCGAGCGCAAGTTGTGGGACCACCTATTCATTATGGCTGATTATCAGTTGGATATAGACTCGCCATACCCTGCGCCCACCGCTGCAACCATAATGCCTCCGCCACACAAAATGGAGTATCCTCGCACAGCTATCAATATGAAACACTATGGTAAAAATGTGCGCAATGTCATTCGCTCACTCCACAAACTCAAAGACCAAGACACGGTCGATGTGGTTGTCTATAATCTGGCTCGCTATATGCGCACCAAGAGCTATGAGTTCAACCAGGAGCACCCCGACAATTCGGTCATCATCAAGGACATAAAAAGGATGTCCGAATTTGATATTTCCATCGACGAAAACGCAATCACCCAAATCAAAAGTGAGTATAAAAATGTCTTTTCAGACTATAAAAAAACTCGCCAGACCAAGAAAACCACAAAGAAACGATAATATAAACCCACAGTTTTTGTGGTTTTGAGGAGGGGGCCTATTGACCTTTGAGGGAGATTTATTACCTTTGTTTCACAACAAACCAAGAATTACACTAAACAACGCAACATAATGAAGAAAGTATTGATAATTGCCATCGCTGCACTCGGCATCTATGGCTGCTCAAACAACAAAGCACAACTCGGCGGCGAGTTTGCCGGCAAACCCAACACCACCATCTACCTCGAAAGCGTAGGCACAGAGGGGACGAGCGTGGTTGACTCGGTAAGAACCAATGCCGCAGGGCGTTTCAACCTCCGCATTGCACTCAAAGATGGCGAGGCAACCCTCTACACACTCCGCTGTGGCGAACAGACCGTGCCCCTGATTGTGAATGCAGGCGAGAAGATTGTGGTTAATTCGGTGCCCGGACTCATTGATGGCTACACCGTTAAGGGCTCCGAGGAGTCGGCTTTGGTGAAGGATATTAAGAATATTATGGGCTTTGGCGTTGCAAGGCTCGACTCCCTGCGCACACTCTACAACCAAACCACCTCCAAGTCGGTACTCCAACACATCAGCAAGGAGTTCTCCCAAGAGTACTATGCCATCAAACGACAGCAAATTGAGTTCATTGTGAAAAACGCCGGCTCGCTGGCAGCAATCTATGCGCTCAACCAACGCCTGCCTGGCGATGAATCGCTCTTCAACGGACACAACGACATTGTCTATTACCGCTTGGTAGCCGACTCTGTGGAGCAAAACTACCCCTCGTCGCCCTACCTTGCAACCCTCAAAGCGCAAATCGCACGCTACGACCAACAGACCGAACTGATGGGTAAGCTCGATAAAGCCTTGGAGGAGGAGCCTGCGGCATTCCCCGAACTCTCGGTGCCCGATATGTATGGCAAGGAACAGAAACTCTCCGCCCTGAAAGGCAAAGTGTTCCTGCTCGACTTTTGGAGCGTGGCCGACCAGAACGCAACCTTCCACAACGCCGAATTGAAGAAGGTTTATGAGAAATACAACCAGAAGGGCTTTGAGATTTATCAGGTGTCGGTTGACACCTCCAAACCCGTGTGGGTGGAGATTGTGCAACGCCACAAATTGCCTTGGATTACAGTGTGTGATTTCCAGGGCGCAGCCTCGCAAGCAGTGCTGCTCTATGGCGTTCGATCCGTTCCACAAAACTTCCTTTTCGATGCCGATGGCAACATTGTTGCTCGCAACATCTTTGGCGACAAACTCGGTGCAAAAGTGGGCGAATTGCTGAAAAAATAAGGTTAATTTTAAGGTAATATAAAATGTACTATTTCGCCTCGGATATGCACCTCGGAAGTGGCACGCCGGAAGAGTGCCGCAAACGTGAATTGGAGGTAGTTGGATGGCTCGACAAAGTGGGCGCAGATGCCAAGGGAATTTTCCTTGTGGGAGATGTGTTTGACTTTTGGTACGAATACAAACGTGTTGTGCCAAAGGGTTTTACACGACTGCTCGGAAAACTCTCCGAACTCACCGACCGTGGTGTGGAGATTTACTTCGTGCCGGGCAACCACGATATGTGGCAGAGAGATTACCTCGAAAAAGAGTGCGGAATTAAGGTATGTTTTAAGGTAATACAAACAACCCTTTCGGGCCGAAAAATTGCCATCGAACACGGCGACGAAATTTATGCCCGTGCGCTGGGTGGCGGAACACGCCTGATGAACTCCATTTTCCGCAGCCGCACCTGCCGCTGGCTCTTCTCCCACCTCATCCACCCCGACTTTGCTCTCCGCTTCGGACAAGGGTGGTCTCACGGTAGCCGCAAGAGCAAGGATATTGCACTTCCATTTGCCGGAGCCGACGACCCAATGGTCAAGGATGCCGAACGCAGAGTGGCCGAGGGCGAGCAGACCGACATCTTTGTTTTTGGCCACAACCACTGCGCTGAGGAGTATGCACTCTCGGGCGGACAAAAGGCCTTTTTCCTCGGTAATTGGTTCCACGAGCCGGTGTATGGAGTGCTGGACGAGGAGGGAAAGTTTACACTTAAAAGGGTATAAATCACGCTGTTATGAAACAATATCTCGACCTGCTGAAAACCATCCGTGATACGGGCGTTGTCAAAGGCGACCGCACAGGCACAGGCACCAAAAGCATTTTTGGCTACCAGATGAGGTTTAATCTGGCGGAGGGCTTTCCGCTGCTGACCACCAAAAAGGTCTTCACCAAGGGCATCATCCACGAGCTGCTGTGGTTTCTCAAAGGGGACACCAACATCGGCTACCTTGTGCGCAACGGGGTACACATTTGGGATAATGATGCATATAGGTTTTATGGCGAACTGTGCGCCAAAAACGACGTGCAACCCATTGAACGTGAGGAATTTTTGGCAAGGGCCACAGAGGGTGCAATGTCGCCCATCGAGGGGTACCGCTATGGCGACTTGGGTAGTGTCTATGGCTCGCAGTGGCGCAGTTGGGGCGCACCCGACGGCAGGGTGATTGACCAAATTGAGGAGGTTATTCGCACCATCAAGACCAACCCCAATTCGAGGCGTATGATTGTTTCGGCGTGGAATGTGGCCGACGTGGAGGGTATGGCCCTGCCTCCGTGCCACGTGCTGTTTCAGTTCTACGTTGCGGAGGGTAGGCTATCGTGCCAACTCTACCAGCGCAGTGCCGACACATTCTTGGGCGTGCCGTTTAATATTGCATCCTACGCTCTTCTGACGCACATTATCGCCCAGATTTGCGACTTGGAGGTTGGCGATTTCGTCCACACGTTGGGCGACACCCACCTCTACCTCAACCACTTCGAGCAGGTAGAGGAGCAACTGTCGAGGGAGCCTCGCCCGCTACCCCGCCTGCACCTCAACCCTGCGGTGAAGAGCATTTCCGAGGTGCGCTTTGAGGACATCGAGATTGTGGACTACAACCCCCACCCCACCATCAAAGCTCCGATGTCGTTCTAAACCGACCAACAAAAACACCACAACAACGGCCCGCTTTCACAGGCGGGCCGTTCTCCATTGTATCTATTGAACATCATCCTCTTTCACCCAAGGTGTTGGTATGTCGAATATATCTAACTCTCTATTTGACAACTCCACACTAATAAAACCAGCCGCAAAACACGCAACTGCGTATGGCTTAAAAGTAATACGTATTCCATCCTCAATGATTTCAACCAACTTGGAGTCAAAAGATATATCCTCAGGAGAATGGCCCATTATGTAGACGAAACAATCGTCTTCGGGGAGTCGCTTATACAGCAATCGTTGCAACTTTGGCAACCACTCTCCCTCTTCCAAATAGGCTAAATCAATATATTCGCCGGTGGTTAGGTCGTAGTTGCAATTTCTCATACCAATAATTTCGTGTGAGCCGCCGTGATAATATGCACAAAATGTATTGATGCACAAAACACGCTCTTGAACAATGGTCGCTGTTTGCGTGTATTTGCTCCAAAGAGGTGCACCAATGATATCCTCGGGCTTCCAATCTAATATGTAGTCAAAATCATTCAGACGATCGGCTTCAAGTGCAGCATAGACATCCATAGTGTCGGGCAGGGCGTGTTCTTGGAATAACTGCTCGTAGTTGTGTCGGTTGATTTTGGCCATCACCTCATCCTCCCACCCCGAGGTCAGCATAACATAAGTACACTCCGAATAACAGCGAATGGTGTCGCCCACCCAAACTTTGATAGAGTCTATTGCGGGTGTGTCCACTTGTTGGGTTTGCCGATTGTTACACGATGTAACCCACACCGCCACAACACCCACAAACAGGGCTGATAGTTGTCTGAAAAATGGTTTCATCTTGTTTTGTAATAATAAATTTCAATTCTATTCTCCGAAATATTGGGTATATATATCCACGCAAACACCATCAACGAGTTTTGCAAACGCCTCCTCACTCATTCCACTCAATGCTCGCAGGGCTGTGTTCTCTTGAAACATAGTTCTTGATGTTCCGATGTACTCTTTGATTCTTACGCCACACAACATCTGATTTTTAGACGAGTTTTGAATCTCCTCACATCCAGCCACAATCTTGTTTCTGATGTATTTCACAATTTGTGTGGACACATCGTTGGACTCGGCATCCAACAACACATCCAACGCCTTGTAAATCGGATGGTGTTCAACCTCTGGGGCCTTTGTTGTGGGTAGCTGTTCTGACTGAGAACCCTTATCGTCTTTATTGCTATTAGCATCGGCCACAATAGCAAAAGCCATAGCTATACCAACCACTCCAACAATAACAAACGCAAATACCGCTTCGCCCATAGTTGCAATTATTTATTCCATTTATCTTTTTTATCTTGTTCTTCTTTTTTCTGATTGGCACGGTGGATAAGATAGGCCCCAATACCACAAAGCGATATTGCTGTGCCCAAAGACATTGACACTTGTTCAGGTGCTACCGAGACCTTCGTGGGCAATGCCATCAACATAAGCCCGCCCAAAACAATAAGAACGATACCTGTTGTTTTCATACCTATTTTTCTTCTATAAATTCAACGCCTTTTTTCTTGGAGCACAAGGTTATAATAAGCGCAATCAGCGGGCTTGTCAAAAAAGACAATGCAAGGGCCCATCCAAAGCCAATCTTTCTGGTGCTACCAAGCCACCCAACCAAAAGAGCGGCAATCACAATAATAATCCAAACTCCCTCATCCATAATCTTACAAATTTTAAATGTTTATGTTTAGTTCTTTTTGAGCACGCTCCTTTATCTCTTCAAGTGTTTTGAGGTTGTGCTTATTTTGAACGGTTAGTTGCATCAATTCCGTAGCAATGGCTTGTTTTGAGTCATCACAAGGGAAGCGGTCGGGGTGAACAGCAATTTTGAGTTTGTCATATAGTTCTGCCGCCCCAAAACCACTCTTCACAATATTGCCAAAATCTATCTGCTCTTTGAGTATCTGCTCTTTTATTTTTTGTGGGGCTGTGGTTGGTTTTGACAATCGCCTACCCAACAGGAGAAAAATAATAATCAAAAGCTCTATTATGGCCACAATCAACCAAATATTCATACCATTGGCCGGTGTTCCCACACCATCCACCAAAGCCATACCTCTCTCCTTGATAAGTTGTAAAGAATCTTGTTTCATAACACACTATAAACCATTTGTTAATTGTAGAAAATCTTTAATTTGCCAACACAAACCGTATGTGCCACCTTCGCCATAAACCTCCAAGGTGTCAAAACCCAACACTACCAAACGCCTCATTAGCGCAGGGTCGCTCATCACAGCTGCACCGATAACTCGCAACTCTTGCTTATCCAATGATTTTCCTGCAAAAACCTTTATCCTAAAACCTGAGTTTAGTTTTGATAACGAATGTCTAAAATTGGAATTTCCCCTTGATATGCTCGCAGTGAGAAGCGTGGGAACCTCTCCAAAAATATACGAATTTCTCGCCGCCTCATTAAAACTTGCGATAAGAGAGCGACGTTCTTGCCTATCCCGAAACCATTGGGTTATGTTATACCAAATGTTACCGATGTTGAGTGATGCCATTGCGCACAAAAAATTAAGCCCCAACTCCTAAGACTAATTTTATTATTACAAAAAAGAAAGTGTGGAGTTGTTCGTTTATCTGACAATAGGCATTTGGCGACGCCCGAACACAAATAAACAATACCCCACACTTGTATAGTATGGGGGCAGGCACAGAACGTACCAAGCGAGCATACCAATACAAGTAATGAGTGTCATTGCAACCCTTGTGTTCTTAAAATCGCCAAATTTTATTGTCAAGGATTAGCGAAACACTTTCACTAAAAATATGTTGGTGAGGTATCACGCCTCACTCTTCCACAAAAATAGGCATTTATTTTGAATTTGTGCGAGGGGTTGAGTAACTTTGTGAAAAATTAAGAAGGATACCAAAGTATGAACACCAAAATTTCCATCATAGTTGCCGTTGCAGAGAATGGCGTGATTGGCACGGGTGGCACGATGCCCTGGCATATCAGCGAGGACTTCCGCCACTTTAAGGCCGTAACGCTCGGGCACTCGGTGGTTATGGGCCGCAAGACCTACGAGAGCATAGGCCGACCCCTACCCCGCCGCCGCAACATCGTCATCACACGCAACCCCGAATTGCGCATCGAAGGGTGCGAAATGGCCCCCTCGTTGGAGGGTGCGCTGGCAATGTGCGAGGGCGAGGAGGAGGTTTTTGTGATTGGTGGTGGCGAGATTTACCGCCAAGCGATGCCCCTTGCCCACAAGTTGTATATCACCCACGTTGGCGTGAGTGTGGAGGGCGACACCCGCTTCCCCGCCATCGACCCTGCGGTGTGGCAGGAGGTGAACAGGGAGGAGTTTGAGTGTGGTGCGGAGTTTGCGCATCCCTTCTCCTTTGTGGACTACGAACGCAGGTGAAAATTTTACTCACCCAAAGGGTGTGATTGTTAGGCCACTACGCTATTGGCGGCCACGGTGGCGAGGTAAAAATGCACCAAAAGTTTGCAAAATCGGAAAATATGCCTACCTTTGCACTCGCAAACGTACCGCGGGGTGGAGCAGTTGGTAGCTCGTCGGGCTCATAACCCGAAGGCCGGAGGTTCGAGTCCTTCCCCCGCTACTAAACAGGACAAGTCGCAAGATTTGTCCTTTTTTTGTGCATTTTTGTTTTTGCAAGTGTCTGATACACTGAACAATAAGTCAAAGAATTCATTCCCCTGTTTGGTTAGAAGACTGCGATTTTCTTTATCCCAAATTACACCTTCGGGGAATAGTAATTTTTGGATTTTTTGACAAACTTCAAAGTCCCCTCCATTCCAATAACTCCCTAATTCACAAGCAATTCTAATTGTGTTTTCAATGTAAGAAGCAAGGTTCGAGAGGTTCACAGAGAGTCGTTCCAATTCACGCTCTGCTTCACGCTCCTCCGCCTCCAAATCGGTGACGGCACTTCGGTAGGCATCCCCATCAACTTTCCCAATGGCAAAATTCTTTTTAGCGGTCTTGATGTAGGTTCTAATCGTTGCCAAATGCTTCTTAACGGCGTTGATGTCATCTTCTTGGGCGTTTTCCTTCTCGGCAAACTTACCTTTGAGCACGCCAACCAACACGGGGATTAACTCCATTGGCACCTTGAAGCGGTCAAGCAACTCGGAGTATTTGGCGTGCAACTCCTTCGCCGCCACATTCACAGACCCATCCTTACCACTATACTTATAATAGTCAATGTTCTTGCTCTTGACCGTATAACCCGTGAGCATATGACCGTTATAGTAAATATGTCCCTTCAATGGGAATTGAGGTGTAATTGCCGCCTGTTCATATCCATTGTGGTTACCATTGAGAATATCTTGCGCCCTATCAAACAACGCCTCCGAAATTAACTGCTCCTGCTTGCCCTTAATCACCTTACCGTTGAGGTATTTATGCTCCAAGCGACCGCAATAGAACGAATTGCGCAAACACGCCGACAAACGCTGTTTGGTAATGTTTAACCCTCTTGCTTTAAGGCGTTCCACTATTTTTGATTGCGGAAGGTCTGGTTCATTAACAACCCACTCCCACGCCTTTTTAAGAATACGACCATCGTCATTGATGGTTAATTGGTGCTCTCTATTCACCTTCTTTGATGTGTAACCAAGCGGTGGTTTGCTATACCACTCGCCTCGGTTGATGCACGCCACCATACCCGCATAGCACTTGCTACGACGAGTCGCATTGTCAATATCCGCCACAATGAGCAGGATTGCCTCGATATGCGCCGCTAATGTATTGCTCTGGTCAACGGGTTGATTGACCGCAACGATGGTAACACCGCTTCGGTTTAACTGACTCTTGTAAGTTAAACCCTCCTCCATATTACGACTGAAACGGTCGTAATCATACACCACGATGGTGTCTACCTCGGGGTCGTTGAGAACCGCCCCGACCATCTCTAAAAATCGCTCACCCGCCTTCTTTGCGCTTTCAAATGTGCCTCCAAAGTCGAGCTTCACTTGTTTGCCTTTCTGCTCACAATACCTATGGCACGCCTCCATTTGGGTGTCGATTGAATTGTTGTTCTTGAACTGCTCCTCCGATGATACTCGTGTCCAAGTCACTGCTTTGCCCTTACCATCCGCCGTAAGGGACTTTCTCTTGCTGATAATCTTATCAATGCGGGTTTCTTTTGTTTTCTTAATCATATTTCTCGGTATTTTTATACTTATTTACATACCACGCATAACCGATTTCAGCAATTTGTTCAAATCCGTTAAGGATGGTAACTATCTCTTCTTTGTTGGTAACGCCCAACTCGTTAAATTGTTGAATGAATGTTTCATTGATACTTTCTTTTATAAACATTCCACTTATAAATTTTTTCTTCTTATTTGCTTTTCGCCTCTTCGCTCGAAATTTATATTATCGGAGAAGACTTCTGGTCGGCAGGGGTGTGCGTAGAACCCTTGCGCTATGGGCGCAATTATCCTAAACTCTCTACATTTTATGTGTGTTTTTTATGATTTTATTTGAAGACAACAGTTCTCGTCGAAGAACCGAAGTATTGCAAATATACAAACAAAAAATGAGAATTCCAAGAAAATACTACATCCATCGCCATCATAAACACATCGTAGTTATTAGTCCCAATGCTAATTTCTCTATATAATGTTAGTCTTTGACTAACATTTATTTATGTGTGTAATACACTGAAAATTTTGTGATTTTTTTATGGGGGCGAGGGTGAGGAGGGGGTGGCAAAAAGTGTTTTTCGAAAAGCGTTATCCGACTTTCGTTTGAAGTCAAACCTCTATGCCTTATATGAAAATGCTGTTGGTTCCGAAAATTTTTCCAGAAAATTTTGCCCCCGAAAAATCGACCTCCCTATATGGCAAACTCCTTTTTGACTCGTTGAACGGTGCTTACGCTGACCCCGCAAATTTTAGCGGTATCACGAACCGACTTGCCCGCTCGGAGCGCACGAATCACCTTCGCATATTCCTCCTGCTTCTGCTC
>JAZLDY010000008.1:0-24397 GCA_045614965.1 Tidjanibacter sp.
GTCCAGAGCGTTGGTGTGCAACGACTGGGTGTGGCCGAGTGCAGCACCCATAGCCTCGATTGCGGTACGTCCTACGTTGTTGAAGGGATCCTGCTCGGTGAGCGACCAACCCGAAGTCTGCGAGTGGGTACGCAATGCGAGGGATTTGGGGTTCTTGGGGTTGAACTGCTTAACAATCTTCGCCCACAAGAGCCTTGCTGCCCTCATCTTGGCAATCTCCATAAAGTGGTTCATACCGATAGCCCAGAAGAACGACAAGCGGGGAGCGAACTGGTCAACGCTCATACCTGCGTTCACACCTGCACGGAGGTACTCCAAACCGTCGGCCAAAGTGTAGGCCAACTCGATGTCGGCAGTTGCACCGGCCTCCTGCATATGGTAGCCCGAGATAGAAATAGAGTTGAACTTGGGCATATTCTTCGAGGTGTACTCAAAGATGTCGGCGATGATACGCATCGAGAATTCTGGTGGGTAGATGTAGGTGTTACGCACCATAAACTCCTTCAAGATGTCGTTCTGAATGGTACCGGCCAACTGGTCGAGGGTGCAACCCTGCTCCAAACCTGCCACGATGTAGAATGCCAAAACGGGAAGTACTGCACCGTTCATAGTCATCGACACCGACATCTGGTTCAATGGAATACCATCAAAGAGCACCTTCATATCCTCAACCGAGCAGATGCTCACGCCTGCCTTACCAACGTCGCCTACAACCCTGGGGTGGTCGGCATCGTAGCCACGGTGAGTAGCCAAGTCGAATGCTACTGACAGACCCTTCTGGCCCGATGCGAGGTTACGACGGTAGAAGGCATTACTCTCCTCTGCGGTCGAAAAACCAGCATACTGGCGAATGGTCCAAGGACGCATAACATACATAGTGCTGTAAGGGCCACGAAGGAAGGGTGCCACACCTGCTGCATAGTTCAGGTGCTCCATACCCTCCAAGTCCTCTGCGGAGTAGAGGCCCTTAACGGGAATTTGCTCTGCGGTCATCCACTCTTTCTTCTCACCGCAGCACTTGCTCTGGCAGCAACCCTCGGTTGCGCCTGCAAATTTGATATCTGTAAATTGAGCTCTCATAACTTTCTTGTGCAATGTGTGTTGATTAAATACCCAACTCTTTGAGGTAACCTTTCAGGGTTTCAAGCACGTTGTCCCTGATGCTGATGAAGTGGGTGATGCCCTGTGCCTTCAACTCCTCGGCGCAAGCAGGAGCACCTGCTACCACCACGATAGCCTCCTCGCCAATGAGTTTGGCAACCTCGGGAGCGAGAGTTGCGTAGTCGTCGTCCGACGAGCAAACAACAACGATGTCGGCACCTGCCTCTTTGGCAGCCTTCACGCCCTCCTCTACCGAAGCAAAGAAGGTGTTGTCCTGAACTTTGATACCTGCGCAAGCAAAGAAGTTGCAGCTGAACTGTGCCCTTGCACGAGCCATTGCCAAGTTACCACAAGTGAGCATAAATGCTTTGGGAGCCTTGCCACTTGCGTCAACAACCTGCCTCATAGCCTCAAACTGCTCGCCACCACGGTAGGGAACAAGTGCATTCTCGCCAGCCTCGCAGTTGCAACCACAAGCGCACTCTGCCTTCTGGCTCTCCAACACCTCACCAAAGTTGGGGTATTGGTTGGTACCAAGCAAGGTGATACGGCGGGTAGCCACCTCTTTGTTCTTCTTCTCGGCCGAAGCCTTAACCCTTGCACTGATGGTGCCTTTGTTGAACGAAGCAATATAACCACCCTCGTTCTCAACCTCCAAGAAGAGTTTCCAAGCCTCCTGTGCGATGCTTGCGGTGAGGTTCTCGATGTAGTAGGAGCCACCTGCGGGGTCAACCACGTTGTCGAAGTGAGCCTCGTTCTTCAAAAGGAGTTGTACGTTGCGGGCGATACGCTCGGCGAACTCGTCGTTCTTGGTGGTTGCTGCATTGAAGGGCAGAACCTCCAACGAGTGAACACCTGCGATGGCAGCACTCATAGCCTCGGTGGTGCCACGGAGCATATTCACATAGGAGTCATATACGGTCTGATTCCACATCGAGGTAACGGCGTGGAGGTAAATCTTCTCGGCACACTTACACTCGGGCTCGTAGGCCTTCATAATGTTGGCCCACAGCAGACGTGCAGCACGGAGTTTTGCAATCTCCATAAAGTAGTTGGAGGTGATGGAGGTGGTAAAGCGGATGCTCTTTGCAGCAGCCGTTGCGCTCACGCCCCTCTTGATGAGTTCAACAAGCATCTCGTGGCCTGCTGCCATCATATAGCCCAGCTCCTCAACGATGGTCGAGCCACTGTTGCCAATGAGCGAGCCGTCAACGCCTGCAAAGCGAACGTGTTTGAACTCCTCGCTGTAACGGCTGATGTAGCCTGCGATTTTGTCGAAGCAATCCTCGCCACGCTCCTTGCCACAGCAGAATTTGCCGAAGCGAGTGAGGCCCCACATCAGGGGGTCAAAGTCGAAAGCGATGCGAACGGCCTCTTTGTCAAAGCCTGCTGCCCACTCCATAACGGGCTCTACGATGGTGGTGTTGGAGGTGCAGATGTAGAACACCACCTCATTCTTGGTGGGGTCGATACCTGCGGTCAGAGCCGACACAAACTCCTTGTCCACCTCGTTGCAAATCTCAAATGCAACGCTCTCTGCGCCACTTTCGAGTGCGTGCAGAGCCTTCTTGTTGGCCTCTGCGGGGCACTCCACGTTGATAGTTTGGAACACTTTCCATTTGTTGCAGTTCTTCACGCCACGAACATAGGGGAATTCACCTGCTGTTGTGCCGAGCCACTCGATGTTCTGCAAATCCTCTGCACGATAGTAGGGGCGGACATTGAAGCCCTCTGCTGTGCGCCACACCAGCTTCTTCTGGTAGTCGGCACCTTTGAGGTCGGTGTTGATGACAGCCTCCCAAGCCTCGGTGGAGACTCCGGGAAACTCCTCAAACAACCTTTCATACTTATTGTTTGCCATAACTTTTTGTTTGTGATTGTTATATAGTTAGTTGTTTATTGTTCTCTTTTGTTGTTTTCTACCGCATAGGCGCGACAAATATACTAATTTATAAACAAAGTGTACTCTTTTTTCACTACTTTTGTGAAAACTTTCACACCAAAACGATGGCTCCACTTTTCACAAAACGAGATATTCGAGGGCTTGCGCTCCTGCTCCCCCTGTTGGTCGTATTGAGTTGGGTGCTTGCTGAGGCCCTCCGCACGGGCTCTTCCAACCACTCCGACACACCCACAACTGAGGCTATTTTCGCACAGGCCGACAGCCTACAAAAGGCCCTCTCGCTTCGTCCGTTTGACCCCAACACCGTAACCTACGAGGAGTTGAGGGAGATGAACGTGGAGAAGTTTGTAGCCCGCAACATTGTCAAATATCGTTCCACGGGGCGCACCTTCGCCATACCCGAGGATGTGGCCATTGTGTATGGCATCAGCGACTCTTTGTATGCGCAACTCAAACCCTACATACGCATCGACCAGAAGTATCGCCCGCAGCCAAAGTCCTACGCCACCGACAGTCTGAATATCAACAACTTCACTCGCAAGAGCCGTGCTTTCAAGCGTGTGGCTTTTGACCCCAACACGCTCGATGCCGAGGGCTTCTATGCGTTGGGTTGTTTTACGGCCCGTCAGGCGGAGGCTATGGTGGAGTATCGTGAGCGAAATGGAGGTTTTCACTCACTCTTGGAGTTTGCCGACTGCTATCTCATCAGCGACACTCTCTATGCCGCTATGGAGGAGTTCATAACCCTCTCGCCCCTACCCGAGCCGGAGAAGGTGTTGGTTGACATCAACTCGGCCGACTCCACCACATTGGTGGCTCTCCCCGGCATTGGGCCCGCCTCGGCCGTGGACATCATCCTCTATCGTGAAAGGCTCGGAGGCTACCACTCCACCGAGCAACTCAAAGACCTTGCGGTCATTATGGAGAAGAATTACGACCGCTTTGTGAAAGAAATTTGGTGCGATAGTTGCAAAATTCAAAAAATTGATATTAACTTTGTGGCCCCAAAAGAGTTGGCACGTCATCCCTATATGACTGCGACTCGTATGAGGAAGATACTCAAACAACGACAAAAGAGAGGAGGTTGGAGCACTATTGAAGAGATGGTAAAGGACAAAATATTCACCACGGAGGAGGCCGCAAGGATTTCCCCCTATCTTCAATTCAACCCCGTCGAGAAGTAGAGAGTAACACCCAGAGGGCCAGCGTGTTGTAATGAGATTACAGACACAGGGCCAAACAATAAAACAAACGAAATTAACAACAAAAAAAGAGATACAGTTATGATTATTATGCCAGTAAAAGAGGGCGAGAACATCGAGCGTGCCCTGAAAAAATTCAAACGTAAATATGAGCGCACCGGCGTTCTCAAAGAGCTCCGTGCACGTCAGTACTTTGCAAAACCCAGCGTAACCAAGCGTATTCAGATGCAGCACGCTGTGTATGTAGAGAAAATGCACCGTATGGACGAGGAGTAGAAATTGCGCTCACTCCATAGACAAAGACCAATCCCAAACGAGGGGTTGGTCTTTTTTTTGTGAAATAGAGAGGGGGAATGATAAGCTCCTATCACCCATATCACCCCTATCACTCCTATCACCCCTATTACCCCCAGCCGCCCCCTCCCAAGACCCATCAACCCCACACCACACACACCACACACACGCACACCACACCACACAAAAAAAACTCTCGGGTATTAAAATTCATACCCGAGAGTTTCTATGAAAGAGTTTTATCTCCTATGCCCTATTACTTTGCTGCCTTCTTTGCAGCAGGCTTTTTGGCTGCGGGCTTGGCGGAAGTTTTCTTTGCAGCGGGCTGCTTCTTGGCAGGAGCCTTTGGGGCAGGTGCTGCGGGCTCGTCGGCTTTGGGGGCCTCGGCTACCACACCACCCTCGGCAAGTGCCTTGTCGAGTTCGATGTCGAAGTCGCTCAACACGTTCATATAGTTGATGAATGCCGAGTAGGCCGAGTCGTAGGGGTTGAAATAGCTGTGAACATCGCCATCCGAGAACCACTTGGTTGCCATATAGTAGAAGTGGTCCGAAGCCTTCATAAAGTTCCAAACATAGTTGAAATCCTTGGAGTTGACTGCGTTCACCTTCTCCTGCAAACCATAGAGTTTCTTGAAGGCCTCGTTCTGCAACTCGTTACCGAGCCAAGCAGTAACGTCCCTCTCCTCGTCTGCCCACGACATTGCGTGGAGGCAGTAGAGAACGCCCGTAGGTTGGTGTGCAGCAGCGGCCTCGGTTACGGTTGCAAACTCCAACTGGCCCGTTGCGAGCATTGCCTTGGGAAGACTCTCCACGAAAGAGAAGATACCCGAGGAGGCTTTCTGGTGCTCACCAAAGGTCTCGTAGTCCATAAAGAGGTTGACAACCTCGCCGGTGGTGTTGTCATCGGCCAGCCAACCTGCATACTTATCGGCGGTCAAAGGCCACTCGCCCCAACCCTGGTTGGAGAAGCGGAAGGCGATATCGTCGGAGAGTTTGTAGTTCCTCAACAGCAACCTCAACTTCTGGTCGAGAGCATTGGCATAGACAAAGTTGGGGCTCTTCCAACCCAAAACGTGGCGGGCACCCTCGGCCAGCATAGCCCTAAATCCCATAGCAGCCACCTGCTCACCGATGCTATCGGAGTAAATCAACTCGGTGTTGCGGAATGCGGTAGGTGTGTAGCCAAACTCGCTCTGCATCAAAGCGGTGTGGGCCTCTACCTCTTTCTTGAACTCCTCGGGCGAGATGAGCGACGAGAGGGAGTGTGAATAGGTCTCAGCGAGGAATTCCACACAACCCGTCTTTGCCAACTCACGGAAGCTATCCAACACATCGGGGGTGTAGCTGCGGAATTGCTCGATGGCAAGGCCCGAGATGGAGAATGTTACCTTAAAGCGGCCCTCGTTCTCACGGATGAGTTTCAAGAGGAGATTGTTCATTGGCAGGTAGCACTCGGCTGCCACACGCTGCATAATGGAGCGATTGGCACTCACGTCCAAGTAGTTGTGGTCCTTGCCCATGTTGAAGAACCTATAAGTTTTGAGCCTCAGAGGCTGGTGAACCTGAAAATATAGACAAACTGTTTTCATATCTTTATGTTTCTCTTTTTTTGTATCCAAATATTGTTATTCTCTTTTCGGCACAGCGGGGCTATTTCTGTTTGGCCTCCTGCTCCTTGATTACCCTTTCGTAACCCTCTTTGATTTTGGCTGCGGCGTTGTTCCATTTGAGGCCCGTAACCTCCTCCAAGCCTTTGCGAGCGAAGAGTTCGCCAAGTGCAGGATAGGTTACCAGACCATAGATGGCATCGGCCATTGCGTCCACATCCCAATAGTCCACCTTCACAGCGTAGTCCAGCACCTCGGCCACACCCGACTGTTTACTGATGATGGTGGGCACGTTGGACTTCATAGCCTCCAAAGGCGAAATACCGAATGGCTCACTTACCGAAGGCATCACATACACGTCGCTCAATGCAAACATCTTCTGTACATCGGCACCCCTCAGGAAGCCCGTAAAGTGGAATTTGTCGGCAATACCCAACCTTGCCACACGGCGGATAACGTGGTTCATCATATCGCCACTACCGGCCATCACAAACCTCACATTCTGTGTTCGTTTGAGCACCTTGGCTGCGGCCTCCACAAAGTAGTCGGGCCCCTTCTGGTAGGTGATACGTCCGAGGAAGGTAACAATCTTGTCCTTCACGCCACGCTCTTCCTCCTCCTGATTTCCCTCGGCAAAGCGCACAGCGTTGTGTACCGTCATCACCTTCTCGGCAGGGATACCATATTTATTTATAACAATATTTCGTGTAAGGTTACTTACCGCCATCACCAAGTCGGCGGCCTCCATACCTCCACGCTCGATAGCATAGGTCTGTGTGTTGATGTTCTCGCCACTGCGGTCAAACTCCGTAGCGTGCATATGCACCACAAGGGGTTTACCCGACACCTCTTTGGCCGCAATACCTGCATAGTATGTGAGCCAATCGTGGGCGTGGATAACATCAAACTGACCTTCGAGCTCGATGGCCACCTGACGGGCCACCACTGCATACCTTGCGACCTCCTCCAACAGGTTGGCACCATACTTTCCGGAGAAGGTATAACGCTCTCTCCACACGTCGCCGTCGTGGTGAACTGTGCCAACCTTCTCGCTACGGCTGCGCTCCTGTTCCCACTGCTCGGGCGAAATGTAGGGTACCATATTGGAGTTAATCTCCATAAACTTAACGTGTCGCCAGATGTCGCTGTCGGCATCTCCGCTGCGGTAGATTGCATCCACATCGCTTGCGTTGACAACTCTGATAAATCGCTGGTCCTCATCGCCATAGGCTTTCGGGACCACAAAAATAACCTCCACACCGTTACGAGCCAAACCTCGTGTCAGACCATAGCAAGCCGTACCCAAACCGCCTGCAATGTGGGGAGGAAACTCCCATCCGAACATTAAAACTCTCATATAGCGACTCTTTTATTTTTTGTATTTTTTAACCATTTCTGCAATCCTCAACACTGCGCCCACGCTCCAAGCCTGCGAGATGGAGCCACGAGCCTCGTGTGGCGGGTCTGCCTCGTAAATTTCCGAGAGGGAGCCGATACCGTTTTGGCTCATCTCCTCCTCGAAGTTTTCCAAAATCTCCTCCGCCTTATAGAGGAAGCCCTCGCCCTGAACATCAAACTTGGCCTTCACATAGTGCTCCAAAGGCCACACCCACACGGTACCTTGGTGGTAAGCCTCGTCCCTTGTCTTTTGGTCGCCACCATAACGGCCCTTGTAGAGAGGGTTACGGGGCGAGAGGGTACGCAGACCTTTGGGGGTGAGCAGGTGGCGTTTTACCACATCTGCCACAGCCTCCTGTTGTACCAGCGAGAGCATCTTATAGTTCATCGAGCAGGCCACAATCTGGTTGGGACGGATGAGGGTGTTGGCACCATTCTCGTCCACATAGTCGGCCAGGTATCCCTCCTGCAACCAGAACTTATCCACAAAGTTGACCTTTATCCTATCGGGCATATCTTTCCACTCCTCCACGAAGGCCTTATCTTTGGCACCCTTGGCGCAATCCAGAGCATAGCACACTGCGTTGTACCACAGAGCGTTAATCTCCACCTGATAGCCGGTCCTCGGAGTTACGGGCCTGCCATCAACGATGGCATCCATCCAAGTAATGGCAAACTGCGGATGTGAAGCCCACACGAGGCCGTTGTCGTGTACTCTCACAACATCGCCAATGCCCCTACGGTAGGCCCCCAACACATCTTTCACATACTTACCATACCTATCCCACACCTTCTTGCGGCCAACCTTCTCTTCCAACTGTTGGAGTGTCCACACAAACCAAAGGGGAGCATCGGCCGAGTTGTAGGCGGTACCCACATTGGGGAACAAGCCATCCTTCATCTCGCCTGTCATCGTATCGAGCACATCCAAGCAAGCCTGAACGTCGCCCTGCGCAAGGGTGATACCGGGCAGCGACACAAACGTATCCCTACCCCATCTGCCAAACCAAGGATAGCCGGCAACAACCTCGCTCCTACCGCCCGAGCGCAC
This sequence comes from Tidjanibacter sp., assembly GCA_045614965.1. GTDB lineage: Bacteria > Bacteroidota > Bacteroidia > Bacteroidales > Rikenellaceae > Tidjanibacter. The sequence goes on from JAZLDY010000008.1 coordinate 8,559, forward strand.
CACAAATTGGTGAGCCGAGTGGCGCAACATCGAGAGGAAGTCTATCTTGGTATTCCTCTCCGAAAGTTCCTTATCGAAGGCTGTGTGCAGCATCTCGGGGTCAATCTCCTCCAACGAAGCCGAGAAAATCAGCGGCTCGCCCTTTTTGAGTTTAACCTCAAAGTAGCCCGTTGTCATCAAATCCTCGTGGCAATCGTAGCCACGTTTTGCCTCCTCGGCATACTCGAAGTCGTAGTACCAATCGGGGGCTGCAACAAACTCCGCCATAGGGTCGGAGCACTGCATATAGAGGTAGGGGAACTCCTCATAGAGCCTACACTTCACACCTCCCTTAACGTCCCACGAGTGGCCGTTGGCATACATATTCGCCTTACTCAGTGCGTGCTTCTCCCTGAATGCCAAGAAGGGCCTCAAACGGAGGGTTGTTTCGCTGCGGGCATCCAGCAGAGTGTAGCGCACAAAGAGCCTCGAATGGCTGGTGTGCTGCCTCCACAGAATCTCCTTTTTCAGCAGTACACCTCCCACACGGTAGGTCAATGTTGGTGTGGGGCTATACTCAAAGTCCACGATATACTTGTGGCCCCTCGGCTCATAGATGCCGGGGAAGCGGTGCAGGGCAAGGTTGAAGGGCTGACCGTGCTGGATGACCGTCTCGTCGAGCGACGAGAGAAGCACATAGCTCTTATCCTCTCCTTCCCTGATTGGGCAAACCATCAGTCCGTGATACTTACGAGTATTGCAGCAAACTATGGTCGTGCTCATATAACCACCCGTGCGGTTGGTCGATAGCATCTCTCTTTGGAGCGAATACTCCAAGTTGCCCAAACTGTTTTTGTCAAATGTAAGTACTGCCATATTCTCTCTGTTTTCTACAATTAAAACTTTTTAGGTAGGTTTTTGTATTAGGTTAATTTATTTTTAGGTCTTTTCTCACATCTCTATATGGCGGAGGTTGTTCGACCACACACTCCGTGTGGCGAACAACCCCAACCCTTCCTGATTTTCTTTTCTCTATTCACTCTGTCCATTCGGCAGCCCCACCCCACACTCTGTGGCGGGCAGGGCCACCCAAGACTCTCTTCTCTCTTATGCCCACTTAACCAAGGCAAAGTCCATACGGTGAGGCAGGTTCTCGTTCTTCGGGAACACCCTCAGGGCGATGTCATACGAGCCGGTGTGCTCCATAGGAGCCTCCACTGCATAGACAACCTTCGAGCCCTCCGTGCTCACAACCTCCAACTCAAACTTGCCGGCAATCTTCACATCGTGGCCCTTCTCAATCTGGCTTGCCAAGAGCAACTCTACGCCAATATCCTCGGGCTTCAATGTGTCGATATCAAGAGTTGCCTCGAAGCGGTACTTGCCACCCACAACGAAGGGCTGTTTGCCCATATCGGCCTGCTGGGTACCGAGCACCCTCACCTTATCCCAAGCGGCACTCACCTTGCGTTTCCAAGCGGCAATCTCACGAGCCAACATATAGTCGTTCTTGATGATTTGTTTGCTACGCTCGAACAAGGGTGCATAGAACCTCTCCTCGTAGTCGGTAATCATACGGTTGGTGGTGAAGTTCGATGCGATGTCTGCCACGCACCTCTTCATACTCTCAATCCAGCCGATGGGCATACCCTTCTCATCACGGTTGTCGTAGTAGAGGGGAACAATCTGCTCCTCGATGGTGCGATAAATCATCTCGGCATCCAACTCATCCTGGAACCTCTGCTCGGTGTAGGTGCGCTCCATAGGCAGCATCCAACCTGCGCCCTCTTTGTAGCCCTCGACCCACCAGCCGTCCAACACGCTGAACTGCATTACGCCGTTCATCACAGCCTTCTCGCCACTGGTACCCGAAGCCTCCAAAGGACGGGTAGGAGTGTTCAACCACACATCCACACCCTGAACCATCTTCCTCGAAAGGTCCATATCGTAGTTGGGCAGGAAGATAATCTTACCCACAAACTCGGGCATTGCCGACACCTCAACGATGCGTTTGATGAGCTCCTGTCCGGGGATATCCTTCGGGTGAGCCTTGCCTGCAAAGACGAACTGTACGGGACGCTCGGGGTTGTTCACCAATGCCGACAGACGCTCCAAGTTGGTAAACAGCAGGTGTGCACGTTTGTAGGTGGCAAACCTACGGGCAAAACCAATGGTCAGCACCTCGGGTTTGAAGTTCTCCTTAACGGCCACCATCTGGCGGGGCGACGAGAGCGAAGCCTTCGAGTTGTCGCTCACAATCTTACCAACGGTCTTGAACAAGCGGTCCTTCAAAGTGAGGCGTGCCTGCCACAACTCCTCTGCGGGAATGTCGTGTACCTTCTGCCAAGCAGGGATGTTGTATTGGTAGTCGTTGAAGCCCTCAGCAAAGTATTTTGCATAGAGTTTACGCAAAATCGACGAAGTCCAAGTGGGGAAGTGTACACCATTGGTAACATAGCCAATGTGCAACTCATCCTTGAAATATCCGGGCCACATATCGCCCAAGATGTCCTTACTTACCTCACCGTGCAACCAGCTCACACCATTCACCTCCTGCGAAAGGTTGCAAGCAAGGAAGCTCATTGAGAACTTCTCGTTGGGGTCATTGGGCCTTGTCTTACCCAAGTTGATGAACTGCTCCCAAGTGATGCCGAGCCTATCGGGATAGTGCGACATATACTGGCGAATCATCTGCTCGGGGAAGGCATCGTGGCCTGCGGGTACGGGAGTGTGGGTGGTGTAGAGCGACGAGGAACGCACAACCTCCAAAGCCTCGCTGAACGAGAGGTTCTTGCCTGCGATGTAGTTGTGAATCCTCTCCAAGCCGATGAATGCGGCGTGGCCCTCGTTGCAGTGGTAAACATCGCTCTTGATGCCGAGTGCATTCAGAGCCCTGATACCACCAACACCCAACAGCAGCTCCTGTTTGAGGCGGTGTTCCCAATCGCCACCGTAGAGGTGGTAGGTGAGGCTCCTATCCTCTTCGAGGTTCAACTCGTGGTCGGTATCGAGCAGGTAGAGGTCCGTACGACCAACCTCGCACTTCCAGATGCGGGCAGTTACCACACGTCCGGGCAGTGCAACATTGATGGTACACCAGTTGCCCACCTCATCCCTTGCGGGCGAAATGGGGAGTTTATAGAAGTTCTGTGCCTCATAAGCAGCCTCCTGTGCGCCCTGGGCAGAGAGTTTCTGTGTGAAATATCCATAGCGGTAGAGCAAACCAACAGCCACCATAGGCACGTTCTTGTCCGAAGCCTCTTTGATGTAGTCGCCTGCCAGAATACCCAGACCACCCGAATAAATCTTCAACGAGGAGTGCAAACCATACTCCATACTGAAATAGGCAATCCTGGGGCCTTTGGCCTCGGCCTTCTTGCTCATATAGTCCTCAAACTGTGCATACACCTCGGCGAGTTTTGCGAGGAACACCTTGTCCTGCTCCAACTCCTTAACCCTCTGATAGGGGAGTTTGTCGAGGAATGCGATGGGGTTTTTGAGGCACTCAACCCACAACTCGGGATTGATATACTCGAAGAGTTCGTGAGCACCAAGGGTCCAGCTCCACCAGAGGTTCTTCGAGAGCACCTCCAAGGCGTGAAGGCTCTTGGGCAAGCTCTTCTCTACCATCACACGGCTCCAATTGGGAGTGCTGCTCACCAACTGCTGGCGCACAAAGTTCACCTGCTCATTCACCGAGCCGCCATCATAAACAGCCTTGTTGGTGCGGGTGATAACCTTGTCCAAAGCAACGCCATAGGCCTCTGCGTAGCGTTCGAAGAGTTTCTCCCACAATGCGGTGCGAGAAATCTCATAGGCCGAAGTGCAAGCCTCCTCATACTCCTTCTTGCCCATTGCAGCATAACGCTCGATGGTCTCGGCAATAGCATCAACCACATCGGCATCGTTGCTATCGTTGCGAGCAATAACGGTTACGCCCTTGTGGCGGCCACCCAAGTCGTCAACCCACTTGCCAAAGCCGGCCAAGGTGGTTGTAACAGTGGGCACCGAGAAAGCAACGCTTTCCAGGGGAGTGTAGCCCCAAGGCTCGTAGTAGGAAGCAAACACGGTCAAATCCATACCCGAGAGGAGCTGATAGTATGTCTTACCAAACACACCATCGTTACCCTGCAAGTAGCTGGGCACAAAGAGCACCTTCACCTTCGAGTCGGCCTCAACGAGCCTGCTGCCGGCCATAGCCTTAACAATGGGGTCGCCCTCCTGGTTGGTCAGGTAGTGGGTGGTGCAAGGGTATGCGTTTGCATCAATAGCGTTCTTCTTGTCGGCCAAGTGAGCCATAAGGTCCCTACGGGGGCCCTCATTGGCAGCGGGCACTGCAATCACTGCAAGCACCTCCCTGCCCTCTGCATCATTGGCAGCCACCTGTTTGAGAGCCTGAATGAACACATCAAGGCCCTTGTTCTTGAACTCATAGCGGCCCGAAGTACCAACAATAAGGGGCTCTTTTTTGTATTTCTTACCAAAGCAGGCCTCGGCAACCTCAATCATCTTTGCACGAGCCTCCTTGCGCTCGTTGGCATCCACCTCGCCAACAAAGCCATCCTCAAAGCCATTGGGGGTAACAACATCCACCTCCGAGCCAAGCAGATATTTGCACTCCTTGGCGGTGATGCGGCTCACGGTGCAGAAAGCATCGTGGTTGCGTGCAGCCACCTTCTCCAACGAGTGTTTTGCCACCACATTGAATTGGCGAGCGAAGTCGTCGGCATTGAAGGTGCCCAAGCCACTATACAAAGGCAGGCCATTACCTGCGATGCAGCGACCCATAACGGTTGCGTGGGTGCTGAACACGGTTGCGGTGTAGGGCGAAGCCTTACGCAAATAGAGGCCACCACTTGCGGTCATCCACTCGTGGAAGTGAGCCACGGTGCGGTCGGTCGAGGAGCAGAAGTTATTGATATAGCTCTCGATAACCTTACCTGCTGCAAAGCCGAAGATTACGGGCTCAACATAGTCCCACTGACCACTAATGCTATCGACCTTATACTCCTCCCAAAGGAATTTCAAGATGTCGTCCTTGCGAGTCAACAGCGACGAGAAGTCAACCAACACAACCACGGGGCTACCCTCGATGCGCCAGCGGCCAATCCTCACACGGTAGCCCTCCGAGTAGAGCACCTGCCTCCACTCACGCAACATATTCAAATCCTCCTCAAACTCGGGATTTGCGCCCTCACGATTGATGTCGGGACCAATCAAGATATACTTGTCGCCCAACTCATTTTTGATGGTTTGCGCCTTGGTGGCTACCACGGTGTGGATACCGCCAACCTTGTTGCAAACCTCCCAACTAACCTCAAACAAATAGTCCGGTTTCTGTACTGTTTCGTTTTTCATACCTAATCTGTGCTGCCCTCCTGCTGTGGCGTGTTATTCATCGGCCCCTCCTCGGACACTTCCACACCACCCTCAACTTGGGCGTTTCTCGTTTTGTGTTTTGTTTTTATATCTTATTTTCTCTTTTGTCTTCTGCCAAACTCTTCGGTTTTGTGCCCAAAGATACAAAAAATCGGCACAAAAGTAAACATTTTTCCGAAGTTTACCATATTTATTTATGTGGTTATTAAAATTTTTTAATAATTAATGTTTTGGTAACATTGCCCATTGGCGCAAAACGCACAGCAAAACTCTATGCAACAACGTGTTAATCAACAGAATAGTTCCCCTATCACTGCATCCGAAACAAGCCACCCGTGCTCCGTGAAGGCAACATTTTGGCCACGCTGCACCAACACCCCCTCGGACAAAAAACGCTCCGCCAGGCGCAAAAAGTACTCCCTGCGGTCGGCTCCAAACCTCTCTTCCACCTCCACAAGGTCCACTCCCTCTCGGGTGCGCAGTCGCACCATAACATACTCGTCATAGAGTTCCGACTGCGAAAGGTGCTCGCTCTCCGCCTCTACCCACGCAAGGTAGGCCCCCACGGTGGGAGGGTTCCAACTACGTTGGTTTGCCCCATTGTAGGAGTGTGCACCGGGGCCTATGCCAAGATAGGGAGTGCCTCGCCAATAGGCTCCATTGTGGCGTGAGCGATAGCCCGGGAGGGCAAAGTTGCTAATCTCGTAGTGTTCATAACCCGCCTCGGAAAGCAGTTGGCACATAGCCTCATACTCGCTCTCCACAACCCCCTCGTCAGCCCCCTTCACCCCTCGTTTGCCAAAGAGGGTCTTTTCCTCAATCGTAAGGCAGTAGGCCGAGATGTGTTCCACGCCAAGCGCAATAGCCCTCCGCACACTCTCCTTCCACTCCTCCACCGACACATCGGGAAGGCCATAGATGAGGTCGATGGAGATATTTCCAAAGCCCGCCTTGCGAGCCGCCTCAACAGCCCTCACAGCCCCTTCGGCATCGTGCCTGCGATTCATCATTTTCAGGTCCTCGTTGCGGAAAGATTGCACCCCCACACTCAGCCTGTTTATGCCCACCTCGGCAAGCCTGCAAAGATACTCCTCCGAGAGGTCGTCGGGATTGGCTTCGACGGTGATTTCCTCCACCTGCGAGGTGTCAAAAAGAGCCCTCACAGCCCCCACCAAAGAGCCAATTTCATCGGGGGTGCAAACCGTTGGTGTGCCACCACCGAAGTATATGGTTTTCAGCACCGTACCCTCCAACTCCACTGCTCTTTTCGACAACTCCTCACGCATAGCCACAAGCACCTCGTCCTTACGTCCGAGCGACATCGTTTTGGGGAAGTCGCAGTAGCCGCAAAGTTGCTTGCAAAAAGGTATGTGAAAATAGATTGACGAGCGTTTTGGCATAACCCACATTTTATGCCATAAAGGTAGTGGTTTTGATTGCAATAAACAAGTCTTTGGAGGACAAAAAAGTGATATAAAAATAAACGCACGGGCGCAAAATTTAATATTAAATTCACACAGACTGTTTTTCAGATAACAATAAAGGTATTACCTTTGCAGCCGTCAAAGAGAAAACAACACAAAAACAAACACATAATCGACAAACAAAATGGCAACATTGGATTTGAAAAAGTATGGCATTGAGGGTGCCGAGGTAATCTACAATCCCTCCTATGAGCAGCTCTTCGAGGATGAGACCAATCCCAAGCTCACCGGCTTCGAGAAAGGTCAGCTCACCGAGACCGGTGCTGTAAACGTAATGACCGGTATCTACACCGGCCGTTCGCCCAAAGACAAATTCTTCGTAAAGGATGCCACCAGCGAGAACACTGTGTGGTGGACCAGCGAGGAGTACAAAAACGACAACAAGCCCGTTACTCCCGAGGCTTGGAAGGAGCTCAAAAAGATTGCTACCGACCAGCTCAACGGCAAGAAGCTCTACGTTATGGACACCTTCTGCGGTGCCAACGAGAACACTCGTCTGAAAATCCGTTTCATTATGGAGGTTGCTTGGCAGGCTCACTTCGTAAAGAATATGTTTATCCGCCCCACCGAGGAGGAGTTGGCAAACTACGGCGAGCCCGATTTCGTAGTACTCAACGCTTCGAAAGCAAAAGTTGAGAACTACAAGGAGCTCGGCCTCAACAGCGAGACCGCCGTTGTGTTCAACCTCACCGAGAAGATGCAGGTTATCATCAACACCTGGTATGGTGGTGAGATGAAGAAGGGTATGTTCTCCTATATGAACTACCTGCTTCCTTTGAAGGGTATTGCTTCGATGCACTGCTCAGCCAACACCAACGAGAAGGGCGAGACCGCCATTTTCTTCGGTCTGTCGGGTACCGGTAAGACCACTCTTTCGACCGACCCCAAACGTCAGCTCATCGGTGATGACGAGCACGGCTGGGACGACGAGGGTGTATTCAACTTCGAGGGTGGTTGCTACGCAAAGGTTATCAACCTCGACAAGGAGAGCGAGCCCGATATCTGGAACGCCATCCGTCGTGATGCGCTTTTGGAGAACGTAACCGTTGATGCCGAGGGCCACTGCGACTTCGCCGACAAGAGCGTTACCGAGAACACTCGTGTATCCTACCCCATCTACCACATCAACAACATCGTTAAGCCCATCTCGAAGGCTCCCGCTGCAAAGAAGGTTATCTTCCTTTCGGCTGATGCATTTGGTGTACTGCCTCCCGTTTCGATTCTGACTCCCGAGCAGACCAAATACTACTTCCTCTCGGGCTTTACCGCCAAGTTGGCAGGTACCGAGCGTGGTATCACCGAGCCCACTCCCACCTTCTCGGCTTGCTTTGGTGCTGCATTCTTGTCGCTCCACCCCACCAAATATGGCGAGGAGCTCGTGAAACGTATGCAGGCTTCGGGCGCAACTGCCTACCTCGTAAACACCGGCTGGAATGGCACCGGCAAGCGTATCTCGATTAAGGACACCCGTGGCATCATCGACGCTATCCTCGATGGCTCGATTGACAACGCACCCACCAAGCAGATTCCCTACTTCGACTTCACCGTGCCCACCGAGTTGCCCGGCGTTGACCCCGCAATTTTGGATCCCCGTGATACCTATGCCGCAGAGGCAGAGTGGACCGTTAAGGCCGAGGATTTGGCCGGTAGGTTCATCAAGAACTTCTCGAAGTTCACCACCAACGAGGAGGGTAAAGCACTTGTTGCTGCCGGTCCCAAGTTGGAGAAATAATAGTTGTTCGACAGGACAACGCACCGAAAGAGGGCTTGGAGTTGATACTCCGAGCCCTCTTTGCTTTGTGGGGTGAGCACCGAGGATGTGTGTGGGGGGGGCGATTTGGCCCGAAAATTGTTGGGGTATAGAGCGTTTAACCAACCTTTACCCTACAACATTATGAAAGAAAAAACATTGCGTAAATGGCACTGCAAGAAGTGCAACTATGTCTATGACCCACAGGTGGGCGACATCCGCCACGGCATTCCCGAGGACACACCTTTTGAGCAACTGCCGCCTGGTTGGAAATGCCCCATCTGCGGTGCATCCAAAAGCGAGTTTAAGCCCGCATAACAAACACAACCGCCACCTCTTTCGGGGTGGCGGTTGTCAGTTGTCAGTTATCAGTTGACGGTTGGCTACAACCTATCGAGGCAGTCGCAAATGAGGGCTGCGCAGGAGCGAATCTCCTCCTCGGTGATGGTAAGCGGTGGCGAGATGCGGAATGCACTCTCGCAGAAGAGGAAGCAGTCGCTCAAAATACCCGCCTCAATAAAGATATCCAACAGCCTAAAATAGGCATCACTACTACCCAACTCCACCGCCAACAGCAGGCCACAACGCCTAATCTCCTGCACCTTCGGGTGGCCCACCACAAGGCTCTCAAACAGTGCGCCCTTGCGCTCCACCTCGGCCACAAGCCCCTTCTCTTCCAGATAGGTCATCGCAGCAAGGCCCGCAGCACAGCACACAGGGTGGCCACCAAAGGTGGTGATGTGTCCCAGCACGGGGTTGTGTGTGAGTAGGTTCATCGTGTCGTGGTCGCTCACAAAGGCACCCAAGGGCATACCTCCACCAAGTGCCTTTGCAAGGCAGAGGATGTCGGGGGTAACCCCATATTTCACACAAGCGAACATCTCGCCACTACGGCCGAAGCCCATCTGTATCTCATCGAAAATCAACTTCGCACCCACCTCCGTACACCTCTCTCGCAGTGCTTGCAGGTAGCCCTCGGCAGGCACCACCACACCCGCCTCGCCCTGTACGGGCTCCACCAACACGCCTGCTGTGCGGGTGGTGATATATTGCAGGTCGTCGAAGTTGTTAAACCTGATGTGTCGCACATCGGGCAGCAGTGGGCGGAAAGCGTAGTTCCAATCCTCGCCACCCATCAGGCTCATTGCTCCGTGTGTGGAGCCGTGGTAGGCATTGCGCATACCAATCAGTTCGGTACGGCCCGTAGCCCTCTTGGCCAATTTGAGCGCACCCTCCACAGCCTCGGCTCCCGACGAGAGAAAATAGACACTATCCAGCGGCTCGGGGAGTGCCTCGGCAATCTTGCGGGCATACTCCACTTGTGGCCTTTCGACCACCTCGCCATAGACCATAATGTGCATATAGTCCCTCGCTTGGGCGCACACCGCATCCACCACCGCAGGGTTGCCGTGGCCCACATTGCTCACCGACACACCCGAAATGAGGTCATAATATGGTTTACCCTCGGGGGTGTAGAAGAACACACCCTCCGCCCGAGCAACCTCAATGAGTTGTGGCGAGGGGGATGTTTGACCAATATGTTGCAGGAATTGTTTACGAAGAAGTGTCATAGGGAGGGGTTGAAAATTGAAAATGGAAAATTGAAAATTGAAAATTTCAGCTAACGGCTAACAGCTAATAGCTTTCAAACCTTTTGCGTAGGATTAGCTCGTCGTCCTTCACGCTCTCACGGGCCCAGCGATAGAGCAGTTCGGCCTGTTCGTTCTCCGAGAGGTGCCAATCCACATCGCTACGGTGGAGCTTCTCCACGAGTTGCTGTATGAGAATTGCCGCACAAGCCGACACATTGAGGCTCTCCACAAAGCCATACATCGGTATCTTTACAAATTGGTCCGCCACGGCCATAATCTCCTCCGAAATGCCCTGCTTTTCGGTGCCGAAGACAATGCAGAAGGGGCCAGCCGTAACGTCGAAATTGTCGGGCGTGGTGTCGTCCGTGTGGGGAGTGGCAGCCACTATGCGGTAGCCCTGTGTTTTGAGGTGCTCAACAGCCTCGGCTGTGGAGCCATATCGTTGAATGTCAACCCACTTGTCCGTGCCACGCACAATGTGGAGGTTGGCCTGAAAGCCACACAAAAACTCTATGGCGTGCAACTCCTGCACCCCAAAAGCCTCGCAGTGGCGCACAAGCGCACTCGCATTCTGTGGATGAAAGGTGTTCTCGGCACACACGGTCATATAGCGTGTGCGGTTGGCCACCACCCTCTGCATCGTAGCGAACCTCTCGGGGAGCATAAACTCCGCCAGGTACTCCGTGCGCTCACGGTACCACTCTGTGGGTCTTCTATCGGTATTTGCCATCGTCATCAAGTATTTTGAGGTAACTTTCGTAGCGGCTGATGGAAATCTCGCCATCGGCCACGGCAGCCGTTACGGCACAATGTGGCTCGTGGGTGTGGGTGCAGTTGTAGAATCTACACCCCTCGCTCACCCTCATCATTTCGGGGAAGTAGTGGTATAGTTCTTCGGGCTTGATGTCGATGAGTCCAAAGCCACGAATACCCGGGGTGTCAATTATGCGGCCACCAAAGGAGAGTGGATAGACGTGCGAAAAGGTGGTTGTGTGTTTACCTTGCAGGTGGGCCTCCGAAATCTCGCCCGTCTTGGCCGTAGCGGAGGGCTCTATGGCATTCACAAGGGTTGACTTACCCACACCCGAGTTGCCACTCAACAAGGTTGTCTTGCCCCTCAGCAACTCCACAACCTCCTCCACACCTTCGCCCGTGAGTGCCGAGCACTCAATGATGCGGTATCCTGCCGAGGTATATATTTGGCGGAACTCGGCGAGCTTTTCGGGGTGGTTGCGGGCAGTGTCTATCTTGTTGAGAATAATCACCGCAGGCACCTTATAGGCCTCGCAAGTAACCAAAAAGCGGTCAACAAACTCGGGGGCTGTTACGGGGGCTGCAATGGTAATCACCACCGCAGCACAATCCACGTTGGCAGCAATGATGTGCGACTCTTTGGAGAGGTTGGATGCACGGCGGATGATATAGTTGCGCCTCGGCTCGATGGCCACAATCATACCCTCGCCCGCATCGGTAAACTCCACCTGCACACAATCGCCCACCACCACAGGAGATGTCGAACGCACCCCCTTCAAACGCAAGCGACCACGAGTGCGGCAGTCGTGAATTTTGCCCCCGACCTCCACCTTGTACCAACTACCGGTACTCTCTATGACAATGCCCTCTACTCTCTCCATATTATATTGCAGTTGAAGCGGTTTGCGTGTCGGCCACAACATCGGCAGCCTCCTCTTCCTCGGTCGGAGCCTTGAAAGCGTCGCTCTCCACAATGGCATCCTTCACCTCCAAGAGGTAGGGGAACACAAAGTTGGACACATCCTTCACAGGGCCGGCAACAACCGACTCCTCCAAGACCTTAGGCTCCACCCAACCCGTAGCGTTGTTGATGCGCTCAAAGAGTCCGAGCAGAAGGGCCAAAATCAGCGCATACTCAACCACCGAGAGAACCAATCCTCCCAAGCGATTGAGGATACCAAGCCCCGTGGCCTTCAACACAGCGGCAGCAATCCTACCCATCAGGCTCGCCGCAAGCACCGCCACAAGGAATACGATTACATAGGCAACCACCTCATTGAGTTGTACGCCTATCCAATCGCCGAGTTTGGCTCCGAATTTGAATGCAAGCCACGCACCAAGCACCACGCCGACAATGCCGCACAGTTGGGCAATGATGCCCTTGCGGAAGCCCTGAATGGCACCCAAAGCAAGCACGATGGCCAAAATTATGTCCAGAATGTTCATATATAAATATGTAGTTGTATTTATTTCCTTGGAGAAAATTTTCCGAAATGTAGGTATTTTTTTACCTTTGTGCAAATCATTTCCAACAGACAAACAATGAAACATCTGATTTACAAACTCTTGCTCATCGCAACCATAGCCCTTGGTTCGTCGCTTTCGGCCTCGGCACGAGAGAGTTACAACATATCACGAGATTGGAAATTCTTCACCCACAGCGAAAGTCAGTCGCAAATCGTCAACCTTCCCCACCAATGGAATCTCGATGCGCTGAGTGGTCGCACCGACTACTTCCGAGGCAATGGCAACTATATGCGATACATCGACGCCAAGCCCGAATGGAAGGACAAAAGGGTGTTTATCCGTTTTGGCGGAGCCAACATTGTTGCCGACCTGCTAATCAATGGTCGCTATGTGGGACGACATCTGGGAGGCAACGAGGCCTTTTGTTTTGAGATTGGCGAGTATCTCCAATACAACGGTAGGGACTTGGTGTGGGTGGTTGTTGACAACGCCCGCAACCTCGACGTAATGCCCACCGCTGGCAACCAAATCAACTACGGTGGCCTCTATCGTGAGGCCGAAATCGTCGTGCAAGAGCCCACACACATAGCCCTCAACCACCACGGCTCACAAGGCGTGTATGTTCACACCAAGAAGGTGTCGGCCGACAAGGTGGAGGGCGAAGTGGAGGTGAAGGTGTGTAGCGATGCTGTGGTGAGCGCAATGGTGCAACTGAAAGTCCTCTCGCCCACCGGTGCAGAGGTGCTCTCCTCGGTGCAGAGGGTGAGGACAATCAACGGCACAGTGGGCACGTTTGTCCCCTTTGAGATTGATAGCCCCGACTTGTGGAACGGAAAACACAACCCCGCACTGTATAAGTTTGAGGTGTCGCTGAGCGTTGCAGGCGCAAGCAAGGATAATGTGGTCGTTAGCAGCGGTTTCCGCCACTACGAGGTGGGCAACGAGGGCTTCTCCCTCAACGGCCAACCCTACCCCATTCGTGGCGTGCTGCTCCACAGGGACCGCCCATTGAGTGGTACGGCTGTGAGCGAGCAAGAGGTGTTGGAGGACATTGCAATCGCTGTGGAGATGGGAGCCAACGCCATACGAGTAGTGGGCGGCTCACACCACCCTGCTTTCTACTCACTCTGCGACCGTATGGGACTGCTGGTCATCAACGACCTCCCCTTTGTGGGCTCAACCACCCTCAATGGCAAGGGCTTTTTCAACACGGAGGCTTTCCGAGAGAACGGCAAACAACAACTCTCGGAGATGATTTACCAGCACTTCAACCACCCCTCAGTGATTGTGTGGAACCTCTTCTCGGAACTCGAACTGCGTGGCGAAAACCCCGTGGGCTATGTGAGGGAGCTACACTCGTTGGCCAAACGTCTCGACCCGCAGCGATTCACCAGCGGTTGGAGCAACCAGGACGGCGAGATTAACTTCATCACAGACCTCATCGTGTGGAGCCACTCCTACGGTTGGGGCGAAGGACTCCCCTCCGACATCACCGTATGGCAGGAGCAACTCCACGCAAACCCCGAATGGAGAGCCCTGCACAGTGGCGTGAGCTACAAGTGCGGTGGCAGCATTTTCCACCAAAGCGACGTACTCGAAAAACCCCTCACCACAAGCACTTGGCACCCCGAAAGGTGGCAAACACACTTCCACGAAACCTACCTTGGCGCACTGCGAGAGGATAGGCTTTTCTGGGGTCTGTTTGTGGACACCCTCTTTGATTACATTGCCAAAGGCACCTCACGCTCGGCAGGAGGTGTGAGCGATATGGGTGTGGTGTCGTTCAACCGACAAGTGCGCAAGGATGCCTTCTATCTCTACAAGGCCATCTGGAACGAGGAGGAGGAATTTCTGCACTTGGCCGAAAAGAGGTGGAGCCGCCGCAGGGACACCATCCAACAGATTAAGGTCTATACCAACCTGCCCGATGTGGAACTCACTCTGAATGGGAAGTTTATGGGCAGTTTGGAGAACACTTCGGGAGTGGTTGTGTGGGAGAATGTGGAGCTCCAACACGGCACCAACCACATTGAGGTAACCTCCCGTGGCCTCACCGACCAAGCCTACGTCGAAATCCCCTACAACGCCACCAGCGACTTGTAGAGGGAACGCTCTATACACAAACAAAGGTGCACCTTGCAAGGGGTGCACCTTTGTTTTTTCCATTTTCTTGTTGTCCTTTCTACTGAGCCACAAGCTGTTCCAACAGACCGATTAGGTTTTCGGGGGTGGGGTCTTTAAGCACCACACGTTTGGTGCTATCCAGCAGGTAGAGGGTGGGGATAGCCTTCAAATCGTAGAGGTTGCGGGACATTACAACCGTGCCCTTGTCATAGGAACTTATCCACCACTTGGGGTTCTCCGCCAGATACTTTTTCCACTCCGTGAGGTCTTCGTCGGGGTAGATGGCAAGCACCTTCAAGCGGCCCGCCTTGTGGAGCACATCAACAGCCTCCGATGCCACCAACATATCCTTCACACGACGGCAGTCGGCACACCCGGGGTTGTAGAAATAGAGAAGTAGTATCTCGCTCTTAATCTGGTGCATACGCCCCTGGGTGCCACTCTGGGTGGTGTAGGTAAAATCGGTAGCCACGGTGTTGGGGCGGTTGCGCTCAACGGTCTTTTTCAGCGAACGATAGCGGCTCTTGGAAGCCTCGTCGAGGGGGCTCTGTGCCGAAAGAGCGTGATTGATGGCGGGGATGAAAAACTCGTCGTTGCGCATTGGCGAGTTGGGCTCGTAGAAGTAGTGCTCACACAGGTCGAGGAAGTGCCAATAGGCATCCTCCGTTACGGCCGCACGAGTGAGCAGTGCCTTCACTGCCGACTGCACCTCGGGGCTGGCAACACCAATGCCCGACTGCATTTGCAACAGATAGGCAAAGTTGGCAAAGGCTTGGCCCGTGGTCTCCTCGGAATACTTTTTGTCGTAGGAGGCAAAGTTGTAGCGGTCCCAATAGTGGGTAATATAATATGCCACATAGGAGGCTTGGTCGGTGTAGATGGCGGGCACCACAATTTCGGGGAAAGGCTCGCCACCCTGTGCAAAAAGAGCCGAGCAGGCCACAAAAAGCGATGCAACGGATGTGATAATGGTTTTTTTCATAGAATAAATGCCTTAATGCAACGACAAAGTTAAGCAAATAATTGTGTTATTTGAAAAACAATAGTAACTTTGCGCCAATATAGAAACTAAACAATTTTTAACCTAATAGTTATGAGTGGAAGTATTTTTACCTCTTCAATCGGCAAAAAGATGTTTATGAGCATCTCGGGCTGTGTACTTGTGTTGTTCCTCACATTCCATATGTGTATGAACTTGGCACTTGTAATCTCCAACGATGCCTACAACGCTATTTGCGGATTCCTCGGCGCAAACTGGTATGCAGTTGCCGCCACTGTGTTGTTGGCCCTCGTGGTGCTGTTGCACTTCGG
>JAZLDY010000009.1:0-2108 GCA_045614965.1 Tidjanibacter sp.
CTCAAAACATTGACGAGGCTACCCGTGCTGCACAATTCCCCTCGTTGGAGGAGGTTATGCCTGAGGTTTACAAGGAGCTTTGCGACATCAAGGAGCACTTGGAGAGCTACTTCAAAGATATGCAGGATATGGAGTTCACCATTCAGGATGGCAAACTCTGGATGTTGCAGACCCGTAACGGTAAGCGTACCGGTGCTGCAATGGTAAAAATTGCTATGGATATGTTGGAGGAGGGCCTCATCGACGAGCAGACCGCAGTTCTCCGTCAGGAGCCCGAGAAGCTCGACGAGCTCTTGCACCCCGTATTTGACAAACAGGCCATCAAGAGTGCAAAGGTTATCACCAAGGGTCTGCCCGCCAGCCCCGGTGCTGCTACCGGTCCCGTAGTGTTCTTCGCAGAGGATGCAGAGAAATACCTCAACGAGCACGGTGTTAAGGCCATCTTGGTTCGTATCGAGACCTCGCCCGAGGACTTGAAGGGTATGTTGGATGCAGCAGGTATCCTTACTGCTCGTGGTGGTATGACCTCGCACGCAGCTGTGGTTGCTCGTGGTATGGGTAAGTGCTGTGTATCGGGTGCAGGTGAGTTGAAGATTGACTACAAGACTCGCACCATCGAGATTGACGGCCTTGTTATCAACGAGTTCGACTGGATTTCGCTCAACGGTTCGACCGGTGGGGTTTACCTCGGTCAGGTTGCAACCAAAGAGGCAGAGCTCAGTGGCGACTTCGGTAAGTTGATGGACCTCACCACCAAATATGCACGCCTCAAAGTGCGCACCAATGCCGACTCGCCTCGTGATGCTAAACAGGCTGTAAGCTTCGGTGCACAGGGTATCGGTCTTTGCCGTACCGAGCATATGTTCTTCGAGGGCGACCGTATCTTGGCCGTTCGTGAGATGATTTTGGCAGATGACGAGGCTGGTCGTCGTGTTGCTCTCTCCAAACTGCTGCCTATGCAGCGTGAGGACTTCGAGGGTATCTTCGAGGCTATGCAGGGTCTGCCTGTTACCGTTCGTCTTTTGGATCCCCCATTGCACGAGTTTGCTCCCCACACCGAGAAAGAGCAGGCCGAGTTGGCTGAGGTTATCGGCGTGAGCGTTGAGAAGATTGCTGCCAAGGTGGAGGCTCTCGGCGAGATTAACCCTATGTTGGGCCACCGTGGTTGCCGTCTGGGCAACACCTATCCCGAGATTACCGAGATGCAGACCAGGGCCATCTTGGAGGCTGCAATGAACGTAAGGGAGAAGGGTGTACCTGTGAAGGTTGAGATTATGGTTCCCCTTGTTGGCAACCACAAAGAGTTGCGCTACCAGAAGAACATCATTGACCGTGTAGCCGGTGAGATTTTCGCAGAGCGTAACGACAAGATCGACTATATGGTAGGTACTATGATTGAGATTCCTCGTGCAGCTGTTACTGCTGACCAGATTGCAGAGGTTGCAGAGTTCTTCTCATTTGGTACCAACGACCTTACCCAGATGACTCTCGGTTTCTCTCGTGATGACATCGGCAAGTTCTTGCCCATCTACTTGGAGAAGAACATTTTGAAGGCTGACCCCTTCAAGATTTTGGACCGCAATGGTGTAGGTCGCCTCGTTCGTGAGGGTGTAACCAAGGGCCGTACCACTCGCAACAACCTCAAATGTGGTATCTGTGGTGAGCACGGTGGTGAGCCTTCGAGCGTTGAGTTCTGCCACTCGGCAGGCCTCGACTATGTGAGCTGCTCGCCCTTCCGTGTGCCCATCGCACGTTTGGCTGCTGCTCAGGCTGCTCTCAAACAGGAGTAATCTCCAAGAGGGTTTTACATATCGAAACGCAAGGGGTGGCCGTGTGCCACCCCTTCGTTTATTCTGACCATCGTTTATTCTGACCATCGTCTATTCTGACCACACTCCCCCTCATTACTCTACCCTTTGCTTATTTCGTCCGCTTCTCCTCCACCCTATTTGGCACCTAAACGCCCAAATATAACCCAAGGAGAAGGGCAACCGACAAGGTCATCCCTCGTTTACACAAAAGCCTAATTTTGGGGCAAAATAAAGCCAAATAGATATTCTAAACAAAAGGTACGTCTAAACCGAAGTGGGGTGGAAGGGACCTTTTTC
>JAZLDY010000010.1:0-1064 GCA_045614965.1 Tidjanibacter sp.
CTTACCAACGACGAGCGCGATGCTCTCACTTTCCTCTACGCCTATATGCCTCTCGGCGATATAGCATGCTACGATGGCAATTTCTTCCTCAAAAACGTACAAACCTCTCTCCAAGCACGTGCCGAAATGCCTTGGGGCAAAACTATCCCCGACCGCGAATTCCGCCACTTCGTGCTCCCTGTCCGCGTCAATAACGAAAACCTCGACTCTTCTCGTTGGGTGTTCTACAACGAACTAAAACCTCGCATCCAGCATCTTTCTCTCTACGATGCTATCCTCGAAGTCAACCACTGGTGCCACGAATACGTCACCTACACCCCATCCGACGCTCGCACCTCATCTCCTCTCGCCTCTATCAAAACTGCCTACGCTCGTTGTGGCGAAGAATCTACTTTCCTCGTCGCTGCCCTCCGCTCTGTGGGCATCCCTGCACGACAAGTTTACACTCCTCGCTGGGCACATACCGACGACAATCACGCTTGGGTCGAAGCTTGGGTCGATGGCAAATGGCACTTCCTCGGTGCTTGCGAACCCGAACCTGTACTCAACCTCGGATGGTTCAACGCACCTGCTTCGCGCGGAATGCTCATGCACACCAAAGTGTTTGGCAAATACGATGGTCCTGAAGAGGTTATGCAACGCACTCCGCTCTTCACCGAAATCAACGTAATCGACAACTATGCCCCTTGTTCACGAGCCGAAGTTCGCATTCTCGACCAAAACAACAACCCTATCGAAGGCGCTACAGTCGAATTCAAACTCTACAACTATGCCGAATTCTACACCGTCGCACGCAAAACTACCGACGCCAATGGCACCACTTTCCTCACTGCCGGCAATGGCGACATGCTTGTTTGGGCAACCCACAATGGCAAATTCGGTTACAGCAAACTCTCTTTCGGCAAAGACTCTGTAATTGATATCGTAGTAAATACAATCCCAGGCGATTACTCAAACATGGCAACCCACTATTGTCCCCCTGTCTTAGGGGGACGAGCCCAACGGGCGGAGGGGGTTAATAACTCTCAACTTTCAACTTTCAACTCTCAACTTGATATCATTCC
>JAZLDY010000011.1:0-31643 GCA_045614965.1 Tidjanibacter sp.
CGGAGGGCCAAAGCCAGATTTTCATTGAGGCCCCCTATCGTAACGACAAACTGCTGGGCGATATGCTCGCCACCCTGTCGGGCACCACAAGGGTTACGGTGGCTGTGGACATCACCTCCCCCACCCAATTCATCCGCACCCCTTCGGTAGAGCAGTGGCGCAAAACACCCCTACCCGATATGCACAAACGCCCCACCATTTTCATCATCGGAAGATAGAGAGGGAGAATTGAGAATTGAGAATTGAGAATTACTCCTCCCCTAAGTTAGGGGAGGTGGTGCGTAGCACCGGAGGGGTATGCTGACGGTTGATGGTTGATGGTTGACGGTCGTCGGTTGACAAAAAAAACGCAAAGTGTGCGGCAAATGCAAGGCAGCGTCAGAATGACGCTTTCCCTATTTTTGGTCGGAGTGCTATCCGACGTTTGACAGCACCACCTCAAAAAACGCAAAGTGCGAGGGGAATTTTGTGCCAAGCAAGAAGGCGAGTCCGCAGTTTGCTTGTCGCAAATGAGGAACTCGCCTATCGAAGTGCGGTGCAAAATTCACCCGCAATCTGCGTTTTTTTCAAGTCTTTTACACAAAGGGAAGCTTAACAACCTCCGCCTTCAAAGGACGCTCACGAACAATAACGGTGAGCTGGGTGCCAATGGCTGCATACTCGGTGGGAACATAACCCGTGCCGATACCCACCTTCAAACAGGGCGACATTGTACCCGACACGATGTTACCGATGGGTTTACCCTCACTGTCGCCAATTGTATAACCGGCACGAGGAATACCCCTATCAATCAACCTAAGGCCCACAAGTTTACGCTTCAAACCACCTGCTTTGAGGGCCTCCATCTTCTGGCGGTCAATAAAGTCCTTACCCTCAACGAACTTGGTAATCCACCCCAAGCCTGCCTCAATGGGCGAAGTGGTGTCGTCAATCTCGTGGCCATAGAGGCAAAAGCCTTTTTCCAAGCGAAGGGTATCACGAGCACCCAGACCGATATTTTTCAGTCCGAACTCCTCGCCCACACGCCACATCTCCTCCCAGAGGCGGTCGGCATCCTCGTTGGCGATGTAAATCTCGCAACCACCCGAGCCGGTGTAGCCGGTGGTCGACAGGATAGCCTCGCAACCTGCCACCTTCAACTTCTTGAAGGTATAGTATGGCATATCCTCAATGGGCTCCTCGCACATCTTCTGCACCATTTTCAGAGCCAGAGGGCCCTGAATGGCGAGCTGGCAAATCTCGTCCGAAGCGTTGTAGAGTTGCTTGCCGTGGCCTGCCTCCAAACCATAGGCCTTACCCTCGGTGCAGATGTGTTTCCAATCTTTGTCGGTGTTGGCTGCGTTGACAACCAGAAGGTAGGTTTGCTCGTCCACTCGATAGACCAGCAGGTCGTCCACGATACCACCCTCTCCGTTGGGCATACAAGAGTACTGCACTTTACCATCGGTGAGTGCAGCCACATTGTTGGTGGTGATGTGCTGCAAAAACTCCACGGCTTTGGGGCCTTTAACCCAGATTTCGCCCATATGGCTCACGTCGAAGACACCAACGGCCTCACGCACCCAGAGGTGCTCGGCATTGATACCCGTAAACTCGATGGGCATATTGTAGCCGGCAAAGGGGGCCATCTTGGCACCTGCGGCAATGTGGTACTTGGTGAAGGGAGTAATTTTCAGGTTTTCCATTGTGAGATATGTTTTTGTTAAAAGTCCATCAATTTGTGCCCAACGGCAAGCCAAAGGTATAAATTTGCACTGAAAAAAGCGAATTTTCTCGCAAGAGATTACAATTTATAAGAAAAATAACTATTTTTGAGGGAAGATTAAAACCACAATAGGAGCGAGAAATTCAAACCTAACATAAAACTATTTCCAAAAACAACTGTTCAAACTATGAATGTACAGAACTTAATGGCCGAGTTGGAGCGTAAGCACCCCGGCGAAAACGAGTACTTGCAGGCTGTTAAAGAGGTGCTCGAAAGCATCGAAGAGGTTTACAACCAGCACCCCGAATTTGAGAAAGCAAAAATCGTTGAACGTATGGTTGAGCCCGACCGTATCTTCACTTTCCGTGTAACTTGGATTGACGACAAGGGCGAAGTGCAGACCAACCTCGGCTACCGTGTGCAGTTCACCGCAGCCATCGGCCCCTACAAAGGCGGCCTCCGTTTCCACAAAGCAGTAAACCCCTCGATGCTGAAATTCCTCGGCTTTGAGCAGACTTTCAAGAATGCACTCACCACACTGCCTATGGGTGGCGGTAAGGGTGGCTCGGACTTCGACCCCGTGGGCAAATCGGATGCAGAGATTATGCGCTTCTGCCAGGCCTTTATGTTGGAGTTGTGGCACAATATTGGTGGCGACACCGATGTTCCCGCAGGCGATGTAGGTGTTGGTGGCAGGGAGATTGGCTACCTGTTTGGTATGTACACCAAGCTCGCAAGGGAGTACAACGTGGGCGTGTTGACCGGCAAGGGCCAGAATTGGGGTGGCTCGATTCTCCGTCCCGAGGCTACCGGTTTCGGTGCACTCTACTTCACCGAGCACGTTTTGGCCAAGGCCGGCAAGGATATTAAGGGTAAGACCATTGCTCTTTCGGGCTTCGGTAATGTGGCTTGGGGCGCAGCAACCAAGGCTACCGAGTTGGGTGGTAAGGTTATTGCCATCTCGGGTCCCGACGGTGTGTGCGAAATCCCCGGTGGTATCACCAAGGAGATGATTGACTATATGCTCGTGATGCGTGCTTCGAACCGCAACAAGGTGGAGGATATGGCCACCAAGTTCCCCGAGAAGGCCAAGTTCACCGCAGGCAAGAAGGCTTGGAGCGTGAAGTGCGACATTGCACTCCCCTGTGCTTTCCAGAACGAGCTCAATGGCGAGGATGCAAAAGAACTCCTTGCAAATGGTACTTGGTGCTGCTGCGAGGTGTCGAATATGGGCTGTACTCCTGAGGCTATCGCTGCTTTCCAGAGTGCAGGCATCCTCTTTGCTCCCGGCAAGGCTGTCAACGCAGGTGGTGTTGCCACTTCGGGCTTGGAGATGACCCAGAACGCTGCCCACCTCAGCTGGTCGGCACAGGAGGTTGACGACAAACTCCACTTCATTATGCAGAGCATCCACGAGCAGTGTGTTCGCTTTGGCCAGAAGGCCGACGGCACTGTGGACTACGTTAAGGGTGCAAACATTGCCGGCTTTATGAAGGTTGCACAGGCGATGTTGGAGCAGGGTGTAATCTAACCGGATTGCAAACAAGTTTGGGGCACACACGCCCCAAGGCAATAAGAATGAGCAGGCAAGGTGTGCCTGCTCATTCTGCGTTTTGAGGTATTGTTTAGTAGCCAAAAAACAGCCTCTATGAACTCCCTCAATGGCGATGTGGAATGTTTGGTGATTGGGGTGTTTTCAAAGTTTCGAAAAAAAATGTATCTTCGCCAATGGTTTTGGCCCCAAAAAGAGATTATTAACATAAAGATAAGACAAACAAAACACTATGCGCACCACACAAGCACTCCTCGCAGCCCTGCTGACGATGACTCTGTTGGCCTCCTGCGGTCCTCGCACGGAGAAGGTTATCATCATCTCCACCAGCGACATTCACTCCAAACTCGATATGCTCCCCGGGCTCGCAACACTCATTGACAAGGCCCACGCACAGGACACCGCCCAGGTGTTTGTTGTGGATGCCGGCGACCGCTGGACGGGCGACCCCTTTGTGGATATGGCTCCCCACGCAGGCAGGCCTATCATTGAACAGATGAACCGCCTGGGCTACGACGTTGCCACCTACGGCAACCACGAGTTTGATATGGGCCTCGACACCCTCCAACTGCGCACCGAGGATGCAGAGTTCCCCATTGTGCTGGCCAACGTCAACACGGGTACAACGGTGTGGAAGCAGCCCAAGCCCTACGTCATCAAACGTGTGGGCGGAGTGAGGGTTGGTTTCCTCGGCCTTGTTACCAACTACGCCGGTGGCCACCCCGACGGCGATGATGCCATCTTTGAGGGTACCGAGTTCTTCTCGCCCGAGTGGGCGGCAGAGAGGTATGGCAAGGAGTTAAGAGAGAGGTGCGACCTTATGGTTATCCTCTCCCACTGCGGCCTCGATAGGGACACAACCAATGTGGCCTTGGCATTTCCTATGGCCGACCTCATCGTAAGTGGACACACCCACGAGAAATACTCCGGCAAGGCTGGCGATGTGGCCGTAGTGCAGGGTTTGAACAAACTTCGAGCCGTTGGCCTCACAACGGCAACAATCACCAATGGTAAGGTTAGCAACCTGAAAACCGAATACATCACACTCCCCGAGGAGGGCAAAGAGAGTGTCAAAGAGGAGGTGGCAGAGTATCGCAACGTGCCCTACCTCACCGAGCCCATTGGCACCCTCACCGCCGATGCTACCAAGATGGGCCTTGCCCACCTGATGGCCGACGAGGGGCGCAAGGTGGCCGCTACCGACTTGGCATTCTACCACGTCGGAGGTACACGTTTGGCAGGACTCCCTGCGGGCGATGTTAGCCGTGGGGACATCTACGAGTTGGAGCCCTTCAAGAGTTTCCTTGTGGTTACCACAATGACCCTTGCCGACATCAAGGAGGTTATTATTAACAAGTTCAACGACACCACCAACCAGAAGGAGTCGCACCGTGTGGACCTCATCCCCTCGGGACTCACCTACACCATTCTGACCAACTCAAAGGGCGACGCTGTGGATGTTCGTTTTCGCCCCGAGGTGCGCAAAGAACTCTACACGGTTGCCATTGCCGACTATGTCTATGGCAACAAGGTCTATGCCTACACCCGCCGTGCAGCAGAGGGTACCACCGAGCAGGTTACCGACTATCTCATCAAACGCCTCAGCGAAGGCCCCTACACCCCAGACAATACTCCCAGAGGAGAGATTAGGGTTGCAAAATAGAACACCTCTCACACACGAATATAACACAAAAAACACTACATTTGTTCTATGAAACGCTTGGCTATAACGGGAGGTATCGGTAGCGGAAAGAGTACCGTGTGCAGGCTGCTCGCAGAGGTGGGCGGCGTGGAGGTCTATGACAGCGACTCCCGTGCCAAGGAGGTTATGAACTCACACCCACAGGTGGTGCGGGAGGTTACCGCCCTCTTTGGCCCCGAAGCCTACAAGGAGGGTGTGCTCAATCGCCCCTACATCGCCCAGAGGGCCTTTGCCGACAAGGAGTTGTTGGGCCGGCTCAACGCCATTGTTCACCCACGAGTGGTGGAGGACTACGAGCAGTGGGTGGCCTGTCAGAGTGGCCCCTACGTTGTGCTCGAAAGTGCACTCCTCTTCTCCTCCCCATTGGAGGGACACTACGACGTGAGTGTGGCGGTGGTGGCACCCGACGAGGTGAGAGTGGCAAGGTGTGTGGCTCGTGATGGTGCCACACCCGAACAGATTAGAGAACGTATGGCCCGCCAAATGAGTGGTGAGGAGTTTGCCAAGAGGGCCAATTTTGTCGTCAATGCCGACGGAGTGGAGCCCCTGCTGCCACAAGTGGAGGCGCTTGACAAGTGGGTTAGAGAGCTGAAAAAATGATGAAAAATCTCGCACCATACCGCAAAGTAATGGCCATTGTGAATGCCACACCCGATTCCTTCTATGCTCTCAGCAGAGCCGAGGGAGAGGAGGCTGTGGCCCGTAGGGTGGCAGAGGTGGTTGCCCAAGGTGCCGACATTGTGGATATTGGTGGCTACTCCACACGCCCCGATGCTGTGGAGGTGGCCGTGGAGGAGGAGTTGCGCAGGGTGCTCTCGGCTGTGGAGCAGGCCCGCAGGGTAGCCCCCGAGGTGCAAATTTCGGTTGACACGTTCCGCAGCGAGGTGGCCGAAGCGGTGCTGTCGAGGTGGGGTAATATCATCATCAACGACATCACAGCAGGCCAGGCCGATGGGCGTATGATGGAGGTTGTGGCCCATTGGGGCGCACCTATGGTGGCGATGCACACCAAAGGCACCACCATTGGCGGAGTGGGGAGTATGCACGCCCCTGTGGAGTATGCCGACGTGGTGGCCGAGGTGGGGGACTACCTCGCACGCAGGGCCGAGTGGCTCACGTCGAAGGGCATCGAGGAGGTTATTATTGACCCCGGTTTTGGCTTTGCCAAAAATGTGGAGCAGAACTTTGAACTGATGCGTGGAGTGGATAAGATTGCCGCATTGGGCTATCCCGTGTTGGTGGGCATTTCACGCAAGAGTTTCATATACAAAAGTTTGGGCACTCAACCCGACGACAATGCAACACTTGCAGCCACCACAGCCCTCCATTGGGAGGCGTTGTGTGGCGGAGCTGCGGTGCTGAGGGTACACGATGTAGCCGAGGCGAAGGCCACGGTGGATATGTTTGAAAAAATACACAGGTTATGACAATACACAACAGCATTATCAAAGTTGAAGGACTGCGCAAGCATTACGGCGAGCTCGAAGTCCTCAAAGGTGTTTCTATGGAGATTGGACGTGGCGAGGTGGTTGCCATTGTGGGCCCCAGCGGTGCGGGCAAGACAACCCTCCTTCACGCCATTGGCGCACTCTCCTCGTTTGACGAGGGGCGTGTGGTGGTCGATGGAGTGGACGTTGGCACTCTCGGCTCGGATGCCGCTGCCGACTTCCGCAACCAGCGTGTGGGCCTGGTGTTCCAATTCCACTATCTGTTGCCCGAGTTCTCGGCTCTGGAAAACGTCTGCATCCCTGCCTTGATTGCCGGCCGTAACAGGGGTGAAGTGGAGGCCGAAGCACGAGAGTTGTTGGCATTGGTGGGCCTTTCCGATAGGCTCTCACACAAACCCTCACAACTCTCCGGTGGCGAACAACAGAGGGTTGCCATTGCCCGTGCGTTGATAAACCATCCGCAGTTGCTCCTTGCAGACGAGCCTTCGGGCAACCTCGACACTCGCACGAGAAGTGAGATTCACCGCCTCTTTTTCGACCTGAGGGATAGGCTCGGACTTACGGTGGTGGTGGTTACCCACGATGGCGAACTTGCAGCAATGAGCGACCGTAGGCTTACAATCGTAGATGGCGAACTGCAACAGCAGGATGCCGAGTAAACCCCAAAAGAACTATGACCAAACCCGAACTCAAAGAGCTTCTCGACGAACTCTACCTCCACTACGATTGTGTAGATTTCATAGAGCCCGACCCCATATCCATACCCCACTCCTTCTCCAACCCGTTAGACAAGGAGATAAGCGGCCTGTTGGCTGCCACCATAGCGTGGGGCAACCGCAAAGCCATTGTGAAGAGTGCAGGGCGTATGATGGACTACCTCGACCGCAGGCCCTACGACTTTGTTATGGGCGCATCGGAGAGTGAGTTGGAGTGTCTGAACTCCTATGTTCACCGCACCTTCAATGGCGAAGATTTGAGGTGCTTTGTGCTGGCCCTCCGAAGGTTGTGCGGAGAGTATGGCTCGCTGGGCGAGTGGTTCCAGAGCCGCTGGGAGGAGGCCAAAGATATGCGCCTTGTGTTGGCCGATTTCCGCAGGGAGTTTTTCGACTTTCCCCACCCACAACGTAGCGAAAAGCACCTCTCGTCCATAGCAAAGGGGGCGGCTTGCAAGAGGCTCAATATGTATCTCCGTTGGATGGTGCGCAGGGACCCCCACGGTGTGGACTTCGGCCTATGGGAGAGGATACCCTCCTCGGCCCTCTATCTGCCCCTCGATGTGCACAGCGGTAATGTGGGGCGTGGCTTGGGACTCTTGCAGCGCAAGCAAAACGATTGGAAGGCAGTGGAGGAGATTACCGCCGCATTGAGGGAGTTTGACCCCGAAGACCCCGTGAAATATGACTTTGCCCTCTTTGGAGCAGGCATCTCACACAGAGTAATTAATGAATAGTCCCGTCGACGGTTGACGGTTGACGGTTGACGGTCGACAATAATAATATGTCTGATTTTCGCTTCAAACAATTCGCCATTGTGCAGGATCGCTCGGCTATGAAGGTCGGGACCGATGGGGTGTTGCTTGGAGCGTGGGTGGGGCTCAACGAGGGCCACGGGCGCATACTCGACATTGGGTGCGGCACGGGCCTTGTGGCTCTTATGGTCGCACAGCGCACCCACGAGTGGGGTGCCGAGGTTGTGGGCGTGGAGATTGACCCCGCAAGTGCCGCAGAGGCTGCCTACAACTTTGCGGAGTCCCCTTGGGCCGAAAGGCTCTCGGTGGCGGAGTGCGCCGTGCAAGACTTCCATAGCGACACCCCCTTTGACCACATTGTCAGCAACCCACCCTATTTTGTCAACTCGCTCCTCTCGCCCGACGAGGCACGCACCAACGCACGACACACCACCACACTCACCTTTGATGCGCTGGCCCACTCGGCCTCACAACTACTTGCCGACGAGGGTGTTCTATCGGTGGTGTTGCCCTATGGGGCTGTGAGCGATATGGTGCTGTCGGCTGCAAGGTGCGGACTCTTTTTGACAAGGTGTATGGATGTGCGCTCCAAAGCGACCTCTGCCCCCATCAGGGTACTCTTGGAGTTTGGCCGCAATGCTGTGCCCACCGAGCACACAGAACTAACCATCCACTCCCCCGAAGGCCCCTTTGGCTACTCGCCCGACTATGTGGCCCTGACCAAAGATTTCTATTTGAAGTTCTGAAAAGACCACTCACAGGGCTTGGGTAACAAAAACGTAACCCGTGAAGAAAAGCTGCTCCCCTAAGTTGCTCCTCCCCTACGACAGGGGAGGTCGGGAGGGGTGGTCGAAATTGCGCTCGGCGGCCTCGCCGAGCAGGAGCTGTCGCAAAGCGACTGAGGGGTATGTTAGAAAGGGCAATAGGGACCCTAAGGACCCTATCACTCCCAGCCGCCCCAGAGGCCCCAGCCCACCACTGGGACAACTGGGACTACTGAGGCTACTGGGAAAAGAGAATTGAAAATGGAAAATTGAAAATTGAAAATTACTCCTCCCCTAATATTAGGGGAGGAGTGGTTGGGGTGCTATATCCGACGTTTGGCAGCACCACAACAAAAAAAACGCAAAGTGTACGGCAAATGCAAGGCACACAAGAAAACCACCTCCGCAGTTTACAAACGTAAATGAGGAGGTGGTTTATCGCAGTGTAACGCCGCAGTTGCCGTGCAATCTGCGTTTTTTTAGAAAAAAGAAAAGGGGAAGACATCACGTCTGCCCCGTTTCATCAGGTTAGGTTAGTTAGGTTAATGAGGTACGGGAAGATCTCCCGTAAAACATTGATACAAAAATAACACTCACAATCGATAAAACAAAATTTTTCCAAATAATTTTGCCTTCTTTTTTAAGTTTTTATTTCAAACAAACAAAAAACCCGTCGTGTTATTAAAATAACTTTCTAAACCCCTATTAGTTTTTAATAAAAATTAAAATCAATATACGCTATATTAAAATTTTTTACATCAAAATAACTCCCCTAACTGCCACTACCACCAACAGCAACACATAGACAAGAACACTTGCAACCCCCGGACGGCGCACAAAGTAGGTGTGAACAAGTGGCACTGCTCCCATTCCGAGCACTCCAACCGACACCACGGGAGGCACACCGAGCAACAGCATCGCAACTCCCACAAGGAATACCATTGTGAAATATAGGTGTATCTTGCGGGCCCTGATGCGCATCGCCCCATAGAAGGCCAAAAACATCATCGCACTCACCGCCCCAAGTGCCATCAGCACACCCAGCAGAACTACCCCAAAGAGTCCTCCACACGTTTGCACAAGCGACTCCCAGGAGAGAGTTCCAAGAGGCGAAAGTGCCTCAAACCACCCCGTGGCCACATCACCCACACTACCACCTGCAAGCCAGCCTACAAACTCGGCAGGGACAACGGGCAGAAGCCACAATATGGCACCCGCCACACACTCACGCACCGAACGGCGATACAAAACCCATTGGTAGGCTACCAGCAGGGCAACATAGACAAGGTCGGGAACGAGCAGGGTGGCGAGTCCTGCATAGAACGATGCACACATCACATCGTCGTACATTGTTTGGCGTTTGAAACTGCCCACCATAAGTTCGGCCGAGTGGGCAAGCAGATAGAGAGAGAGTTGCAAGGCAGGCTCCCCCACGGCAAACAACACTCCGCATCCCCACACCACATAGAGTGTCAGTGGCAGAAAGGAGCGAATGACCGAGATGGAGTAGCGAGAGATGATGCGTGTGAAGACCACTGCCGAGGCCA
Source organism: Tidjanibacter sp. (assembly GCA_045614965.1). Classification (GTDB taxonomy): domain Bacteria; phylum Bacteroidota; class Bacteroidia; order Bacteroidales; family Rikenellaceae; genus Tidjanibacter. Next base: position 10,187 of record JAZLDY010000011.1, read on the forward strand.
TTGTCATAACCACCGAAAAGGCCACACTTCCCACCACGCCAAACAGACCATTAAACCACGTCCCCACAGGCGAGAACACATCGCCAACCACCTCTCCCGACAAGGGCACAGCCACTGCCCTCGCAGTAAGCAGGACAAGGAGCAGAGCGAAGGTGCCGAGAATTATCGGTATGGGTTGCTTGATTATGTCGAGTTTGCGCTGATACATTAGCCCTAATGGTTGTTTATCTCCACAAAGATACTCATTTTGTGGAGGTTTTTACAACAAGATTTTGTATTTTTGTGCACTATGTTGGAAAACTCCTTTTCAAAAGAACTCCTCGAAGCGGGTTGCGACGAGGCAGGGCGTGGGTGCCTTGCCGGCCCTGTGTTTGCTGCGGCGGTGATACTGCCCACCGACTACTACCACCCGCTACTCAACGACTCCAAGCAGATGACCCACCGCCAGCGTATGGAAGTGCGAGAGCACATCGAAGCCAACGCCCTTGCGTGGGCCGTGGCGGAGGTTAGCGCAGAGGAGATTGACCGAATGAACATCTTGTGTGCCTCCTTTGAGGCAATGCAGAGGGCCGTGGAAAAACTATCCATTAGGCCCGAACACCTTCTGATTGACGGCAACCGCTTCTACCCTCGCCTTGATATTCCGTTTCGTTGCGAGGTGAAGGGCGATGGCAGGTATGCCAATATTGCTGCGGCCTCGGTGTTGGCCAAAACGTATAGGGATGAACGTATGGAGTTGTTGCACAAGGAGTTTCCCTTCTATGAATGGGACAAAAACAAGGGCTACCCCACCAAGGCCCACCGCCTTGCCATTGCCGAACACGGCGTGTCGCCCCACCACCGCCTGTCGTTCAACCACACCATTGGACAACTCTCGCTGTTCTAAACCGCAAGCTATCTTTCTGCATACAAAAATCCCTCGGGTAACGAATCTGTTACCCGAGGGATTTTGTAATAGGAACCCATCAGCACCTGTCGGTTGTCGGTCGACGGTAGACGGTCGACGGTATATGTGAGCCTACTCGAATGTAACGTAGGGCATACGGCTTACTGACACAACCTTGATGTCGGCATTGCGTATAGCAATCGCATTGCGAAGCGACTCCTGACCCACTTCCCAAGTGTTCACTTCGCCCTCTACGGGGGTGAGTTCCACGTCGCCACGTTTGAGTTTCACGGGTTTGCGCTTGAAGTAGCGAGCCGAGAGAATGTTGTGGCCACTACCCTGCACCACGCAGGTAACCCTGTGGCGGTCGCCCTCGACACTCACAACCACCGGCACCTCGGCCGTGTAGGAGTACTGCAACTTCGACACATACCACAGCACAAACGACAAGCCCAACATCACCAAAAACAAAGGTGTAACCTTGCGCCCGATGTGTGCCACACAAAAGTCTTTGACTTTCAACAATATATTACTCAACTTTTTCATAGTCTTGTTGTTTTATTTTTCTTGCCCCGTAGTCAGCGATAACTGACAACTGACAACTCCTACAACTGTTTGAGGGCCAAGCGAATAACAACCTCCACCTCGGCCGAGGGATTCTCTTTGAGTACCCTCTTGACAACCTTCTCCGAGGCCGCCTTGCCAAAGCCCAGCATACCGAGTGCGGCAACAGCCTCGGTATAGACCTCCGAAGAAACGGCCATAGGAGCAGACACATCGGCCGACAATGCGCCACCGGCAACCACCGCAGCCACCTTATCCCTCAAATCAACAATAATCTTTTGGGCAGTTTTCAACCCAAGGCCCTTCACATTTTTGAGCAACACGGCATTCTCGGTGGATATGATGGTCGAGAGCTCCGAGGGTGTGTAGGTCGAAAGTATCATACGGGCCGTTCCACCGCCCACACCCGACACACCGATAAGCAGTCGGAAGAGGTCCCTCTCGGTGCGCTCGGCAAAGCCGTAGAGTTGCTGGGTGTCCTCCCTGACAACATAGTGCACATAGACAAGCGCATCTTCCCTACCCTCCAAGGCGGTGTAGGTTTGCAACGATATGGCCACAATATAGCCCACTCCGCCACACTCCACCACAGCATAGGTGGGTGTAAGTTCGGCAATGGCTCCTCTCAAATAGTCGTACATAATTCAAAAAGTGTGTTTATAGTAGGGCAAAGTTAATAAAAACCCAAGAAGTTATGGAGGCTTTTGCGAAATTTTGTATATTTGCCCCACTGAAAAATATTAACAAACCAAAATAGAGAACATTTAGAGATGAAAAAAGTTTTGTTTGCGGTTGCAGTCCTCGCTATGGGTCTGGCCGCTTGCACCAACCAGAACACACCCAAGGCCGAGAACGCAGAGGCTACCGAGACTACCGCAACCACCGGTAAGATTGCCGTTTACTTTGTTGACCAAGTGGTGTCGCAGTACCAGATGGCCATCGACAAGCAGGCCGCTTTCCAGAAGGAGTATGAGGCAAAAACCAAAGACCTCAACGCCAGCGCACGCAAATTGGAGAAGGATTTCAACGCTTTGCAGGACAAGGTAAACAAGGTGCTCATCACCCGTGCCGATGCCGAGAAGGAGGCTGCAAAGATTCAGGAGCGTCAGGCCTCGCTCCAAGCACGTAGCGAGAAGGCTTCGGCAGAGTTGGCAGAGAAGGAGCAGGTTATGACCAACCAGATTTTCAACGCCATCTATGAGTACGTTGCCTCTCTCAACGCCGAGGGCGAGTATGACATCATCTTTGCCAGCCAGACCGGTGCTCCCGTTGTTAGCGTAAAACCCGAGTTGGACCTCACCCAAAAGATTATCGAGGGCCTCAACGCCGCCTACACTCCCGAGAAGACAAAATAGGTGCGGGGTTAATAATTCACAATACCAACGAAAAAACTCTTCCTTTGTGAAGAGTTTTTTTATACCTTTGCCTAAACTAAAAAACTCAAACAATGAAACAAAAACTCACTACCCTACTTGCGTGCCTATTTGTGGCCACAACCTCCATCCTTGCCCACACCAACCAAGTGGTTTGTGTTCCAAGCCAGGCAATGAACAAGGAGGTAAATGTTATGGTAATCACTCCCGATGGCTACACCCCCACCACCGAGCCCTACGATGTGGTCTATCTGCTCCACGGGCATAGTGGCAACCACGAGTCGTGGTATAAATTTGGCCACGTTGGCACCTATGCCGACCTATACAACATCATCATAGTCTGCCCCGACGGAAAGACAAGTTGGTATTGGGACAGCCCCATAGACCCCACCCTGCGCTACGAAACATTTGTGGCCGAGGAACTTGTGGCGTGGGTGGATGCCAACTACCACACCAAGGCCGACCGTAGCGGCAGGGCCATCACGGGCCTATCGATGGGCGGACAAGGTGCACTCTTCTTGGCTATTCGCCATCAGGACACCTTTGGTGCTGCGGGTAGCACTTCGGGCGGTGTGGATATTCGTCCCTTCCCCACCAAGTGGAATATGTCCGAGAGTCTGGGCACCATCGAGGAGTACCCACAACATTGGGAGGAGTTTGCAGTGATAAATCAGGTGGATAAACTCCCCACTGATGGCTCTATGGCACTGATTGTTGACTGCGGCACGGAGGACTTTTTCTACAAGGTCAACTGTGCGCTCCACGACAAGCTGACTGCCCGAGGAGTACCCCACGACTTCTATGTGCGCCCCGGCCGCCATAATTGGCCTTACTGGGTGAACTCCATCAAGTTCCAACTCCTCTTCTTCGACAACTACTTCGAAAGCAACAAAACAACAAAATAAAAAAAGAGAGATACATTTTATGGAATTCAAAGGACTTATTTACAAGGTCTTGCCCGTGGTTAAAGGACAAGGCGCAAGGGGCGAGTGGACCAAACAGGAGGTTGTGTTCGAAATGCCCGACGAGTTTAACCGCAAGCTGTGCGTAGGCTTTTGGGGCGACAAGGCTCTGGATGCAGCCTCGCTCAAACCAGGTGAGATGGTGGAGGTGAGCATCAACCTCGAATCGAGAGAGTACAACGGCCGCTGGTACACCGAAGCAAGGGCGTGGAAAATCACCCGTGCCGCTGCCGAGCCTACACCCGCCGCTGCACCCGCACCCGAGGTGGCACCCTTCCCCACAGCCGAGCCTGCATACTCCTCGCTCCCCGAGGACGATATGCCGTTCTAAAAGCTGTTAACCATTAGCGGTTAGCGGTCAGCTGTCAGCCACTCTAATGAAAATTGGTATAATATCCGACCTGCACGGCACCTTCGACGACCACTTGGCGAGATTCCTTGCCGAGGTGGACGAGGTGTGGTGTGCGGGCGACATTGGTGTTGGCGATGGTCTGCAACGGCTGGCAGAGATGGGTAAGAGAGTGGTGGCGGTGTATGGCAACATCGACGACCACACAATGAGGCTCACCTACCCCGAATGGCAGTGCTTCGAGAGGGAGGGCGCACGGGTGCTGATGACCCACATCGGCTTTCGTGGGGGCCGACCTCTGCCAAGCGTGGCGAGCCGACTGCGCACACTCAGGCCCACAATTTTCGTGTGCGGCCACAGCCACATCTTGCGTGTCTTCTACGACAAAACCTACGGAGTGCTATGCATCAACCCCGGAGCAGCAGGCACCATTGGATTCCACTCGGTACGCACAGCAGTACGCTTCGACCTCGTAGGTGGCCAACCTTCCAACTTGGAAGTGTGGGAAAGAAAGAGATGAGGGGGAATTCAGAATTCAAAATTCAAAATTCAAAATTGACACACCCCTCCCAACCTCCCCTTTTGTAGGGGAGGAGTAGTCGTGGGGCTCCCTAAACTCTCTACATTCACTACACTCCCTATTACCCCTATCTCTCCCAGAAGACCCAGAAGACCCAGCCCACCAACTGGGGCCACTGAGGCTGCTGGGACCACTGGGAATTTGAAGGCAAAAGCCTTCAAAAGAAATCAAAACTAAAAATAGCGAGGCGAGTTCAAGGCGCACAAGAAAGCGGAGTCCGCAGTTTGCTGACGCAAATGAGGAACTCCGCTTATCGCTGTGCAACGACGAAATCGCCCGTTACTTTTTAGTTTTGGGGGCCAGCATCATCGTCATACGCTTACCCTCCAACTTCGGCATCATCTCCACCTTGCCATACTCTTCGAGGTCGGTGGCAAAACGAAGCAAGAGAATCTGGCCCTGCTCGCTGAACACGATGGAACGACCACGGAAGAATACATAGGCTTTAACCTTTGCACCCTCCTGCAAGAAGTTCTGTGCGTGGCGGAGCTTGAAGTTGTAGTCGTGGTCGTCGGTTTGGGGACCGAAACGAATCTCCTTGATTACCACTTTGGCCTGCTTGGCCTTTATCTCCTTTGCTTTCTTCTTCTGCTGATAGAGGAACTTCTGGTAGTCGGCAATGCGGCAAACTGGTGGGTCTGCCTTGGGCGAGATTTCAATGAGGTCCAGCTCCATCTGGTCGGCCAGAAGGATTGCCTCTTTGATACTCATCACCTGTGCGCCTTCGAGTTCATCGCTCACCACCCTCACCTGAGGTGCGGTAATCTGGTTGTTGATGCGGTGCTCGCTCTGCTGCTTGGACTGGGGTCCTTGCTGTGGGCGCTGCTGTTGTGGATAGGTCGGTTTTGGTCTGTAAGGTACTGCCATCCTAATCTTAAATGTGTGTTAGAGTAAAAATATTATTGTTTGTTCCTACTGATTGTCAATCTCGGCAGCCACAGCCTCTTTAATCATCTGGGCGAAAGCCTCAGCACTCATCTGTCCCTTGTCGCCTACAGCCTGCTGACGTACGGATACCAAGCCCTCGTTCTCCTCCTTCTCGCCAACGATGAGCAGGAAGGGTATTTTTTTGAGCTCATTATCTCGTATCTTGCGACCAATCTTCTCGTTACGGTTGTCAATCTCGCTGCGAATATCGCAATTATTTAGATATTTAGAAACTTTTTCTGCATAATCGTTATATTTTTCGCTAATTGGCAACACCACACACTGTGTGGGAGCGAGCCACAAGGGGAACTTACCGCCGGTGTGCTCCAACAGCACTGCCACGAAACGCTCCATCGAGCCGAAGGGTGCACGGTGAATCATAATGGGGCGGTGGGGTTTGTCGTCGGCACCGGTGTAGGTCAAATCGAACCTCTCGGGGAGGTTGTAGTCAACCTGAATGGTACCCAACTGCCACTTACGACCGATAGCATCCTTGACCATAAAGTCCAACTTGGGACCATAGAAGGCTGCCTCGCCATATTCAACAACGGTTTTGAGGCCCTTCTCTGCGGAGGCCTGAATGATAGCCTGCTCGGCCTTCTCCCAGTTCTCGTCCGTACCGATGTATTTCTCCTTATTGTTGGGATCACGCAACGAAATCTGTGCCGTAAACTCGTCGAACTTCAAAGTCTTGAAGATGTAGAGCACGATGTCGATAACGTTCTCAAACTCCTGCAACAGCTGGTCGGGGCGCACGAAGAGGTGTGCATCATCCTGGGTAAATCCCCTCACACGGGTAAGACCGTGCAACTCACCACTCTGCTCGTAGCGATAAACCGTACCGAACTCTGCAAAGCGCAGTGGGAGGTCCTTATAGGAGCGAGGTTTGAACTTGAAAATCTCGCAGTGGTGGGGGCAGTTCATAGGTTTGAGGAGGAACTCCTCGCCCTCGTATGGGGTGTGGATGGGCTGGAAGGAGTCCTTACCATACTTGGCATAGTGGCCCGAGGTAACATAGAGTTCCTTCTGACCGATGTGGGGAGTGATAACCTGCTCGTAGCCATATTTCTTCTGCACGGCTTTCAGGAAGTTCTCCAAGCGGCCCCTCAGGTCGGCACCCTTGGGCAACCACAAAGGAAGGCCCTGACCTACCCTCTGCGAGAAGGTGAAGAGTTCGAGCTCCTTGCCGAGTTTGCGGTGGTCCCTCTTCTTGGCCTCCTCCAACACTGCGAGGTACTCATCGAGGAGTGCCTTCTTGGGGAAGGTGATACCATAGATACGGGTGAGCATCTTGTTCTTCTCGTCGCCCCTCCAATAGGCACCTGCGATGCTGGTGAGTTTGATGGCCTTAATTACGCCTGTGTTGGGCAAGTGGGGACCACGGCAGAGGTCCGTAAAGGAGCCGTTGGTATAGAAGCTGATTTTGCCATCTTCGAGGGCCTCAATCAGCTCCACTTTATATTGGTCGCCTTTGGCTTTGAATGTTTCCAGAGCCTCGGCTTTGGGTACCTCACGACGCACCACATCCTCTTTGGTGCGTGCGAGTTCCTCCATCTTCTTCTCAATCTTCACAAGGTCGCCCTCGGTGATGGGGGTGGGGCTATCAACATCGTAGTAAAAACCGTTCTCGATGCTGGGGCCGATACCGAACTTGATACCGGGGTAGAGCTCCTGCAAAGCCTCAGCCAGCAGGTGGGAAGAGGTGTGCCAGAAGGTGCGTTTACCATCCTCGTCATCCCATTTGTTGAGTTTGATTTCGGCATCCTCCACGATGGGTGCGGTGAGATCCACAACCTCGCCGTTCACAGTTGCCGACAACACATCTGCCGCCAAGCGAGGGCTGATGCCCTCTGCGATTTGCAGCGCAGTGATTCCCTCGGCATACTCACGAATGCTGCCGTCAGGGAAAGTGATTTTGATTTGTTTCATAGTGTTTTGTTAATGTTTGTGGGGCACCGCAATACGACCTGCGGCCTACCGCCCCTGTTATCTTATTTTTTATCGTATTTTCTTTTTTCCGTCGACCGTCGACCGTCAACCGTCAACCGCTAATTCTCAATTCTCAACTCCTTGATGTCGCTCACGTTTCTGTCGTTTCTGTCGCCCCTATCGCCTCGGTGGCCTCTCTCCCTCTCGTGGTGTGGGAGTGGGTTGGCGGCATACTCTGCCTCCCTCTGGCGGCTCTCGAAGATGTCAACGGCCATATATATAGCATTACGCATCGAGCTCTCGTCGGCCACACCCTTGCCTGCAATATCATAGCCCACACCGTGGTCGGGCGATGTGCGCACCACCGATAGGTTGGTGGTTACATTCACACCATAGGGGGTGAGCATCTTGAACGGAGCGAGTCCTTGGTCGTGGTACATTGCCAGCACTGCATCATACTTACGGTAGCCACCCGCAGCAAAGAACCCGTCGGCCGCAAAGGGGCCAAAGGCCAGCGTACCCTTCTCGTAGGCCTCCACAATGGCAGGTTTGATAATCTCCTGCTCCTCGCCACCGAGCAGGCCACCATCGCCTGCGTGGGGGTTGAGTGCCAACACCGCAATCCTCGGCTTGCGCACCCCAAAGTCCTCCCTGAGCGACTTTTCGAGCTGGCCAATGCGTTTAACGATGAGCTCCTTGGAGAGCAATCCTGCCACCTCTGCCACAGGAACGTGGATGGTTACAAGGCCCACCTTCATCATATCGCTACACATCAACATCAGAGCCTCGCCCTCAAACTCCTTGGCCAGAAACTCCGTGTGGCCCGTAGCCTCAAAGCCCTCGCCATTGACGCAGTTTTTGTTGATGGGTGCCGTAACAATCACATCCACATCGCCGGCCTTTACATCGGCCACAGCCCTGCGTAGCGACTCCACAGCCACCACACCGCCCTCCGACGAGGCCACACCTGCGGTGGTTTTCATCTCGGCCGTGGCGCACTCCACAAGGTTCAGCTTTCCTGCCTTTGCATCGGCAGCAGAGCGCACCACATTGAAGCCCACCTGCTCGCCACCCTCAACGGTGGATTTATAGAAAGCAAGCGACTTGGAGGAGCCATACAGCACAAAGGTAGCCATATCAAACATACGGCTGTCCCTAAAAATCTTAATCACCGTCTCGGCACCCACACCATTGGGGTCGCCAAGCGTAATACCTATTGTAATGTTTTCTATCATCTCTTTTCGTCTACCGTCAACCGTCAACCGTCGACCGACTGTGTTTCAATTAGTAAATAGTAGAGAGTAATTAGTAAATAATTTAGGGAGGTTAGGGATTTTAAGGAGTTTAAGGAATTTAGAGAGTAAACTCTGCGCCAGGGGCGCTCCTTAATTTTCCATTGTCAATTTTCAATTTTCAATTTTCAATTTAATCATTCCCTTTCTGCTCTCAATTTTGAATTTTGAATTTTGAATTCTCCTTCTACTCCTCTTCGGGGGCAGTCCACACAAACTCCCTCTTTCCACCCAAGCCAAAGCGGAGGTAGGTGATGGGCATACCCTGTGCGAGGAATTTACTCTCATAGGCGGTCTTAACCGAGAGTACCTCGTCGGCAAAGCCCGTACCATAAATATCATTATTGGCCACCTCCACCGGCAACTCGTTCTGCGCAATCACATCTTTGGTGAATTCGTGCAAGAACTGTGAGTCGGTTTTGAGGTTGATGGCTCCACCCTCCTGCAAAATCTTGGCATAGCGAGCCAGGAACAAGGGGCCCGTAAGGCGGTGTTTGGCCCTCTGCTTGGGCATCTGTGGGTCGGGGAAGGTAATCCAAATCTCGCTCACCTCGCCCTCGGCAAACATAGAGGCGATGAACTCAATCCTCGTGCGGAGGAAGCCCGCATTGGGAATACCCTTCTCGGTTACCGTCTTGGCACCTCGCCACATCCTTGCACCCTTGATGTCCACACCGATAAAGTTTTTGTCGGGGTTGCGCTCGGCCAGAGCAACGGTGTATTCACCCCTACCGCAACCCAACTCCAACACTATGGGGTTGTTGTTGCCAAAGAACTCCTCGTGCCAACGTCCCTTCATCGGGTGGTCCTTGTCGAACACCTCCTCAAATGCCGGCTGCACCAAACACTTGAAGGTGAGGTTTTCGTTAAATCTGCGTATCTTGTCTTTTCCCATTATATTTTAGTCTAACGTCTAGCGTCAATTCTCAATTCTCAATTCTCAATTCCCAATCTCCACTCCCACGTTCCACACGCCTTCAACCTCGTGTGTTGGGGCAAGCGTAAAGGTGTATGTCCCCTCTTTGAGCCTTGCGTTCTCTACCCAGAGAGCCTCAACCTCCTCGAACGAGCCGCCCTGTCGGGAGCCACCCACAGGCAACACAACCACTCCGCCGACCTCGGCCGAGTCGGGAGCCACCGCCCTCACCTGCAATCTCACAGGCTCGGCCGTCTTGCCAAACTCCCTGCGGGCCACAATGCTTATGGTGTGCAACGAGGTGGTGTCCGTGGCGGAGAAACAGAGGTCAACCCCCTCTCCTGCGCTCCACCCCTTGGGGTCCACATCGGCAACCACTGCTCCGTGGGGGACAACCCTGCATCCCACCATCGCCACAGCGGCCAACACAATCAGCAACCCACGCACCACTCTCATAGGACTCTACTCCTGCTTGGGTTTGGCCTCACCCTGTGGCTTGGGCCTATTCTCACCCTCCTGACGTGGTTTACCCTCGCCTTGCTGACGGCCACCCCTGCCACGATTGTTGTGGTGGTTGCGACCGCCGTTGCCCTTGTGGTGATTGTTACCACCATTATTGGCATTATTGGCGTTGCCGTTCTGACCGCCCTCCTGCTTGGGTTTGTTCTCTCCCTGCTGGCGGGGCTTATTGTCGTTCTGCTTGGGCCTATTATCATTCTGCTTGGGCTGTCCTGCCTCGCCACCTTTTGGGCCTTGGCCCTGTGGGTTTTGACCATTTTGGCCGCCCTTATTGCCCTTGTTCTTACGCTTCTTATTGCGTTTGGCCTTGTCGAAGCGGGTGATGCTATCCTCGCCAATCACGTTGATATAGGTTGGTTCCTCCTCGGTTGTGCTATACACCGTATCGGAGGTAATCTTCTCGGGCTTCTTACCCTCGGCATTGAGCCTTGCAATCTCCCTAACTCGTCCCACACTCAGCGTTACCAAACCTGCCATCGAGCCGGGCTGGGTGCTGAAACTCATCGTGCGGGCCAAGATGTCGCTCTTGACGTGGAAGTAGTCGGCATCGAGAGCCTGCAAGGGGCCATTGAGTTTGGGGAAGTCCTTGCGTGCGTCGAGGTAGCTATCCAGCTCATAGCTCAAACAGCATTTCAGTTTGCTACACTGACCCGCCAACTTCTGTGGGTTGAGCGAGAGGTCCTGCATACGTGCCGCACCCGTGGTTACCGAGTTGAACGAACTAATCCACGAAGCACAGCAAAGCTGCCTACCACACGCACCAAGGCCACCAATACGGCCGGCCTCCTGGCGTGCGCCAATCTGCTTCATCTCGATACGGATGCGGAATTGGTCGGCAAAGACCTTGATGAGTTCACGGAAGTCAACCCTCTCGTCGGCAATGTAGTAGAAGATGGCTTTGATGCCATCGCCCTGAAACTCCACATCGCCAATCTTCATATTGAGGCCCATATCGGCAGCAATCTGACGGGAGCGAATCATCACTTCGTGCTCCCTGCCCACAGCCTCGTGCCACTTCTCAATGTCATAGGGGCGAGCCTTGCGATAGACCTTGCGGAACTCGCCATTGGCAGGATTGAAACCCACCCTGCGCATCTGACGTGCCACCATATCGCCCGTGAGCGACACAATGCCGATGTCGTGACCGGGGGAAGCTTCCACCGCCACAATGTCGCCAATGGCCAGCGGAAGGTTGTTCACATTGGCATAGTAACCACGGTGGGTATTCTTGAACCTCACCTCCACAATGTCGGTAGGCTGATTGTCGGGATACTCTCCGAGCCAATCTGTCTCGTGGAGTTTGTAGGCACCGGGGCGAGCCACTGCGCTCATCTCCTGCTGCTCACCACAACGGCAGAACTCGCAACCGTGGCCGAGTGAGATGTCGGCCTTGCGACCCTCCACCACAATCCTACGACTCTCGGGAATGAGTTCCTCGCTTGGCTCCACGGGGGCTTCAACGGCAACTTTGGATGCCTCAACGGGGGCTTCGGCCTCAACCTTGGGGACAGCAATAGTGGCCTCTTGCACCTCCACCGACTGTGTTTCGTTTATGTTTGTATTTTGTGTTTCCATATAGTTATCCATTTTAACCTACAAATATAGGTATAAAAATTGAAAATTGAAAATGGAAAATGGAAAATTACGCCCAAAGGGCGATAGGAATAACAAGGAGGGGCTATTACCCCTATTACTCCCAGAAGACCCAGAGGACCCAGATGACCCAGAAGACCCAGCCTATCACTGGGACAACTGGGGCAACTATGACTACTGGGGAAAAGACGGTCGTCGGTTGACGGTTGACGAAAAAAAACGCAAAGTGTGCGGCAAATGCAAGGCACACAAGAAAGCGGGCCCGCAGTTTGCTTGCGCAAATGAGGAGCCCGCTTATCGCAGTGTAACGCCGCAGTTGCTGTGCAATCTGCGTTTTTTTCTGCGTTTTTTTAGTAGGTGCCGCCGCCGAGAGAATAATAAAGACTAATAATACCCTGAATCTCCGCATAACGGTCGGAACTCTCCGACAACTCCGCATTCAACAAGTTCTGTTGAGCAGTGAGCACTTCGAGGTAACTCGCAGAGCCATATTTCATTAGCAGTTGGGTATTATAGACCGCAGCACGCAGAGTTACAACCTGTTTGAGGTCAATGGCAAGGCGTTTTTGGGCCGACTGCCACAGCATCATCGCATTATTAACTTCCTCGCCAGCATTCAGCAAGGTCTGGCGATACTGCATAATGGCAGTCTCTTGTTGGACCTCTGCAATCTTCAAGCGTGCCTTATTGGCGCCCTTCGCAAAGATGGGTTGCACAATGCCACCCACAAGGTTAAGGATGAAGTCGCTTGGGTTGGCAATGGTTGCGCCAGAGGTGGTACGCCAACCGGCCGAGCCGGAGAGGGTAATCGAAGGATAGAATGCAGCCTTTGCCTCATTGACGGCATAGAACTTGGTGGCCAACTCGGCCTCTGCAACCCTCACATCGGGGCGCAGGGCTACCAACTCCAAAGGTACACCTACCGAAAACTCCGTGGGGAAGGTTTGGTCTTTGAGCGTTCCCCTCTCTATTTCAAAAGGCAACACTCCCATAAGGGTTGCGAGGGCATTCTCTTGCTCGGAAATCTGGCGTTCGAGAGTGAGCACCGAGCCCTCGATGCTGAAACGGTTAGCTTTGGCCTGCAACACCGCAGCCTCAGTAGCCTTACCCGCACGTTTAAGAGCCGTGAGAGTACGAATGTTCTCCTCCCAAGTATCGAGCGTGCGCCTACTTGTTTTGAGCTGTTCGTCAAGCATCAGCAGGGTGTAGTAGTTATTGGCTATGGTTACCACAAGTTTGCTCCTCACGGCCTTTTCGCCAAACACCGAAGCCTCGTAGGTTGCTTGTGCGCCACGCTCGGCATTACGCAACCTGCCAAACACATCCACCTCCCACGATGCCGAGGGGGTGATGTCGAACGAGAAAGTTGCGCCATCGCCACTGCCACCGCCCAACGAGGCATTGAGCGCAGCCTTCACACTCGGCAGAAAGGCGAGTTTGGCCGCTTCGAGGGCAGCCTCGGCCTGCACCACGTTGGAGTGGGCCTTACGCAAGTCGATGTTATACTCCAAGCCCCTGGCAATGTATTTTTGCAGCAGGGTGTCGGTAAAGAACTCCTTCCACCCGAGGTCGGCCAAGCGGTTATAGGTGGTGTCGGCCTCGTAGAGTTCGTGAAGGTTACGCACCTGCGGGCGGTCAAACTTCGTATAGAGGCTGCAACCGCTAACCAGCATTGCCACAGCCACACTTACTATCATATACAATACTCTTTTCATCTCTTCTCCTCCTCTGCTTTTACTCGGTTAATTGTGGCTTTTCACGTTTGGGCATCACCTTCTCCTCGATGGTCTGGAAGATAATGAAGAGTGCAGGCACCACAAAGAGCAGCGCAATGGTACCGATGAGCATACCACCCACGGTACCCACACCGATAGAAATATTACCATTTGCGCCCACACCCGTAGCGAACATCAGTGGCAACATACCGAAAATCATCGTCAGCGAGGTCATCAGAATTGCCCTCAACCTCGCCTTGGCAGCCGACAGTGCAGCCATAGGGATAGACATACCCTCTGCCCTACGTACCGAGGCATACTCGGTGATAAGAATTGCCGTCTTGGCCAGCAGACCAATAAGCATCAGCAGACCAATTTGGAGGTAGATGTTGTTCTCCAAACCAAACATATTGGCAAACAAGAAACTACCTGCCAGACCAAACGGAACGGCCAGAATTACCACAATGGGGATGAAGATACTCTCATACAATGCACACAGAATGAGGTAGATGAACACCACGCAGATTACAAAGATAGTGGCCGTGGAGTTGCCCGACGAAGCCTCCTCACGGGACATACCGCCAAACTCATAGCCATAGCCTGCGGGCAGCAACTCGGCAGCTACCTCCCTCACGGCAGCAATGGCCTCACCCGAAGAGTATCCGTTGGCAGCCTGGCCATTGATTGAGATGGCCGAGAAGAGGTTGAACCTCGAAATGGACTGCGGGCCATAGATACGAGTGAGTGTGATGTATTGGCTGATGGGCGACATCTCGCCCGAAGCATTGCGCACAAACATCTGGTTGAGTGCCTCGGTGTCGAGCCTACTCTCGGCCGACGACTGAACCATTACCCTATACAATTTCGAGAAGCGGTTCATATTCGAAGCATAGGAGCCACCCACATAGCCGGCCACAACACTCAGCACATCGCTGGGCGACACGCCGTTGCGTTTACACCTTGCTGCATCAACCTCCAAGAGGTACTGCGGATATTTAGTGTCAAACGAGGTGCTTGCCCTACCAATCTCCGGCCTACGGTTAAGTTCAACAATAAGGTTATCGGTGATGGTTTTCAGGTCCTCAATGGTACCACCCTTCTGGTCCTGCACATAGAGTTCAAAACCGCTACTTGCACCATAGCCGGGAATCATACCACGGGTGAATATCATAATCTTTGCCGAGGTAATATCGGCCGTAGCAGCATACATCTGGTCGATGATGGAGTCGATATCATCTCCCTCGTCGGTACGCTCATCCCAAGGGTCCAACCTCACGGTGAACATACCACACGAAGAGCCCGCACCACTCATCATACCATAACCCGTGGTGTAGGAATAAGCCTCAATCTGCTCAATGCCATCGAGCCTATGGGCAATCTGTTCCATAACCCTCACCGTTTCGCCAAGGTTGGTACCCGGAGGTGTCTGCACGTCAATATTGATGGAGCCCATATCCTCCTTTGGCACAAGGCCCGTCTTGGTGTTCTCCAACATATAGAACAGACCTCCTACGGCTGCAATGACGAGTATCCACGCCAGCCAACGACGGCGGAGCATAAAGAACACGCCCTTCTTGTAGCGATTAACAAGGCCTTGGAAGCCTGCATCGAAAGCAACGTGGAAGCGAGCCGAGAAGCTCATCTTACCATCCTCACCCACCGTGTGTGGTTTCATCAGCAGGGCACACAGCGCAGGGCTCAGGGTCATTGAGTTCACAAGCGAGATACCCACCGCAACGGCCATCGTTAGACCAAACTGGGTGTAGAACGTACCCGTTGTTCCGCCCATAAAGCACACAGGGATAAACACCGCCATAAACACAAAGGTTGTTGCCACGAGTGCGCTACTGATGCCCTTCATTGCATCCACCGTGGCAAGGTAGGACGACTTGTAGCCAGCATCAAACTTGGCCTGCACCGCCTCCACAACCACAATGGCGTTATCCACCACCGTACCAATCACCAGCACAAGGGCAAAGAGGGTAATCATATTCAGACTAAATCCTGCCACCGAAAGGAATGCAAAGGTACCAATCAGCGACACGATGATTGCCAACGATGGGATGAGTGTCGAACGGAAGCTCTGCAAGAAGATGTAAACCACCAGCACCACAAGGATAATCGCCAATATGAGTGTCTCCACAACGCTGGCAATCGACGCATCCAAGAAATCCTTGGTACTCATCAAGTCCACAATCTCCAAGCCCTTCGGGAGGCTCTGGCGAATCTCGGCTATCTCCTTATCCACCGCCTCGATAATCTCGTTAGCATTGGAGCCTGAGGTTTGCGAAATCATCAGCGTAGTACCCGGGTGGCCGTTCACCTTACCGATGTAGTCGTAGCTCATAGAGCCGAGCTCCACCCTCGCAACATCTTTGAGCCTCAGCACCGTACCATCGCTCTCGGCCCTCACGACCATATTGGCATAGTCCTCCTCACGGTCGTAGCGGCCCCTATATTTGAGCACATAGCGGAACGTATTCTCCGAGTCGGCACCAAGGGTACCCGTAGGTGCCTCCAAGTTCTGCTCCGAAAGCACCTTGCTGATGTCGGCAGGCACGAGTGCATACTTGGCCATCTTGGCCGGATCGAGCCAGATACGCAACGAGTAGTCGGCACCCCTCACGTCAACCTCGCCCACACCTGCAATACGAGAAAGGCGTGGCTCGATGTTGATTTTCAGGTAGTTGCTAATAAACCTCTCGTCAAACGAATCGTCGGGGCTGAAAATTGCAAGTGTCTTGATACGGCTCGTTTGCCTCTTACGCACACTCACACCACTCCTGGTTACCTCGGCAGGCAGAAGGCCCTGAGCCGAAGCAATACGGTTCTGCACATTAACCATCGCCATATCCGCATCGGTACCCTGACGGAAGTAGATTTGGATATTGGCCGAGCCGTTATTGGTGGCCGACGAGGTCATATACATCATATTCTCCACACCGTTGATGGCCTCCTCCAAAGGAATAACCACACTCCTCTGCACCGTCTCGGCATTGGCACCTGCATAGTTGGCCGACACGCTCACGGTTGGGGGCGCAATCTCCGGAAATTGCTCCACCGGAAGTCCCACAAGGCAGATACCTCCGAGCAGTACGATGATTACGGAGATAACACCTGCAAAGATGGGACGGTCGATAAATGTTCTAATGTTCATATCTCTCTACCCTCCCGTTTACTCATTCACTTCACTAAGGCTGTCAACCAACGCTTGGGCTGCCTGTTGTTTGGCGGCCTTCTCGGCAGCAAGTTGCTCGGCAGTTTTAATAACGGCACCCTCACGAACAAGGCCTGCACCCTCGGCAATAATCACCTCGCCAACCTCCAAGCCTTCCAAAACGATGTACTCAACACCATTATTCTGCGACATAACCTTAATTTGGTTCGACACAGCCTTGCCGTCAATTACCTTATAGACAAAGATGCGCTCCTGCAACTCGTAGGTGGCTGCCTGAGGAATAACAATGGCATCTTTCTGTACCGAGGGAATAACAACCTGACCGCTACCGCCATCACGCAGCAGTCGCTGGCGGTTGGGGAACGAAGCACGGAGGCTCACCGCACCGGTGGTGGCACTAATGGTTCCACTCACTGCATCAATACGACCCTTGTGTTTATAGGTCTGTCCGTTGCTCATAATCAACTCCACGGGCGGCATCTCACGAATGGCCTCTTTGAGCGAGCCATACTGCTGAATCATATCGAGCATAGTGTTCTCGGCCATAGAGAAGTAGGCATAAACCTCGCTGTCGTCCGACACGGTTACCAAGGGCATATTGATATTGCTGCTCACCAACGCACCCACACGGTAGGGAATCATACTCGCAACACCATTCACAGGCGAACGTACCTCCGTGTAGGAGAGGTTGTTGGAGGCGTTAATCTCCTCGGCACGAGCGAGTGCCAGCCTTGCCTCTGCCTCGGCCAAATCGTTGCGGGAGGTCATAAGGTCAAACTCCGACACTACATCCTGCTCAAATAGTTCCTTGTTGCTATCCAGAATAAGCTGTGCCGTAGCAAGGCTTGCCTCGGCACTCTTCACATTGGCTTGGGCAATCTCATAGGCAGCCTTATAGGGCGTTTGGTCAATCACAAACAACACCTGACCTTTACTCACAAAGTCGCCCTCATTGATGAGGATCTCGGTAATCATACCACTCACCTGCGGACGAATCTCCACAGTCTGGCAACCATTGATGGTGGCACTAAAACCCGTTTTGAGTGTTCGGTCGTGCGACTCCACGGTCATCACCTTGTAGGTTTTCTCAACTGCAACACGCTCCTGCTTACGCTCCACGCACGAAGTGAGGCTTGCAATCGTTGCTAAGGTTACAAAAAACAGTACTACTCGTTTCATCTATGTTTATTTTTTGGATAAATTATTTTCCACCTCTATACTCTCCGCACAACGCCACAAACTCTCCAAATCCTCTCTACAAGGTCATCCATTGTTTGTGGGTCCTATTGCACGTTTTGCGTGCAAAGGTACCGTTTTTTGAGTGTTTATCCAACATCTTTACCACCTTCAAGCACCATTTTGGGCATTTTTTTCTATCTTTGTGAAAGTATCAACCAAGAACTGAAAAACTAATAACTTTATACTACTATGAAAAAATGTTGCAAAAGCCTTCGCACCATCATTGAGTGCGCCCTCGTTGTTCTTGCAGGCGGCCTCGCCATCGCCCTCATTAGCCGCATCCCCGACAACTCGGAGCCAAAGGTTAAGAACATCATCTATCTCATCGGTGATGGTATGGGCATCTCCCACATCACCTCCACGATGATTGCACAACAATATGCCCCCCTTGCGCTCGAAAGGGCCGAGTATATCGGTCTTCAAAAGACATATTCGTCCAACAACCTCATCACCGACTCCGCAGCCGCAGGCACAGCCCTCTCCGCAGGCACCAAGACCTACAACGGAGCCATTGGTGTTGACGACAGCAAAAACCCCATGGAGAACATCCGTGAGGTGGCCGAAAAGATGGGTATGGCTACGGGCATTGTGGCAACCTATGCTGTAACCCACGCCACCCCCGCTGCGTTTATGGGCCACACCGAAAGTCGCCACCAGCAAGACCTCATCGCCGAGCAATTCCTCGACACCAATGTTGACGTATTCTTTGGTGGCGGTCAGAAATATTTTATGCAAAGGGCTGATAGTCTTGACCTTGTGGGCAAACTCCAAGAGAAGGGCTACACCATTGCAACCTCGCTCGAAGAGATTGCCGACATCAAGGAAGGCAAAGTTGGCGTGTTGGCTGCACGCAAGGGCCTCCCCAAGATGCTCGAAGGTCGTGGCAACTTCCTGCCCGAGGCAACCACCAAGGCTCTCGAAATTCTCACTGCCAATGCCAAGCGCAACAAGAGTGGTTTCTTCCTGATGGTCGAAGGCTCGCAGATTGATGGCGAGGCCCACGCCAACAACATCGAGGGTGTGGTGGCCGAAATCGTTGACTTCGATGCAGCCGTGAAGATTGCCTTTGATTATGCCGACAAGCACCCCGGCACACTCGTTGTTGTAACCGCCGACCACGAGACAGGCGGTCTGACCATCATCAACAACAACAATCGTTTTGATGTCAACGAAAACCCAATCGCCTACCACTTCGCCACCGGCGGACACTCTGGCGGTATGGTGCCCATCTTCGCCTACGGAGCAGGTGCCGATGCGTTCAGCCGAGTGTTGGAGAACACCGACATTCCGTTGATTATGAAGTCGTTGCTTGCTGAGTAATCACATCCAACACTTCCACCCCAAACACCTAAAAAGAATGAAACGCCTTACACTTCTGTCGATACTCCTCATCGGAGTACTCGGCTCTGCTTTTGGCGCAGAGCAGCGCAATATGCTCCAAAATACAGCCACACAAGAGGGACTCCAAAAGGTTATCGTAGCCGACAAATCGTGGGTACCCTACCCTGCCTACTCCGACCGTTCAGCGTGGGATGCCCTGATGGGTGTCAACAAAAACTCCATAATCCGCAAGGGCGAAAAACTCCTCTCGCACGATTGGCCCACGGTGAAGGCTACCGACTATTTGGAGTTTAACCGCACGGGCGACCGCCAAATTATGGAGCGTATCCACAACAGCAACTGCAACGCTTTGGCCGACCTGATATTGGCCGAATTGGCCGAAGGCGAAGGGCGTTTTGTGGACCAAATCATCAACGGCTCCTACTATTTCTGCGAGATGACCTCGTGGGCACTCTCCGCACACACCCACTCCATACAGAGGCCACGCACTGCTGTACCCATTAAGGACCAACACGTTTTGGCCCTCGTGTCGTGTGAGGTGGGGGCAATGTTGGCTTGGGTTGACCACTTCTTTGGCCCCCAGATAGAGGCCATTTCGCCTGTGATTTCCGAGCGCATCCGCAACGAGGTGAGGGAGAGAATAATTGAGCCCTATCACACCCGCCCCGAAGATTTCTGGTGGACGGGTGCGAAGCACTACCCAAACAACACAATCAACAACTGGACTCCGTGGTGTAACTGCAACGTGTTGCAGTGTATGCTCCTGCTCGAAGATGAGCCCACAAGGTTGGCCGAGGGGGTATATAAAACTATGGTATCGGTGGATGTGTTCCTCAACTACGTCAAGAGCGACGGAGCCTGCGAAGAGGGCCCCGCATATTGGGGACACGCAGCAGGCAAGCTATACGACTACCTGCGAGTGCTGGATTGGGCAACGGGTGGCAAGGTTTCCCTCTTCAAGGAGCCTATGGTCAAGGCTATGGGCGAGTACATCGCACGTTCCTATGTGGGCGATGGTTGGGTTGTAAACTTTGCTGATGCAAGCGCACAAAGCAGCGCACCTGCCCCCGTGGTTTATCGCTACGGACGTGATGTAGGCAGCTGCGAGATGTGCAATATGGGTGCCTATATGGTACAGTCGCTCGGCGTTTCGGCACTCAGTGGAGGGCGAGATATGTTGCGTCGCTTTGAGAGTATTGTCGGCTACGAAGAACTAACGACAGCCACCCCCGCAGTACCCACCTACGACTTCACCTGGTATCCCCAAACCGAGTTTTGCTACATCCGCCACGGCTCCATATTCCTCGCCACAAAGGGTGGCTACAACAACGAGAGCCACAACCACAACGACGTGGGCACCTTCTCGCTCTATGTGGACAACTCGCCCGTGTTGATTGATGCAGGTGTGGGTACCTACACACGCCAAACATTCAGCAAAGACCGATACTCCATTTGGACAATGCAGAGTGGCTATCACAACCTGCCCACTGTCAATGGTTTCACTCAAAAGTTTGGTCGCAACTACCGTTCACGCAACGTGAAGGTGGACGAGAAAAAGCACACCTTCTCGCTCGATATTGCCGGTGCCTACCCCGCCGAAGCCGGCATCCGTAGCTGGCAGCGCACCATAGCCGTAGATAAGGACAAAGTGAGCCTCAGCGAGCAGTTCGACATTGCTTCGCCCACCGTTGCAAATGCGCTCAACTTCCTCACTTGGGGCGAAGTGGACACCACCAAAGAGGGCGTTGTACGCATCACCACCCCGCAAGGTAAGAGCATCTCTTTGACCTACAACGCCAAACTCTTCACCCCTGCGGTGGAGGTGGTTACACTAACCGACCCACGCCTTTCGAACGTGTGGGGCTCAGAGGTCAAACGCCTCACCCTCACCGCCAAACGCATCACCGCCAAGGGCAAGTATGGGGTGGAATTGAAAATTGAAAATTGAAAATTGAAAATTGAAGCAAATGCGAGTAAGCGAGAGCAGAGATTGCTTGCAAGCTATGCCGAGCGGGAGCATTTTAGAGCAAGCGAAGCTTGGTCAATTGAAAATTGAAAATTGAAAATTGAAGCAAATGCGAGTAAGCGAGAGCA
>JAZLDY010000012.1:0-28937 GCA_045614965.1 Tidjanibacter sp.
CCCTGAAATGAAGAAGATTCGTGACTATTGCAAGAAGCATAAGCACGAAGTGGATTTGATTTTATTCCTTCGATGGGATAGATTTAGTCGTAATCCCGAATTTGCCTATATGTTCAAGCGAATCTTTATGGATGAATGGGGGATTAACTTTAATGCCATAGAGAGTCCAATTGATTTTTCGGCAACAGAATGGTCTTCATTGTTAAGCAGTTATTGCGCTGCGGCACATACGGAGAATAACAAGATTAGTCGCCGCACCCGTGATGGCATCCGAGAAACAATGTTGTCGGGTAGGTGGGCAAACTCCGCTCCCAGAGGATACAAGAATGTCCATATCGTGGATGACAACGGCATCACCATTGCCAAGACTATCGAGATTGACGAAGAGAAAGCACCGCTTATTCGTGCCATATTTAACGAGGTGGCAAAGGGTGTTGAGGCACCTTGTGCTATCCGCCGAAGGATTGCCCCAGAAATACCAGAGAGCACATTTCTCGACATTCTCCGTAACATATTTTACAAGGGTAAAATCCGTGTCCCTGCGACCAAAACAGAACCAGAAGTAATTGTTGATGGTCTGCATACACCTTTGGTAACGGAGGAGGTTTTTGATAGGGTGCAGGATATTATGGACGGCAAGCGCAAGAAGCAACCCAAACTAACCAAACCCATCAAACCAGAATACTATCTGCGCAAATTCCTCGTATGCCCTCATTGCGGTAGGGCAATTACAGGTGCCCCCAGCAGGGGCGGTAGTGGTTCAACCTATTCGTACTATTTCTGCCCCACTACGGGCAAACACCTTCGTATGCCTGCCGACAAGGTTAATGATGCGTTTGTTGATTTCGTATCTGGACTGCGCCCCAACAACGCTATAATGGAGCTCTACAACGAGGTGTTGAATGACTTACGCAAAGAGAATGCCCGTGATGTTCGCACCCTGATTGATAAGTTAGACGGAGAGATACAGGTTATTAACGAGCGTATGAATTCGATTGAAGATAGGTATCTCGATAATGAAATCACCAAGGAGGAGTATAACCGTATGATTAACAGGCAGAAAGCGCAATTAGATAAGTTGGAGGACAGAAGGGAACTCCTCGAAACCCCGAACCGTGGCAAAATCGAACCGCAGTTGAAGTACTCTATGAGTCTGATAGACAATATAGATAAGTTCTTTAAGTATGCCCCCGCAGATGCCAAAATCAGGGCATTGAGTTCGATTTTTTCTGAAAAAATAGAATTTGACGGAAAAAATTTTCGAACTGAAAACCTCAACAGTGTGCTTGGTCTAATATATCAGCAAACCAATGAGTTACGAAATCCCAAAAAAGAAAACGGGGAAAGTTTTTCAACTTTCCCCGCCACAGTACCCGGAGCCGGGATCGAACCGGCACAGGGGTGAACCTATTGGTGTTTGAGACCAACGCGTCTACCAATTCCGCCATCCGGGCCTCTTTTGAGTGCACAAAGATACTGATAAAATTCAATATTCCAACCCTCAATCACATTTTTTTCACATCTTTCGTTTTCAAGGCGTGGGTTTGTTGGCAACAAAACGCCCACAAATGCCCCACATACCCCTCCAAACAACCTATTCAATCTCTCTGCGTTGGGTGTTGAGTATGTCGAAAGAGTAGCTCACACCGAGTCTAATCTGGTGGTAGGGCCAATCGACCAAGCCCACCTGGTGGCCCACTCGCAGCCACACATCTCCAACCCTCCACGACACATTGGTTTTGAGGGTCATCGGGCTGTCGCCATCGCCCTCCCAGCCAACATATCCGCCCAGGCAGGTGTCAAAGGCAAACCTATTGTTCTCCCCCGTGGGTCTATACGCCAGCAGAAGGCCATACATCACAGCATCGTTCTGTCTTCCATTGTCGGTTTGCCAACACAGAAAACCACCGCTTGCAGCCACCCTAAGCCCACGGTTGCCAACCTTGCGCCCTGCGGCCACATCAAAGAAGTAGCCGGGGGAGTCGTAGCAACGTCCATCGGCCCACTTGTTGGCCGAGGCGGTCTTCATTGCCGCCCTCACTGCCACATCAACGCCGTGTTGTGCCTCATTAAGTAGGTTTATGTCGGTGGAAACATAGACATCGCCCGAATCTACACCCTTCAAATCGCCCTTGTGTTGCAGGCGGCGCAGGGCGTTCACTTCGGCCGAGGTGTAGTAGGACTCAACAATTGGCATCCACACCGTAAGGTTGGCCCGTGGCGTAAACAGCGGGGTGGTTAGGCGGACAAAGACATCGCCCGTGAGGTCGTCGCCCACACGCCCCGTGGTTATTCCCAAGAAGCAGTCGCCATAGAGTTCCACCTTCATCGTGGGCGAGGTGTGCCCATCGAGCATATCAGGCACAGGAAAGGCATTGGGGCCGAAGTAGGCAGGGCCAATCTTGCTCGGAATGGCATAGTTGGGCCCCACAATGGGAGTTTGTGCGGAGGTGTTACCACACCACACAGCCCCAACAAGTGCCAACACACACAGGATTAGTAATCGTTTCATTGTTTGTGTCGGTTGTGTGAGTTCCTACAACAAGCCCTCTCCTTCCAACTCTTCCACCGAAGCATCTCGCACACAACGAGGTATGCCAACATTGTGGGTGCTGTCAACCATAAAGATATTGCCATTCTGGATACCCCAGCCGGCCTTGGACTCTTTGGCCACGCCCACCTCTCCGAGCACACCAAACGAGTAGTAGGTGCGACAGAAAGGAATACCCTCATTGACATAGTCGGGGAAGTAGAAAAGCATCATTGCCAACTCGTTCTGGTTGGGAATACGATAGCCTTCCGGACAGTGGCCACTCAACACGCTGCTACCCTTGTCCGAGATATACCTATTGTGGTTTACCCACGACATATTGTGGTTGTAGGATGCAGGCAACGAGGGCAACGAAGTAACCCTTGTGGGAGCGATGTAGAATCGTTTGGAGAGTCGGTTTATCTCACGGTTCTCGTCGCTAAACGGAAGCTCTATGGACGATTGGTCCCTGAGGGCCTTTTCGTCGAGCCTTACGCAGGTGATGGAGAGTTTTTCGGTGTCATACTCAACATACGGCTCCGGTTCCTGTGTGAGGTCATAGCCTGTTGACATCGTTTCGTTGGTGGTGCCGAGGTTGCGCACACAGCGCACCGTCCATTGATAGACACGTCCCACATTACCACCCGTGTTACTCCAACGCCACGAGTTGTACAGGTCGCCCGTGGAGCACAACTCTTCGGCCCACACGATGGTTGGGTTGTTGCTGTTGTCGCCATACATTGTGCTCGACACAACGTGCTGCCTCCACACCGAGTTGTCCATACTCTTTCGCTCCTCCGAGGTGCGGTGGTAGAGCCTCGAATCGAACTTCAAAAGGCCCTGTCCGATGGTCATACCGATAAGTTGACGGATGGAGGCTGTGTACCAACGTATTTCGTCTTGGTCAATCACACCATTGCCATTGTTGTCCCTATTGCGGGTCATACAAGAGTAGCGCAATTTCTGGTGTTCTTCTTGTAGTTGGGGCACCTCGTTTTCCACCTCCCACACCACATAGTCGTCCCACTCAACATTGGGCTTGATGGCCCTGTTGTTATCAAAGAGGTCCCACTCCTTGATGGAGTTGAGGCGACCATTGTCCTGCGAGTTGTTACCTCGGTTTTGGGATGGGTTCACGTTTGGCTCCTGATACTTGGTGCTCGGAGCGGTTTTGTTGTAGCTCCAAATTTCGCTGTGCTCGTCGGTGTGTTCAATGCCCCACGCTGTGTGGAAAGAGGTGTTGGAGGGGCTGGTGTCGTAGATGGATTGTATTGGCCTCTGCTGGATGGTAATCACAGAGCCCTTCGACGAACTCTCCTTGTCGTTGGACATAAATGCATCGCTCAGAATATAGAGGAACCTATCCTGGGGAGCATTTACATACAACTTCCAAAAGTCGTCGGGAATTTCGGCATTGGGATCACGAGGGTCGTAGTCGTAGTAGAACTCGTCCACAAAGGCCGTGATGCAAATCTTGGGGCCATTGGGGTCTTTGTCGAAGTCGCCCAGCGTGCTATACCCCTTGCTGTCGTCGTAGCCTTCAAGGAATAGGTCGTGTTGGGTTTTGATGTACTTGACCAGCTGGCTGACGTTCATAATGCCGTCGGGGGCGTTGGTGGCGTGGTACTCAACGGGGGTGTATTCACGGCGCAAGTCGGTGAAATAGACACCATTGTTATCCTTCTTATTCACACGGAACTTCACCCACTTGTAGTCCAAACCCGGGGGGATGATGTCGTTACCATCGGCATCAATCTCGGGGCCACCCTCGCCAAAGGGGGTGTTTACAAGCCAAGTGAGAGGCTTGTCGCCACTGATGTTTTTGGCGTGGAAGGTGATGGTGCGGGAGGTGTAGTGGCAGTCGCAGAGGGCAATCTCCTCCGCAGCCACCACAACATTACCCGAAGCGGCGGGCTGTGTTTCCCCAGGCTGGCGACCATTTTCGTCCACATCCTCACCACGAGCATCAATTTCGGTGGTGATGCTGTTCAGGCCGTTGACGGTGATGGTGTAGTGGTAATAGGTGTTGCGGTTTGTGTTGAAATTGTTCACCTCGGCCTCGCTCTTGCCACTGCCGAAGTTGCCGAGGTGTACAATATACTGCACCTCGCCACCCAACTCCTGTCCGGCCTGCTCGCCTTCGAGTTCGGTCTTGACGTTACACTTGATGACCGCATAGGTGGAGAGGTTGTCGGCATACATAAAATCTCTGTTGCCATCCTCGTCAACCCCATTGAGCCACCACATTCCATCCTTATACTTTGTCTGTCGGCTACGCTCGTGGAAGGGGACATAGTTGGGCACATCGGCATTGGTCAGGGGGATGGTTGCCTTTGGCTTACGGCGATTTTCGAGCATATAGAACCACGCCTCATAGGTGCTGGAAGTACGACCGGAAGAGGTGGTTTGCGACACCTCATCGAAGGAGTTGTAGCCATAGTCGAAGAAGTCCTCCGAAGAGGTGGCGGCATCATAGCCTGTGGTGGTGTCGGTGGCCCCCTCCACCCTCATCTCATAGGGGAACACATAGCCCAACTTGGGCAGGTTTACGACCTTTATCTCGGCATTGGAGAGGCTCATAACCTTTTCGCCCTGTTTGAGGGTGATGTGCACCTTTGCGTCCATATGGTGGAGTTGAATGGTGGCGGTGTTGTTGAGGTTGTTGCCTGTGAAGATTTTCACAGCGCCCGAACTATCCTTTTGGATTTTCACATCTTTCAACACACCACTCATTTGCAGAGCACCATTACGAGAGAGGGTTTGCTGAATCATACGACCTCTGATGTTGAGCAACTCCTGCTCGTTTTGCACCTGCGAGAGTCGGTCGGAGGATATATCGACCATATCTGCATCGAGGTTGGTGATGATGTATATCTGGTAGGTATCCTCCTCATCAACTGTGGTGTGGATGTTCACAACTCCCGTAGTTGGGGTGCCCTCGGTGGAGGAGTTGTTTACATACCAGCAGTCGCTGGTGGCACTTTGCACCTGAGCAGCAGATGTTTCGAGGTTGACATTGTCGTAATATTTCGAATAGACCCTATCGCCCGACGAGTCGAAGAGGAACACAAAGAGGTTGATTATCCTGTTCTCGTCGAGGTGGTTGAGGTTGTAGGCTCGGCTACGCACCTCTATATTGGTTGTTTTGGGTGGCGCAAAGTGGAGAATTATGCCATTGGAGGCGGGGTTTTCCACATCCTCGCCCATAAGGTCGTTGGTACAGCCCATCAGCGTCAAACCGCCAATCAGCAGTGCCGTCAACATTGATATATATTTACTCTTCATCATAGTCAAAACAATTTTTTTCTTTCACAACCTTCTCCGTTTTTACCCCCGACACGCATTGCGGATGGGGCAGTGCGGTAGGCTTTCCTAATCAAACGTGGCATCTCCGCCGAAGCCCTCTTTCCACGGCACAACCTCAAAGTTGAAGTGGCCGTCCTCGGGGTTGAAGAAGATGTTTACACCAACCTTAATGTGTGCATTACGCTTCACTTCGGTAAGCGGAATGGTGCGACCACTCGAATCGATGATGGTCAGAGCTGCGGAGTGGGTGGCCGATTTGTTGTTCCACGGAGTTTTTGACCAGCCGGTTGCCTGCTTGGGGGTGTAGAGATACCACAGTTGGGCAGAGCTGGTTGCGGAGTCGGCATTACGACTACCTCGTGTGAGTGCCGGAGAGTTGCCACTGTTGGCGAGGAAGTATTTGTAGTTGCTACCCGTGTAGGAGGAACGGAACCAAGCGGTTTGGTTGTAACTACCAAAGGCGAATGTCTCGGCATTGTTCACATTGGAGTTCAACGAGAGTGTGGTGCTGCTGCGCCTGAGGTAGAGTCCTGTGCCGACATTGCGAATGGTGCCCGAGGAGTTGTCGGAGAAGACCCACAGATAGTTCTCATAGTTGGACTCGGGTACACTCGTTGCGAAGGCCAAGGAGCTGCCATTGACATACATATAGCGGTTGTTGCCAACATTTCGCACAAAATATTGGTGGTCGGCCATAATGTCGTAGTGGTTGACGGAGGTGTCGGGGCCGCCCGAAGTTGTGGTGATTTCTGGGAGTGCTTTGACGGCGGCGTTGCTACTTTCGGGGTCAAAGACACTCGTTTCAAACACGGCAACCTTCAACTCCATTGCATAGTTGCTGCTTGCTGCACTACCCTCATAGACGTAGTTGTCGAAGAGGGTAAACTCGCCACCGTCCTCAACGTAGTGCGAGCCGCTATCCACAGAGAAGTTGTTCCACACAACACCACTTGGGGCGGTGTTGTCGTGGTTGAAGAGATAGGAGTTGGAGGCGTTGAAGGCACCGAGCGAGAAGCCTGCGACCACAATTTTGAAATCTTCGTCGAGCATATGGTTGTTCACCACAATACTCACCCTTGCGACCACCCTCTCCAACTCTCCGCTAACGATGTTTACACCCTGCTTGAACGAGATGGGGATGATGGCGGTCATTGGCATACCTTTCTCTTCGGAGAAGGTTGGGGTGTTGGTGCCGGAGAGCGCACCCACTAACGCATTTTTCAGGTTGTCCACCGATGCATTCTCGGCCATATAGGAGCTCAAATCAATGGGGGTGTTGGCAACGAGATAAATCTCGTGGTCGCCCCTATCGAGATTCTCAAACGACACCAAAGCCTCCGTTCTGTCGGCGTTAAACTCGGCACTGCCACCGTTGAGTGCCAACCACTTGTGAACCACCCCGCCCTTGGTTATCAACACCGTGAGGTTGTTCATCTTCTCTCCTGCCACAGCCGTTCCTGCCCCACCAACGGCACGACCGCCCTCGGTGGCGGAGGTTGTGCTGATAGTGAGTGTCAGCGAGGCATCTTGGGGCCCGCCCTGCTCGCCTCCCACCGTGGGAATCTCCGGCTCGAAGTTGTTGCATCCGACCAACGTCATCAGCCCTGCAACCACCAGAGAGAGTATATGTCTATTTTTCCAAATCATACCGTGTCAATATCTGCAAGTTAGACCCTTGTTGTAAACCCTATTGTAAATAGATGTCCTGGTTGGATTTCACCTCTGTCCAATCCTTAATGCTCACCGTGAGGTTCATCGAGGCACCACTCAACTCCATCGAGAAGACATATTTTTTGCCCGGCTCAAAAGTCATTGCTGGCAGGTAGGCTCTGTGGAGGGCTTGGTTGCCGGCTTGGGTTTTGAACACAAACGACACTTGTCGCTCCTCGATGGTCTGCGGGATGGCAAAAATCACACCCTCACCATCAAAGGGCACCGCTGCGGTGGCGTCGGTTATGCCGATGGTTTTCAGACC
This sequence comes from Tidjanibacter sp., assembly GCA_045614965.1. Taxonomy (GTDB): domain Bacteria; phylum Bacteroidota; class Bacteroidia; order Bacteroidales; family Rikenellaceae; genus Tidjanibacter. The sequence continues at coordinate 7,812 of JAZLDY010000012.1, forward strand.
ATTCCACCTGTAATTGTTGTTGTTGGGCATCGCAGGGGTCCAATGTATGTTTGTTTCGGAGTCGCCACTCACCCTCACGCCATAGTACAACACGCCCGAAGCCGATATGCCGTCGATGTAGGCCTCGGTGAGTTTGTCGGTGCTTTCGACCTTGTGTGTGATGCGGAATTGGAGTGCGGAGAGGACGTGCTGGAACTCCAACCTCACCTTGCCCACACCCTCGGCATCCTTGGCGGGGTTGCGCAAGGCACGGGCCACCATAAGGTCAAACTTGTTGGTTTGGGTGTAGTAGTTGAGCACCAACTTGGTCGCATCGCTCATCGCTTGAATATTCTCCGGAGGCAGACCGTTGGTGTGGTCGTTGCCGTCGGGATTGAAGGGTACAAAAGCCCTAAACTCGTGGTCCATAAGTCGATACCACGGCCTGCGGGGCTCCTCGTCGGTGCCGCAGTTGTACTTCGAGGTGTCGCCATAGACCCATTGATTGGTGTGTGTTGCCCCCTTGGCATCTCGGAAGCTTGCCACATAGTAGAGCGTTTCGGGGTGGTTTTGGAAGATGTGTGCCCCCGTTTCATATCTGCCAAACACGGCAATCTTGTGGCCATTGAGGTTGCTCTCAGTGATTGTGGTTGAGCCTGCGCCGGTGCGCCCCATTTCGCTAACCGGCTCAACCTCGGTGGATGTGGGCTCCCCAAAGGAGAGCAACGGCCCATCAATGGGTTGTGGGGGCTCCACCTCGGGGACGTTGTTACAGCCCACGAGTGCAAACAGTGCCACCACCACGGCGTATGTTGTAACTCTTCTCATCGTTTTGCCAAATGTTTTCTCTCGTTCACGTCTATTATCTTGACTCCCCCTTCTCGTTCTACTCATCAACTATGGTGCTGATGTTGTCGTGGAGGAAACCTATGCTGTCGGTGTATATTTTCAGCGTGTAGGTGTAGCCCACTCCGGGCTCCCACGCCACGCTCCTCTCCACCTCCAATGTCTGGTGGGGCAGGGTTGCGTTTTCATAGATGAAATCACACACCAATTTCACCCTCGCCTGGGCCACTTGTGGCAACAACCACTCGGGCTTGCCGAGCAGCTTTATCTCTCCCGGGGCAACAACCTCCTCGCCCTCAAACACCTTGTGCTCATAACTCTCGCCCACGGGGGCCCAAGAGGGGGTTGGGAGCGAACAGAAGGAGCCTTTGTGCCTAATCTGCCCCACCGAAATCTCCCTTACAGCCACCTTGATATGCTCGGGCAGGTGGGGTATCACGGCAAACTGCACCGAACAGAGTGCGTGCTTGAAGGGGATGGTGATAACGCCACCGCCCACTCCGTAGGTCTTGTCGCACACGGGGCCGGCAAACATCAAATCTCCACTACCTTCCTCCAACGCATCCACGTTGCTGAACACCACTCCCTCCTCTGTGGAGAACTCCGCCCTCACGTTGGCTGGGGAATATGCCGCCACGGTGAGGTTCTTTTCGGCAGGCCAAGCGTGTGGTGTGGCGGTGTTCCACTCCGAACCATTCCACCTTACCACCTCATTCTCAACCACCGCCTCGGCACTCTGGCCATCGAACCTCCACACAAGGTTGTTGTCCAAAGCAGCCACCCACACCCCGAAGGCACCATCCTTGGGATAGACATTAAGGCTGCTCTGCTGGCCACCCTCCTCGGCTCTCGACACCTGCGACATCATTACCACAGGCTCATAGGAGATGGGGCCCAGGTCGGGCCACGTCTTTTCGGTGCAGCTGCCCAGCGTGAGGGCTGCCACGAGTGCGAGGAGAGGAGATATGTTGTGTTTGTTCATCATTTGCATCACTTTCTGTGTTCTTTGTGCTTGCTACTCAATCACGAGGACAAAGTTGCCACCATTGGCCCAATCTTCCGATATGACGGGTTGGTCAAACTCTATGTAACTTGGGGTACCTTTCTCCCACGAGAGGTAGTAGGTGTAGTGTATTCCACGGCCCCAATAACTATTGGAAAACTTCTGTCGGAGGTTGATGGTTGCACTCTTCACGGCACCATCCTGCGAGTCGTGCCACTCCACAAATATCTCGGCTTGTGTACCCTCATCACCCTCTTGGTGTACTTGTGGCAACACAAGCGTTGGCACCCCCACAAAGGTTGCGTTCACACCCAACACAATACCCCCCGTACCTTCGGTGGCGTAGTCGTAAATCACAAGGTTTTTGGGTTGTTTTTGGCTGTCCCATCGTCCTGCGGCCGAGGAGTAATTGCCTCGTGTGAGGATTTGTCGCAACTCCACTTTGCGCAGTGTGATGTAGTATGTTCTGCCGTTAATCACATACTCCGAAGCGAGGTTGGCAGCCATTTGCACACGGGCGAGAGTGTGGCGGAACACCGTTGGCACCCCACCGAGAGTGTTGGCGTGGTTGCGGTCTTTCTGGCCTTCGCCCACTTCGGCAATCATCAGGTCGATGCCTTTGTTGGCAGCCGAAGAGGTGTCCCAATCGGTTACGATGGTTTCGTCGTTGGCGGTGTTGATGGAGATGTTGGTTATCTGGTTGCCGTTGTTGTCGGCCCAGGGGGAGTGTGCGAAGAATGTGAGCCAATAACTCTGTGGCCAATATTGCGCAGGGTTGCCCACCCATCCGCCAAACAAGGGGCTGTACTCCACCTTCACACCGGCGAAGTACTCCACAGCGTCGGCTTTGGTACGGTCCCAGTGGTATTCGCTGGGCAGGGCATAGGCCGATGCGGAGAAGGGAACGTCGGTGGGGTAGGCCACACCGCTGTCGGCACGGGCAGCCTCGTCGAGCCCCACGACCGTTTGGAAACCCACAAGAGCCTGCTGTTCGCCCTGGTAACCATCCACGTTTACACACGCCACGGAGGCACACATTACCACCACTGCGGAGAGGAGTTTTGCTATGTGGGTTGTTGTTTTCATTCTGCTTGTTTTGTTGTTTGTTGTTGTGTGCCTCGGGGGAGTAGTCGGCTCCCCACGAGGCTTGGGTTGGCGCACTTATACCCTGCGCCACGGGTTTGGGTGTGTTGGAATTAGAGTGCGATGTTGAAGCTCTCGTGATTCCACTCCTCCTGCGAAGGATTCCATTTGATTTGCTCAACAGCACCGATGGTGAAGTTGTAGGAGATGTTCTCGTTCATACTCCACATCTTGTCGGCGATGTCAATCTCGTCGCCGAGGTGTTTCTTAACGGTAACAGTCTCGGTTGCGCCATTGTTGGTTACGGTGTAAACAACGGTCAGGTAGCTGGTGCTGGTGAACTCTTGGGGAATTACAAAGCAGTGGTCGATGTCAATCTCCTGAGTTGCATCGGTAACGGTCAAATCGCCGGAGAAGAGGGTGCAAGTCTCGGGGCTGGCACCATCGGGCACGGTCCAGAAGTCAGTAACAGTGCCGCTGCCGTGAACGGTGTTGTAGGGCAGGGTGTAGGTACCGGTGGAATATACACCGCTGATTACGATGCTTTTGAGTTTGATTTCACGAGGGTCGCTTGCAGCCTTGGTGATGCCGAAGTTGAGTTTGGTCAACTTGTGGCGGAACACTGCGGGCACAGCGTTGTTACCCTTTGCCTCACGAACGATGTCGGCAACACGGAGGTCAACGTCTTTGTTGGTCTCCACGCTGTAATCGGTGATGATGTAGTCTTTGTTGGTATTCCAACCACGAGTTGCGGTGAAACCGGTAGGAGCCACAGCAAAGAAGGTGAGGCTACCACGAGCAGGCCAATAGTAGGCGGTTGCGGTGGTCCACTCACCGGAGGTGTTGGTTACGGTCTCATTCTTGAAGTACTCCTGAGCAGTGGTGTGTGCGCCGGCCCAAGTCTCGCCCTCGTTCAACAAGAAGGCAGCAGCAATGAAGGCGTCGCCCTCAAAGTTACCACGGTTCTCAACCTGCACGCTCTGTACGGCTTGGAAGTCAATCTTCTCACCCTGTGCAAAGTTGCCATTGAAATCAACCTCGTTCTTCACGCAGCTTACAAGTGCTACACTTGCTACTGCAATAGCGATAAGTTTTTTCATAGTTTTGATTGTTTTAGAAAAGTTAATAAATGTTTGTTTGTTGTTTGTTTTTTTTGTGTTTGTTAATTGTTTATTGTCTTTCTGTTTCTCTGTTTTTTCTGTTTTGTTTGTGTTCTCTTTGTGTCTGTCTGTTTGGTTAGTGTTTTTTGGTTTTTTATGATTGTTAGTTACTCTTTCCTACAATTCCATATCGAAGTGTTCCTCCTTCCAATCCTCCGTTTCGGGCTTAAAGCCGCCACCCGCAGTTGGTGGCGTGGTGGGTTTGTCGATGGTGATGACCTCCTCCAACAGCAGCCAATTATGCTCCTTGCACGCCTCGCTCTTGAAGAGGTCCGAGATGTTGAACTCCCTGCTCTCCACACGTCCATCCACCGTGTTGATGTTGAACGACACCCACAACTCGTTTGTGGACTCGTCGATGTGTCCAAAGGTGTTGAACACACTGCACAGCACCGCTGCACCCTTGTCCTCGCTCTTCTGCAAGGAGAAATATATGGCCGTTTCGGGCTCGTCAACCCTCTGGCGACCACCAAGCATATTGCTACCGGCCATACCCGTAAGGATGGCCTGCGCACTCGACACCCACTCCAAGCCCTCAACCTTCACTTGCAGGTAGAAGGTCTCGGTTACGGGTGTTGCTGTGGTGCGTATGGTGTGCATCTCATCGTGCCAAGGAATGGCCCTCTGCTGGTCGGTTGCCACCCACATCAGGTCGGGTTGGTAGCGAATATCCACCCTCTCGCCCGCACGGGTGTTGAAACGGCTTGCAAGAGCCTCGGCCACCGATTGGGTGTAGGCCTCAATGGTGGGGTGGCTGTAATCGTTGCGGATGTATGTCGAGGGGGTGTCGAAGTTGTAGATGACCATTTCGTAGTCGCCGGGAAGGATGCCCACACGGCCCGACACAACGTGGCGGCCCTCCGAGTCGGTCGATACGTTGCTGATGTAACTCTCGCCTGCAATCCTATTCTTGCCGGGCTCATAGAACAACACCCTCAACATTTCGGGGTCGGTGGGCTGGGGTTGTATTTGGGGATTGTAGATGTCGCACGTTACGTTGCTCATACTCTCGTCGTCGATGACAACCTGCAACTCGGTGGTGAAGCTGGGGTCCAACAGGGGCCTGCGCTCACAGCCAAATGCCGCAAGCAACGCCATCATCACAAGGAGTATCGCCCTATGTCTTAACGCCCCTCTCATTACCTTTGGCCTCCTTTCGTCTTAATGGTGAGGGGTACAACAATGGATATTTCTGCCTTTGTGGGGCCAAACCAGTGGATGCGACCGGCGTTGAATTTGTCCCTGATGAGGTCTTGCCAATCGTCCGTGGGGACATAGTGGCGGTAGGGTATGCTGGCGTAGCCCACCGAGAGTGAGAACTCAATGTTGAGTCGCTTGCCCAGCGGTGCCGAGTAGCCATAGGTCAAACCTGTGCTCCAAAACTCGCCCTGATAGCAACCCCAAGTGTTGGCCTGGAAGTCGAACATACCACTCATTGCATAGGCACCAACGAAGTGGCCCACAAGCCTATCTCTGCCCACAAAGTCGCCCTCGGGTGCAGCGGGCCTTGGTGCAAACCACCACCTTGCCTCGCCACCAATCGAAAGCAACTGCAAGCAGTAGCGGTTGTCGTTTGTCAGCCACCAGGGGCAGATATGGTTATAGAGCACCGAGAAGCGGTCGCCAATGGGGGCCTCCACCGCAAAGTTGACAACCGTAGCCGCATCATAGAGCGCATTGGTTTTCAGGGCCAGAATGGTCTTGCGGGTGTGGGGCAGTGTGGTGGGAGAGGTCTGGCTGGGCGTTACAGATTCGCCTGCCGATGCCACCTCGTTTGACGTGGGTTGCCACATTGGCATCTCCAAGGGCTTCCAAGTGGTGGGTTGTGCGATGTTGTGTGCCACCTCTCGTGCGGGGGCGGTTGTGGGTAGGGCCGCTATGCCCTTCGACCAATAGAACACAAAGGTTGTGGCGGTACGCAGGTAGGGCAGGTGGTTGCGGCGGATGTAGGCGTAGGGGTAGCCCTTGCGCAACCTCATCAGTTGGCGCATCTTTTGGTCGGCCGACAGGTCGGTGCGACGGAGGGTCCTCAAAACCTCCCTTTTGTGTGGCACCTTGTCGTCGGCCTCGATGCGCTCGATAAGTCCCGAGTAGTCCTCACCGAGAGCCACCTCCCTCACCTGCTCCAAGCGAAGGCTTTTGTGGCGTTTGAGCAACCAATATTTGGTTGTGCCCGCACGACGGGCCGAGAGTTTTTGGTTGTAGGCCTCGGGGCCCTCGGGTGATGCATAGGCAAAGATGGCCACGCTGTCAACCCACTCGCCATTGAGTTCAAAAAATTCGTCAATCTTGTTGATAACCTCACGGTTGGAGAGATATTCCTCGTCGAGAACCGATTGGTCGTGGCGGAAATAGAGAGTAGCAGACATCGAGTGGGCCTCCTTCGGTTGAGCCCAGAGCGATGTTGCGCCAACAATCGTGGCGAACAACACTACCAATTTGCTGCAATAACACTTCATTGTTTCTTCTCTATTAGCCTTCTAACCTTTACTGGGTCCTCTGACCCATTGTGGCATCTCCGTTCTGGGTTGTCGTGCCTCCTTTGTTTGGGTGCAGCACACTCTGTCCTCTGTTGTCGAGCCCCTTTTTCTTTTAAGAAAAAGCCACACTCTCCACCAAACAACAAAGGTAGCCAATGTTCAATCTAAAAACAACCGCAGGGCCAAAAAGTTTTATAAATATAGGTATTTCCCTCATATTTACAGTATCGGGGGGGTAAATTGAACACACCTCGGGGAAATTTGCACATCATCCAAAGGGCGGATTGAACACAAAACAACCCGCAACATTGTGTTGCGGGTTGTCTTGGTGGGTGTCAACTTGCAAATTGCGCTACTTGGAAATGCTCTGTCGCCACTGTTGGGGCGTTACGCCCGTGTAGCGTTTGAAGTAGCGGCAGAAGAACGAGGGGGTGGCGAAGTTCATCCTCTCGCTCACAATGGTAGTCGAAAGGCTTGCGTTGAGCAACAATCGCTTGGCATTTTTGATGACCATCTCCGCAATCATATCCGAGGGGGTGATGCCCGTAACTCGCTTGATTTTGGCCGAGAACTGCTTGGGGGTCATCTCGAAAAGGTCGGCGTAATACTCCACGTCCCTATGTTCAAACGAGCTGGCCGTGAGCATCATATTAAACCTCTTGGCCAACTGTTCGCTGGCCGAACTCTCCTTGACGGCAAGGTTGCGACGCAGGAAGATGTCAACCAATTCCGAGCGCATAATGGCCAAGGTGTTGCGGTCGATGTCGGCACGGTTGTAGTTGCGGTAGTTGGTTGAGGAGGCGGCAATGTACTCCATCAGCGAGGTCATTACTCTGTTCTCCTGTTTGAGCAACGAGATTACAGGGTTTTGGCGCAGGCGAGGGAAGGTGTTTATAATGCTGTCCACCGATGCCTCGTCGTTGATTCGGCCCACAATGGTCGAGGCCAAAAAGTCGGGCGAAACGGTGGTGAAGCGGCAGTAGGTGCCGGCAAAGATGATGAGCATCTGTCCGGCCCTTACAATGTGGGATGTGCCATCAACCGAAACCTGTACACTGCCTGCTCTGCATATCCACATTATTACCCCGTCTTTGAACATAACGGAGCAGTCCATAATGGGGGAAATCATCGCATCGCCACTTGCAATCTCAAAGTAGTGAAATGATGGCTCGGGGCGCAGTTGCAGACTCTTGACCACAAAGTCAAAGTCGAAAACTCGGTTGGGATTTTGGGTGTTGTGGTGGTGTGTCGGCATAGAATAGTTGGGTTTTTATGGTATGTCGTTACGGTGCAAATATAATCATTTGTATTTTCCAACCGCCAAAAGGGAGATTTTTCACATAAAAAATTCACATTTTTCATATATTTTCCCCAACGCACAAGGAAAATAAGACGCAAAAAACAGAGTATTGCACATCACTACACTCCTTTTTCTTCTCTTTTATGTGTAAAAACTCCCGCCTTGGCGCACCCATCCACGCCTCCGACCCCACCCGTTTTCACCTCCCAAGTGCATCCGTTTACAGCAAAAAAGGTGCGCTCCGTTTTGACCACGAAGCGCACCTCTTTTCTCTGTGAAATATGTGTGATTATTGTTCGTTTTGACCGCCCATAATGTCGAGCAGCTCGGTAGTGATGGCCTGTTGGCGTTGTTTGTTGTATTCGAGAGCGAGCTCACCGATGAGCTTGTCGGCATTGTCGGTGGCCGCCTGCATTGCAATCATCCTCGCTGCGTGTTCGGAGGCCGAAGCCGAGAGGGCCGCAGAGTAGAGTTTTAGGGTGATTTGGCGGGGCACAATCTCCGCAATAAGTTGCTCCCTATTGGGCTCCAAAATATACTCCGTAGGGTGGGTGTCGCCACCCTCTGAGTGCTCCACCTCTATTGGCAGAAGTTGTTCACACACAAGCCTTTGTGTGCCTGCCGAGAGAAATTTGTGATAGACAATTTCCACCCTGTCAACGTCCCCCGCAAGGTACTCGCTCATCAGTCGTTGGGCCATATCGCAGGCAACCTCATAGGTGGGCTTGTCGCCCAACCCTTCGTGCCCCTCCTCACACCCAAAACCCTCACGATGCAACCCCTTGGCGAGTTGTTCGCCAACGGCAACGATGTCCACTTTGCACCCCTCACATTCCCACTCTCGGGCGGCCTTTGTGGTGCGCCTTACCACGTTGCCGTTGTAGGCTCCGCAGAGTGTTCCGTTGGATGCAAAGCCCACAAGTGTAACCCTTTCGATGGTGCGTGGAGTGGCAAGGGCGATGGTGTTATCTTTCTCGTTGCCAACCAGATGAGAGGTTATTTTTTGCAACTCGTCGGAGTAGGGCACAAGCGCACCAATGGCCCTCTGGGTGCGGTGCAGTTTTGCTGCCGCAACCATCTTCATAGCCGAGGTAATCTTGCGTGTGCTGCGCACCGATGCAATTCTCTCCTTTATCTCTCTGAGCGATGCCACGATGGTTGTGTTTGTGGGTTGATTATGAGTTTATTGAAAGGATGGTTTCTGCTGCCGTCTTTTCTATTCCGGCGACGACCTCCCCGTTGATGATACCCTTCTTTAAGCACCCCAACACATCCTCCGAGTGGGTTGCTCGCAGCAGTTCCAAGAAGTGCCTTTCAAAGGCCCTCACTTGCTCGGTCGGAAGTTCTTTGAGGAGTCCGTTCACACCACAGTAGAGCACCGCAATTTGCTCCTCTACGGGCATTGGTGCATACTGTGGCTGGATGAGCAGTTCGGTGTTTTTGTGTCCCTTGTCGATGACGTATGCCGTAACGGGGTCGAGGTCGCCACCAAACTTCGTAAAGGCCTCCAACTCACGATATTGCGCTTGGTCTATTTTGAGCGTACCGGCCACCTTCTTCATCGCCTTAATCTGGGCATTTCCACCCACACGACTCACCGAGATACCAACATTGATAGCCGGTCTTACGCCCTGATTGAAGAGGTCGCTTTCGAGGAATATCTGACCATCGGTAATGGAAATCACATTGGTTGGAATGTAGGCCGAAACGTCGCCCGCCTGTGTTTCAATGATGGGCAATGCAGTGAGTGAGCCACCACCCCTAACCCTGCCACGCAGGCACTCCGGAAGGTCGTTCATCTTCTCGGCCACCGAGTCGTTGGCGATGATTTTGGCCGCCCTCTCCAAGAGGCGGGAGTGGAGGTAGAAGATGTCGCCGGGGTAGGCCTCCCTGCCCGAAGGACGGCGCAGGATGAGCGACACCTCACGATAGGAAACAGCCTGCTTCGACAGGTCGTCATAGACTACCAATGCGTGGCGGCCCGTATCTCGGAACCACTCGCCAATGGCCGCACCTGCAAAGGGGGCAAAATATTGCAATGCCGCAGGGTCCGAGGCAGTGGCAGCCACCACCACTGTATAGTCCATCGCCCCCTTCTCACGGAGGGTGTTGACAATGTTGGCCACCGTTGAACCCTTCTGTCCCACAGCAACATAGATGCAATAGACGGGCCTGCCGTTGAGGTAGTTGTCCCTCTGGTTGATGATGGTGTCGATGGCAATGGCGGTCTTGCCCGTTTGTCGGTCGCCGATGATAAGCTCCCTCTGGCCCCTACCGATGGGAATCATTGCATCCACCGCTTTGAGGCCCGTTTGAAGGGGCTCGTTTACGGGTTGGCGGAAGATAACACCGGGGGCCTTGCGCTCCAACGGCATAGAGAACTTCTCGCCCTCAATCTCGCCCCTACCATCAAGTGTTTCGCCCAGGGGGTTAATCACCCTTCCCACCACATTGTCGTTGACCCCAATCGACACAATCCTCTCGGTGCGCCTTACCATTTGTCCCTCTTTGATGTGGTCGGTGGGGCCCAGCAGTACGGCACCCACATTGTCCTCTTCGAGGTTCATCACAACGCCCGACACGCCACCCTCAAACTCCAACAACTCGCCACTCTCGGCGTTGTTGAGTCCGTAGATGCGTGCCACACCGTCGCTTACCTGCAACACGGTGCCCACCTCTTCAAATTTTACTGTGGTGTCGATGCCGGCAAGTTGTTCTTGCAAAATGCGGCTCACCTCGCTTGGTCTTATCTCTGCCATTTTTTGTTGTTTTAGGTTGTATGCCCCGTTTGCCCCATTTGTGGTGTAAGGCTTGGAGCCACAACACTTTATATCCTATACAAGTGTTTTGTTTTTGCGGAGAAACTCTCTGCGAATCTTCTCCAACTGCCCCTTCAACGAGGCATCCAGCAGCAGGTCGTCAACCTGCAACACGAAGCCACCCTCGATGTCGGGCGTGGTGTGGACCCTCACCTCTGCCACCCCTCCCGTGCGCTCCTCTACAATGGATTTCAACCGTGCCAGAAGGGGCTCGTCGGGCTGAGTGGTGGTTGTGAGTCGCACCCTCACAAGGCCACGACTCTTGCGGTAGAGCCTTACATATCCGAGCGACATCTCTCCCAGCCATCGCTCTCGGTGGTGGGCAAGTACCAATTCCACAAACCTACCCAGCAGGACCCTACACTCCTCCGAGCAATCACTCTCCACCAACGAGAGTACAATGTTGCACTTTTTCTCCGGCGACACCATCGGGTTGTTGAGCACCTCTCTCACCTCGTGCGACCCCATCAGCAGGTGGGCCAACTGCTCCATAGTGGGGTAGAGGGCCTCGGCCTGCCCAATGCTGTCGGCTTGGGCAAGGAGTGCTTTGGCGTAGCGACCTGTGAGAATGCTGTCGTTCACGAGTGTTGATGTTGTGTGTGGTGGTGTTTAGGCGTTGGTTTTGGGTGGGTTGTCTTCGGCCTCGGCTATGAGCCTTTCGATGTAGCCTGCCTGTGCTGTGGAGTCTTTCATCTTCTCCCTCAGCACCTTTTCGGCCACATCCAGCGAGAGCATAGCGACCTCCCTGCGCAACTCTCCCAGAGCCTTCTGCTTTTCGATTTCGATTTGGGAAAGAGCCGCCTCCACCCTTGCGGTAGCCTCGGCTTCGGCCTTTTGGCGTGCGCCCTCAACGATGCGACGGCTGTCGGCCATTGCACCGGCTACGATTTCGGACTGCTTTTTCTGCGCTCCGGCCAACATCTTTTCGGCCTCCTGCTGCACACCTTGGAGTCTTTCGGTGGCCTCTTTGGCAGCCAAAAGCCCCTCCTCAATGCGAGCACGACGCTTATCGACCATCCCCGTAATCACCGGAAAGCCGAACTTTGCCAGCACCCCAAAGACTATCAGGAACGAGAGGAGCATCCAGAAAAGGAGTCCCAATTCGGGAGTCAGTAACGACATAGTTTTTCCTCTGTTGTGTAAGTTTTTATCCCTCCGACGAAATATTACAACGCCATCAGGCAGACTACAATGGCGAAGAGGGTTGCACCCTCAATCAGCGCAGCCGACACAATCATTGCCGTCTGCAACGAGCCTGCGGCCTCGGGCTGGCGAGCCATAGCCTCCAATGCGTTGGAACCAATTTTACCGATGCCCCAAGCGGCACCAAGAACTGCCAAAGCAGCACCAATGGGTGCAACAGCCGAACCGAGGTTGATTGCTTGCAAAAGTGTAATGAATGCTAACATAGTGTTTTGAGTTTTAGTTGTTTATAATATTGTTTTTTTTGTGTTTCTATTTCTTGTGTGCGGCGTGGTGTTCCTTGCGTGAGAGGCCAATGAATACGGCCGAAAGCATTGTGAACACATAGGCCTGAATGTAGGCCACCAACACTTCCAACACCAACATAAAGACCGACAGCAGCACCGAAAAGACCGTCATCACGCCATTCATCGTTGCGCCCATATTCACCGTTATAAACACCAAGCAGGTGAGCGCAATGAGCACCGTGTGTCCGGCCATAATGTTGGCAAACAGACGGATGGTGAGTGCAAAGGGCTTGGAGATGATACCAAAGAGTTCAATGACGGGCATCAGCGGAATGGGCACCTTCATCCACACCGGCACATCGGGCCACAGTATCTCCTTCCAATACTCCTTGTTGCCAAACACATTCACCGCAAACATAGTGGCCAGTGCCAACACCAGCGTTACGGCAATGTTGCCCGTAACGTTTGCACCACCGGGGAAGATGGGCACCAAGCCCAGCAGGTTGCTTACAAAGATGAAGAAGAAGGCCGTAAGCAGATAGGGCGAATAACGCTTGTAGTCCTTGCCCACCGAGGGCCTAATCACATCGTCCTCGATGCTTGTGATGAGCATTTCCACAGCCCCCACAAAGCCTCTCGGAATGGCGTTTATGTCGTAGTTGCGGCGGCGATACCAACCCGCCACGCCGAGTATTATGACTATGACAACCAGCGAGTTGAACATCACTCCTGCGGCATTTTTGGTTATCGACAGGTCGAGTGGTCGGTAGAGTTCGCCCTCATTATTGTAGGACACGAGCTTACCCTTCCATTGCTCCCCTTCGTGGTTGATGAAAAAACCCTCGTGGGTGTGTCCGTGGGCCACCTTTGCCGACGAGAAGGCATACCATCGTCCCTCCTGCGAGCGCACAATGCAGAGCAGAGGAATCTCTATGTGGTGGTCGCCAACGGTTGTGATGTGCCACGAATAGCTGTCGCCAATGTGGTCAAAAATCAGCCCCACAACATCGAGTTTGGCCTCCTCTTGCTCGGCAGGACTCTCCTCCGTTTGGGGGTTGTCGGTTGGCTCCACCGTGGGCATACTCCACCCCGACAGCACCCCAACGGTGAGTGCCGCCCACAAGAGTAGTGTATGTCGCAACAACCTCTTCACAATTCGTAGTTATCAGTTGTCAGTCCTCAATTCTCAATTCTCAATTCTCAATTCTCAATTCCCCTTGCTCTTATTATACACGCTCACGGTCCACGTTTCGCAAGCCGAGGTGAGTACATAATATATTAAGGTATAGAGCAGGAAGTGAACTCTGCCCGCCAACCCTAACTTCACATAGACAACCATCAGGGCAGCCACACCCAAGAACTTCACACCCCTCATAATCATTGAGGTTGTCAACACCTTGTCGGGCTTCATATTCCCATAACGCCCCAGCAGCCACATAAAAACCACCTCATAGAGGTAGAAAAAGGCAGGGGTAACCCAGAATACGGGGCTCCACACCTCGGGCCACTTGGCTTTGATGACCAGCACTGCCAAACCAAAGAGGATGGTTGCGCCAATGGATAGTTCAACCGCAGTATTTGTTTTCATCTGTTTCATACTCACATTGCGTTTTTTTGCCTATTCGGTACACACCCTCACAACATCCCCCTTGACCTCCACAAAGCCGCCACCGACCTCAATGGTGTGCTCCGTGCCCGCCTCGTCGGTGTAGCGAACAACTCCTTTGGTGAGCGACGAAATCAGCGGAGCGTGCATCGGCAGTACCACAAACGGAGCCTTTGCGCCCGGCAGCAACACCTTTGCCACCGAGCCGTTGAATACCTCACCCACAGGGGAAATGATATGAAGTTGTAACATTCTCACGTTTAATCACTTATTTTGCTCTGCGCAGCAACTCTTCGCCCTTGGCAATGGCATCCTCAATGGTGCCCACGTTGAGGAACGCAGCCTCGGGCAGGTGGTCAACCTCGCCATCGAGAATCATACGGAAGCCACGAATGGTGTCCTCAATCGACACCATCACGCCCTCCACGCCCGTAAACTGCTCTGCCACCGAGAAGGGTTGCGAGAGGAAACGCTGCACCCTGCGGGCACGATTGACCGTAACTTTGTCCTCCTCCGAGAGCTCTTCCATACCGAGGATGGAGATGATGTCTTGGAGGTCTTTGTTGCGTTGGAGAATCTGTTTTACACGTTGTGCTGTGGTGTAGTGCTCTTCGCCCACAACATTGGGGTCCAAAATTCGGGAGGTGGACTCCAAGGGGTCCACAGCGGGGTAGATACCCATCTCGGCAATCTTACGAGAGAGCACCGTGGTTGCGTCCAAGTGGGTAAAGGTGGTTGCAGGGGCAGGGTCGGTGAGGTCGTCCGCAGGCACATAGACCGCTTGCACGGAGGTAATGGAGCCATTCTTGGTCGATGTAATCCTCTCCTGCATAGCACCCATCTCGGTTGCCAGCGTTGGTTGGTAGCCCACAGCCGAGGGCATACGTCCCAGCAGGGCCGACACCTCCGAGCCCGCTTGGGTGAAACGGAAGATGTTGTCGATAAAGAAGAGAATGTCCCTATTAGCACCACCATCCCTGAAACTCTCGGCCACCGTGAGGCCCGACAGAGCCACCGAAGCCCTCGCACCCGGGGGCTCGTTCATCTGACCAAACACAAGCGTAGCCTGCGACTTGCGTAGCTCCTCGTGGTCGATTTTCGAGAGGTCCCAATCGCCCCTCTTCATTGCCTCCTCAAATGCCTCGCCATAGCGTACCACACCCGACTCTATCATCTCCCTCAGAAGGTCGTTGCCCTCCCTGGTGCGCTCACCCACACCGGCAAACACCGAGTAGCCACCCAACTTCTTGGCCACATTGCGGATAAGTTCCATAATCAACACCGTCTTGCCCACACCGGCACCACCAAACAGACCAATCTTGCCACCCTTAACGTAGGGCTCCAACAGGTCGATAACCTTAATGCCCGTGTAGAGCACCTCTTGGGTGGTAGTGAGGTCCTCAAATTTGGGGGCCTCTCGGTGGATGGGCAGTGCTCCTGCGTTGTCGAGCGAGCCAATGCCGTCGATGGCCTCGCCCACCACATTGAGTAGTCGGCCCTTGATTTGTTCGCCCGTGGGCATTGTCATTGGGGAGTAGTGCGAGGTGGCCGTCATTCCTCTTCGGAGGCCATCGGTGGAGTCCATAGCCACCGCCCTCACACAGTTCTCGCCGATGTGTTGTTGTATTTCGGCAATAAGCACACGCCCATCGGGGCGCACAATCTCCACAGCATCGTGGATGGCGGGCAGGTCTATTGCTCCCTCCTCCTCCGATGTGCCGTTGTCGAAACTAACGTCAATCACAGGGCCGATGATTTGCACCACACGTCCCTCAATCGACCTATTGTCGGGTGTTGTCATTGGGAAAAGTTTATGATTGTATCAATCGTTTTTTCTGCGCTAATTCTCTGCCATAAAGGCTTCGATTTCGTCCACCGTAACGGGGATGTGCTTGTCGCCACCGAGCATCGTGTTTCCACTCTCGGTAATCAGCAGGTCGTCCTCGATGCGGATGCCGCCAAAGTTGTAGAGAGCCTCCAACTTGGAGTAGTTGATAAACTCCTCACACTTCCTTTCGGCCTTCCACTGCTCGATATAGGCGGGAATAAAGTATATGCCCGGCTCGTCGGTCAACACCGTACCGGGGCGCAACTGCCACCTATCACGGATGATGCAGGTGTCAATCTCGTCGGCCCTTGCCAGCATTGCACCATAGTCTGCCATACCCCTTTCGCCCATAGCCTCGCAGTCGTGGACATCCATACCGAGTCCGTGGCCCAAGCCGTGGGGCATAAAGAGCCTTACAGCACCTGCCGCCACAGCCTCATCGGCGTTACCCTTCATCAGCCCCAGACCAATGAGTCCTTCGGCCAGAGCCTTGTAGGAGGCGTTGTGGAGGTCGGTGTACTTGCCGGGCTTGGCAATGCGCAGCACCTCGTCGTGTGCGTGGAGCACAACATTATAGATATCCCTTTGCAGGGGCGTAAACTTGCCACTCACGGGGAACGTACGGGTGTGGTCCGAGCAGTAGTTGTTTACGGTCTCGCCACCGGCATCCACCAAAAGCAGTCGGCCGTTTTCGCAAATGCCGTCGTGGGAGTGGTTGTGGAGTGTTTCGCCGTGTTGCGACACGATGGAGTGGAACGACACTCCGTCGCCCATCTGGTGGGTTACACCCTCCATAGCACCAGCAATCACCCTCTCGCTCACACCCTCTTTGGTGAGGCGCATAGCGGTTGTGTGCATTGCGTAGCCAATCTGGAAGGCCCTCTCCATCTCCTCAATCTCCTCGGCACTCTTCACCTCCCTCATTGCGGCCACACTGATAGCAAGGTCGGTGGAGTAGTGGTTGTAGTGCTCGGAGGTCTTAATGCCCGTCAGTTTGCTCATCAACAACACTCCCTCACCACGATAGGGCACAAGGTAGTGCACCTTGCGACCGGCTCTGATGGCTGCCTGCACACACTCCCTTGCGGCGGCAAAGGGTGCGCTCTGGCCAACGCCCACGCTCTCGGCCAACTCCTTGATGGAGGGCTGGGGGCCCATCCAGATAATGTCATCGACGGTGTAGTCGTCGCCAAAGAGAGTGTCAACCTCATTGTCGAGGTCAATCACACCCACAAGATTGGCGTTTTGGAGTCCGAAGTAGTAGAGAAAAGTGCTGTCCTGACGGAATCCGTAGGCATTGTCGAAGTAGTTGCGGGGTGCTTCGCCATTGCCGATAAGCACCACGATTCCCCCTTTGGGCATACGCCTGCGCAGTTCGTTGCGGCGGGCGATGTAGGTCTGTTTTGCAAACATATCTCAAAAAGTGTTTTTAGTGCAATTTTGCGCCAATCAGGTCGAGGAACTCTTGGCGTGTGAGCTGTTGGTTGAGGAAGGCACCGCTGAAAGCAGAGGTTGTGGTGATGGAGTTTTGTTTCTGCACACCCCTCATCTGCATACACATATGCGCTGCCTCAATCACAACGGCCACCCCCAGCGGGTTGAGTGTCTCCTGTATGCAATCCCTAATCTGCATTGTGAGCCTCTCCTGCACCTGCAACCTTCGGGCAAAACTCTCCACACAGCGTGGAATTTTCGAAAGGCCCGTAATCTGGCCATTGGGAATGTAGGCAACGTGTGCCTTGCCATAGAAGGGCAGCATATGGTGCTCGCACAGCGAGTATATCTCAATGTCCTTAACGATGACCATCTGTTTGTAGTCCTCCTTGAAAATGGCCGAGCGAAGAATCTCCGCAGGGTCTTCGTTGTAGCCCTTGGTGAGAAACTGCATACATTTGGCCACCCTCTCGGGTGTTTTCAGCAGGCCCTCACGCTGGGCATCTTCGCCGAGGAGTCGGAGGATAGCCTCGTAGTGCTCCATCAGTTCGGCGGTGGTTTTGGGGTCGTAGATTTCCTCTTTTGTGTACATATAGTGTCCTATTTTGTTTTTTTACTCCTATTCCTACTCTTCCTTTTTGCCTTCTCTTTGGCTTCGGCGGCCTCCTTTGCACGCTTCTCCATAGCGGCCAACGAATCTCGTGAAAGCATTGGCACCACAGCATCCAGCGAGCCATAGACCTCAACTGAGTCGCAGAGCACAATGTTGGGTTTGAAACTCAACACCGAATCCATATGCGCAAGGGCCTCTTCGCTTGGTGGTATGTAGGTTATGCGCAGGGAGTCGATGGTAATGTAGGGCCTCTCCTCCCTCTTGGCGTAGTCGGCAAATTGGATGAAATATTCGGTTGCTCCCTTCTTGGGGCGCAGGGTTGTCTTGTAGTTCTTGCGCTCTCCGTGGGTGAGCGAGGTGCGCAGGTAGTGGTTGCGCACGCTATCCTCCGTGAGGGTCCATTGGGTACTTTGGAGGTGGGTGTTCTTGTCGAGGGTGTCGATGTGGTAGTTGTAGGAGATGACATACTCGCCCACATCCCTGATGGGCAACGAGAGGACAAGTTTGGCGGTATCCCTCAGCCTACGAACTCTGATTTTGTCCACACTCATAACCTCCTTTGCGCACATCGCTTTGGCCAACGAGTCAACATAGTTGAGGTTGCGCAACTTTTGCTCATAGCCATTGGCTAACGATTCGAGCGAGGCGATGGTGCTCTCAATCACATCACTCAATCGTGCGCTCTTGCGTTTCTGGAAGTTGGCAAGGGTGTTGAAAAAGTCGTCCTGTGTGTAGCCATATTTTTCCAAAATGGGGGTGTAGATGTCGAGGCTGTCGGTCTTGATGCTTTGCGCCTGCGCATAGGCATTCACAAGGAACATCTCCCTTGTGATTTTCTCCAACTCCCTGTCGGGAATAACCTCACTCCTCGAACAGCCACCCGCCACAAGGGCAAGGGCTACAACAAAAAGAATATTTCTAATAACGTGTTTCATCGGGTTTATCAATCTTCGGAACCATCCTCCGAACCGTAAGTTTTGTTATCACATAATTGACGGCCACAACCGCCACAGCTATCATCACAATATCGGTGAGCCTGACCTCCACGGGGTAGTTCTCCACCAAGAACGTGTTGCCGGGCATCTTCACAAGCCCCAGCCTAATTTGCGCAAAGCACACCACAAGGCCGCCAATCACGCCCCACGCTGCACCTCGCAGGCCAATGAGGAGTCCTTCGAGGGTAAACACCTCTCTCACAAACTCGTTTTTGGCTCCAATGGCATAGAGGGTTGCCGTGTCGTTGCGCTTCTCGATGATGAGCATCACCAGCGAGCCGATAATCGATACCGTGGCGATGAGTGTAACGAGCAGCAAAATCAGGAAGATGCTCGCCTTCTCCACCTTCATAACCTTATAGAGGGCCTCGTTGCGCTGGTAGCGGTTTTCCACCTTCCACCCCTCGCCTATGCTCTTTTGCAGTTGGGCTTGCACCTTTTCGATACTCTTCCCCTCGGCCACCCTAATAGCCACAGCCGAAGCCTTGTCCTTTGCAGCCAAGAGCTCTTCGGCCACGTCGAGCGACACAAAGAGGTGGTTTACAAGTTCGGTGGCCGCATCGGAGAGTGTTCCTGCGTGGTCCACCTCCACGGTGCGTATGGCACTCATCGGCAGGAGCGACGATATGTTCTCCCTGCGTAGTGCGTGGAGTGAGAGTTTGTTGTGCAGTGCCGCATTGCGCACCGAGTAGCCATCGGCAAAGATGTTGTCCAACTCAAAGCCCACCACAGCCCTACGCCTCTGGCCGTGTGTCAACTTCCACTCCCCATACCACATCACACCGCTGTCGGCCAATGGCACCACCTCCGCATAGCGTTCATCCACACCCCTCAGCGTGGCAAACATCTGCTTGCGCCCATATTCGGCCAGCACACTCTCCTCCAAGTAGAACGAGAAGGCCCCAACGCCCTCGGTAGCCTCCAATACCCCCTGTGGCAGACTCTCACGGGCGAATAGTGTTCCCTTCGAGGGTGAGATTACCAAGTCGGCTTCGGTGGTGTTGTGTATGGAGTGGAGAATGGTGTTGAAACCATTCATCACCGAGAGGAGTATCACCATAGCCGCCACAGCCACACCAATAGCCACCGAGCTCACCGTCGCTGTGGTGTTGATAACCGAGAGCGACTTTTTGGAGCGCAGGTAGCGGCGGGCGAATAGTAGTGGCAGGCGCATAGTGTGTGGTGCCTATTTTTTGAGGAGGTTGTCGATATTCTCGATGTACTCCAACGAGTCGTCGAGGAAGAAGGTTATCTCGGGAACAACCCTCAGCTGGTTGCGCATCCTTGCGCCGAGCAGTTTGCGCACCCTCCACGCATCGGCCTCAATGCGAGCCATCACAGCCTCGTGTTTGTCGAAGGGGAAGATGCTCAAATAGATTTTGGCATACTCCAAGTCGGGGCTAACCCTCACGGCCGTTACCGACACAATCACACCCTTCACCAAGTCGGCGCACTCCTTCAAAAAGAGTTCGCTGATGTCTTTTTGTATCTGACGAGCAACCTTTTGTTGCCTCGTGCTCTCTCCTGCAATGTTTTCCATATATTCTTTTTTAGTCTAATAATATCTGCCCAAAGGTGTCCAAACCCTCTAATTTTGAATTTTGAATTTCCACACTCTCCGGCAACTCCTCAACAGCCTCTCTGGCCTTGCGTGCCGCAGCCCTCTGCGTAGGACTCCAAGCCCACGAGCCGGAGTGATTCCAATGGTAGGCCACACCAAAGCTCAGGTTGATGTTGTCCAGTGGCGAGCGTAGGAACTGCGTACCCGAATAGATGGTCTTGCGCTTCACAATGTCGGAGTAGCCGAAGTAGTATCGGAACTCGGTCATCAACTCCCACTTTCCAAAGCTGAAACCACCGCCAAGGCCTACCACCAAGCCGTAGGCAAAGCGGTTGTCCCTCACGGTCATCCACTCGTAGTCATACTCCTCAACCTCGCCTGTTTCGTTGTTGATGTAGAACTCGGTGGAGTTGAGATTGAAGGAGCCGGTGATGCCTGCGTTGAGGTAGAGTCGCAGCCTGTCGTCGGCCAGCAGAACGTGTGGTTGCCACATCAGCGGTACCATTATGGTATTGATGCGCCTGCCATAGGTGTAGAGTTTGGTGTTGCGGTCGAGTGCTGCATACTGAAAGCCTCTTTGCAGAAACTCCAATTCCACACTGATACCTCCCGCCACATTGTCGTAGAGGTAGGAGTTGGGTTTGTCGCCACCATAATAGACCCAAAAGAGGCCACCATTGAGCGCACCCCACAGTGGCGGGCTGGTCCAGTGGGGATAGAGGCGCACATCGGCTGTGCCGTAGCCGCCCTTGACTCCCACATACTGACGTTGTGCCACAGCCTTGTGGCTCACACCACAAAGCACCACAAGCATCGTCGTTGCTATAATCAAAAATCTCTTCATTTGCATTGTTCTCTCTTCTCGGTTGTTGTTGCAGGGGGTGGGGCTACCTGCCCGTAACGCTACCTACTGCGCCCCTCATACTACCCATACCGGCACCAAAGCCACCCAAGCCGCCACTATTCTGGCCCTGCTGTTCTTGTTTGAG
>JAZLDY010000013.1:0-2107 GCA_045614965.1 Tidjanibacter sp.
TAGGTTCGGACCGTCTTCGTTGCGCACGGCACAGCTTCCTCTTTAGATCGTCTATCTCTCGTTGCATGGCCACCTTATCGTCCCTTCTCCGGGAAGCGTGGCTGTGGGCCTCCTGCGAACGCGTGGCCTGGCCATCGTCGCGCTTCTGGGGAATGTGCCCGTCCCCCCGGCTTTCGCTCGCCGTTGAAGTGTGCACGCTTCCTTCTCGAAACCTCCTGTTGTCGTTTTGGCCGCCCCCGGGGTCGCCATACTTGCCCTGATGCCGTGACTTTGCCGGTTCAGGTCGATTGGGAGTTCCTTGGTGAGGGCCTGATCCTACCATGCTCGACTGTTGTCCTTACCAACACACAAGCTCTTCCCACAGACGGCGCCAATTGTAGGGGGTGGATTCGAGCGCTCTCTAAGGATCGAGAGAGTGGGCCCAAGCCCAACTAACCCTTCAATAAATTTGTAGAGTGTGGACTCAAGAGCTAGGCCTCAGTAAGGAAGGCAACGGCCATGCATGGTTGTACGTGGTTGCCAATAACTAGAACGTGGGCTTAAACACATCATGGGGCTCCTCGGACGTGCCTTATGGAGTTGGAAACTACTATTATCTCTTTTCAGAAGGGTTACAAGAGTTGGGAGAGAATACTCTGCTACAGTATTCCTTTTTCTCTGGTTTTTCGTCCCCCCTCTTCACAAGAGGGATTTTTACATTATATACTCCTCACTCAGTTGATCCTAGCCCTACATTTGTTGATCAATCCGGCTTCTACTCGAGTGTCTGTCCCATCAGCCGCATTCCCATACCTCCAGTGGGTTGCAGCGCTCCAGACGGCACTGTTCAGAGGACCTGTCTTCATTAATGCGGCCAGAGCATTAGTTGAGGGCATTTAATGTGGAGGTGACAGTTCGCCTGGGACCTGCTCCTCCGCCATGCTCCAATGTCCGGCCATTGGTTCTCGTTATTTGCTCCTTGGATGCTTGGGGAGACCCTCCTTGAAGGTGTGACGTGTGCCCTCTCTCTGTCCTCGGCATACCGAGGATGTAACCATCCTCGGCAACGCTCCTTGGGTACTGGGCTCCAAACTTTGGTCCTCGGACCTCGGATCGTCGAGGCGTCCTCGGCATGGGCCGTTGGGCTGGGCCTGGAGTGGGCCGGGGCTGCTGACTTATTCTGGCCCCACAATAGCCCCTCAAAATCGTGCTGTCCGCATCCTCGGGCGGAAGGAGGATTTTGATATCCCCGGACCTGCTCCGCGTCTAATCAAGTCTTATCCCTCGTCAGCGTTGGCGCCTTTTCAACTGCCCAAGGTGCGTTACTGGCGCTTCGATGTGCGTAACGTGTCTTGCATTAAATTCGGGCGGCTTTATGCTTCCCACGTTCAACGGACAGATGACAATCCAACGGTGGGGATGCGTTTGGCATTTGTGGGCGGGAAAACTTGCGCAGCTCTCCTTTCTAGGGTATAAGTACCCATTAGAACCGTTTCTTCACTCTTCATTTGCAATCGAGAGCTCCTGCGTCTTTACTCTGAGTCCAGCCAAACTTCCACCTCCAGCACAAAAAGCCAGTCCGAGGACTCCTCCTCATTTCTGTAAGTCTCTCTGTCCTTCTCTTTCATTTGTTCATCTTTTAGTCCACTTAGGCGTCATCTAGGATGGGTAGACTTAAGAGGTTTGTTGACACTGAGAAGGCGATGGAGGAGTTCATCGCCGATTACAAGATACCGGCCAATGTGGGCTTAAGGTATTGTAGGGAGGGGGAGTGGTACCTCAAGAGGCAAGAGGGCGAAGTGGCGATTCCTATCATCGCTTTCCTTGAAGGGGGGATGACGATCCCCATGGGGCCAGTGATGAGGGGTTACCTTACCTACTTCCGGTTGACCCCCACCCAGTGCGCCTCCAACATGTTCAGGATCCTGGGCAGCGTGGACGCCCTTAACGAAAAAATGGGTCTGAGGCTGACCCATCACGATGTCAACTACTGCTACAATCTTCAGCATTTGAAGAACAAGTCCTATTACATGAGGACGAGGGACGACAGGGTCCGGCTTATCCAGTGCCTCCCCGAGTCCAACAAGGGGATGAATGAGGATTTCCTCATCGTGTCCGGAGCGTGGCA
>JAZLDY010000014.1:0-4830 GCA_045614965.1 Tidjanibacter sp.
TGCATACGCGTTACGCACCCGTGCGCCGGTCGCCACCAAGAGTAGCAAGCTACTCTTTATGCTGCCCCTCGACTTGCATGTGTTAGGCCTGCCGCTAGCGTTCATCCTGAGCCAGGATCAAACTCTCCATTGTAAAAAAAATTAAAATGTATTGTTAGAGCCTGACTACTTCTTTTTTCCGTTAAAAGGAATTGAATTGAACTTGCGAAGTCATAAAGACTTCGTGCTTTCTGCATTCTTTTTCTCTCTTAAAAACCAATAAGTCAAAGAACCTTTTTCGGTACCCCACCTTTCGGCGAGGCGCTAAAAAAATCGCCGCTGTTTCAGAGGCGAACGTGGGTGCAAAGATAGAGTCTATTTTTGTAACCACCAAATTTTTCTAGAACTTTTTTTGCTTTTCTTATTTCCCCTCGGCTGTTGCCGTGGTTATTTCTGAATTGCGGATGCAAAGGTAGATACTTTTTTCAAACCTGCAAGCGTTTCCCTCAAAAAAATTGCAAAATTTTTGGCAGTTTTTTACAAGTTGCTGCAAATTAGATAGTTGCAATTTGTTAAATAATTGTTAACAGAGATGGCGGGCGATAAAGGGAGTTCAAAATTGACCAAACCTTGTTTGGTGTAAAATGCAGCATAAGGGATTTAAGGGCCTTAGGGAGCTTAGGGAACTTAGGGAGTTTAGGGAGTTTAGGGAGCGTGGGGAAAGTTGTCAGTTGTCAGTTATCAGTTGACGGGGAAAAGTGGTAGATGCCAACCGCCTGCCTGTGGCAGTCGTGGCAAGACGGACATACCTCTCCGGCACTGCGGGCACCTCCTGCTCAGCGAGGCCGCCGAGCAGCAGAATGGGCAGAGTGGGTGGTTTATTATTATATATAATATATAGGTATAGGAGTTAGTGGCGGTGGAGATGTTCATTTTAGAATATTTTGTATATCTTTGCCCTGCCACAGCAAACACAAACTTAATCGAATATGATTGGAAAACTTCTACTCGTAGTATTCTACCTCGTGGCTCCCGCAGCCGTTTTGTGGGCCTGCCGCAAGGTTAAAGTGTTGAACAAAGTGGGTCCTGTGCTCACACTCTACATCCTTGGTGTTATTATCGCCAACCTACACATCATACCTGCCGAATATGGCGGTATTCAAAAACTCTTGCAGGATGTGATGATTCCCCTTGCGATACCGATGATGCTGTTCGGTTGCAACTTCAAAAACTTCAAGGCTGGCGTTACCGTTAGGGCTTTCATCGTGGGCGTGCTCTCCGTAGCCATCACCGTAGTCTTGGGCTTCTTGTTGCTCAAAGAGCAACTCGGCGTGAGTGGCCCGACCATTGGCGCAACGCTTTCCGGCCAATACACCGGTGGTGCGGGCAACTTTGCTGCTGTGAATATGATGCTCGGTGAGAGGGGGCTTTCGGAGGAGATGTTTGCCTTGGTTGCCACCTGCAACCTTGTGGTATCGTTCTTCTACCTTATGTTCCTGATGGGTGGTGGTGTGTCGATTGCCCGCCGTATTGTACACGGCAAGGACTACAAGGCCCACAACGACATCATCAACACCGAAGAGTTTGTAAACGACAACCCCTACAAGGATTTCGGAAAGAAGAAGAGCATCATCCAACTTTTGAAAGTCTTTGTTGCTGCCGCTGCTGTGGCCGGAGTGTCGTTGGTGGTTAGTGGCTTCTTCAAGGAGGGCAAACCTATGTTCGACATCTTGGGTGGCGACTTCTCGATGGTTGCTCTCATCCTCACCCTCACGACCATCAGCCTTCTGTTGACAGCCTTCAAGGGTGTGCGCTCGTGGGACAAGAGTTTCGATGCGGGTATGTATCTCATCTACATCTTCTGCCTTGCGATGGCAATGTTGGCCGACCTCTCGCAACTCGATTGGAAGTTGGGCTTGTGGGTGTTGGTCTATCAGGCCATCATAGTTTTTGGCTCGCTTGCACTCGGAGTGCTGCTGGCCAAACCTTGCAAGGTGGATGCCGACAGTGCGGTTATCACCTCCGACACATTGGTCAACTCGCCCATCTGCGTACCTATGATTGCAGCTACGATGAAGAACAAAAACGCCATTATGGTTGGTATCACCAATGGTCTTGCTGGCTATGCTGTGGGCAACTACCTTGGCTACCTGATTTTCACCCTGCTGAATACGTTGTAAGCACAAACCACACACATAACCAAGCGGCGCCACCTTCTTCGGTTGGCACCGCTTTTTGTTGCATTTTGGAGAAAAAGTTGTATCTTTGGCCTGCCACAAGTAATGAATAGGGGCTCTCTACCACCTATCACACACACGATAGATAACGCCACAAGAGCCACAAAATGAACAAGTTATGTTGGGTAAAATTATTCTTATTCTCTTCTATCTGCTCTCGCCCGCAGCTGTTTTGTGGGCGTGTAACAGGTCAAAGATTTTGGGTAAGATAGGGCCTGTTCTGGTGCTCTATTTTTTGGGTTTCATCATCGCAAACCTCAACATTATCCCCGCAGACTACTTCCCACTGCAAGATACAATCTCAACTATTGCCATTCCGTTGGCTCTGCCGATGATGCTGTATAGTTGCGACTTCAAGAAGTTCTCCATCAAGACATCGTTGAAAATCACCATTATCGGAGTGGCGGCAGTGGTAACAATGGTTGTTGTGGGTTTCTTGCTGTTACACAATCACTTAGGGGGGGATTCCGAAGCCGCTGTGATTGGTGGTGCCATTGCGGGCAAGTGTACGGGTGGCACGCCCAATTTGGCAGCGTTGAAGGTGATGCTCGAAATGGACAACAACACCTTCATCATCCTCAACTCCTTCGATATGATTATCTGCTTTGTCTATTTGGTGTTCCTGATGAGTGTGGGTATCAAGTGGGCACGCAAAGTATTGGGACGAGGCGTCTATACCACCGACCAAGAGGTGAATGTGGACGAATATACCGAGAAGAACCCCTACAAAGGCTTCGCAAAGAAGGACTCCATTACTCAACTGATAAAGGTGTTGACCCTCACACTCATCATCGTAGCGGCAGCCTTTGGCATTGCCACCTACGCCAAGCGTTTCGACGAAAACATCTTTACGGTGGTGATGATTCTCTCCCTCACAACCCTTGCGCTAATCTTCTCGCTCTGGAAGGAGGTCAAAACTTGGGACAAGAGCTACGATGCGGGTATGTATATCATCTACATCTTCTCCATCGTGGTTGCTTCGATGGCCAACCTGCGAGCCATTGAGTTTGAGGGCACATTGGCCATTGTAGCCTATCAGGTGATTGCCATCTTCGGCTCGCTATTTCTTACCATCCTATTGGCAAAGATTTTCAAGGTGGATGGCGACACCACCATCATCACCTCCAACACCCTCATCAACTCGCCCATCTTTGTCCCTATGATTGCTGCTTCGATGAAGAACAAGGACATTATGATTGTGGGTGTAACCATCGGTTTGGTGGGTTATGCGTTGGGCAACTATTTGGGATTTATCATCTACAAAGTTCTTTTACTTCTGTAAACCGAAAACAAACACACATATAAAAGGAGAAACAAACCTATGAAAAAACAGATTATTCTTTCGTTGGCCTGCGTAATGATTGCCTTTGGAGCAAGCGCACAGGCAAAAGAGGAGGTTAAAACGGGCTGGAACCTTGGCCCCCTGCCCGCTATTAGTTACAACAGCGACCTCGGATTTCAGTATGGCGCACTGTGCGACTTCTTCTACTTTGGCGACGGTAGCACCTACCCCACCTACCTCCACAAATTCAACGTGGAGCTCTCACGCTACACCAAGGGCGAAACCATCGCACACGTCTTCTATGACTCCAAGTACCTGCTGCCTGGCCTGCGACTCACTGCTGCTGTGAGCTACCTCGACTCGGCAATGTCGCCTTTCTACGGCTTCAACGGCTATGCCTCGCCTCTGGACTACAACCTCACCAGCGGCAGCTCGTTCTACTATATGGACCGCACAATGCTGCGTGGCATCGTGGACGTGCAAGGCAACATCTCCGAGCGACTGACCTGGATGGCGGGCCTCACATTCTGGAACGTAACCACCGGCGATGTTGAGCTTGACCAATACGAAAACGAGAAATCTCTCTATGAGTTATACACAGAAAACGGCCTTATCAGCAACAACGAGGTTGCTGGTACCCACCTCGAACTGAAAGCCGGCCTTGTATATGACACCCGTGATATGGAGGCTGCACCCACCAAGGGCTACTGCGCCGAGATTGTTGGTAGCTTCTCGCCCGCCCTCTTTGGCGATGCCGAGGCCTATGGCCGCATTATGGCCACTTGGCGACAGTTCTTCCCCGTGGTGGGCGACAAGGTGGTGTTGGGCTATCGTGTGAATTGGCAGCAGACCTTTGGCAATGCCCCCTTCTACTTGCAGCAGACAATGACCCCCCTCTACCTCCGCCAGATTAAGAACGAGGGCCTCGGTGGTAAGAACTCGGTGCGTGGCGTATTCCAAAACCGTATCTTGGCCGACGGCTACGCTTGGGCCAACTTTGAGGCAAGGGTAAAACTCGCCAACTTCCGCCTCTTCAAGCAGAATTGGTATGTTGCCACCAACCCCTTTGTGGATATGGGTATCATCACCAAGTCGAGGGCCTTCGACAAGCAGGCAAACGAGGTGATGAAACTTGCAGGTATTTATAGTGGCGAGGATGCAGGTGGTATCCACACCAGCGTTGGTGCGGGTCTGAAACTTGTGATGAACCACAACTTCATCATCTCGGTTGAGTATGGTATGCCACTCGACAAGAGGGATGGTAATGGTGGTCTGAACATCGGCACCAACTACATCTTCTAAACCGACACGACACACACAAACCCCACAAGC
>JAZLDY010000015.1:0-47246 GCA_045614965.1 Tidjanibacter sp.
TCAACGCTTGTATGTACTGGCCATCCTGCAGCTGGCCCCACTTGTAGGTCTTTGGCATACTTGTATAGTTCGTCAGCATCATCCTCTTGCCAAGGTCTCAGCAACAATCTTTGGGTTTGTAATTCCATATCTATTAAATTCCGATTTATGGATGTAAAGATATATAATCCGATCGTAAAAATCAATATATCAGTATTTTTAATTAATATGCTCAAGGTGTACACTAACTCTCACCCAGCACCCACTAAGATAGATTATTTTAGTGTCAACCTGTGATATATTAATCATTTTTCCGTACCTTTGTCATAAATGACAAACGAAAAGCACATAACTCTCTCCGAATTACTCGCCGACGTGCGCCGTACGTTGGCCGAGAGGTTTCCGTTGGGGGTGTGGATTTGTGCCGAGGTGGGCGAAATTAAGGAAAATCGCTACTCGGGCCACTGCTATATGGAACTAATCGAGAAGGGCGACACCGATGGTACGCCCAAAGCCAAAGCCTCCGCAGCCGTGTGGAGAAGTCGTTGGGGTATGCTCTCGGCCCACTTCCAAGCAGCCACAGGAGAGCCACTTTCGGCTGGTATGAAGGTGCTTTTGAAAGTGAGCGTTACCTTCCACGAGTCCTATGGTTTGTCGCTTGTGGTGAGCGACATCGACCCCGCCTACACCATTGGCGAGCAGGAGCAGCGTCGCCGTCAGACCATCGAGCAACTAACCGCCGAGGGGGTCGTTGACCTCAACAAAACCCTCGACCTACCCACTGTCATTCAGCGAATTGCGGTAATTTCGTCCGCCACAGCCGCCGGCTACCAAGACTTCACAAACCACCTTGCAGCCTCGCCCTATCGCATTGAGGCCACCCTCTTTGAGGCCATAGTGCAGGGCGGTGCTGCCGAGCAAAGCATCATTGATGCACTCGGACGTGTGGCCGACCGTGAGGGGGAGTTTGATGCAGTGGCCATACTTCGAGGCGGAGGTTCCCAGAGCGACTTGGGGTGCTTTAACGCCTACCCCCTATCGGCTCACATTGCACAATTTCCACTACCCATACTCACAGGCATAGGCCACGACAAAGACACATCGGTTGCCGACCTTGTGGCCCACACTGCCCTGAAAACGCCCACGGCTGTTGCCGACTTTCTGGTGGAGCGCATCACGGGTTTCCACTCGGAGGTTGAATATGCCTATGAGCGCATCCTCACCGCCTCTGCCGCACTGCTCGAAAGTCATCGCACACGTTTGGAACGCAACAACGCACTTGTGCGCACCCTGGCCGAAGGGTTTCTGCGCCGTATGGAGGTCAGGCTCGAAAGGGCTTCGGTGGAGTTACACCACAGCGTAGCCCGCCTGATAGAGGCCCACAAGGCACGATTGGAGCGTGCGGAGATAAAGGTGAACTCTTCCTCGCCACAGCGCATTTTGGCAATGGGTTTCTCGGTAGTTCGCCACAGGGGGCGTGCGCTCTCTTCGATTGACAATATCGAAATGGGCGACAGCATCGAAATCACCGTTGCCGATGGCACTGCAAAGGCAACCATCACCGACAAAACAAAATAAAAGACAAGGATATATGGACAAAGAGATGACTTACAGCCAAGCCCTCAGCGAGTTGGAGGGCATATTGAAGAGTTTCGACAGTGGCGAAGCCGACATCGACACCCTCTCCGCACAAGTTGCACGAGCCACCGAGCTCATTACTTTCTGTCGTGAGCGACTCTCAAAAGTGGAGGAGGAGTTGAAGGCCTCCAACTAAACGGAGTCGCCCTACCGCAACCCACACAAAACAATCGCCCCGAAACACTTCGGGGCGATTGTCATATCCGATTTTGATATTTCTTATTTCTTGCTGAACACAAACTGTGAGCTAATCTCACGGTAGTTGTGCACCCTCTCGATAACGTCAGCCAGCATATCGGCAACGCTCAACACGGTGAATTTCGAGGTGTCTTTGTCGGCACGCAAGGGAAGAGTGTCGGTAACGATAACCTCCGTGAGTGCGCTCTCGGCGATACGCTCATAAGCGGGACCACTCAACACAGGGTGGGTAATCACCGCCCTAACGCTCGCTGCACCCATATCCATAAACATACCTGCCGCTTTGGTCAGCGTGCCTGCTGTGTCAACCATATCGTCGAAGATGAGGATATCACGTCCTTTAACCTCGCCGATAGCGGTCATTGTGCCCACAACATTGGGCCTCTCACGGTGTTTGTGGCAGATGACCAGCGGAGCCTCCAAATAGGATGCATAGCTGTTGGCCCTCTTTGCACCACCGATGTCGGGAGTAGCAACCGAGAGGTTCTCCAAGTGCATATTCTTGATGTAAGGTACAAACACCTTCGAAGCGTAAACGTGGTCAACAGGAATGTCGAAGAAACCCTGAATCTGATCGGCGTGGAGGTCGATGGTGATAACCCTATCGCAACCTGCTGCCGAAAGAAGATTGGCAACCAACTTGGCACCAATGGGTACCCTTGGACGGTCCTTGCGGTCCTGACGTGCCCAACCAAAATAGGGCATAACAGCAACCACCATATGAGCCGAAGCCCTGCGTGCCGCATCAATGGTCAGCAACAATTCCATAAGGTTCTCTGCTGGGGGAGGAGTAGATTGCACGATAAACACCGTACAGCCACGAATACTCTCATTAAATGCAGGTTGAAATTCACCGTCGCTGAAACGACTGACGGTCAGGTCGCCAAGTTCTACACCGTAACTCTTGGCAATCTTTGCAGCCACAGCCTCCGAGCCGCTACAAGCAAAGATTTTCAGTTTATGTATAGCCATTGTTTGTTTTGTGGGTTAATTGTTGCGCAAATTTAGGGCCTATTTATAAATTTTCCAATTTTACTCCGTCGTTTTATCAACATTTACCAAACAATCTGCAATAAAACCGAGAATCTCCTCCCTGCCACGTCCCTTTGCGGAGGAGGTTGCAAACATCGGAGGGAGTTCTTCCCACCACTCCGAGAGGGCCTTACGATAGGCTTCGATATTGAGATTTGTTTGGCGTTGACTCTGTTTGTCGGTCTTTGTGAAAACCACCCCAAAGGGGACACCCTCACGTCCCAACAGTTGCATAAAGTCGAGGTCTATCTTCATCGGAGCGTGTCGGCTATCGACCAGCACAAAGAGGAAATAAAGACCTTTGGCCTTGGTAACATAGTCGGTGATGATTGTGGCAAACTCCCTCCTGACGCTCTGCGAGGTACGGGCATAGCCATAGCCGGGCAAATCCACCAACCACCACTTCTCGTCGCACAAGAAGTGGTTGATGAGTTTGGTCTTACCGGGAGTGGCCGACACCTTCGCAATCTTACTCTCGGTGAGCATATTGACAAGCGACGACTTACCCACATTACTCCTGCCGATGAAGGCAAATTCGGGTTTGCCGTGGTCGGGTATCTGTGAGATTTTCGAACTACTGAATTTGAATACTGCTTTCATACACAATCAAAGCCTTCGTTTTGTGGCCCACAAAGGTACGAAATTGTTTTGGGTTTTCCTCGCACCGCACCCCATTGGGCAAGGAATTTGCAATGCGGAGGGAGTAGTTCAACGCAAAAGTTATTTCAAGTCATGAAAAAAACTCTCCTTATCATCGGCATTGCCACCATCGTTGTTCTGGCTGCCGCACCCACCCTGAGGGCCATTCGTTCCTCTTCCGCCCCCATCGAAACGCCTGCCGACCAGCGACACGAAAAAGAGTTGAGCGACAAGCACCGTGAGCGCATAGCCAAGCGCAAGGCACGCCAAGCCGCCTATGAGCGTTTCATCGACTCCACCGTGCTCTCTCACAACTTCATCTTCTACCCCTCGATGTTCAACGTGGAGCCTGCCGGTGGCAGCCACCTCATCAGCAACCCCAATGCCGAACTCGCCATCTACTCCGATTGGGCCGACATCTGCCTGCCCTACTATCGAGGGTTCACTCCACCCTATCGGCTTTCGGTGGTCAACACCGTGATAACCACCCTGAATGGTTACACCACCATACAGACCGACGACGGCTGGACCGTAACCTTTGATTCGTGGCTCTACTCGGGCAACGAGTACACCTTCACGCTCCACATCTACTCCTCCACAGGCGGAGCACAACTCCAAATGAGTTCCAATTTCTACCCCACCACAACCTATTGGGGCTCTATTAGTGCAGTGCGATAGAGAATAAAACAATGCGGCTCCCGAGAAAGGGAGCCGCTACTATTCACTGATTACTGATAACTGATTACTGACAACTGATTACTAATTCTCCTATGCCCGTTGGGAGCACCCAACCAATTTGGCCATCTTTATTCTTTTTGTCGTGGCCCATTGCGGCCCAAAGTTCTTCTTCGGGCAGGCTCACCGAAGTTGGCAGGTCGTAGCGTTGCAGAACAGCAACAATGCGCTGATAGTCGCTCTGCGTGAGAAGTCCCTCGTGGAGCGATTTGGCAGCCACATAGACGAGTCCTATGGCCACCGCCTCACCGTGGGTGTACTCCCTCGTAAGGCTCTCTATGGCGTGCGCAAGAGTGTGTCCGAGGTTGAGTTTACGCCTTTCACCACTCTCCAACAAGTCCCTCTGCACAACAGCACACTTGACCGCAGCAGCACGTCGTACCACCTCGCCAAACAGTTCAATATTGCCTGCGAGGCTTGCGAGATCATTCTGCTCGCAGAGCTCAAACAAGTCTGCATCACCGAGGATAGCCGTTTTGACAACCTCCGCCATACCCGAGCGCAACTCCCTATGGCCCAGCGTTGAGAGTAGGCTCACGTCGCACACCACCCAACGTGCAGGCGCAAAGGCCCCCACCATATTCTTGTAGCCCCCGAAGTTCACTCCACACTTACCACCAATGGCTGCATCCACCTGTGCAAGCAGCGTGGTAGGCACAAGACCAAAGCGAACGCCTCGCATATAGGTCGCAGCCACAAAACCCACAAGGTCTGTAACAATACCACCACCTATGCCGAGCAGGAATGTATTGCGGTCGGCACCCACCTCCACCAAACGGCTCCAAATCTTCGTTGCGGTGTCGATGGTTTTGGCCTCCTCGCTTGCATCCACCACAAAGAGTTCCTCCACCCCCAAGCGGTCGCAAAGGTGGCTCACATTGCGGTCAACAACAGCCACCACTCTACCCTTGGGCAGCAATGCTGGAAGCAGTTCTTCCACCTTACCCACGTGGATTTCACTCGTGAGAGTGTGTGCAAACTCTATTTTCAACTCTTTACACATAAAAAGTCTATCTTTATTTACTACAAAGGTAGTACAAAACAGCATAAATTACTACCTTTGTAGCCGTAAAAATAAAGAGAACTCAAATAAAGAAGATGCAAAAACTACGCAACATCGCAATTATCGCACACGTTGACCACGGTAAAACAACCCTCGTGGACAAGATGATTCTGCAAGCCAACCTCATTCGTAACCAAGAGGCAAGCGGAACTCTCGTGCTCGACAACAACGACCTCGAAAGGGAGAGGGGTATCACCATTCTGTCGAAAAACGTGTCGGTAATCTACAAGGACTACAAAATTAACATCATAGACACCCCTGGCCACTCCGACTTTGGTGGAGAGGTTGAGAGGGTACTCAATATGGCCGACGGTGTTATTCTGCTGGTGGACGCCTTTGAGGGCACTATGCCCCAGACACGTTTTGTGTTGCAGAAGGCACTCGCATTGGGCAAAAAACCCATTGTGGTTGTCAACAAGGTGGACAAGCCCAACTGCCGTCCCGACTATGTGTATGAACAGGTGTTCGACCTGATGTTCTCCCTCGATGCAAACGAGGAGCAGTTGGACTTCAAGGTCATCTATGGTAGCGCAAAGCAGGGTTGGATGTCGCACACCTACAAGGAGAAAACCAACACCATCACACCTCTGCTCGACACCATTATCGACGAGATTCCCGAGCCCGAGAAGGTGGAGGGTACTCCCCAGATGCTCATCACCTCGCTCGAATACTCGCCCTACTTGGGCCGTATTGCTGTGGGCAAGCTCACTCGTGGCACCCTGCGTGCGGGTATGAACGTAACACTTGCAAAGCGTGATGGCAAGACACTCGTCAAGAGCAAAATCAAAGACCTGATGGTGTTTGAGGGCCTTGGCAAAGCCAAAGCCGAGCAGGTGGAGTGTGGCGAGATTTGCGCACTTGTGGGCATCGACGGCTTCGAGATTGGCGACACCATTTGCGACTTCGAGAACCCCGAGCCACTGCCCCCTATCACCATTGATGAGCCCACTATGAGTATGCTCTTCACCATCAACGATTCGCCCTTCTTTGGCAAAGATGGTAAGTTTGTTACCAGCCGCCACATCAAGGAACGTCTGGACAAGGAGTTGGAGAAGAACCTCGCCCTGAGGGTTAAGCAGGGCGATAGTGCCGACAAGTTCATTGTCTATGGTCGTGGTGTGTTGCACCTCTCGGTGCTCATCGAAACGATGCGACGTGAGGGTTATGAGTTGCAGGTGGGCCAGCCCAAAGTGCTCTTCAAGGAGATTGACGGTGTGAGGTGCGAGCCTGTGGAGGAACTCACCATCGACGTACCCGACGACTACTCCGGCAAGGCCATTGAACTTGCCACCAAACGCAAGGGTACGTTGCGCAATATGGAGTCCCGCAACGAACGCACAAGGCTCGAATTTGACATCCCTTCGAGGGGTATCATTGGCCTGAGGAGCAACCTCCTGACTGCCACCGCAGGCGAGGCCATTATGGCTCACCGTCTGAAAGGCTTTGAGCCCTACAAGGGCGAGATTGAGATGCGCTCGGTAGGCTCGTTGGTGGCAATGGA
Organism: Tidjanibacter sp.; assembly: GCA_045614965.1. Classification (GTDB taxonomy): domain Bacteria; phylum Bacteroidota; class Bacteroidia; order Bacteroidales; family Rikenellaceae; genus Tidjanibacter. The sequence goes on from JAZLDY010000015.1 coordinate 6,786, forward strand.
GACCGGTCAGGCCTATGCCTATGCTTTGGGCAAGGTGCAGGATAGGGGCCGTTTCTTTGTGGAGCCTGGCGACGAAATCTATTGCGGTCAGGTGGTCGGCGAGAACACTCGTGATAACGACATCTGCCTCAATTTGACCAAGAGTAAGAAGTTGACCAATATGCGTGCAAGCGGCTCGGATGACAAGATTATCCTTGCACCCGCCGTGAAGTTCTCGTTGGAGGAGGCACTCGAATATATGCGTGAGGACGAGTATGTGGAGATTACGCCAAAGTTTATGCGTATGCGTAAAATCCTGCTGAGCGAGATTGACCGCAAGCGAGCCGAGAAGGCCCAGCAGCAACAATAGGTTGCACTTCTATAAGACAAAATCGCAGGTTACAAGAGTAGTAACCTGCGATTTTGTTTTGAGGCAACGCCACTCGCAATGGGAGTAACGCCATCCGAAAAATCAGTGTTTGGGGCCGGCGTGCTTGTGGTCGTGGCCTTTGTGGTTGTGATTGTGGTCGTGCTCTTTGCACTCGCCCTCGCAGCCTTTCACAACACGCACGTCAATCTTCTCCAAAGCCTCTGCGAGCGCAGCCTCGTTGGTCTTGCGGGGGTCGTAGGTAACGGTTACAGCCTTGGTGGGAACGTCAACAACCACATCCTTTACACCCTTTTTGAAAGGAATAACATCCAAAATCTTCTTGGCACAATTCTCACAATCGAGGTTGGTAGCAAAGGTTACGGTTGCCCTCTTCTTAACCTCGGTTTTCTGCTGTGCACACACTGCGCCCACACCGATAACAAGGGCCAGCATCACGACAAACAATCTTTTCATAGTCTTAATTAGGTATTAGTATAAATTAAATCTCGCTCCAATGTAGAACTTCCTACCCATCAGCGGACCCCACACCACCGAGGAGTTAAACTCGGGTGAGAATGGCTTGTCGGCCGAAATAATGGGGTTGTGTTGCATATAGTTGAGAATGTTCTCGCAACCAACGTAGATATCCCACTGACCTATGCGGTGGCTCACCTGTCCGTAGAACATCGGGTAGACGGGCGAGTAGGTGGCATCACGGAAGTTGCCATCCAATGCGGGCAACCTCATCGGGCCGTTGAGTTGGGCCGTAAAGTCGAACACCCAACGGCGGAACTTGGTGGCATATTGTACATTCACAAGGCCCTTGAACTTACCCACCAAAGGTCTGTCGACAAGGTGTTTAACCCCATCCAACTCTTTCGTAATCTTCGAGTCTGTATAGCGGAACGTGGTGAATATATCGAGTCCTTCAAGGGGGGTCCACTGCACATCCACCTGCCAATTATTCGCAAAAGCAGGGCCATCAAGAGCATAAAGGCGGATGCTATTATCGTCCATCTCTTGGTCGGCCAACACCGCATTGGAGAAGCGGGTGTGGAAATAGTCGAAACTAACCGTGAGGTCGTTGTAGTCCACAAGGCTCAACGTGTGAGTGAGGCTTGCGCCCATAGTGGCTGCCTTCTCAATATCCTCGCCCGCCTGCAAGGAGTTTACAATCGTGCGGTTGGTGCCAAGCATCCAGATATTGTCCGTGAAGGGCATAACCCTGCGAGAGCCCAAGCCTGCCGAAGCCCTCAAAGCGGTCTGTTCGGTAAGGTTGTAGCGCAGGTGCATACGGGGAGTAAGCAGAAACTCGCTCTCGGCGGCTATCAACTCGCCCGATTCGCTCACACCTCCGGGGATGGTCGAAAGGTCGCCACGCACGCCTGCCACCAGCGAGAACTTATCCTTTATATTATAGGTGTATTCGGCAAACACACCCGGCTCCACAACATCCATATAGTTTTGGAGTGGCAGGGCCGTCTGCACCACATCCTCCTCCACGTGGCGCACCCACATCGAAGCACCGGTGGTCAGGTAGGAACGTCCCGTAAAGTAGTGCAGCCAGGTCAGGTTGCCCCACACAGATTGCTCCAAGCCGTTGTAGGTATTACGACCAAAGTAGGAGTCCATCTCGAACTTATCCATATCCATCACAAAGGCCACGCTGGAACGAGCCTCCTCCTGATTTTCCTCGTCCCACACAGCTGCGCCCACGGGTTTACCCACCTTCAAGTAGGCATTCAACCCACGGTTGTGCATATCGGAGCCATAGGTTTGTGGCTTCTCGCTCACAAGTTGGTCATACATCTTCTTGTGGTCATAACCCATCTGGCCACCCTCACGGTTCTCGTCAACAAACCTCCACCCCCAACGCCATTGGGTACCATTTGGAGCCTGATAGAGCCAACGGTTAGCAACATTAAACTGCTGTGCCATAGGCAAATCACGGAAACCATCGCCATTGTGGTCATACTCATTGGTGTCGCCCGAATAGTGAAGCAACACGGTTGTAGTCAGCGACTTGTCCTTCGTGAGAGCAATGGGCACTGCCACGTTCATCTCCGGCTTCAACTCGTTGTCGAAGTAGAGGTTTAGGAAGAATTTCTGTTCGTCGGTAGGCTTGCGGTATTCGAGGTTAATCTGTCCCGTAATGGCCTCGTGGCCCGCCGTAACCGAAGCCACACCCTTGGATACTTGGATGGAGTTGAGCCACATACCCGGGGTATAATTGAGTCCATAGGGCGAGCCAATGCCTCGCATAATAGGCCTGTTTTCGTCGAGAATCTGGGTGTAGGTACCTGCAAGGCCCAGCATCTTAATCTGCCTACTGCCACTCACAGCGTCGCTATAACCCACCGTTACCGAAGCGGAGTTCTCGAAACTCTCGGCCAAATTGCAGCAAGCCATCTTGCAAAGGCCCGCAAAACTAATCATCTCGTCCTTGGCAATACCGCCCTGACGGATGAAGTTACCACTCGCCGTGCCCTCAATCACAACCTCCTCAATACCAACGCCCTCGGTGAGAGTGAAGTTGACCTCCTTCTGTTCTTTGGCCACGTCCACAGCCACGTCCGTATATCCCAAGTAGGTAGCAACCAACACGTTGTGTTCCTTCACACGATAGACCTCATAGCGGCCCTCGGCATCCGTAGCCGCACCAACCGTGGTGCCATCCCAATAGACCGTCGCACCCACGATGGGCTCACCCTTTGAATCGACCACCCTACCTGCCACATTCTGTGCAGCAGCCGTAAGGAGTCCGACAAAAATCACGGTGAGTGTCGTTATTATCTTTCTCATAATCACAAGTTTTCGATGCAGTAGTCAACCATCTTTTGCCTTACGTTCCTACGTCCATAGGGCACCATCGAGTGGTTGTCGTCGGTATAAATCATCATATCAATCTGCTTACCCGCCTTGACAAACTCATAGGCCATAGCGTGGGTATTCTGCACGTGTACGTTATCATCAGCCGTGCCGTGCATCAGCAGTAGTTTTCCCTTCAAATTGGCCGCATAGCCAATGGGCGAAGGCTCGTCATAGCCCTCGGCATTACTCTGTGGCAGGCCATTCACACGCTCGGTATAGACCGAATCGTAGTAACGCCACGAGGTAACAGGTGCCACCGAAATTGCCATTTTGAACACATCTGCCCCCTTCAAAATACAGTTCAGAGCCATAAAACCACCATAGCTCCAACCATAGATTCCGATGCGCTCTGCATCGGCCCACGATTGGCGTGCCACCCAGCGGGCAAAGCTAATCTGGTCCTCTGTTTCGAGCCTGCCCATAATGCCATAGGTACTCTTCTTGAACTCCGCACTGCGATAGCCCGTACCCCTCGGGTCGCAATCGACCACAACGTAGCCCTGCTGTACGAGTGCATCCTCCCAATCAATCGTCCACCTATCCCTCACATCCTGCGAGCCAGGGCCGCTGTATTGGGTAATCAGCACAGGGTATTTTTTACTCACATCAAAGCCTGCGGGCTTTTTGATGTAGGCATTCAGAGTGTCGCCACGCTCGGTGGTGAAGGTGAAAAACTCTTTTGCGGGGAGCTGCACCTCGGCCATATACTTTCTTAACGCCACATTGCTCTCCAAAGTATCCACCAACCTACCATTACCCTTGTGGAGCGTTACGATATTGGGCGTGGTGGCGTTGGAGAAATAGCTCACATAGTAGCGGCAGCCCTCGCTTGGCACGATAGAATAGGTGCCGGCAGTGGTCGAAAGTCGCTCTTTGTTCTTTCCATTCACACCAATCGAATAGAGTTCCCTACGCAATGGTGAGCCCTCGGTCGAAAGGTACCAAATCTTCTTATCCGTAGCACACACCACCTGCGTTACGTTCCAACGGCCCGACGTAACGGGCACAAGTTCGCCCTTCGAGAGGCTCGAAAGGTAGAGGTGGTTATACCCTCCCCTCTCGCTCAGCACCAGAAAGCGGTCCGAGTCGGAGAGGAAAGTGATTGTACCAAGCCCAATGCCGTCGATGTATTTGCTATCCTGCTCTTCGTAGATGTTCCTCTGCTCTCCATTTCTCTCACACAACACCACAGCAAGGTTATTTTGCAGGCGGTTGATGACAAAGTAATAGAGCCTACCATCGGGAGTCCAATCGAAGAAGGGAATGTAGAGGTCCTCCTCGGGGGTGTTGTGGCTCACTTTGGCAGTGGTCCCATCGGCCACATTAAAGAGGTGGAGCGACACAGTGGAGTTCCTTTCGCCTGCCTTGGGGTACTTATATTTGAAGAGTTCGGGATAGGGCGAGCCCGTGAGGTACTTCATAAACCCAAACTCCTTCACCTCGCTCTCGTCGCTTTTGAGGAAAACAATTTGCTCCCCATCGGGCGACCACTCAAAAGCATTATCAATGCCCCATTCCTCTTCATACACCCAATCGGGCATAGCATTGATGATGTGGTTCCACTGGCCATCCTCGGTTACGGGGTAGGTAAACCCACACTCCAAATCACGGATATAGAGGTTGTTATCCTTCACAAAGGCCACTTTCTTGCCATTTGGTGCAAATTCCACCCAGCGGAGCCTACTGCTCTCGTCAACACTTTCCACCGCACCCGAAGCGAGGTCATAGACCACATAGTGGGAGAAGTGGCTACGGCGATAGAGGGGCTCGCTATTGAGTCGCAGAAGGATTTTGCTCTCGTCGGGCGAGAAAGTGTAGTCGTCAACCACACCCTCAATACCGGCACTCTTAACATCCAGAATGAGAGCCTTTTGTTCACGTCCATTGTAGGCGTGGCGGTAGATACACCCTCCCTCGAAGGTGGTGTAGTGGTTGCCATCGGCCATCGAGCGCAGTCCTCCCACGCTTTTGGCCCTAAACTTACCATCGGCGATGTCGTCGTAGGTGAAGCGAGGTTGGGCCCCAACCGCAACAACGGCACAAAGGGTTGCGAGTATGACAAGAATAAATTTTTTCATCGGTAGCATTTCGGGGCAAAGGTACACACCTCTACACGGTGGCACAATACCCAAATTTGTGTATTTTCACTTTGCGGCACAATACCCAAATTTATGTATTTTATTTGCAGGCCTTCAAGCTCAAATCGAGGCTCTTAATCTGGTGGGTGAGTGCGCCAACGGATATGTAGTCCACACCAGCCTCGGCATACTCCCTCATTGTTTCGAGTGTGATACCACCCGAAGACTCGGTGCTACACCTACCTGCCACCTTCTCCACAGCCTTACGAGTCATCTTGGGAGTGAAGTTGTCGAACATAATGCGGTCAACACCGCCTGCCTCAAAGACCAGGTCGATGTCCTCCAACGAACGCACCTCGCACTCGATTGGAATATCCTTACCCTTCTCTTTCAGATACTCCTTAACGCTTTTGATTGCAGGCACAATACCACCTGCAAAGTCGATGTGGTTGTCTTTCAAAAGTACCATATCAAACAGGCCGATGCGGTGGTTTTCGCCGCCGCCAATCTTCACAGCCATCTTATCCAACACCCTCATACCAGGGGTGGTCTTACGGGTATCGAGCACCTTGCACTGCGTTCCCTCCAAAGCCTTGGCATAGACAGCCGTCTGGGTTGCCACGCCACTCATACGCTGCATAATGTTGAGCACAATGCGCTCGGCCTGCAAGAGAGTCTGGATGCGGCCCTCAACATAGAAAGCCACGTCGCCAACCTTAACGTGGTCGCCATCGGCCACCTTCAAGTCAATCTCAATGCTCTCATCCAGCCTACGGAACACAGCCACAGCAATCTCAATACCGGCAATGATTCCCTCCTGCTTCACCAACAGTTTCATCCTGCCACGAGCATCGGCAGGAATGGTCGAAAGGGAGGTGTGGTCGCCATCGCCAATATCCTCCTTGATTGCAAGTTCAATGAGTTCTTCAACAAAAGGAATGTACTCTGTTTTCATATTTTCATTTTTATTTGACACATTATCCCAATTAGCCCACAAATATACGAATAAAATTTGGGCTCCCACGTTGCAAACTCAAAAATTGGTTTGTTTTCAACACTCATTTTTGTATTTTTGCAACTAACTAACACATAAGAATACATTATGTTGTACCCGATTATTGGCGTTAGCGTAATCAGTTCTATCACCTCTTCCGGCAAAGTGGTCAAACACATCAAAGATTTTGTCCCTAAATATAACATACAGAGGCGTCCGAAGCACTATGCCGGCAGGAATGGGATATTGTTTGAAGTCCTCATCGACGACAAACAGCACGCTCTGAAATGCTATACGCAACCGTTTAAGAACGGAGAGGCCTTGTGTGCCTACATCAAAGCGCACCCCTCCGAGCGACTTCCCTTGTTCACTTACTACCCGCAAGAACTGCTCGTGCCTACATTCAAGGGTTTTGAATGGATTGATGTGGGGTTATACCCGTGGACAGAGGGTAGCACACTCGACTTTGAAATCAAGCGTTGCGTACACAACCACAACACCGCCACCCTACTCCGTTTGGCCGAGGAGTTCAAAGCCCTCTCGCTCGACATCCTAAACTCTCCGTGGCGACACGGCGACCTCAAACCCGAAAACATCATCGTAACACCCGAAGGCAGGATGCGACTCGTTGACATTGATGCACTTTGGGCACCAACTCTACCTCCTTGCAATGAGGTTGGAACTCCCAATTTCATACACCCTTTGCGTGGAGCGAACAGAGATGAGTACATCGACGACTACTCCATTGCACTTTTAGTCGTAAACATCCACGCACTACTCCACATACCCTTCCCCGAAGTGATAAGCAAAGGGTTGTTGTTCACGGCTTCGGAGGCACTCGATGGACACCCATTATATCAACAAGCCGTTGATGTATTGGGGTACAACACAGCACTCGTAGAGTTATGCCACGCTCTCGCAGACCCTACAACCTACAAGATACCCAACCTCAAAGAGATTATCAGCAATGTATAATGCCCACATTACCCGACAACACAAAGGAGCAATAATGCTCCTCATCGACCAATCCGGCTCTATGGACGAGGAGTGCGTTATCAACGGCAGAGACACCACCAAAGCCCGAGCAGTGGCTGCAATAGCCAACACCTTCATAGAAGAGGTGATTGACCGTTCACACCGAGAGAGAGGCGTGGGCGACTACTTCGACATCGCCGTCATTGGCTATGGTGGCGAGGAGGCCAAGTCGCTGTTTGGTCAGCGTTTTCGTCGCATCACGGAGTTCGACTCAATGTATGTTCCCACGGCCAAATATTACATCACACGCAAGCTACCCACAGGTGAAAGCATCGACCTATATTTCAGCCAAAGGCAGTGGGTAGAGCCCATTGCCAAGGGACGTACACCAATGGGCAGTGCACTGCGTATGGCTCGCACGATGTGTGCTGCGTGGTGCAGAAAGCACCCACAAAGTTTTCCGCCCATAGTCATCAACATCTCCGATGGCGAGGCTACCGACTACCCCGAAGAGGAACTCACCCGTTTGGCCGAAAGGTTGAAGATGGTGGCCACCGAGGACGGCAATCTGCTCTTCTTCAACGTCCACATCAACTCCGGCACTCCCGACAATAACTCAATTCTCAAATGGCCCGCATCGGGAGAGCCTTTGCCAAACATAAAACACGCAAAGTTACTCCACGACCTATCGAGCACACTTCCGCCACTCTACTCCGAGACCATCGCCTCACTCAAAGGGCACTACACTCCGTTGGAATATCGAGCTGTGTGTTACAACACCTCTTGCGAGGAGTTGATTGGAGCAATGCACATCGGGTCGTTGAGTCTAAATCGTATGGTTTAACACAGATTGAGGTCTATGTATCCAACAACAAGGCATTTGCTCGAAATACTATCGCACTACACATCGCTCTGGCAAGGTGAACTGTCCAGCATCGCCATTCCCACGGTACACTGTGATAAGCCTCGCTTTTGGCACACCACACACGGCATAGTGGTTGAGGCTCTACACCGAGGACGTGAGGTGTGGCTGACTGTTATGCCCAATCTGTATGCCTACCACTGCGACACCATCGCCTCTCTTATTCCGCAAACCCACTCGTTGGAGATTCTCGCTTCGGCCCACCTATTCCCCAACGCCATACACATCACAGAGAGCGACGGCAGCGAGTGGAGTTGCACCATCATCATTCAGGAGCGTTTTTGGCCACTCCACACCTTCATTCGCAGAAACGTCTCAAAGCAGAAGAGTCAACTCCTACGCAATGCACTCCATAGTTTAGCCCAACACATCGACCTCTTTTGCAATGGTGAGTTCACACACGGGGCACTTTCGGCCCACAATGTGGGCTTCACCTCGGAGGGCTCGTTGCGCATTGCCGACTATCCTGTGGCGTTTCTCAAAGCGGCACACAACGATTGCCTTTCATTGTTGCGATGCGCCATAATGCTCTACATTGCTGCGTGCAGCAAGGAATCGCACGCCCTGCTCACGGGCGAACACCTACGCCACATTCCGCCCGAGAAGCTAACGGAATACATCACCGCTGCTGCACAATATCACGGTGCCGACGGTCTGGCCGAGGCTGCCTCGCTGTGCGTGGGGACAAGGGATGTGGATAGCTACCGAAGGGCCATCCAAAGAGTCGCAAGCGAGCCTTTCCGCCCTCTGCCACTCCTGCACAACATCCTTGCACAACACGCCAAGTTACCCACCGAGCCCTTCCTGCCGCCCGACGACAAGGAGGTTGTGCTCGACAGCATCGACTTTGCCACCTGCGACTTTGTGGCCCCGCCAAGCGACCTCTACATACGTTTCCACAAAGGCTCCTCGTGGGGCTACGCCAACCATCGTGGCGAGATTGTCCACACCGGTAAGCGTCTGCTCTATGCCACCGACTTCTACGAAGGCCTTGCGGTGGTGCGCACCGAGAGGGGCTATGGAGTCATCAACACCGCAGGCGAGTGGGTTATGGAAGACCGCTGGGCCGACATCGTTTGGCACGGTGAGGATAACATCATCACAGCCACAGAGGATGGCAAGTGGTGGCACATCTACAATCGCCGTGGGCACCAAATCTCCTACTACCCTTGCCACGGCTTCGGCACTCCGAGCGAGGGCTACATCGTGGCACGCTTTGGCGACAAATTTGGCTACTATGCCACAAATGGCGAGAAACGTGTGGACTTCATCTACGAGCGTGCGGGCTCTTTCAACCGTGGCTTTGCTCTGGTGTGCTACAACGGCAACTCCTACCACATCGACACCACCTTCCACCGCATCGGCTCGGTGCAAGAAAACCTCCTTGCCGAGGGTAAGTTGTAACCCCTCCGACACTACTTTCAGCCCTCACACAATCGGCATCTCTCACAATCGGCACAAAAAAAGTAGCGTGGCCCGCTGTGGACCACGCTACTTTTTCATTCAAATGTACTCGATTAGAGAACTACGGGGCGACCCAAGCACTCCCAAGCAGCATCGGCATCGTTGTACATAAAGCTCATCTGAGCCTGAACGGTACCATCTGCGCTATAGAGGGTGTAAACCACATTGTAAACCAGACCGCTATCGGGAGTGGTAACAACCACGGGAAGAACAGCAGCCATAATAACCTCTGCCAAACGCTCCTCTGCCAAGAGCTGCAACTGCTCATCAGTCAAAGCATCGGTATAGTTATCCACGTTGTAATATTGCCTCCAAGTCGAGAACTTGTTGTTGATGTTCTTATAGTAGTAGGAAGCACCACTATAATACTCACTACTACCATAATCATCACCCCAAGCTTCACCCTTGTTGGTAATAACCCAATTATACATTGCAGTGTACTCTTCAACAGTCAAAGCAATGGTCTTCGAGCCACCAACCAAACGATTCATAACCCAATTGGTACCATCGTAGGTGCACTGAGCGGTCTTGGTCTCAACAACAACGCTCTCAAGTACGGTGTAGGGGTCATAAGCAACCCAAGCACCATTCTCCAAGCGCCAGAAAGACTCAACACTAGTAGTCGTTTTGTTGGCATACCAGTTATAGGTCAAGCTAATGGTAGCACCATCGTGCTCATAGGCATACTTCTGAGCCAAGAAGCGAGGAATATAGAAGTTCACATCAGCTTTGTCATCGAAGTTTGCATAATCGGTACCCATAGTGTCGTAGTCCTCGTCAGCGAGAGTGTAGGTGATGTCAGGAGAGAACAAGTTCAAAGCCTCCCAAGCACCATTAACTTTCTTATACTGACCACTAACATCGCCCACCTTGTACACATTGTAAACCAAAGTCAAGGTAGAGTAAGATGCAAAGTCGGCAGCTTTCTCAACAAGGAATTTATCCATCAAACCAGCAGCTTGGTCCGCATATACATTTGCATACTTTTGACCAAGAGTAACTTTGTAGTCATCATCAACCAAAGTATATGTGTGATCTGTGGACTCCAGAGCTTTGTCAAAAACCTCCGAAGTGGTAATGGTAGCAAATTTAACTCCTGCGAGGTTTGCAGTCGAACCCTTATCGCAGAAGGTGTAAAGACCTTTCAAATAGGTGTTAACTGCGGCCTCAACATCCGTCTTGCTGGTAAAGTAGCCGGCAGCAGGATACTCGCCTGCGTAAACACCATCGAAGTTCACCTTGTCGGCAATGGTAGTATCAACGGGGGTACCCTCCATAGCCTTGTCAAGATATGCATCATTGCAAGCACCCAAACCGAGGACTGCAAATGCAATTGCTATTGTCTTAAATAAGTTTTTCATACTATATATAATATATTAGAGGGTTTGTTTAGAATTTAACGCTGAGTTTAACCGAGTAGGTGCGGCCCAATGCGAAGAAACCATAAGCCGAGTTCCACTTGCCATCGCCACCATCCTTCATATAGGTAATATACTCCTGATTGAAGAGGTTGTGAACGTTACCGCTGAGGGTAGCATCCAAGCCTGCAAACTTGAAGTTCTGGCTTGCGTAAACATCCAACTGACCACCCACAGGTGCCATCCAAGGCTCTGCAACGGTAGTGGTCTGACCAACCTTAATCATACTCGACTTGATAGAGTAGTCAGCGTAGAGACGACCAACGAGGTTGTAGGTAGCACCAATACGAAGAGTGCGGTTGGGTTTGAAGGTAGCACCCAACGAAGCAGTGGTCTGGGGCGAGCCACCAACGTGGATACCCTTCAAATCAACAGTTGCTTTCAAGTGGTCCTCTGCACCAATAGCCGAAGCCTCGGCACCGGTCTTCAAATCAGCCAAAGCGTAACCCTTTGCGCTATATACATAGCCATCGCTGATGCTTGCCCAACGCCAGTCACCAATCGACAACATTGCGTTGATGTCCAACCAGTGGGTAGGCCTTGCGTTCAAGTCAATCTCAATACCTTTGTGAACAGCATTTACACCGGTCATATTGATAACCCAACGATCACTAATGGTCTCGCCAGACTCTGCATCCTTGTAGCTATAATCGCTGCTGGTTGCCATAGTCTTATCCATCCACTTGGTGTAGTAGGCATTCACATTCACATTCAACCACTCGTTGCGGAAGCCATAACCAACCTCTGCCGAGAACACTTTCTCGTTCACTGCATCGGGGTTGATAAGGTTACTTACGGTGCTATTGAGGAACACACCACCCGAGAAGAAGGGAGCACGAGAGATGTAGCCAACATTCACAAACACGTTGCTGTGGTCAGTAATGTTGTAGTTGGCACCCGACTTCAAAGTGAAGCCATTGGTGTTGAACAAGTCGCTCTGTGCGTGATCTGCATCGTAGTAGAAGCGGTCGTAGCGGCTGTAAGTGTGGTTGCTCCACGAACCCGAAACAAATGCGGTAAGTGCATCGGTGCTGTACTCCAACTGACCAAACAAACCAACCTGACCAATGCGGCTGTCGTAATCACGATAAACAATGTCGCCAACCTGCAATTTCTCATACTTCCAGTTAGGATCAGCTGCGGCTGCATTGTTGGCTGCCGAAACATTCTTACGGCTGCTATCATCAATATAATATGCACCATTGTAGAGGTCAATCAGTACGTTGGTGTGAGTACCAACATAGTAGCGAGCATCCAAACCACCCGAGAAGGTCAACTCGTCGTTAATCTCCTTGGTGTAGTTCGACATAACGCCATACCACAAGTGGTCGTTCACGCTCTTACCCATTGCCATATTCGAACCGGTAAGGCTCTGCTCATTCATCTCCTGAATTGCTGCATAGTCACGAGTACCGTCGGCGTTACGGAACAACATATTGATAGTACCATTGCTACTACCGTACCAACTGCTATACGAAATCGACTGACCATTGTAGGTACCACGGCCCTGACCGCTGTAACCATTACCACGACCAAGCGAGAGGTAGAGAGCAGTCGAAAGATTCGAGTCGTCCGAAATCTGCCACTGGTGGTTAAGAGTCATAAGAGGTTTGTGGTACTGGTTGTAGGACGAGGTCTTACGCTCGCCATTCTTGCCAAAACCATAGGTAGCGTTATATTTATACTTGTTGTCGTTACCCATATAGTTCTGAACCTGACCACTCTGCCAGTTAGCAATGGTAAGACCATCGCTGCTGTCACGTTTGTAGTGCTCCTGGGGTGCACCAAATGCGGTGAACGACAACTGGTGTTTGCTATTGAGGCGTTTCGAGAGGTTGAAGAAGTAGCTGTACGACTCAAACTCGGTACCTTGTACCCAGCCGTTACCCCACTTCTTGGCCAACAGAACGGTCATTGCCCAGCCATCCTCGCTCATACCGGTCGAGTAGCTAAAACCTACATTGTTCATACCGTCGTTACCCATACCATAGAATGCCTTACCGCCCTTCTTTGCCTCCAAACCTGCGGTTACGATGTTAATCGAACCACCAACCGAAGGCGAAGAAATCTTCGAAGCACCAAGACCACGCTGAGTCTGCATACTGCGAGTTACATCAGCAAGACCCATCCAGTTGCTCCAATAGGTACCGCCCCACTCCATATCGTTGATGGGCACACCGTTAATCATAACTGCTACGTTTGCCTGCTGGAAACCACGCATACGAATCTCCGAATCACCAAACGAACCACCCGATTTGTGAGCATACACACCGGGAGTGGTGTTCAGCACCTCAGGAAGCTCCATAGTACCGATACGCTCGGTGATGTTCTCCTGGGTCAGAGTCGAAACAGCAACGGGAGTCTTGCGAGCAACTGCCACACTCTGGGTGATAATGATGTCCTCCAAAGCGGTAGCGTCCGACTCCAACTTGATGTCGCCGAGTTTGCTCTTCACGGCAACGGTTTTGTCCTTGTAGCCAACATAGCTAACAACAAGGTCTTTGGACTTGGCATCAACCTTGAACACGAACATACCGTTGATGTCGGTAGTCGTACCATAGGTTGTGCCGGGAACGGTTACCGAAGCGCCAACCAAAGGAAGGCCCTGCTCGTCAACAATCGTTCCGCTGACACTCGTCAGGTTCTGTGCGAAGGCTGCACCAACAACCATCAACGAGATGATTAATGAGTAAAGTCTCTTCATAAAGAATTGTTTTTAGTTTGTAAAAAAAGTTGTTGTTTGTGTTTATGTGTTTGTTGAATTTGTTCGCTCGCAAAAACAAAAAGCGGAGTATCTGCCCCCTCGGCACACACCCCACCTATTTTGCCACGCAATCGGCATCGAATATTGTACAATATCGAAAAAATTGATTGTCAAACATTTGAGCCATTGCGCACATATCGTTAGTTACTATCGTTTTTCAACGGCACAAATATAGATATTTGTTCCCGAATGAGCAAAACAATTTAATTAACATTTTTTCCACAAAAAGTTTTCATTTTCCCTTTGTGGCCCCACGCCTAAAACATCGCTTTGGGCAACTCCGACACGGTGTTGATATAGACCACCTCCACACCCTTGGGTATTTTCACCCCACGGCCGGCAAGATAGCCACTCACAATCACCCTCTTGAAGCCCAAGCGTGCCGCCTCGGCAATGCGTTGTTCGGTCCTCGGTGCGGGCCTCACCTCGCCCGAAAGACCAATCTCGCCCGCCATACACACTCCCTCACCTATGGCCCTATCGAAGTAGGAGGAGATAACTGCACCCACTACCGCCAAGTCGAGGCCCGTATCCTGCACCTTAAAGCCACCCGCAAAGTTCAGAAAAACATCCTTCTGGAACATCTTCATTCCCACACGTTTTTCCAGCACAGCCAAGAGCATATTCAGTCTGCGGTAGTCGTAGCCTGTGGCGGAACGCTGGGGAGTGCCATAGGCAGCATTGCTCACAAGGGCCTGCACCTCAATAAGGTAGGGCCTAATGCCATCCACAGCAGCACCAACGCCCACGCCACTCAATGGCTCGTCGAAGTGGCTCAACAAAATCTCCGACGGATTCTCCACCTCGCCGAGTCCCTCATCCTTCATCTCAAAGACACCAATCTCAAAGGTGGCACCAAAGCGGTTCTTAATGCCCCTCAATATGCGATAGACGTTGTTGTTGTCGCCCTCAAAGGAGAGCACCACATCCACAATGTGTTCCAAAATCTTTGGGCCGGCAATGGCTCCATCTTTGGTGATGTGGCCAATGATAAGCACCGAGATATTCTTCTCCTTTGCCACCTTCAAAAGCCTTGCGGCACACTCCCTAATCTGCGACACGCTACCTGCCGACGACTCAACAACCTCGCTATAAATGGTCTGCACAGAGTCAATCACCACAAGGTCGGGCTGCATAGCCTCAATCTGCCCCAGTATGTTCTCCAAAAGGGTTTCGGGATAGATGTAACACTCCTCGTTGGTGGCCCCAAGTCGTGCCGCCCTCATCTTGATTTGAGATGCCGACTCCTCGCCACTCACATAAAGTGTTTTCACATTCATCGTAGAGAGGGCAAGTTGCAGACTCAGGGTGGACTTACCAATACCGGGCTCGCCACCGAGCAGCACCATAGAGCCTTTCACAAGGCCACCGCCAAGCACCCTATTAACCTCTGCACTACACAGTTGGATACGTTGTTGGTCGGTCTCCTCAATATCGGCCACCCTGCGAGGCTTTACACCCCCATCGTGGCGGAGCGAACTCTCGCCCGACGAGCGACTTACAACCTCCTCCGAGCAACTGCCCCACGCACCACACGCCGGGCACTGACCAAACCATTTGGGGGCCTCATTGCCACACTCCTTACAAAAATATGCCTTCTTAACTTTTGCCATATCGTATTTCCTATTTTATGGTCATCTCATCCAACAAATACCCTGCCCCACCGATTTTGTCAATCACAAACAGCACATAGCGAATATCAACCGAAATGTTACGGCAGATGTCGGCATCGTAGTCGAGGTCGCTCATAGTGCTCAGCCAAGTGCGGTCGAAGTTGATGCCCAGCAGTTCGCCCCTGCTGTTGAGTATGGGGCTGCCGCTATTGCCTCCCGTGGTGTGGTTTTTGGCAAGGAATGCCACGGGGATTGTGTGGTGGCCGTTGAGTTCCACACCCCAACGTCCACACTCCTTCGAGGCGTAAATCTCACGCAGGCTCTGGGGAATATCGTAGTCGTAGATTTCGGGGTTATCCTTTTCGATAATACCATCGAGGGTGGTATAGGGCAGGTGATAAACGCCATCAGCCGCTTCATATCCGGCCACCGAGCCATAGGCCACACGCAGGGTGAGGTTGGCATCGGGATAGAAGTTCCTCTCCGGCTCAAAAGCCATCTGACCACGCATATAGGTCTTATATAGGGCCGTAATATCCTTATTCAAAGCCACATATTGCGGTGCTATCTTACTCTTATACACCTCATCAAATGCCTTGCGCATCACCACAGCCGCATCCTCGTCGAAGTTGTAGTTCTCTGCCCTTGCAGCCACAACACTCTCCTTCGACACAATACGACTATTCTCAAACAGCCACTCCACAAAAGCCTCCACCGAGCCACACTCGCTCAGTTTTGCAGCATACCACTCTGGCACAAACTCTGCGCCAACATTGTCGCCAAACTCTCGGAGCATCTTCACAGCCACTTCCCTATCAATAGCAGGGAGGTAGTCCTTATAGAGGGGCTCCACATTCTCGGCATTGAGGTTGCGAGGTGTGGCAAGTCCCACAAGTTCAATGGCATAGATGGCCTCATTGTAGTAGTCCCTTGTGATGGCATAGGGCAACAGTTCGGCATACTTAGCGTGCAGGCTCTCCACCACGCCCTCATACTCTGTTCCTTTGGCCCACTCCACAAAGCGGCTCTCATAGGCCTGCTTTTTCTCCACCGTCTTGCGCCTTGCAAGTCCAAGGCTCTCACCCTGCCATTTTTTCCACGCATTGGCAATGGAGGCGTGTTTGGAGGCATACATAATGCGAGTGGCAACATCTTTCGCTTGCGCTGCGGAGATAATATCGAGCCTCATAGTACGCAGAGCAATCTTTGCAGGGTTGGAGTAATTGAGTGTATAATCTACAAAGTCGCTGGTTACATACTCCCTCGTAGTGCCGGGGAAGCCATAAACAAAGGTAAAATCGCCCTCCTTGGCACCCTGTGTGGAGATTGTGAAGTGTCGCTTGGGGGTGTAGGGCACATTGTCTTTAGAGTAGTCGGCAGGCTGATTGTTCTTGTCGGCATAGATGCGGAAGACGGAGAAATCGCCCGTGTGTCGGGGCCACATCCAGTTGTCCGTATCGCCACCAAACTTACCAATACTCGAAGGGGGTGCAGCCACAAGGCGCACATCCCTATACACCTGATAGACAAAGAGGTAGTGTTTATTGCCATAGTAGAGGCTCTCTACCGATGCGGAGTATTTTCCGCCCTCGGAGGCTTCGGCCTTTATACTCTCGGCCTGCTCGCCGGCAGCGATGCGTTCCGTAACGTCCTCCATTCTCACAAGGAACGACACGGTGAGTCCGGGGTTAGGCAACTCCTCGCCCCTATTCATAGCCCAGAAGCCATTGGTGAGGTAGTCGTGCTCCACGGTGCTGTGGCGTTGTATTTGACCATAGCCGCAGTGGTGGTTGGTAAGCAGCAGACCCTCGGCCGACACCAACTCGCCCGAACAGCCCCTACCAAAGAGCACGATGGCATCTTTGAGCGAGGCTTGGTTGATGCTGTAAATATCCTCGGCTGTGAGTTCAAAGCCCTTTGACTTCATATCAGCCACCCTCTCTCCAATCAGACAAGGGAGCCACATACCCTCGTCGGCAAGTGTAACGGTGTGCACCCCTGCAAGGGCCAAAAGCACAACAAACAATTTCTTCATATTCAATCGGTTATTCGTTATTTGTTCAATCTTTGGTTTACTCTTTCAAAAACTCTCCCAAGCGCACATAGAGTGCCTGCACGGGTAGGCCCATAACATTGTAGAACGACCCCTCGATGGCCTCTATTGCCACATAGCCAATCCACTCCTGTATGCCGTAGGCACCCGCCTTGTCATAGGGGCGATAGGTGTCGATATAGTGTTCTATCTCCTCGTCCAAAAGGCTACGAAACCTCACCCTGCTCTCGCACGAGAAGGACTCTTTCTTGGCCACGGTACGGAGCGTTACGCCCGTTATCACCTTGTGTTCACATCCCGACAGCAACCTCAACATCCTCACGGCATCGGCCCTATCGGCAGGTTTGCCAAGAATCTCCCCACCTGCTATCACCACCGTATCAGCCGTAATGAGAAGGTCCTCGGTGGCAAGCACATCGGCATAGGCATCGCTTTTGAGCCCCGACAAATACTCGGCCACCTGCTCGGCAGGCAGCGTGGAGGGATAGACCTCCTCTGCTTCCCTGCCATCCGCTATCTCAAAAGCAATTCCACACCCCTCCAATAGTTGGCGGCGACGTGGCGACTTGCTCGCAAGCAATATGCGGTAGTTTTGTAACTTATCTTTCAGCAACATTGGACGAATTGAAAATTGAAAATTGACAACTTTACCTAATATCGAAGTTCAACAGCTCCACGCCCTCCAACGAGGCCCTCAACACGTCGCCCTTCCTCACAGGGCCCACGCCCGCAGGGGTGCCCGTATAGATAAGGTCGCCCATTTTGAGGGTCATAAACCTCGATACATAACTAATAATGCGCTCCACCGAGTGAATCATATTCTTTGGCTCACCCACCTGACGCACCTCGTCGTTGATGGTCATCTCAAAGCGCAGCTCCTCAACCCTTTTGCCCATCTCGGAAAGCGACAAAAATCGTGGACTGATAACGGCCGAGTGGTCAAAACCCTTGGCCTGCTCCCAAGGGAGCCCTTCGGCCATTGCTCGGCGTTGTATATCTCTGGCCGTGAAGTCGATGCCGAGTCCCACCTCGTCGTAGTAGCGGTGGGCAAAACGCTCCTCGATGCACTTACCCACACGGTTAATCTTCACCACCAACTCGGTTTCGTAGTCAACCTGCTCGCTGAACTTCGGGATGTAGAAAGCATCGTTATTGCGCAGCAGAGCCGTGTCGGGTTTCATAAAATAGATGGGCTCGACAGATGGCTCGCCACTATCGAACTCCTTGATGTGGTCGGCATAGTTGCGACCTATACATATAATCTTCATTCTCTCCTACTCCTCTCCTTTGAGCGTTGCGACCATTCGTGCTGCAAACCTATCGGAGGCACCCTCGCCACCAACCACAGCCTGCAACTCGGCATAGTCCGTCATCATTTTATCGTGCTTCTCGCCACCCTTCATTATGGCCTTCAACTCGGCAGCGGCATTCTCCACAGTCATATCGTGCTGTATGAGTTCACGCACCACCTCTCGTTTCATAATGATATTCACAAGCGAGATAAATCCAATCTTCACAAAGGCCCTTGCGACTCGGTAGGAAAACTCGTCCATACGGTAGCACACCACCTCGGGAGTGCCAATCAGGGCCGTTTCGAGTGTGGCCGTACCCGAGCAGACCACCGCACCCTCCGCATAGCGCAGCAGGCCATAGGTCTGGTCGGTAACCAATTTCACCCTGCTGCCCGCAAGGAATTTATCATAGAGTCCTCTATTGAGCCACGACACACCCGCCACCACAAATTGACACTCGGGGAATCGCTCCGCCAAAGCGGTCATAAAGGCCAAATTACGTCTAACCTCGCTTGCTCGACTACCTGCCAAAAGTGCAACAATAGGCTCGTCCGACAGGCCATTTTGCGCACAAAACTCCTCCCTCGGTGGCACCTGTGCAAGGGTTTGAGCAATGGAGTCCATAATGGGGTTGCCCTCATAGACAGCCTCGATACCCTTCTGCTTGAAATAGTCAATCTCAAAGGGGAAGATGATGAAGAGCCTATCCACATATTTCCTTATGCGCTCCACCCTGCGTTCCTTCCAGGCCCACACTTTGGGCGATATGTAGTAGAAAGTGCGGATACCCTTCTGGTGGGCAAACTTCGCAACCTTGAAGTTAAACCCGGGGTAGTCCACACAAATCAACACATCGGGGCCATACGCCAAGAGGTCTTGCTTACACTCTTTGAGTTGCCCAAAAATGGTCGGCAGGTTTTTCAGCACCTCCGTAACACCAAAGAATGAGGTCTGCGTGTAGTGCTTAACAAGATTCTCCACACCGCCAACCTCGGCCATACGGTCGCCACCCCAAAACCTAAATTCCGCCTGAGGGTCGGCTTTGAGGATACCTTTCATCAGATTGGAGCCGTGCAAATCACCACTCGCCTCGCCTGCTATGATATAATACTTCATCTTGTCAAATTGAGATTTGAGAATTGAGGAGGACAGGCCAACTATTTTTCCATTTCCAACAAGTCGGGGCGAAGGCGTTTGGTGCGCTCATAGGCCTGCTCCTCTTTCCACGCTTCAATCTTGGCAAAGTTACCACTCGTAAGCACCTCGGGCACCTTCCAGCCATTAAACTCGGCAGGGCGGGTATAGATGGGCGGAGCAAGCAGGTTGTCCTGGAACGAGTCCGTCAGGGCCGACTCCTCATCGCCAATAGCCCCCGGCAGCAACCTCACAACACTATCGGCAATAATCGCAGCCGCCAACTCGCCACCCGTCAGCACATAGTCGCCAACCGAAATCTCCTTTGTAATGAGGTGTTCACGAATACGGTAATCGATACCCTTGTAGTGGCCACAAAGGATGATGATATTCTCCATCGTGGAGAGGTGGTTGGCCTCTTGCTGATTGTAGGTAGCACCATCGGGCGAGGTAAATATAATCTCGTCGTAGTGTCGCTCGCTTTTGAGTTTCTCGATGAGGCGATAGACAGGCTCAATCATCATCACCATACCTGCCTCACCACCAAAGGGATAGTCGTCCACCTGACCGTGTTTGGAGGTGGTGTAATCACGGATGTTGTGTACCACTATCTCCGCCAAGCCCTTCTCCTGCGCCCTGCGAAGAATGGACTCATTGAGGGGCGAGGTGAGAAGATCGGGGACAACCGTAAGAATATCTATGCGCATAGTCTGTTGTGTTTATTCGTTGTAGGGTTTATTGAAGCCCCCATCGAGGACTTCGGTAATGAATGGGTTGGTGTTCAGTTCTTGTGCAATGGTGGTTTCCCTGCCGTGGCCGGGCAGCACCTGCACTCCGCCACCGAGAGGCAACACCTTCTCAATGAGGCTTTCCATAAGTTTGTCGTAGTCGCCACCGGGCAGGTCGGTACGGCCAATACTACCCGCAAAGAGCGTGTCGCCACTAATCAGCACCCCCTGTTCGGGCATATACAAGCACACACAACCCTGCGAGTGGCCCGGAGTGTGGATAATCTCCACCCTCTCGCCCCCAAACTCAACGAAGGGCTTTTCGGCCAAATCAACATCGGCCGTCTGCGGCTCAATCGAAAAGCCGAACATAAGGCCGTGAATATGCACCTGCGCCAAAAGCTCGTTATCTGCCGAATGGAGCGCAAGGGGAATATTGTAGTGCTGTTTTGCCCAAGCGGCACCAACGGCGTGGTCGGGGTGTGCGTGGGTAAGGAGCGACATTACGGGCTTCAAATTGTGGTCGGCGATGTAGTCGGCAAGCCTCTTTTGCTCGGCCTCGTTGTAGCATCCCGCATCCACAATCACACACTCGCCGCCCTCGGCAATCAACAGATAAGTGTTCTCTCCCAGAGGGTTAAATGTAAAACGTGCTATCTTTATCATAGAAAAATGTGCTAATTTCCTACAAATGTAGGAAGTTTTTTTGAGATTTTGTGTATCTTTGTTTCATAATTGGATACTTATATTTTTATGGCAAGAAACAGACACCCCCGAATTGAGGGACTCGAAATAACATCCTTGGCTGCCGAGGGCAACGCTATGGGTAAGTGGAACGACATTGTGGTCTTTGTGCCAATGGCCGTGCCGGGCGATGTTGTAAACGTACAGGTGCGCACCAAGCGCAGACGTTATATGGAGGGCTATGTTACGGAATACATCAAGCGTTCGCCCCTGCGTGTGGAACCATTTTGTGGCCACTTTGGCGTGTGTGGCGGTTGCAAGTGGCAGAGCATTCCATACAGCGAGCAGCTCGCCTTCAAGCAGCAGCAAGTTGTGGACCAACTCACACGCATCGGACACCTCGATCTGCCCGAAGTGAGCCCCATCCTCGGCTCGGCAAAGACCGACCACTATCGCAACAAACTCGAATTCACCTTCGCTCCCAAGAGGTGGAAAACCTATGAGGAGGTGGCTCGTGGCGAGGAGATTGGCGATAGGCCCGCACTCGGCTTCCACATTCCCGGAATGTTCGACAAGGTGCTCGACATCGACTACTGCCACCTGCAAGCCGAGCCTTCGAATGCCATTCGCAACGAATTGCGCAACTATTGCACCACACACGAGGGCTATGAGTTCTACGACATCCGCCAGCACTCGGGCCTAATGCGCAACGTGGTAATCCGTACCGCCTCCACGGGTGAGGTTATGGTCATTGTGGTCTTTGCCGCAGACAAGCCCGAACTCATCTGCCCCCTAATGGAGCACCTCAAAACCACCTTCCCCGAAATCACCTCGTTGGTCTATATGATTAACGACAAGCTCAACGACTCGCTTGGCGACAGGGAGCCTATACTCTACTCGGGCAGGGACCACATCTTTGAGCAGATGGAGGGACTCCGTTTCAAGATTGGCCCCAAGTCGTTCTACCAGACCAACTCGGAGCAGGCCTACGAACTCTACAAGGTTACTCGCAACTTTGCCGACCTTACGGGCAAGGAGGTTGTCTATGACCTCTACACCGGTACGGGTACGATTGCCAACTTTGTAGCATCAAAAGCCAAGAGTGTTGTGGGTGTGGAGTATGTAGAGGAGGCCATTGAGGATGCCAAAGTCAACTCGGCACTCAACGGCATTGGCAACACCACATTCTATGCCGGCGATATGAAAGATGTGATGAATGATGCCTTTGTGGAGGCCAACGGCAGGCCCGATGTGGTCATCTTGGACCCCCCAAGGGCCGGTGTACACGAAGACGTAATAGCCACCATTCTGCGTGCTGCTCCCGAGAGGATTGTGTATGTGAGTTGCAACCCCGCAACCCAAGCACGAGATTTGGCAATGATGAACGATATGTATAAGGTGGTGGCCGTGCAGCCCGTGGATATGTTCCCCCACACCCACCACGTTGAGAACGTCGTAAAACTCATTAAGCGATGAGAAGGTTTTTTATTACCATAGTAGCCACTCTGTGTAGTCTGTGTGCACTATCGGCACAGTTGACCGTGGTGGAGGCACCCGAGACCGATGCGGTCTATCGCATCCCTTTGAAGAAGGGTGCAGTGGTGCAGGCCGAGATGCTTTCGCCGTTGGCGTGCGGTATGGCCCAACACCTCAATCTTGTGGACTTCTGCGCTTGGAAGTTCACCACCAAAGTCCCCTCGGAGGTCTATGCAGCAAGGGGTGGCGTGGTGGTCGAGACTGCAAGAGATAGGGTGAGGATACTCCACGAGGAGGGCATCTACACCGACTACCTCGGCATTACCAACGTGAAGGTAGCGCAGGGAGAGAAGGTCAAGGCCGGAGAGCCCATCGCCTCGGCACGAGTGAGTAACCCCAATAGTCCCGACCTGTGTAGGTGGAGTGTGGCGGTAATGACGTTCCACTTCCGCACCAACCCACAGTATGGCAAGGTGGCACTCAACGGAGCCTACAAACACCTGATGCAATTCGTTGACCCCATATTCACCACCCGTGGAGAGTATAAAACCCACCTCACGGATGGCGGAGCCTACACCGTGCGTACCCGCACTTGGTGCTGGCCTTGGGAATAGAAGGGCACACATTTTGCCCCAATCACATTTGATGTAGAACAAAACACGATAAGGACTATGAAACAACTTCTTTCGCTCGAATATCTCCACTACGACTCCATCGAGGAGATGCCCTCCGAGGACCAACAACTTGTCAGGGCTGCCGAGGAGGCGTGCTCGAAAGCCATTGCCCACTACTCCCACTTCCACGTTGGAGCAGCGGCAAGGCTCGCCAGCGGACGCATCATCACGGGTAGCAACGTGGAGAGCGAAGTCTATCCCGCAGGTCTGTGCGCCGAGCGCACCCTGCTCTACCACCACCAGGCAACCACACCCGAGGATAAAATAGTGGCCCTCGCCATCGCCTCTGTGCCCAGCCATAGGGAGTGCTATCCTTGTGGCCAATGCCGTCAGGTGTTGCACGACGTGGAGAAACGCCAAGGTGCCGACTTCAAGGTTATTATGAGTGGCGCAGGCAGTGCTACCGTGGTGGCAAAGGCCAGCGACCTGCTCCCATTTACATTCACACTCTAAACCACACAAAAACAACCCAAACCGATGTTCAACAAACGAGATATACTCTACGAAGACAACCACCTGTTGGCCGTAAACAAACACGCCGGCGACCTTGTGCAATCCGACACCGAGGGTACCCTCGGCTTGGAGGACCACATCAAGGAGTTCATCAAAATCAGGGACGAAAAGCCGGGCGAGGTATTCCTCGGCGTGGTGCACCGCATCGACAGGCCCGTGAGTGGCGTGGTGCTCTTTGCCAAGACCAGCAAGGCCCTCGTGAGGCTCAATGAGATGGTGCGCAGCCGCAACATCGACAAACGCTATTGGGCCATCACAGAGGAGGCCCCCGAGGAGCTGGAAGGCACACTCATTCACTACATCAGTCGTGATGGCAAGACCAACAAGGCTTCGGCCTACAACTCCCAGAAGGGCGACGCCAAGAGGGCCGAGTTGCGCTACAAGTTGCTCGGTGGTAGCAAAAACTACAAACTCCTCGAAGTGGAGCTCATCACCGGCCGTCATCACCAAATCCGTTGCCAACTCTCCAAGGTGGGGTGCCCCATTAAGGGCGACTTGAAATATGGAGCCAAGAGGAGCAACGTGGGCGGTGGCATTTCGCTCCACTCCCGCAGTGTGGAATTTCTCCACCCCGTAAGGAAGGAGCCCATCAAAATCGTAGCCCCCGTACCCGAGGGCGATGCTCTGTGGCAGTTCTTTGAGGAGAGCCAAGGGTAGGGATGAGAATTCAAAATTCAAAATTCAAAATTCTTCACCAGTTACTACCCGACTCGTCTTGCCACGACTGCCGTAAGCAGGCGGTTGGCATCTACCGCTCTGAGTTTCTGCAACATACCCCTCCGGCCTTCGGCCTCCTCCCCTAACTTAGTGGAGGAGTGCTTGGAATGGTACTCCCAAGCATAGGTAAAAATATTTACTCTTTACTAATTACTAATTGTATGAAGCGCAGCGTCAAAAACATACTGCTGAGTATGTTGGGCTTTTCGGCAGCACCCATCCTGACTGCCTGCTACGGTATGCCCGAGCCCGGCCCCGACCAATATTGGGACAAGGATTTCAAAGGCAAGGTTACCGACACACTGGGCAACCCCATTGAGGGTATCAAGGTCTATGTAGGAGAGAGGGAATATTCCTATCCGGAGTACACACACTCCCCCATTGCCGGCCACACACCCGTGATGACCGACGCAAAGGGTAACTTCACAATACACGTTGGCACCGTGCCACACAAAACATACTTCGTGGCCGAAGATGTGGATGGGCTTGACAATGGACACTACCACACTACCGATGAGTGGCTGATGCACTTTGACGGCGTGATAGAGATGACGGAGGTCGCCCCCGCCGAAGAGGATACACCCCAAAATACCACACAGCCAAATGAATAAGGCAAAAAAGATAGGTCTGCGCAAGCGCATTGCTCTCAATCTCTTTGCGAGCATCAAGAGCGACCTTGCCAAGCAGCACGAATTGAGAGAGTTATTTTGGGAGTGCACCCTGCGTTGCAACCTCAACTGCGGACACTGCGGTAGCGATTGCCGCAGTAGTGCCACTGTGCCCGATATGCCTGCCGAGGACTTCCTGCGTGCGGTGGACCAAATCACACCCCACGTCAACCCCAACCGAGTGATGGTGGTCATTACGGGTGGCGAAGCCCTCTGTCGCAAAGACCTCGAAGTGGTCGGCAAGGAGCTCTACAAGAGGGGCTATCCGTGGGGCATTGTTACCAACGGAATGTTGCTCACTCGTGAGCGTATGGACTCGCTCGTAAGGTCGGGCTTGCGCTCCATAACTCTTTCGCTCGATGGTTTCGAGGAGGTACACAACGCCATACGTCGCCACCCACAGAGTTGGGCCAATGCGGTGAGGGCGTTGGACGTGATGATTAACACCGAGGGTATTGTGTATGACGTGGTTACCTGCGTGGGACCACACAACTACGCATCCCTACCCGCCCTGCGTGAGTGGCTCATCGAGAGGGGCTGCAAGGCGTGGAGGCTGTTCACCATCTTCCCCGTAGGCAGGGCTGCCGAGAACGACAACCTGCAACTATCCTCCGAGGAGTACCGAGGCCTTATGGAATTTATCATTGCCACACGCAAGGATGGACGCATCAAGTGCGACTACGCCTGTGAGGGTTTCTTGGGTGGCTACGAGGCCGAGGTGAGGGATAGGTTCTTCGGCTGTATGGCAGGAGTGAGCATTGTGGGCATCAAGGTTGACGGAGCCATCAGTGCCTGCACCAGCATCCGTGCCGGTTTCGACCAAGGCAACATCTACGAGGACAACTTGTGGGAGGTGTGGAACACCCGCTTTGAGCCGTTCCGCAATCGTAAGTGGGCACGCAAGGGGGAGTGTAAGGATTGCAAGGTGTGGAAATTCTGCCAGGGCAACGGTATGCACCTCTACGACAATGACCACAACCTGCTACACTGCAACTACAAACGACTGTGTGAATAAGGTCAACCGACGACCAACAAATCCACACTTTCCAATAGCAAAAAACGCAACAGAGTTCTGTTGCGTTTTTCTATATCTTAATTCCCTTAAAGGTTTTCTTTCGGCAAATCATCGTGCGGCCCACTATCCACCCCTTCCAGATGGTGCGTGGCTCACGCACCACAGCCTCACGCCACACTTCGGCTCGTTTGACATCCAACGCTGGGCGCATTGTGCGATAGTCCCTATGGGCCCTTGCGACCTGCTCGGCAAACTCCTTCTGACCGCCCAAGCGATAGACCAACATTGAGAGCCTATCCATCACAAGCCTCACCCTCAATCGCCACAACTCACTTTCGGGCAGACACTTATGGAGCATACAGAGCGAGTTGCGGAAATTGAGATAAATCTTCCTCGGCGAGTTGTTGGGCAGCGTTCCGCCCCCAACGTGCAGCACCTCGCCTTGTGGCACAACCGCCAACCTCCATCCACGCAGTTGCAACCTCCAACAGAGGTCTATCTCCTCCATATGGGCAAAGAAATCGCCATCCAAACCGCCCACGCTACGGTAGGCTTCGGCCCTGATGGCCATACACGCTCCGCTGGTCCAAAAAACATCCCTCGTGTCGTCATACTGTCCCCTATCCTGCTCGGTGGTTTGCATAATGCGACCTCGGCAGAAAGGATAGCCATAGCGGTCAACAAAGCCACCCGCAGCACCGGCATACTCAAAGTGGGTGGGCTGAGAGTGAGCGAGTATCTTTGGTTGCACAGCCGCCACGTCGGGGTGCTCATTAAGGTAGTCCAGCAGAGGAGAGAGCCACCCGTTGCGGGGCTCAACATCGCTATTGAGCAACACAAACACATCTGCCTCCACCCTTGCAAGTGCCCTATTGTAGCCCTCGGCAAAACCGAAGTTCTCGCCCAACGGCAACCACTCCACCCCACTCCTATCGGCTTGTAGCGAGGCATTCACCTCCCCTACCACTCCCTCGGAGCCATCGGTGGAGCCATTATCGGCTACCACAACGCCCACACCAGCAGGGATGGTAGCCACAACCACAGGGAGAAATCTCCGCAGAAATTCCTCGCCATTCCAGTTGAGTATGACTACTTTGGTGGTCATTGTTTTCTTTTGCTTTTAGCCGTTAGCCATTAGCCGTTAGCCTGATTAGTAACCATTTTTTCTCGGGTAACAAAAACGTTACCCGTGAGTTGTCAGTTGTCAGTTGACGATTGACGGTTGACGATTGACGGCCGTCGCCCAACTAATATATCACCGCATCCGTCGGGGGTTTCACTTTCCAGCGTTTGTGCGACCAGAGCCACAATTCGGGCCTACGGCGTATCATCTCCTCCAACTTGGCCACATAGCGGTCCATAACCTCCGTTTCGGGGATATCCTCCACACCATCATAGAGTTGCACAAAGCGGCAAGTGTAGTGCGAGGGTTTGCGTTCGTCTATTTCGAGGAAATAGACCGGCATACCAAACCTCTTGGCATAGTGGCCCATACCTCCGAAAAACAGAGCCGGTTGGTTGAGAAACGTACGCCACTTGTGGTCGCTGGTACGCTCATAGGCACTCTGGTCGGCAATGAGTCCGAGGGCCATCTGCTCACCCACCTTCTTACACTGCAACACCCTTCGGCCAAGACCAAACATAGGCACCACTTCCATACCGAGTCGTGTGCGCAGGTGTATCATAAAGGCATCCACAACCTTACTCTTCAACGGATGATAGACACCGAGGTTGTGGTAGGGGTGGTCGATGGCAAATACAGAGAAATACTCCCATTCGCCATAGTGGGCCAATGCTGCCACCCAGTCCTTCGTACCCACCTCACGGTCAAACTCTTCGAGGTTTTCGATGTGCATACGGCGTTTGAGTTGGCGAGGAGTGATGCTGGTCATATCAACCACATCCACAAACACTTCCGAGAGGTGTTTGTAGAACTTGCGCTCAATCTCCCACCTCTCCTCTTCGCTCTTCTCCGGGAAAGAGTTGGCCAGATTGGTACGCACCACCTTCACTCGGTAGCGCAACACCCAATAGAGCACAAAATATATAATAGGTGCCAACATATAGTAGAGCACCACATAGGGCAACAGACCTATGAGTTTACACACTCCAAGTAGCAGCCAATAGAGTATTTTTTGGCCGAAATTCAAATCTTTGCAAGGCGATTGCTGTGCCATAAGTATCTCTAAATTACACGTTTCTATCTATCCTCAATGACTCTCACGTCGGCACTCTTTGTCCTCACCGAGAGCCACAATTTTATGCGGTCAAGGTCGAGCGAACGGAGCGTATCGGCAGGCTTAACCACCGCCACCACATAAGTCCCACTCGGTTTACCATCGGCATAGGCAGTGTGTTTGGAGAGCGACACCGCAGCCACATTCTCCACAACGTGTGCCATCTCACGGGAAATGTCGGCCGAAGAGAGGGTGTCAATGGGGGTTACTGCTGCAAGGCGGCCTTCCAACCTGCGGATAACCTTGTTCTTCTCCTCGATGATGTCGGCATAGCTTTTTTGCAGCCTACTGATGTCGAGTTTGCCATCGTTCTCGGCCTGCTTAACCACAAGTTCGGTATTATGCAGGCCATAGTCGTTCATCTGCGCACGAGCATTGTCAATCACATCCTCCGAGAGGGGCTCGCCCACAAGACGTATCTCCACCTTGGAGTTCTTGCCCTCATAGTGGAAATCCTTGGTGTAGTCCACAATCATCGTCTTGTTGAATTGGAACACCTTGCTCACATACCTATCCACACTCTCCTCAAAGGCTGTACGGCGCACAATGTGGGCACCAAACAGAATGCTCGGCACACCAACCAGAACAACAATGAGTGTCATATAACGAGTGTGTTTCTTCTGCTGTGCGGGATCCAGAGCAGTCTTTTTCTCATAGCGGAGTAGCAGCACAACAACGTAGGTGGCCACAGCAATAAAGACCGCATTGATGGTGAACAAATAGAGCGCACCAAAGAAGAAGTGCATATTGCCCGTAGCGAGTCCAAAGCCTGCCGTACACAAGGGAGGCATCAGGGCCGTAGCAATAGCCACACCCGACACCACCGTAACGGCCTTATCTTTGCGAGTCTGGGCCACCATTCCTGCCAAACCACCAAAGAAGGCTATCAACACATCGTAGGTGGTGGGAGTTGTGCGGGCCAAAAGTTCGCTTTGGGCCGTAGAGATGGGCGAAAGCAGAAAATAGACCGTGCTGGTGATAAGGCTCACAACCACCATCAGAAGGAAATTTCGCCAAGCCGATTTGAGCATATCAAAGTCGTTGATACCCAACGACAAACCAATACCCGTAATTGGACCCATAAGGGGCGACACCAACATCGCACCGATGATTACAGCCGTGGAGTTGACATTCAAGCCCAGCGAAGCGATGAAAACAGCAAACATCAACACCCACAGGTTTGTACCCTTGAAGTCGATACCCTTACGCACGCCCTCTACAACCTCTGCTTGTGGAGCACTGTCCTCTTTCAGGTCAAAGCGACCCTTCATAAAGTTTCGGGTATTATGCCACAAATTGCGCACAATATCCGTTAGACTGAAATGTTTTTTCTCTGCGTGAGCACCCTCTTCTCCCTCCACAACAGCAGGCACAACGGGGCTACTCTCGGGGACAACATTCTCAACAGCTTTATCTTTTTTCAATTCTTCCATACCCATTCTACTCATTTTCCTCAATTTCATCCCTACTCTCTTTGCCATTTGCACCCTCCACGACCATCACAAACTCGCCCTTTGGTGGGTGGGCCTCAAAGTGGGCCATAACTTCGGCAATGGTACCACGCACGGTCTGCTCAAATTTTTTGGACAACTCCCTCGACACGCTCACCCTGCGCTCCATACCGAACACCTCGCCAAACTCGCCCAGAGCTTTGAGCACACGGAATGGCGACTCATAGAAAATCATCGTTCGGGGCTCCTCGGCAAGGGCCGCAAGGCGTTTTTTGCGTCCCTTCTTCTGGGGCAAAAAGCCCTCAAAGCAGAACTTGTCGCACGGAAAACCACTCTGCACCAACGCTGGCACAAAAGCCGTGGCTCCGGGTAGGGTTTCAACCTCAATATCGTGTTCCAAACAGGTGCGCACAAGCAGAAAACCGGGGTCGGAAATACCGGGTGTACCCGCATCCGAGATGAGCGCAACGCTCCTACCGGCCTCAATCTGTCGGGCCACCTCCTCTACCGAAGCGTGTTCGTTGAACTTGTGGTGGGCATAGAGCTTGCGCTCAATACCATAGTGTTTCAACAGCACCTGCGATGTGCGTGTATCCTCGGCCAACACCATATCCACCTCGCCAAGCAGTCGCACGGCTCGGTAGGTCATATCCTCCAAGTTGCCAATGGGAGTAGGTATGATATACAATTTAGGCATCACAATTCGGAATAAACAAGTGAACTACAAAAGTTTACGCATAAGAAGGTCAACCAACAATTTAGCACCCTCGCTATTGGGATTCCAATTGAAATTATCGTAGATGAACAACATCGCCTCGTCAAGGCTCTCATAGGAATCCAACACCTCCATCGCCTGTTCATAGAGGTCGCTATTGCCACCAAACAAATCCCTCATAAGCAGAATCTTGTCGTTGATACTCACCGACTTCATCAGCGATGCGGTTGCAGCTGCCGCAACAGTCGCCACATCGGGGCTCTGCGAGGCTGCCATTGTGTCGGCAATGGTTGTCTGCTCACCACCCAACACATCGGCCAAAACCACCGTTTGGGGAGCCTCCTGCACGGGAACAACATCCTCTTCCTCTTCGATTGCAACTTCCTCTTCGATGGGTTTCTCAATTACGAAGTCAATCACGGGAGCCTCCTCTTCGGGCTCTGCCTCCTCCTCCGTGGGTTGTTCAACAGACTCCTCTACCACCTCATCTTCGGGCAGGTCGGTAGGCTCCTCATAGTCGTCATCATAGAGCGAGAGCACCACCTTATGGTCAATCTTACTCTTGGGTGCAACGGGTTCCTCTGACTGCTCCTCAACAACCTCTTCCTCTTGTTCTTCAACAATTTCAACAGGCTCATTTGCAGACTCTTCAACCTCATCAACCTCAACCTCTTCTTCAACCTCCTCAGCGAGTTCTTCTTCCTCCTCTTCGGGCAGTTGCTCCACCTCGTCAATAATATCCTCAATTAGTTCGATTACCGACTCCTCAATAGGCTCCTCTGCCTCTACGTCCACAATGGGTACAACCACAGTGGTATCCTCCAAAGCCTCCTCCTGCACTTCGGGCACTACTACCTCGGCAACGAGAATTTTTTCGTAGATTGAACGCATCTTTGCGAGCACAATATCACGCTCGATGAGCGATAGCTCTTCGGAATTGAGTTGGGCCAACTGCTGCTCCAACTGATTGAGAGTGGTGATTATATTTTTCATATCAAGTGATTTTTTTGCATTAAAACAATTTCTAACCTTCAAAAATACAATTTTTGATTTAAGAAAGCAAATTTATTGCATATCTTTGCGCCATAATTTGTAAAAACGAATATTTCTTATGGCATTACAATGCGGCATAGTGGGCCTGCCCAACGTGGGTAAGAGCACCCTTTTCAACTGCCTCTCCAACGCAAAGGCACAGGCAGCCAACTTCCCTTTCTGCACCATCGACCCCAACGTGGGCGTAATCACCGTACCCGACCAGAGGCTCACCAAGTTAGCCGAGATTGACAACCCCAAGCGAGTTATCCCCACCACCATTGAGATTGTGGACATTGCAGGCCTCGTTAAGGGCGCATCGAAGGGCGAAGGTTTGGGCAACAAGTTCTTGGCCAACATTCGCAACACGGATGCTATCATCCACGTTCTGCGTTGCTTCGACGACGAGAACATCACACACGTTGACGGCACCGTCAACCCCGTTAGGGACAAGGAGATTATCGACACGGAGCTTCTTCTCAAAGACCTCGAAACAATCGAGAGTCGCATCGGCAAAGTACAAAAGCAGGCCGCCATCGGAGAGAAGGCTGCCAAACGTCAGTATGAGATTTTGTGCCGCTACAAGGAGGCTATCGAGGGTGGCAAGGCTGCACGCACCGTGGAGATTGACAACAAGGAGGACGCCAAGTGGGTGCAGGAGCTCTGCCTGCTGACCAACAAGCCCGTGCTCTACGTTTGCAACGTGGACGAGGCCAGCATCAAGAGTGGCAATGCCTATGTGGATGCCGTGCGTGAGGCCATCAAGGAGGAGAATGCCGAGTTGCTCGTGGTGGCAGCCGCAACCGAGGCCGACATTGCCGAGTTGGACAGCTACGAGGAGCGTCAGATTTTCCTCGAAGAGTTGGGCATTGAGGAGTCGGGCGTGAGCCGTCTTATTAAGGCAGCCTATGCACTTCTTGGTCTGGAAACATTCTTCACCACCGGTGCCGACGAGTCGAGGGCGTGGACCTACACTCGTGGCTACAAAGCTCCTCAGGCAGCGGGTGTTATCCACAGCGACTTCGAGCGTGGCTTCATCCGTGCCGAGGTTATCAAATATGCCGACTATGTTGCACTCGGTAGCGAGAAGGCTTGTCGTGAGGCAGGCAAAATCGGCATCGAGGGTAAGGAATATATCGTTCAGGATGGCGACATTATGCACTTCCTGTTCAACGTCTAATTCAAACTGCAAAATATCAAAATTCAAAATTATAATCCTATGGATAGAAAAGTAAGGGTTAGGTTTGCACCCTCGCCCACCGGCGCACTTCACATTGGCGGTGTTCGTACCGCACTCTACAACTACCTCTTTGCTCGTCAGAGGGGTGGCGACTTCATCCTCCGCATCGAGGACACCGACTCCACACGTTACGTTCCCGGAGCCGAAGAGTACATTATGGAGTCGCTCGAATGGTGCGGCATCAAGATTGACGAAGGTGTCCGTGAGGGAGGCCCCCACGCACCCTACCGCCAGAGCGAAAGGAAAAAGATTTACCTCAAATATGCTCTCCAACTTGTGGAAAGCGGACACGCATATTATGCTTTTGACACCCCCGAGGAGCTCAATACTCTGCGTACCGAGTTGGAGGCCAAGGGCGAAACATTCTGCTACAACTACGCTGTAAGGGAGAGCCTTGCCACCTCGCTCCGTCTGTCGGCCGAGGAGGTCAAGGAGCGCATCGAGCGTGGCGACCAATGGGTCATCCGCTTCAAAATGCCCGAGGGCGAGGTTGTGAAGATGGACGACCTGATTCGTGGCCACGTTGAGATGAATACCTCCACCCTCGACGACAAGGTGCTCTACAAGTCGGCTGACGCACTCCCCACCTACCACTTGGCCAACATCGTGGATGACCACCTGATGGAGATTAGCCACGTCATTCGTGGCGAGGAGTGGTTGCCTTCGTTGCCCCTCCACTATCTGCTCTATCGTGCTTTCGGTTGGGAGGATAGCCGCCCCGAGTTTGCACACCTTCCCCTCCTCTTGAAACCCACCGGTCAGGGCAAGTTGAGCAAGCGTGATGGCGACAAGCTGGGCTTCCCTGTGTTCCCATTGAAGTTTGTTGCTCCCAGCGGTGAGGTATCGAGGGGCTATCGTGAGGATGGCTATTTCCCCGAGGCCTTTATCAATATGCTTGCACTCTTGGGCTGGAATCCCGGCACCGAGCAGGAGATTTTCTCTATGGAGGAGTTGATTGAGGCATTCTCGTTGGAGCGTGTGGGCAAGTCGGGCGCAAGGTTTAGCCCCGATAAGGCCCACTGGTTCAACGCACAGTATATGCACACCCGCAACGACGAGGAGCTGGCTGCCATCTACACCGCACAACTCGCCGAGCGTGGCATCACCATCGACCACGAGAAGGCACTCCGCATCGTGTCGCAGATAAAGATGAGGGCCACCTTCCCCGATGAGTTCTGGGCACTTTCGTCGTTCCTCTTCGAGGCCCCCACGACTTACGATGAGAAGGCAACCAAAAAGTATTGGAAACCCGATGCACCCCGCATTATTGGCGAGTTGAAGACTCTCTTGGAGGGCATTGAGGAGTTCACCACCGAGGAGCTCGAAAAGGTTTGCGGAGCGTGGATTGCCGCCAATCAGATTGGTATGGGCCTTGTGATGAACGCTTGGAGGCTCTGCATCGTGGGCGAACCCAAAGGCTTTGGTATGTATGATATGTGTGCCGTGTTGGGCAAGGAGGAGACCCTCGCTCGCCTGACCGCAGCACTTGCTACCCTGCCACAAGAGTAGAGAGCAGGGGCCTTTTAAGGGGCTTTAAGGAGTTTAAGGACCCTAAGGAGTCTATGAATTAAATTGTAAAAAAGTTGCACGGCGTGCAACTTTTTTATATATTTGTGCGTCATACACTTAAAATCTGCTACTGCTATGAAGAAGAAATTAGTGAACAGGTGCTTGGCATTACTCGGTTTCTCGGCCGCAACAACAGCTTGCGACTATCGAGTTATGTATGGCTGTCCCTTCCCTGAGCCCCAAATCATCTTCGATGGCTACAATTTCGAGGTGAACGTAACCGACCAAAAAGAGGGTTATCTCAACGACATCCGCATCAGCGTTATAGATATGAAGGCAGAACAACCCGACACTTTGGTACAGCTCCAAACAAACTACTTTGGCAAGTGCGATTTCAACATCCCCGCAGAGACTCCCTCCGATTACGAAGAGTTGAAAGTTGTGGCAGACGATTTGGATGGCACACAAAATGGTGGTGATTTCAAGTCGGCTCACACATTTGTTTTCCCCAAAGACGATTTGGTTATCAAGGAGTACAAAGTTATACTTCCCGTGAAGTTCCAACTCGAAAAGAAAGAGCAATAGAAAGAACTAATAAACCATAAGCCTATGAAAACTAAACACAAGGCTCAACTGTTGGCAATGTTGGGATTTTCCACAGCGGCCACTTCGTGTGAGGCACTCAATGAGATTGGTGGTGGAGGTATGGTCTGTATGTATGGCCAACCGAGTGCCGACTATGTGTTCAATGCGGAGGTTATTGACGAAGATGGCAAGCCCATCAAAGGTATTGAGGTAAGCACCCCAATAGAAGACCCATACAATAGTACCGACATCACCACCGCTTTGACAGACTCGGATGGTAAGTGTGTGCTCGATTTCAAAACTTGGCCCTCCAACGAGTTCAAGGTCAGGGCCACCGACATTGACGGAGCAGAGAATGGTGGCGAGTTTGAGGCGGCCAACTCCTTTGTAATCATCGACTCCAAAGACTACAAGGACAAAGGCGAGCACGGCTGGTACCAAGGTAAGGCCACCAAGAGAGTCAAATTCCAACTCGAAAAGAAATAGCAACAAAAAAAGTCTGGCATCTCTGCCAGACTTTTTTGTTTGTACCACCCAACGACTATCGGTCCAAAAGATAGAGCCTCAGGAGGTTGATTGCAGCCGAGGAGGCTCGGTCTATGTTCTGCGCACGCAGGCGACCGTGGACCTTCATTTGTGCCACGGTACCCTTGGGGCCCGCAACTGCCATCCACACCGTACCGACGGGTTTTTCCTCGCTACCACCCGAAGGGCCTGCAATACCCGTGGTGGCCACGCCATAGGTGGTGCCACACACTCGGCGCACACCCTCGGCCATCTGTCGGGCTACTTGCTCGCTCACGGCTCCGTGGGTTTCAATATCATTGTGGCTCACGCCCAACACATTCTCCTTCACGCTATTATCGTAGGACACAACGGCTCCCCAGAAGTAGTCCGAAGCACCACTCATAGCCGTAAACTTGGCACTCAATGCGCCACCCGTACACGACTCGGCAGCCGCAAGTGTCTCGCCCCTCGTGGTGAGAATCTGCGCCACCACACTCTGCAAAGTGTCGCTCTCCCACCCCACAAAATGGTCGCCCAGCAGAGGCATCAGGGCCTCAAAACGGACATCAATCTCACGGGCCGCCTGCTCGGCATCCACATCGTAGGCCGACAAGCGCAGGCGCAACTGCGAGGGCGAGGGCAGATAGGCAAGGTGTAGATAGTCGGGCAGCGAGTCCTCCCACTCGGCAATGCGTTCGGCCATCATACTCTCGGCCAAGCCATAGGTGATGGCAGTGCGATGAACAACCGATTGGAGGTTAAAATGGTCTTTCAGGCGTGGCAGAACACTCTCCGTCATAAGGTGTTCCATCTCGAAAGGCACACCCGGCAGCGACACCACAACCCTACCCTCACGCTCGAACCACATACCCGGTGCGGTACCTTTGTGGTTAGGCAGAACTGTGCAACACTCCGGCACAAGTGCCTGACTCTTATTGAGTTCATTAAACTCTATGCCCCTTGCCGTCATCATCCTCTCCACACGCTCGTAGGTCTCCTCGTGTCGTACGAGAGTGGAGTGGAAAATCTCGGCCAGCACCTTCTTTGTAATATCGTCCTTGGTGGGGCCAAGGCCACCCGTAATGAGCACCACCTCGGAAGCCTTCAAGGACTCCTCCACAGCACTCACAATCTCCTCCCTACGGTCGCCAATGGAATACTTACGACGTACCGAAAGTCCAATCTCGCCCAACCTCTGGGCCATCCACACGGAGTTGGTATCAACAATCTGGCCGATGAGAATCTCATCGCCAATGGTTATGATGTCTGCTTTCATTTTGGGAAAACGAGTATATTTATAAAAAAAGATTTAGGCCTGCTGTTCGGCTGGCGCATTGGCCGACAACTTGCGACACACACGGCCCGCAAACCCGGGGCCCTCATAGACCACTGCCGAGTAGCACTGAACAAGGCTTGCGCCCGCATCCAAGAGTCGCTGAACATCCTCGGCTGTCATCACACCACCCACACCAATCACAGGATAGCGGTATTCCATCTTGCGGCACACATAGTCAACCAATTCAACCGTGCGTTCCAACAGAGGTGCTCCACTCATCACACCACCACTCATTCGGAGCAGTTGCCTATTGCTAACCCTACCACCAAGGCGTGTAGAGCCACCCGCAACAACAAGTCCGTCGAGGGGTGTATCAATCAGGATGTCAACCACATCGTCAATCTGCCGTTGACTCCAATCGGGCGACACTTTGAGCAATATGGGGCGGTATTGGTTTTGCCCCCTACGAAAATCAAAGAGAGCATCAAGCACCTCCTCCACCTTCTTTTTATCAATATCGGTATATCGCTCGGCATCACTCACGAGGGCCGACACATTGACAGTGAAATACTCCACATACTGATAGAGGTTGCGGAAAAGGCGAAGATAGTCGGCTGTGAATTTGTCGGGCGAAGTGATACTGCTCGGAGCAATGTTGGCACCCACCACCACCTTCTGACCATAGGCCCTGCGGCGGAGGTACTTGATGGCCTTTTCGAGTCCACAGTTGGGGTTTTCCATACGCTCCACAATGGCCCTATCACGAGGAATGGCAAACATTCGAGGCTTGGGGGCACCCGTCTGTGGGCGAGGAGTGAGAGTGCCTATCTCCACAAAACCATAGCCCAAAGCTCCCCATTGGCGGTAGAGTTTTGCATTGGCATCAAGACCCGCAGCGACGCCCACGGGGTTGGGAAATTTAACACCAAAAACCTCCCTCTCCAACTGCGGAGAACGCCACGCAAAGAGTTTTTTCAGCACCCATTGACCAAAGGGGCCACGCCCCACCACACCCAGCAGCCACAAGGCTACATCGTGCACCCTCTCCAAGGGGAAAAGGAACAACAGCGGGCGGGTTATTTTTGTGTAGAACGACATTTGTATTGCCTCTGTTTTTTGACCAAAAATTTTACAAATATAGCCAAACATTTGGGACATTATCTGCCTTGGGCACTTTTTTTGAACATTTTGACGTTTCGGTTTGGGGAGTTGAAGGGGAAAGCGTACCTTTGAGGATATGAAAATCATTATCGACAAATTTGTCCCCTATTTGGCCGAGGCACTCGCACCCTATGCGGAGGTGGTGTGCACCGACGGACGCAACATCCCCAGGGAGGTTTTGGAGGATGCCGACGGCCTTGTTGTACGCACCCGAACACAGTGTAATGAGGCTCTCCTCGGCGGGGCTCGGAAATTACGTTTTGTAGGCACCGCCACCATCGGCTATGACCACATAGACCGAGAGTGGCTCGCCTCGCAAGGCATCGCCTTTACGAGTGCCGCTGGATGCAACGCAAGGGCTGTGCTTCAATGGGTTGCAGCCGTGTTGGCCCACCTTGCAAAGAGGGATAGTTGGAGCCCGCAGGAGCGCACTTTGGGTGTTGTTGGCGTGGGACACGTCGGCTCGCTTGTGGCCCACTATGCCCGCAGTTGGGGATTCAAGGTGCTGTGTAGCGACCCTCCCAGAGAGCAGGCCGAGGGGCTTGGCAGAGAGGAGGGCTTTGTGCCGTTGAGTGAACTACTCTCGCAGAGCGACATCGTTACGCTCCACACCCCCTTGTCGCACACGGGAGAACACTCCACATTCCACCTCGCCAACCACGATTTCCTTGCCCAACTGCACGATGGAGCCACACTCCTGAATGCATCCCGTGGTGAGGTTGCCGACACCTCTGCCCTACTCGCTCACGCCCACCGACTGACACTCTGTATCGACACCTGGGAGGGCGAGCCGGAGCACATCAACCCCGAACTTTTGAAGGTGGCCGAGATTGCCACACCACACATTGCCGGCTACTCCGTACAAGGCAAAGCCAACGCTTCGGCCATAGTGTTGCGAGCAATGGCCTCCACATTGGGCTTGGAGGAGTTGAAAGATTGGTACCCAGAGGGTGTTCGCCCTTCGCATCCCAGCCCTATTTATTGGGAAGATATGTGCTCTCGCATAGAGGCTCATTGCCACCTCACGGAAGAGAGCCAGAGGATGAAAACTCACC
The DNA here is from genome assembly GCA_045614965.1 of Tidjanibacter sp. GTDB lineage: Bacteria > Bacteroidota > Bacteroidia > Bacteroidales > Rikenellaceae > Tidjanibacter. The sequence continues at coordinate 45,956 of JAZLDY010000015.1, forward strand.
CCGAAGATTTTGAACACAGGCGCAATACCTACCCACTCAGAGAGGAGTTTTTCTAATAGAAAAAGGCATTTAGAGGGCGAAATTTGGTGGGTTGGGAAATTTTACCTATATTCGCAGGCTACATTAGGAACTAATGTGGAGAGTATGACGGAAAAACAAAGTTCAAAAAACAACAAATAACACACATTTCAAAAAACACAATTTACTTTTATGGCAAACGTAAAAAGAGTTTACACCTTTGGCGATAGGAAAGCTGAGGGTAACGGCAAAATGAGGGAGTTGCTTGGCGGTAAAGGTGCCAACCTTGCAGAGATGAACCTGCTGGGTATGCCCGTGCCTCCTGGATTCACCATCACCACCGACGTATGTACCGAGTACTACAAAGAGGGTGAGGCAAAAGTTATTGAGCTTATCAAAGCAGAGGTAGAGTCTGCTATCAAGATGATTGAGGAATCGACCGGTATGAAGTTCGGTGGCGAGGTATCGCCCCTCTTGCTGTCGGTACGTTCGGGTGCTCGTGCTTCGATGCCCGGTATGATGGACACCATCCTCAACCTCGGTATGAACGACAAGGCTGTTGAGGCTGTGGCTGCTCGCTCGGGCAACGACCGCTTCGCTTGGGACTCCTACCGCCGTTTCGTACAGATGTACGGCGACGTGGTTTTGGAGATGAAACCCGCTTCGAAACAGGACATCGACCCCTTTGAGGCAATCATCGAGGAGGTTAAAGAGGAGAAAGGCGTTAAGAACGATGCCGAGCTGACCGCAGAGGACTTCAAGGAGCTTGTTGTTCGCTTCAAGAAAGCCGTTAAGGAGCAGACCGGTAAGGACTTCCCCGTAGATCCTTGGGAGCAGTTGTGGGGCGCAATCTGCGCAGTATTCCGCAGCTGGATGAACGAGAGGGCTATCCTCTACCGCAAACTCAACAACATTCCTCAGGAGTGGGGTACCGCAGTTAGCGTTATGGCAATGGTGTTCGGTAATATGGGTGAGAACTCGGCTACCGGTGTTTGCTTCTCTCGTGATGCTGCTACCGGTGAGAACATCTTCAACGGTGAGTACCTCGTAAACGCACAGGGTGAAGACGTTGTGGCAGGTATCCGTACCCCCCAGCAGATTACCCTCGAAGGCTCTCGCAGGTGGGCTAAGCCTCAAAACATTGACGAGGCTACCCGTGCTGCACAATTCCCCTCGTTGGAGGAGGTTATGCCTGAGGTTTACAAGGAGCTTTGCGACATCAAGGAGCACTTGGAGAGCTACTTCAAAGATATGCAGGATATGGAGTTCACCA
>JAZLDY010000016.1:0-22160 GCA_045614965.1 Tidjanibacter sp.
AACAAAAGTGCCTATATGTCCAATCGCTCGGCCTTCCTCACGATGCGCAAGTGGATACAGTCGATGAGGGGGAATTGAAAATTGAAAATTGAAAATGGAAAATTGAAGCAAATGCGAGTAAGCGAGTGCAGAGATTGCTTGCAAGCTATGCCGAGCGGGAGCATTTTAGAGCAAGCGAAGCTTGGTCAATTACTCCTCCCCTAAGTTAGGGGAGGTGCCACAAAGTGGCGGAGGGGTATGTCTGACGGTAGACGGTAGACGGTCGACGGTCGTCGGTTATAGCGGCAAAAACTCCTCCATTGCAGCGTGGAGGTAATCACGGTCGAGGTGGGTGTAGATTTCGGTGGTGGAGATGGAGCTATGGCCCAGCAGGGCCTGCACCTGGCGGATATCTGCCCCACCCTGCAAAAGGTGCGTAGCAAAGCTATGGCGCAGAGTGTGGGGGCTCACGTTCTTTGAAATACCCGCATCACAGGCCGCCTTCTTGACGATGTTGAAGACCGACATTCGGGTCAGTCGTCCGCCTTGTAGGTTGAGAAATAGGTAGTTATCATCACCGTTGTTATCACCCGCAGGGCGACACTCCAAGTAGAGCCTCAACTGTCGCACCGCCTCGTCGCTCATTGGCACAAGTCGCTGCTTGCCACCCTTGCCCATAACAATCACCACCTTGTCTTTGAGGTGCACGTCGGTAAAGCGCAGAGAGAGTAGTTCCGACACCCTCAGTCCCAGGCTATACAGCATCTCCAAGATGGCCCTATCACGGTGTCCACTCGGCGAGGAGAGGTCGATGGTTGCCAGCGCACGGTCAACCTCCTCCACGGTGAGCACTTCGGGCAGATGACGTTGTTCTTTGGGGGAGCTAATCTTCGAGCAGGGGGAGGCCTCCACCACGCCCGTAAGCACAAGGTAGCGGAAAAAGGCCTTCACGGCCGATAGTTTACGAGCCTGCGAGGTGCGCTTGTTCTCCTCCTCGACCACCAGGTGCTCAATCCACCCTCCGACCATTTCGGCTTCCACATCGGGGGCCTCAACGGAGGGGTGGTGTTCCTGCAACCACACCACAAAGTCGCCCACGTCGTGGGTGTAGGCCTCCACCGTGTGGGCCGACATTGCACGCTCGAAGCGCAAATGGGAGTCCCAACGCCCTATGTATCTCTGCCAAGTTGTCATAAAAAATGCTTTGGAGGGGATAAAATTAGCAATTTCTTTCGTACTTTTGCAACGTGTGAGCAAATTTTAGTAACACAAAATGAAGAAGCAGACCGATTTTCTGGTTATTGGCAGCGGCGTAGCAGGACTGAGTTTTGCGTTGAAGGCTGCCGAAAAGGGCCACGTTACGATTGTAACGAAGGGCGAAATGAACGAGTGTAACACCAACTATGCCCAGGGCGGCATTTGCTGTGTTACCTACCCGCCCGACACCTTCGAAAAACACATTCAGGACACCCTCGTTTGTGGTGCAGGCAAGTGCGACGAGCAGGCCGTGAGGATGGTTGTGGAGGGTGCACCAGAGGGCATCAGGGACCTCAAAGAGTGGGGCACACGTTTCGACAAAACCCCCGAGGGACGCTACTCGCTCCACCGTGAGGGTGGCCACACCGAGCATCGTATTCTGCACCACCAAGACCTCACGGGTGCCGAGATTGAGAGGGCCCTTGTGAGTGCCGTCAAGCGACACCGCAATATCGACGTGCTGGAACAACACTTCGCCGTGGATGTGCTCACCCAGCACCACCTCGGCAAGGAGGTCAACCGACATATGGACGACATTGAGTGCTACGGTGCCTATGTGTTGGACATCAAGAAGGACAAGGTTTTCACCATACTCTCCAAGGTTACGGTAGTGTGTACGGGTGGCGTTGGCAACCTCTACCACACCACCACCAACCCTTCGGTGGCCACCGGCGACGGTATCGCTATGGTCCACAGGGCCAAGGGTATCATTGAGAATATGCAGTATATTCAGTTCCACCCCACCACCCTCTACAACCCCACCGAGAGGCCTGCGTTCCTCATCACCGAGGCTATGAGGGGCTATGGAGCCATACTCAAACTGCCCAATGGCAAGGAGTTTATGCACAAATACCACCCTATGGGCTCGCTGGCACCAAGGGATGTGGTGGCAAGGAGCGTGGACCACGAGATGAAGATTACGGGTGCCGAGCACCTCTACCTCGACGTTAGGCACAAGCCCGCCGAGGAGACCATTCGCTCGTTCCCCAACATCTACCAGAAGTGCCTCACGATGGGTATCGACATCACCAAGGATATGATACCCGTAACCCCCGGTGCCCACTACTGCTGTGGCGGTGTGAAGGTTGACCTCAATGGCGAGAGCACCATCCACAGGCTCTACGCTCTGGGCGAGAGCAGCTGCACGGGCCTCCACGGTGCCAACCGCTTGGCCAGCAACTCGTTGATTGAGGCTGTGGTCTATGCCAAAGCCGCCGCTGCCCACGCCATAGCAAGGCTCGACAGCCTCACCTTCGAGAACAACATACCCGATTGGAACGACGACGGAATGGTCGCCACCGAGGAGATGATTCTCATCACGCAGAACTACAAGGAGATGCAGCAGATTATGAGCTACTATGTGGGCATAGTGCGTAGCAACCTGCGCTTGGAGAGGGCCCTGAGGAGGATGGAAATTATCTACCGAGAGACGGAGGAGCTCTACCAAAAGAGCCGTATCAACGTGGGACTGTGCGAGTTGCGCAACCTCATTGAGGTTGGCTACCTGATTATCAAACAGGCGCAAGCCCAAAAGGAGAGCGTGGGCCTGCACTACACTTTGGACTATCCTCCGGTGGAAAATTGAAAATGGAAAATTGAAAATTGAAAATTATTCCCTACGCTCCCTAAATTCCCTAAACTCCCTAAGGCCCCTAAGGCACGGGTATTAAAAAAGATACCCGTGAAGAAAAAAACTCCTCCCCTAAGTTAGGGGAGGTGCCGTAGGCGGAGGGGTATGCCAAAAGGGCAGAAAGAGCAAGAAAGGGAAGATATTTACTAATTAAACTAGCGGCTAATGGTTAACAGCTAACGGCTAACAGCTAAAAAAGAATGACACTACGAGAAGAGATACAACGCAGGCGCACGTTCGCCGTTATCGCACACCCCGATGCGGGTAAGACAACACTCACCGAAAAACTCCTACTCTTTGGTGGCGCAATCCACGTGGCAGGCGCAGTGAAGAGCAACAAGATTCGCAAGACCGCAACCTCCGACTTTATGGAGATTGAGCGACAGAGGGGTATCTCGGTGGCAACCTCCGTGATGGAGTTTGAGTATAAGGGCACCAAAATCAACATCCTCGACACTCCCGGCCACGAGGACTTTGCCGAGGACACCTACCGTACGCTCACAGCCGTGGATGCCGTAATCATCGTGATTGACGGTGCAAAGGGTGTGGAGAGTCAGACCCGCAAGTTGATGAACGTGTGCCGTATGCGCTCGACGCCCGTGATGGTCTTCATCAACAAACTCGACCGCCCCTGCAAGGAGCCCTTCGAGCTGTTGGAGGAGATTGAGAAGGAGTTGCAGATTGCCGTGAGGCCCCTCTCGTTCCCCATATCGAGTGGCCCCAACTTCAAGGGTGTATATAACATCTACGACGAGAACCTCAACCTCTTCAAGGAGGTTGACCGTCAATACATTGCCGAGAGCGTACACCTCACCCTCGACGATGCCGAGTTGGCAAGTTTTGTGGGCGAGAAGAACGCCGAGGAGTTGCACGAAAACCTCGAAATGGTGAGCGAACTCTTTGAGCCCTTCGATAGGGACCTCTACTTGCAGGGCCTGCTGGCACCCGTGTTCTTCGGCTCGGCGGTGAACAACTTTGGCGTGAGGGAGTTGCTGGAAACATTCATCCGCATCGCACCCTCGCCCCACTCGGCCACCACCGCCACCCGCACCGTGGAGGCCACCGAGGAGAAGATGACGGGCTTTGTGTTTAAGATTCACGCCAATATGGACCCCAACCACAGGGATAGGTTGGCGTTTTTGAAGATATGTAGTGGCACCTTTGAGAGGGGCAAGAACTACCTCCACGTCCGCAGTGGCAAGCAGATGAAGTTCTCCTCGCCGAGTGTCTTTTTGGCCGAGAAGAAGTCGGTGGTGGACACCGCCTATGCGGGCGACATTGTGGGCCTCCACGACACGGGTAACTTCGCCATTGGCGACACCTTCACCGAGGGCGAGCAACTCAAATTCACAGGTATCCCCTCGTTTGCTCCCGAGCAGTTCCGCTATATCGAGAATGCCGACCCGCAGAAGTTCAAACAGCTGGCCAAAGGTATCGACCAACTGATGGACGAGGGTGTGGCCCAACTCTTTACCTCCACCCTCAATGGCCGCAAGATTATCGGCACAGTGGGAGCGTTGCAGTTTGAGGTTATCCAGTACCGCTTGGAGCACGAATATAACGCCAAGTGCCGCTGGGAGCCCATCGGCATCCACAAGGCCTGCTGGATAGAGAGCGACAATGCGGCACAGCTGGCCGACTTCAAGAAGAGGAAGTTTACGAATATGGCTGTGGATAAACACGGCAGGGATGTCTTTCTGGCCGACACGAGCTATGCGCTCCAACTCGCCATCGAGAAATTCCCCGATATACGCTTCAAGTTCACCTCGGAGTTTTAAGACAAAAAAGAGCCACGGAATTGTTCCGTGGCTTTTTTTGTCGTCAACCGTCAACCGTCAACCGTCTTTTTTCCCAGTAGTCCCAGTAGTCTTAGTTGCCCCAGTTGTCCCAGTGGTGGGCTGGGTCTTCTGGGACATCTGGGGTCTCTGGGGCATCTGGGAGTTATAGGGCCCTTATGGTCCTTAAAGCCCCTATTGCCCCTATCGCCCCTATCGCCCCTATTGCCCCTATCAAACCGCTGACCGCTGACCGCTGACCGCTATTTTTGAATTATCTTTCCCCCTGCGGTACAACCATACCATATTTTTATTATCTTTATAGCGAAATTGGGAATATTATCTAACCAAAAACCATAGCGTTATGAAACACCTTATGCGCACAATGTCGGTTGTAGGCACCCTTGCACTGCTTTTTGTGGCGTGCGACAGCAACTACAACTTCGACAAAATCTCACTCGAAGTAACCCTCGGAGATACCGAGGGTATCACCGTGCCCATCGGTACCACCGAGAAAATCACCGTGGAGTCGTTGCTCGGCGAGCAGAATGGCCTCGCCACCAACCCCGAGGGTTTCTACTCCTTCGGTATGTCCGGCTCCTTCAACGAGGAGTTTGAGGTGGGCACCATCGCCCCCATCACAGGACTCGCACCCACTATCGCACCAACCACTATGGAGTTGATGGGCGAGATGAACGCCTCCATCAGCCCCATCAGCGAGGTGCAGACCATCCCCTACCCCTCTGGTCTGAGTGGTGGCATCACCATTCCTTCCGCCTTTGTGGGCCAAAGCCTCTCGCTGAATTATGGCCCTGCGGTGTTTGAGAATAGTTTTGAGATTGCACTGCCCGAGCACATCAAGAGCATCGACAAGGTTATCTTTGGCGCAGGTGGCAGTGGCTCGTTGGTATCAATCACCTTCGACCTTGCCGGCTTGATGCCCGTGTCGGAGCAGAGGGTGCTCAACACCTTCGTCATTGAGGCCCCCGCAGGTTTCGAGATTGCCAAGGTTGCAGGCGACCCCTTGGCCTCCTATGCTACCATCAGCAAGGGCAGCGGCTCGGCCACCAACAACCGCTATGAGATTAAGAACTACACCCTCACCCAGAGTACCGTGGTGCTCAAATTCCTGCTTATGAGTGCCCAATTTGGTGGGGCTGTAACAGGAGGTAAGTTTGTGGTGGACAACGACATCAAGTATAGTTTCGATATGGGCTACACGTTGAAGGCCGGCACCACGGGTACCCAAACACCCAGCGTGAAGGCTGTGGCCGACATCGCCCTTCACAGTGCCACCGTTACGTTGGATGCTTGGGAGCAGAGCTTCAACCTCTCCGAGCAGTTCAACCAGAGCGTGAGCCTACCCAAAGAGGTGGAGGCCATCAACTACTTGGAGGTGGGCCGCACAGACCTTGCCTCGGCACTGCCCCAACTCAACGTATCGCTCGGCCTTTCGGGCTCGCCACTCAGCGAGATTACCCTCTCGTCGCTCGAACTCACCCTGCCCGCCATCCTCGACGTGGAGGCCCCCACAGGGTGGACTCTTTCGGGCAACACCCTGAAAGCCACCAACCTCACATTGAAGAACGGCAACAACAACCCCATAATTGCCCTTCCTCTGAAAGGACTCAAAAACATCCCCATCTCGGGTGGCACAGCCAAGATTGAGGGCGCATTGGAAGTGAAGGCCAACATTGCCATCGCTTCGGGACAACAACTCTCCATCGACACCTCGGCCAAGAGCATCACCCTCACCCCGAGTGTGAAGATTGACGACCTGAGTATTCGCAGTGTTGTGGGCCGAGTAAACCCCGACTTGGAGGGCCTGTTGGCACCCATTGAGGTTGAATTGGGCGACCTTACGAGCTCGCTGGGCGACGACTTCGACATCTCACTCAACCTCGCCTCGCCCACCATCGACCTCTCGGTGGAGAACCCTATCGGTGTGGCTATCGACCTTGTGGTTAAGATTGACGCTTGGAAAGGCGGTGCGGTATCGAAGAGCATTGCCACCCCCACTCTGACCATCCTCGGTGCCGAGGGCACCACCCCCACTACCACCAAAATATCCCTCACGGGCGACACCCCACAGCAGGGACAAACCAAGGTGGAGGGCCTGATGGAGGTAATCAACAGCCTGCCCGACAAACTCGTCGTTACGCTCGATGCAGCCCCCAACACCTCCAAGCCCCACACCCTCATCGTGAAGGATTCCTACCTCTTCAAGGTGGACTACTCGGTGGGTGCGGCACTCAAATTCGACGACAAGAAATATGGAAGCCTGAAATATACTACCGTGATTGAGGACATCGACCTGTCGGAGATTGCTGGCAGCGACATTAACATTGCCATCGACTCCCTGACAGTGAACGTGGAGGCCCAAAGCACCCTCCCGTTGGATGCACAGGTGCACATCAAGTTCCTCGACGGTGCAAAGAACGAATTGGCCCAAATCAAAACCCTCACCACGGGCACAATCAAGGGTAGCACAACCGACACCCCCGCCGTGTCGAAAACCTCCATCGGCATTGGACTTCCCGATGCGAGCTCGTCGGTACACATTGGCGAGTTGCTGGGCAGCGTGAAGGCCGTGGAGTGTAGCTTTGAGGGTGTAACCCTTGCAGGTGCAGGCCTCAAACCCGACCAATGGTTGCAGGCCACCCTCTCGTTGTGCCTCGACAAAGGCATCACCGTTGACCTCGGAAGCCTCGCAGGCAAGACCGAGTAGTCGGACTCCCTCCAAACAAAAACCAATCGTCCGACAAGAACACAGAGTTAGACCATCAATAAAGTTTAGACAACGATGAAAAGCAACAAAATAATCATACTTGCAGCGGCACTCACCCTGAGCCTCGGCACCACCACGGCACAGGTGCGCAACTCCTATTTTCTGCGTGGTGCCACCGAGCGTTATGCCCTCAACCCCGCCTTGTCGCCCAATAGGGGCTATTTTGCAATCCCCGTGTTGGGACTCACCACCGCCTTGGAGAGCAACTTCCTCTCTGCGGAGAACTTCCTCTTCCCCGTAGCCGATGGCAGCGGGCTTGTTACCTATATGCACTCCTCGGTGGATGCCGATACGTTCCTCGGCAATCTCCCCGATATGCCCCGCTTGGATATGAACATCCACGACCGCATCTTGGCAATGGGTAACTACTTCAAGGGAGGCTTCTGGTCGGTGGATGTGAGCCTACGCTCGGAGACCAACCTGACCATCCCCAAACACTTCTTTGCCCTCACCAAAACCCTCTCTACGGGCACCTACGACATCGCCGGCTTCGGCATTGAGAGCAACAACTTTGTGGAGGCTGCCTTGGGCTACACCTTCCCCGTGCAGGATGTCTTCACACTCGGATTTAGGGCAAAGGCTCTGGTGGGGTTGGCCAACATCTCGGCACGCCTCGATAGGGCCGACATCAACATCGGCACCGACCAATACACCGCCGACCTTGCTGGTACCATCCGTGCCAATGTGGCAGGCTATGATTTCCAGGGGCTTACGGGCGAGGTAACCTTCGACGAGTTCCTCGGCTATGCCACCGATTTGAGCCACCTGTCGCCCGACAATATCAACAGCCTCGGCTTCGCCTTTGATGCCGGTATCGAGTGGACCTTCAACGACGAGCAGATTAGGGTGTCGGCCGCAGTTACCGACCTCGGCTTTACCGCTTGGGGCGCACAGAACGCCTACTGTGGCGAGATTCAGAACGTGGGCTTTGCCTTCAAGGGCTTCGACCTTGCCACCAACGAGGTCATCTTCACCACCCCCGATAAGATTACCTTGCAGACCGTGGAGTCGGAGGCAGAGCAGGACGGACAAATCAAACAGATGCTCCACACCAACTACATCGCCGGTGTTGAGTATAACTTCCTCAACGATGCCATCGGCTTGGGAGCTGTGTGGTATGGCAAGCAGTACGACAAAGAGCTCTTCAATCAGTTCATCGTTGCAGCCACCTTCCGTCCCACCACTTGGCTCTCGGCCACAATCAGCGAGGGCTTCTACCCCGACAGCAAGATGGGAGTGCTGGGAGCATCGCTCAACCTCCACACCTCGTGGATAAACGTCTTCTTGGGAGTTGACCACATCGGCACCAAGTTCGGTACGGCTATGGGCGGCAAGATACCCGTGCCGGTCAACCAACAGGCCTTCAATATCAACTTCGGCCTCTCCCTGCCCCTCGGTGTGAGGATGTTTTAGACCGCTGACCGCACACACAAAAAAAACCTCTCGATGTGAGAGGTTTTTTTGTGGGGTTAAATCTTAAATCGTTCGTCCCGGGTAGGCTTCGAGGGCCTTTTGGAGCACCACAAGGGCCTTTTGCAGTTCCTCCTTGCAGATTGTATAGGAGATTCGCACCTCGTTACGTCCCTTGTCAGGCTCGGAGTAGAAGCCCGAGGCAGGTGCCAGCATAATGGTTGCACCCTCATAGGAGAACTCCTCCAAGCACCACGCACAGAAGCGGTCGCTATCGTCAATAGGCAGCCTTGCAACAGTGTAGAAAGCACCCATAGGAATTGGCGAATAGACTCCCTCGATGCGATTGAGGCCATCCACAAGGCAGTTTCTCCTCTCGATGAACTCCTCGTAGGTGTGCATCGCATACTCCCTCGGTGCATCCAACGAAGCCTCCGCAACAATCTGGCCCACCAATGGGGGACTCAACCTCGCCTGGCAGAACTTCATCACCGCATCGTGCACCCTCTTGTTCTTCGTGAGCAGTGCACCAATGCGGATACCACACTCCGAGTATCGTTTCGACACCGAGTCAATCAGCACCACATTCTCCGTAATGCCCTCCAAGTGGAACGCCGAGATGTAGGGCGAGCCTGTGTAGATAAACTCCCTGTACACCTCGTCGGAGAAGAGAAAAAGGTCATATTTCTTCACCAAATCACGGATGCGATTCATCTCCTTGCGGGTGTAGAGATAGCCCGTTGGGTTGTTGGGGTTGCAGATGAGGATGCCTCGTGTGCGGGGAGTGATGAGGTTTTCGATGTCGTCGATGGGAGGCAGCGCAAAACCACTCTCAATGGATGAGGTGATGGGCTTGATGACAGCACCGGCCGACACCGCAAAGGCCATATAGTTGGCGTAGGCAGGCTCGGGAACGATAATCTCGTCGCCGGGGTTAAGGCAGGCCATAAAGGCAAACAGCACCGCCTCACTACCACCGGTGGTGATGATGATGTCGTCGGCCGACACCTTGATTTGGTATTGGTCGTAGTAGCCCACGAGTTTCTCCCTCAACGAACGAAAGCCGTCGCTGGGGCTATATTCGAGCACCTTGCGGTCTATCTGTTTGAGCGCAGCGAGGCCCTCCTCGGGAGTGGGCAGGTCGGGCTGTCCGATGTTGAGTTTATATATTTTGACCCCCCTCTCGGCTGCCGCCTCGGCCAACGGATAGAGTTTGCGAATTGGCGAAGAAGGCATCAGCTCGGCACGTTCTGAAATGAGTGGCATAGGCGTAAATGTTCAATTATTATTTGTGGTAACACCTCTTGGCTCCCACATTTTGCGAGCCAATTTGGGACAAAGGTACAAATAATTGCACAAAATCGTTATCTTTGTAGAGGATAAAATGAGCCTATGGGATTGAACATTCGCAAATCGTTTGGGCGGCTCAACCGCTTTGAGTGGGGGCTGTTGGTGGTATCACTTGTGGTGGTATCGGCCTCGTTTGTGCTCTCACCCGAGGGCGACCTGCTCAACCTACTCACCTCGCTCATTGGGGTTACGGGCCTGATATTCATTGCCAAAGGTATGCTCTTGGGGCCGATTATTACACTTGTGTTTTCGCTCCTCTACGCCATCATAAGTTACCGTTTTGCCTACTATGGCGAGGTGTTGACCTACCTCGGGATGACCGCCCCGATGGAGGTTGTGGCCATTGTTGCGTGGGCCCGCCACCCCTACAAGGAGGACGATGGCGAGGTGGAGGTGGCCCACGTCAGACCCCGACAAGTGGTGCTTATGGTGGCCCTCACGGTGGCCACCACGATAGGCTCCTACTACCTTTTGCAGGCCTTTGGTACGGCCAACCTGCTGACGAGCACCGTATCGGTGGCCACGAGCTTTGTGGCGGTCTATCTCACTTGGTTGCGTAGCCCGTGGTATGCGCTGGGATATGCAGCTAACGATGTGGTGCTGATAGTGCTGTGGGTGCTGGCCTCGGTGGAGGATGTGGCCTATGTGCCTATGGTAGCGTGCTTTGCGATGTTTTTGGCCAACGACATCTATGGCTTTGTAAATTGGCGACGTATGCACCGCCGCCAGAGCAAGAGTGGTAACTGAAAATTGGCGACTTGCAGAAAAAAAATCAATAATTTTCAATTTTCAATTTTCAATTTTCAATTTTATATGTATCTTTGCACGCTCAACAAAGGGTAGAGATACCCTTGTGTGCGTAGAAGCCCAGGTGGCGGAATAGGTAGACGCGCACGTTTCAGGTGCGTGTGCCGCAAGGCGTGCAGGTTCGATTCCTGTCCTGGGCACAAGAGAACAGCGTTAGAGAAATCTAACGCTGTTTTTTTGTTTTGGGGGAGCCGGTTGCGGTTAATGATTGTTGTGGTGCTCCCTACTCTCCCTACACTCCCTACACTCCCTACTCTCCCTATACTCCCTAAGGGCTTTAAGGGCGATAGGGGCAATAGGGGCGATAGGGGCAATAAGGTAATAGATGGCCCCACCTTTTTCACGGGTATCTTTTTTAATACCCGTGCCATCCGACCACTCCTCCCCTAAGTTAGGGGAGGTGGTGCGTAGCCCGGAGGGGTATGTTGAAAGGGCAGAAAGGGCAGAAAGGGACCTTAGGGAGTGTAGGGAATTTAGGGAGTTTAGGGAGCACTAAGGCACTCCTCCCCTACGAAAGGGGAGGTCGGGAGGGGTGGTCGAAATTGCGCTCGGCGGCCTCGCCGAGCAGGGAGGTGCCGTAGGCGGAGGGGTTTGTTTTTTTTGTCGGCCGTCAGTCCTTGTAGGTTGCATCGCTCCAATCGTCCGTGCGGAACGACGAGACGGGCATTCCGGTCATATTGTAGAGCGACACCTTGGGTACGTTGGTGAATGCATAGCGCACAGCCACAGGGCTTTCTACCTCGGGTGCACCAACCTCAACGTACCTATTGTTACGCACAATCTTCGCCTTGGCGGGATAGAACACCCTATCCTCACCTGCAACATAGAAGCCCTCCAAGTTATCCGTGAGGGGGCTAATGCCGAGGTTGTCCATATTGAAATAGACCAAAATCTTGTTGCCCTCCACCTTGGTTGTCTTAACCGTGGGAGTTGAGGGGTTGATCTGCTTGTAGCCATAGGTGCCTGCCAGCGCAAGCCAAGCAAACCTATCGCCCACAACTTGTTTCTTTGCGGGGTGGATGCAGTGCGACTCGCCGACATCGAGCGTTACGACCATATCACTATTGGGGATGGTTTGGAGTCCCAAGAGTTGCGCCTCACGCAAGAAGGCCGAAGAGCATCCAAGTTCGTTCTCGTAGTAGTAATATGGCGCAATCTGTGCATAGTAGAAGGGCATCTGCTCGGCGGTGGCGTTCCACTCCTTGCGGAGCATTGCCACAAAACTATTCATCAGTTCACGGTACTGTTCGGGCTGCTTGCGGTTAGCCTCGCCCTGATACCACAAAAAGCCCCTTGCAGCGAATCCCTTGATGGGGTAAATCATACCATTGTAGAGGCTTGTGGGAGCATCGTGGGGACGTTTGGCGGTGGCGATAGTGTTGAGCAGTTCATATTTGACACCCTCGAAGCCCTCCAAGGCCTCCCTATTCATCCACGACTCTACCCTCGTGCCGCCCCAGCAGGTAACAACAATACCAACGGGCATACGGAGCACCTCTTGAAGACGTTTGGCAAAGAAGTATGCCGCTGCGCTTGTGCCAGCCACAGCGTCGGGGTTGTTGGTCTGCCAGGTGAGTTCGCACCTCTCCACGGGCTCTGCCACAGCCTGACGTGCCACGGTACACATCCTGATAGGGATACTCTCGTGGGCGGTCATAATGGCCTCTGTGGAACCTTCGGTGGGCTGGAAGGGGAAGCCCTTCACGGGCATCTCCATATTGGACTGACCGGAGCAAATCCACACCTCGCCAATGAGCACATTGTCGAGCACCACACGCTCGCCCCTCTTCTCCTCCACCACAATAGTATAGGGGCCTCCTGCCTCAGGTGTTGCCACCTCAACCGCCCAACGGCCCTCGCTGTCGGCCACTGTTGAATATGCCTTCTTATTCCACGAGGTGGTAACTTTGATGTTGCTCTTGGCGGTGTCGCTCCTGCCCCAAATACGCACATTGCTCTCCCTTTGGAGCACCATATTGCTACCGAAAATGTCGGCCAAGCCCACCTCGGCACGCACCATCGAAAGGGATGCCACAAGGGCAAGGGCCACTACAAAGATTTGTTTAACGGTCTGTTTCATAGTCGTGTTAGGTTTTTGGTTTCTTCTATTGTGATTTGTCCCATAAAAGAAACATCGGGGGCGACACACAGTCCTCCCCCGATGGTAGTTCTCACTTCACTAACGCCTTCTGCGTGGCATCATTGGCATACCTCTCATAGGCATACGTTTGTTGCCTGCGCCTGCGGCCATCTTCATCACCTTGCGCATATCCTCAAACTGCTTCAACAGGCGGTTGACATCTTGGAGTGTCGTTCCGCTACCTGCTGCAATGCGGGCCTTGCGTGAGGGGTTGATAATCTCGGGGTGTTCCCTCTCGGCGGGGGTCATCGAGGAGATGATAACCTCGGTCTGCTTAAAGATGTCGTCCGAAATCTCCACCCCCCTCATCATCTTGTCCATACCGGGAATCATACCCATCAGGTCCTTCATCGAGCCCATCTTCTTAATCTGGCCGATTTGCTCCACAAAGTCGTTGAAGTTGAACTCGTTTTTATAGATTTTCTTTTTGAGTTTGCGCTCCTCCTCCTCGCTGAACTGCTCCTGTGCCCTCTCCACAAGCGACACCACATCGCCCATACCGAGGATACGGTCGGCCATACGCTCGGGGTGGAAAATTTGAAGGGCATCCATCTTCTCGCCCGAGGAGATGAATTTGAGGGGTTTGTTGACCACCGAACGGATAGAAATGGCAGCACCACCACGAGTATCACCGTCAAGTTTGGTAAGCACCACGCCATCAAAGTCCAATCGCTGGTCGAACTCCCTTGCGGTGTTCACAGCATCCTGACCGGTCATCGAGTCCACCACAAAGAGCGTCTCGGAGGGTTTCACAGCCCTCTTCACAGCCTCAATCTCCTGCATCATCTGCTCATCGACGGCAAGGCGACCGGCCGTATCGACAATCACAGTGTTGATACTCTTGCTGCGAGCATACTTAATGGCGTTCTCGGCAATCTCCACGGGGTTTTTGTTGCCCTCCTCGGTATAGACCTCCACGCCCACCTGCTCGCCCAAAATCTTCAACTGGTCGATAGCCGCAGGACGATAGACGTCGCCAGCAACGAGCAACACGCTACGGTTCTTCTTGGTTTTGAGTTGGAGTGCGAGTTTGCCCGAGAAGGTGGTCTTACCCGAACCCTGCAAACCTGCGATGAGGATAACGGCAGGGTGGCCCGTAAGGTTGATGTCGGTGGCAGTACCACCCATCAGTGCGGCGAGCTCATCACGCACAATCTTGGTCATCATCTGCCCCGGCTTAACGGCTGTGAGCACATTGGCACCGAGTGCTTTCTGCTTCACCTCGTCGGTGAAGGTCTTTGCTACCTTGTAGTTTACGTCGGCATCAATCAGCGCACGGCGAATCTCTTTGAGGGTTTCGGCCACGTTAATCTCGGTGATTTTACCCTCACCTTTGAGAATCTTAAACGACCTTTCAAGTTTTTCGGACAGGTTCTCGAACATATTATTTTCTTTTGTTGTTTCTCTATTAAAAGTCCACAAAGATACCTATAATAATTGAAAAAAGAGTAATTAGCCGAGAAAGTTATTCACTCTCCCCCTAATTACTCTCCAAAAGTTCCCTTTCGGGCCCCAATCTTCGGACTCTATTTGTTCTTCAACAAATCACGAATCTCGGTGAGAAGAATCTCCTCCTTGGTGGGCTCTGGCTCGGGTGCGGGTGCTGGCTCAGGTGCGGATGCAGCAGCCTCCTCCTCTTTCTTCTTGGTCAACTCCGAGAGGCGGTTGATACCCTTGATGAGCAGGAAGATACACATTGCAACAATCAGAAAATCAAACACCTGCTGCAAGAATGCACCATATTTCCACATCACCTCAGGAGCACCTTCGGGAGCGAGGTTGATAGCAAGGTCAGTGAAGTTCACCTTGCCGATGAGCATACCCAGAGGGGGCATAATCACGTCGTTCACCAACGAAGTTACGATCTTGCCGAAAGCACCACCGATGATAACACCGACTGCCATATCGACTACATTACCTTTGAGGGCAAATTTCTTAAATTCACTCAAAAATCCCATAGTTATAAAAGTTTTGATTAGTTAGTTATATAAGTGTTTGTTTGGTCGTTCTCCGCATACAAATATACAAATATTTTTGCATAATTGGCCGGAAAGCAATATTTTTACACTCCGACATTTTTTTTGCGCACACAATGGAACAACACAAAATACTCTTCGTTTGCCTCGGCAACATCTGTCGCTCCTCGGCTGCCGACGAAATACTCCGACAGCAGGCTCTTGCTCGTGGCCTTGGCGACCACTACGAGATAGACTCCGCAGGCACCTACGGCGGACACGCAGGCGAACTGCCCGACCCACGAATGAGGGCCGCAGGCAAGAGGCGTGGCTACAACTTCACCCATCGCAGCCGTCGTGTGAGGCCCGACGATTTCGACCACTTCGACCTGCTCTTGGCAATGGACGACTCAGTCTATGAGAGCCTCTCCCGTCTGGCTCCGAGTGTGGAGGCACTCCAAAAGTTGGAGCGTATGGCCGACTATATCCCCGCCCACTTCGGCTACGACTATGTCCCCGACCCCTATTACGAGGGAGCCGACGGCTTTGAGTTGGTGCTCGATATGCTCGAAGAGGGGTGTGAGGTGCTACTCAATAGGTTGGAAGAGTAGGCAGAGGCACACCCCACCAACATTTAGGCACGAAGGTTGCACTCCTATCCCCACAAAAAACAACCTTTGTGCTATGAAAACTCACTCACAAAAAACCGACAACACACACCTCTCTCACTCCTCGGCAAAGGGAGCGGAGAGTGATTCGTGTGCCCTTGTAGCTGCAAGCAGGGCCGATGGTGCCATACTCTTTTTGCGCCTCTTCATCGGCACCATCCTCTTCACACAAGCCATCACCAAGTCGCAACAATACCCGTGGTTAGAACAGGAATATCCCTCGCTATGGGGACTGTCGAGTGCCGACGTTGTGAGCCTTGTGGGCATCATTGAGGCGGTAGCAGGTGCGCTGTTGGCGGTGGGGCTCTTTACTCGCATCACATCAGCCGTGATGGCGGTGGGGATGATTGGTGCGGCCTTTCTCCTCTTCCCCCACCAGAGTTTCGACCAGGCGGAGTTGAAGGTGGTCTATGGGGGTATCTATGTTTTTCTGCTCATTGCCGGTGGGGGCCGCTACTCGCTCGACCGACTCGTCTGTATGGTGAGAAGGAAGTGATAATTTTGTGAGAATTTGCGCTCCCGAAAAAACTTGCACCTCCCGACGATCTACCCCTTCTCGGCTGAGAAAGTTCAAAAAAATAATAATTTTGAACTTTGCATTTTGAATATTAAATTTTATGTGTATCTTTGTACGCTTTTCCGCAGAAAGGAGCGAAAGGCAGCGTTCTTGGAGATAACCGATGTTAACAAATTATTAAACTTTGCAAAGAGGTTTGGTAGTTTGGAACTACTGCCTTACCTTTGCGGCGAAGTTTTAAGGTTCATTTAGGTTAGTAGTTTTAGGTTAGTGAAAGGAACGAGGGTAAGCGGCCGATGGCCGCACCCCAAAATTCCTTTTTTTGCCCAGGTGGTGGAATTGGTAGACACGCTACTTTGAGGGGGTAGTGGCCGTTTTGGCCGTGCAAGTTCGACTCTTGTCCTGGGCACAGAAAACAGCGTTAGAGAAATCTAACGCTGTTTTTTTTGTTTTGGGGAGTCGGGTACGGTTAATGATTGTTGTGGCGCTCCCTATTCTCCCTATTCTCCCTATTCTCCCTATGCTCCCTAAATTCCCTAAGGGCTTTAAGGGCAATAGGGGCAATAGGGGCAATAAGGGCGATAAGGGCGATGAGGTAATAGATGGTCCCACCTTCTTCACGGGTATCTTTTTTGTTACCCGTGAACAGCACCTCCCCTAACTTAGGGGAGGAGTGGTCGTGGGGCTCCATAACCTCACTACACTCCCTACACTCCCTAAGGACCCTAAGGACCCTAAGGCCCTTATCTTCCCAGAAGACCCAGCCGTCCCAGAAGACCCAGCCCACTAACTGGGGCAACTAAGACCACTGGGACTACTGGGAAAAGAGAATTGAAAATTGAAAATTGAAAATTGAAGCAAATGCGAGTAAGCGAGTGCAGAGATTGCTTGCAAGCTATGCCGAGCGGGAGCATTTTAGAGCAAGCGAAGCTTGGTCAATTACTCCCCCTCTGAGTTAGAGGGGGTGCCTGAAAGGCGGGGGCATCTGTTGTTCTCCCCTAACTTAGGGGAGGAGTGGTTGGGGTGCTATCCGACGTTTGGCAGCACCACAAAAAACGCAAAGTGCGAGGTGAATTTTGTGCCAAAAGAAGGAGCGAGTCCGCAGCCTACCGACGTAGGTGAGGAACTCGCTCTCTGAATTTTGGTGCAAAATTCACCCGCAATCTGCGTTTTTTACAAGTGGGCTTCAACCTTCTTACGAAGATCACCCTCCGAACAAGCACCAACCTGCTTGTCAACAAGTTCGCCGTTCTTTACGAATACAATGGTGGGGATGTTGCGCACGGCAAACTTAACGGGAACGTCGTTCTCCTCGTCAACATTGCATTTGCCGATGTTTGCCTTGCCGGCAAACTCTTCTGCCAACTTCTCAACCACGGGGCTCATCATACGGCAAGGACCGCACCACTCTGCCCAGAAGTCAATAACCAAGAGTTTGTCCTCTGCTGCCAACTCTGCGTAGTTGGAATCTTTGATTTCAAGTGCCATAGTTTTTTCTGTTTTTTTGTGTGTTAATTATTGTTTTGTTGTTCGATTGTTTCGCTCTGTCGGCCCACCCTACAAGTTGGATTTGAGCCTATACATTATACCATTCTCCTCAAAGAAGTCGAGCAGGGCTTGGGAGGCTTCCACTTTGAGCTTCTTGGGGAAGAGTTCCACTTGCACCGCCGTCCTGCGGTCGCACACCCTCAGGTGGAGTCGGCTTTTACCCTTACACTTCTTCATCTGCTTGGTGAAGAGTTCCACAAACTCAGGGGTTATCTCGTCGAGGAATATGTTGGCGATAACCTCGCCCACGGCCTCGTCTTTCACCTTGTCGAGCATAGTCATCGAGGTCAGCCTCACCTCCAACTCATCGGGCTTGTAGGTCTTGGGCTTCACTGTGCCCTTAATCAGCAGGCTGTAATTCTCGAAGAGGTAGGGACGGAACTGCTCGTAGTCCCTGCTGAACAGCGTAAACTCGTGTTCACCGGAGTAGTCCTCCAACTTGAAGCGACCATAGGCCTTACCCTCCCTTGTGGTGAGGTTGGTTACCTGCGTAATCATACCGCCAATGAGGAATTCCTTGCCTGCCAAGTCCGTCAGGTTGGCAAATTGGGTGAGTTGTACGGTGCATAGTTTTTTGACAATCACGGAGTACTCATCCAGCGGGTGGGACGAGAGGTACATACCCGTAACCTCCCTCTCCCTTGTGAGAGTTTCCAACTGCGACCACTCGCTCACCACGGGCATAGCAGGTCGTTGTACACTCACATCAACCGTGCCACCAAAGAGGCTTTGTTGCATATTGTTCTTGTCGTTCTGGAACATCTGTCCATACCTGACAATCTGGTCCAGATAGCACGGAGCCGTGGGGTCTTTGGGGTCCACAGCAAAGAGTTTGCTGCGGTGGAAGCCGAGGATGGCATCGAAGGCACCTGCGAGTGCAAGGTTTTCGATGCTCTTGCGGTTTACGGCCTGCAAGTTGACCCTCTCCACAAAGTCGAAGATGTCCACAAAGTCGCCACCTCGCTCCCTTTCGGCCACAAGTTCCATCACTGCGGCCTCGCCCACGCCCTTAATGCCGGCCATACCAAAGCGGATGTTACCATCCTTGTCGGCCGAGAAGGTGTGGATACTCTTGTTCACATCGGGGCCCAGCACCTTCAAGCGCATCTTGCGGCACTCGTCCATAAAGTTGGAGAGTTTGTCGAGGCTCGCAAGGTTACGACTCAACAGCGCAGCCATAAACTCCGACGGGTAGTGGGCCTTCAAATAGGCGGTCTGGTAGGCAACGTAGGCATAGCAGGTGGCGTGCGATTTGTTGAACGCATAGGAAGCAAACGCCTCCCACTCGCCCCAAATCTTCTCCAACGTCTGCTCGTCGTGGCCATTGGCCTTTGCGCCCTCAATGAACTGCGGTTTGAGTTTATCCAGCACGGCCTTCTGTTTCTTACCCATCGCCTTACGCAACGTATCGGCCTGACCACCCGTGAATCCTCCCAGCAACTGCGAGAGCAACATCACCTGCTCCTGATAGACGGTGATGCCATAGGTGTCGTAGAGGTACTTCTCCATTACGGGGATGTCGTAGGTAATCTTCTCCCTGCCGTGCTTACGGGCAATGAAGTTGGGAATCTTCTCCATTGGGCCGGGGCGGTAGAGGGCGTTCATAGCGATAAGGTCCTCGAAGCGGCTCGGGTGGAGTGCTCGGAGGTGCTTCTTCATACCGGGCGACTCAAACTGGAATACACCCGTAGTGTCGCCGTGCGAGAAGAGTTCATAGGTCTTTTTGTCGTCCAACGGCACGGCATCTATGTCGATAACCTTACCCGTGGTACGCTTCACATTATCCAGCGCATCTTTGATAATCGAGAGGGTTTTGAGGCCCAAGAAGTCCATCTTGATAAGGCCCACACTCTCCACAAACTTACCCTCAAACTGCACCACATTGAGGTCGGCATCCTTGGCCGTAGCAATGGGGGCAAATTTCTCCAAGTCGTCCTTGCCGATAATCACACCGCAGGCGTGCACACCCGTCTGTCGCACCGAGCCTTCGAGCTTCTCGGCATAGCGGAGGGTGTTCTGCACCAGCGGGTCGGTGCTTTGCTTCTGGGCCGCAAACTCGGCCTGGGTTTCATAGAGCCACTCAAAGGGGCTTTGACCCTTCTTGTTCTCAATCTTATCGGGGATGAGTTTTGTGAGCCTATCGCTCTCCGGCAGGGGCAGTTTTTGCACCCTGGCCACATCCTTAATGGCCATCTTGGGAGCCATTGTACCAAAGGTTACAATCTGCGCCACCCTCTTGCGGCCATACTTCTCGACCACATAGTTGAGCACATCAGCCCTACCGTCCTCGTCGAAATCGACATCCACATCGGGCATCGAGATACGGTCGGGGTTGAGGAAACGCTCAAAGAGGAGGTCATATTTTATGGGGTCGATGTTGGTAATCTTCAAGCAATAGGCCACCACCGAGCCGGCAGCCGAGCCACGTCCGGGGCCCACCGACACGCCCAACTCACGGGCAGCACGAATGTAGTCCCACACAATGAGGAAGTAGCCGGGGAAGCCCATATTCTCAATCACCGACAACTCATAGGCGATACGTTTCTCCAACTCCTCGCCCAGCTCCTTGCCATACCTCACGTGGGCACCCTCATAGACCAAGTGCGAAAGGTATTGGAATTGCTTGGCCACCGTGAGCCTCTCGTTCACTTCGGGGTGGTCGGCAGCGTAGGCATAGATGCTCTCAGCAGCCTCAATGGAACTCTTTTCCGCCTCGTCGGTGGTCTTTTGCAGTATGCTCTTTTTCAGTTTCTCCTCGTCGAGTTGGAGCGCAGGGGGCACATCGAAGTTGGGCATCAGAGGCCCACGGTCGAGTTTGTAAATCTCCACCTTCGAGGCAATCTCCACAGTTGTTTCGAGGGCTTCGGGGTAGTCGGCAAACAGAGCCGCCATCTCGTCGGGGCTCTTGAAATACTCCTCACCCGTGTAGCGCATACGGGTTGGGTCGTCGAGGTCCTTACCCGTGTTAAGGCAGATGAGGTGGTCGTGGGCCATCGCATCGTCGGCATCCGTAAAGTGCACATCGTTGGCACAGATGTACTTCACGCCGTGCTTCTTGGCCAACTCCACAAGCTTGCCGTTCACCCTGTTTTGGGCCTCAATCACATCGTGGGGACGTGTGGGGTCCTTGGGGTCGTGGCGTTGGAGCTCGATGTAGTAGTCCTCGCCAAAGACACCCTTGTACCACTCAATAATCTGCTCCGCCTCGGCCACATTATCACGCAACAACGCCTTGGGCACCTCGCCCGCAATGCAGGCCGAACAACAAATCAGACCCTCGTGCAACTCCTCCAAGAGTTTGTGGTCAATACGGGGCTTGCCATAGTAGGAGCCCTCGGTGAAGCCCAACGACACGAGCTTTATCAAATTGTTGTATCCCTTCTCGTTTTTGGCAAGAAGTATGAGGTGGTAACGACGCTCGGTGTCTTTGTTTTTGGTGAAGCGGTCGGCCACAATGTATGTTTCGCAACCGAGAATGGGCTTGATACCCGCCTTGGTTGCCGTGTCGTAGAACTCCTTGGCACCGTACATATTACCGTGGTCGGTGATGGCCACAGCCTCCATTCCATACTCTCCGGCACGTTTTATGAGCGAGGGTATAGAAGCGGCTCCATCGAGGATGGAGTATTGTGTATGTACGTGAAGGTGAACAAATTGTGGCATAATAACATCATTTTTAGGCGTCTGACCAATCACAAAGATATGACTATTTATTGGGTTTTTTCACACTCCCCACAAATTTATTTTAATAAATTTTTCGTATATTGCACACAACACATTTAACACCCACTTTGCTATGACACACACCCGAGAAAACCGAGTGGTAGAACTTGCCGGTTTTGCCACCGCAGCCGAGGCCGAGGTTACGGCTTCGATGCTCCGCAGTATGGGCGTGGAGGTGAGCGTTGTGAACGAGATTTCCTCCATTATGCTGCCCTACATCAACGACAACCGTGTGCGCCTGCTGGTCAACGAAGCCGACCTCGACAGGGCCAAAGAACTCTTGGCTGCCACCCCTGAGAAGTGATGGGAAAATTGAAAATGGAAAATGGAAAATTGAAAATGGAAAATTGAAAAAAGCTGCTCCCCTAAGTTAGGGGAGCTGTCCGAAGGACTGAGGGGTATGTTAAAAGGGCGATAGGGGCTTTAAGGGCGATAAGGGCAAGTCGGAGGCCAAGCGGTCTTAGGAAGACAAACCAAATGATCAACTCCTTGGCCCACAGAACGACATGGCTACGATCCGACTTAAAAAGCTGCTCCCCTAAGTTAGGGGAGCTGTCCGAAGGACTGAGGGGTATGTTAAAAGGGCGATAGGGGCTTTAAGGGCGATAAGGGC
>JAZLDY010000017.1:0-106566 GCA_045614965.1 Tidjanibacter sp.
GCTAACGGCTAACAGCTTATTAGAACGAAGTGGTGATGGTGAGGTTGCCACCCGTGTAGGCGGGCATCATACGGCACACACCACCCGAGCAGATGAGGCCCTCACGGGTACGGCCCCAACCGATAGCAACACGGGTACGAGAAGCAGTGTAACTTGCACCCACGTTGTAGTAGTGCACCTTCTCCATACCGTGGTTGTACATATCGCTCACAAACACACTCCACTTGGGGGCCAAGTTGACCTCAAAGAGTGCCGCCATCCAATCGTATCCATTGGAAGCCTCATAGGAGAGCAGATACTGCAACTCCAAGCGGGTGGAGAGTTTGGGGGTGAACTTATAGAGCATATCGGCCACAAACACATTCGCCACAGCCGTACCATTGCCCATACCATAGGAGGTGTTGCGCTGCTGCATAGCATAGAGCATTTTCAGTTTGAACTTGCGGGTCAAGTACTTCTCCAAACCCACGTTCACGTTCAGCCAGAGCATATTGCCAGGGGTGTAACCACCCTCCTCGGCCAAGTTGAAGTAGGTCGAGAGGTTGAAGTTGACCTTCATACCCCTCTTGCCACCAAGGGCAGTACCACGACGGAAATTGTAATAGACATCCAACTGGCCACCAATCTCGCCACTATTCACAAAGGAGCCGTTGATATAGTATGGCATAGGAACGTAGGGGTGAATGTTGGTGAGCGAGTAGGAGTACTGTGCACACAGGGCGGGAATGTAGTTGAGATTATTGTTTGTAATACTGCTCTCGTCCAGCACAATACCACGGCCGTCGATGTAGGAGTTCATCCACTCCAACCTACGCACCGAGAGGTTTACACCCAAGCCGCCACCGCTATATCCGAGGTCAACGAGTTGTGCGTTACCGTTCTTGACGAGGTAGTTCTTGTCGCCATCGGGGTAGCGGTAGTGTTTCTGGCCCGCATCCACCCACTCGGCACGAGCCACAAAGCCGTTATACTCCACATTGGCCCTTGCCGAATAGCCCGTAGTGGAGGGAGTTACACCCTCATCCTCGGCCAAAAAGCCCACCTCTTGGTAGCGATTCAGCACCGAGCCTTCAAGAGCCACGTTGACACTCTCCAAGCCCAGCAGGTTGGACAGCGAGAGCGACGCATCGGCACCCCTCACATTGGTTTCGGCCCACTCGTTGCGAACAGGGTAGCCGTTCATATAATTATCCTCATCCTCGCTCATAACATAGTTCGTAAAGGGCATACGGGGCACACCCCAGAGGAGTTTGGCCTCGAAGATATCCTTGTAGTGCCAAGCAAGCCTTGCACCCAGCAGTGCGCTATTGTTACCCAAAGCCCTATCCTCGTAGCTTCGGAACAGCAGGCCGCTACCGAATTGGTCGTAGAAGGTACCCG
This sequence comes from Tidjanibacter sp., assembly GCA_045614965.1. Taxonomy (GTDB): domain Bacteria; phylum Bacteroidota; class Bacteroidia; order Bacteroidales; family Rikenellaceae; genus Tidjanibacter. The sequence continues at coordinate 1,381 of JAZLDY010000017.1, forward strand.
CCGTGAAGGCAAAGTCCTCGTCGTTCCAAGCGATGTAGTAGTTGGCAAGCTTGGTGCCCTGCAAGTTGGAGGGGAAACCAATCAATGCGGGTTGGTAGGCCTCCATTTGCAGACCCGCCGAAAGGGAGCCTTTGTAGTAATCGACTTTGAGGTAGTTGTTGGAGCCAAAACCACCGTCGGGCACCCTTGCAAAGGTCTTATCGTCGTTGACATAGCCAATAGTGTTACTCTCAAAGCTACCTGTCAGGAAGCCTTTTTCTTCGGTCTGGGCATCGACAGTGCCACAAACAAGCATTGCGGCAAAGGCAAACAGCATTCTTTTATTCATTGTGTGGGAAAAGAAAGTTTTTGTTCAACAAAAAAACGTGTGGGTATTCAAAAGCAGGTTGCCACCCGACACTCTGCGGATGGCAACCTCTGTGGTCCTATTTCAGCCCTTTGATAACATTGAAAAGCTCGTCCTCACCGCCGGGCTGATAGGCGGTGTGGGAATAGACAATCTTGCCATTCTTGTCAACCACAAAGACGTGGGGCAACACAGGTGCGTTCATTGCACGCTGGAAGTCCTGATTCTTGTCGTAGAGCAACGTGAAGTCGCCCCAACCATTACCCTCGGCCAACGCACGAGCCTTTGCGGAGTTCTTTGCATCGTCCACCGACACGGCCACAACCCTAAAATCGGCCTCTTCGAGCCAATCGGGATACTTCTCACTGATGGCGTTGAGCTCTAAGATGCAGTTGCTGCACGACACGGCCCAGAAGGAGAGAATCATTGGAGTTTCGCCATCCACCAACGAGGATGTTTTCACACTCTTACCCTTGCCGTTCTCAACTTTTACGGAGGGAATTTGAGCCATTGCTACGGTTGTTGCGAGTGCCACCAAAGCGGCCAATACAAGTTTTTTCATCTTACAGATTTGAAGGTTAAATTTCTCTTTTTGCAGTGCGTCGCCCCATTGTTGACCAAGCCCTTGGTGCTCAATCACTTACCGCAAGAACGGCACTATTCAATGTAGCAAATATACACCATTTTTTCGAGCCTGCAAACATTTTACCTTATATTTATATCCGCCCCAAAATGTTGTTTTACATTGCAATTCGAAACCACGCCCCCGCACGGCAGGGTAAATTTGAAAGTAGAAACGAGAAAAAACGACAAAAAGCACACCTTTTTGCCTACAAACTGAAATGTTCCAAAAAAAATTTGTACATTGTGCCCGATTTTGGATAGGTGTGAACCGCAAAAAACAACAAAAAAATATAAACCTTTTACATTTTGTAAACACAATGAAAAAATTTCTACACATTGCACTGACCGGCATCTTTGCCCTTCTGTTGGGTATGACTGCTTGCGTAACCCCCGAAGGCCCTGAGGATGGTCCCGATGGCCCAACTGAAACCATTGACCCCCTCAAAGATGCTGCTCTGACTGTGAAAATCAATTCCGCCAGCATCACTGGTGCAAAGGGCGCAATCACAACCAGCATCCTCAACGAGGTTGCCTATGTTGTTGAGCCTACCGCTGAGGCCAAAGAGTACTCCGCCGAGGATATTTTCGACCTCAAAGGTGCAACCCTCATAGAGTTGGAGTGCGACGAGGACAACGTGGCAGCCAAACGTATTGAGATTGAAGGGCTCAAAGAGAACACCGAATACACCATCTCGCTGGCAGGTCGTCTGCGCACCGAAGACGAGGAGGGTGCAGAGCAAACCTATGTGTTTGAGGATGTTGTAAGTGCAACCTTCACCACCTCCATCCGTCCCACTTTGAGGGCAGAACTCATTGCCGGCAGCGAGACTGCCAACTCGGCAAAACTCAAAGTTACCACCGCCAACATCTCTCGTTTTGGCTACTTGGTTTACAATGTTGAGAATATCACTGAGGGCTTCACTGCTCCCACCCCCGCCATCATCTTCGCCGAGGGTATCCTTGTGAACGATGTTGCAAATGGCCACACCGAGGTTGGCCTCAGCCACCTCACCGTAAACAGCGAGTTTGTGGTTTACATCGCCGGTGAGTTGACCGAAACACAAGAGTTCTATGAGGAGGTTATCAAGGTGGAGGGTGTCAAAACCGTCGATTTCTCGGACCGCATCCGCTACTACGACATCACCTACAACTCCTTCAAGATGGATGTGAAAGCCCCCGAGAACTTGGGCAACCACGTTATCAAGTGGGCTACTTGCGACCTCTATACCTACTATCTCAACATTGTATATGGTGGCCAGACAGGTCGTCCACAGTCTGTTGCCGAGACTCTCAACCTCAACGACCAAGCCTTTGGCAACTACTTCAACAAATCGACCTCCCTTATCTTCGACGAGGAGCATTCCTACAAACTCGACAGCGAGAGCGAAGATGGCATACTTGTCTATTATAACCCTATGGTCGCCGGACAACCCCAGAAGGTTATGATGGGTGAGTACCGTTGGGGTGATTCGTTGTTTGGTTGGGGCTATGGCTACTATGTTCCTCTCTTCGACATCGATTTCTTCCAACTTATGTTGGATAATGCACGCTCCGAGGAGGAGATGTATGGTATTGCCGCCAATCAGGACCAATTCTGGGACGAGGGGGCATTCTTTGTGAACGACATCGTTCAAATCAAGGAGCCCGAACTGCTCACCAAACAACTTAAAACAACCATTGAGACTCGACCTGACGGCGCAGCAATGATTTTTGAGCCCGAGGCAGGTCTGGACGACTTTGTGGTCTATATTGAGAATAACGAGATGCACGAGGTATTGGTGCGTCTGCTCGGTGGCGAGGAAAATTATGAAAAATATATTCAGTGGTGGGTAACCAGTTATCCTGCAATGTTGGAGGGTTCAAAGACCTTCAATCGCAAGGATCACTTCCCCAGTGGCTCTTTGCGTCTGGAACTTGCCAACTTCTTTTATGAGCACGCAATCACCCGAGATGAAACCTACCGCCTGCACGTTGTAGGTTTGGCCGACGATAATATAACCGAAGGCTTTATGGATGGACACTTACAGAACTACACCTGCCAAGAGTTCCAACTCGAAGAGGCAACCGAGCCTGCTCCAACCTTCGAGCTGAACTATGTGCCCGAGAAGAGTACCTCCTCCAAGGCCGTGTTCAACCTGCGTAGCACCAACCCCGCATCGAACGTAACGAAGGCATATTATGTTGCCAACACCGAGAGGGCTTGGCACCAAATCACTGCCTCGTGCCAAGCACTTGTTGACAAATATGGTGTACCCCTCCAAGGTGTAGATATTGATGCAATCAACAGCCCCGAAGGTTTGGATATTCCCATCCCCACCGTACCCAACGAGAGGATTTATATGGCTGTGAAAATAAGCAACATCGATGGCACCCGTGTCTATTCCGAGGAGCCCACCAAGGCAAACATCACCCTCGCAAGCGAGAGCACCGTTGACCTGACCGCACTCAATGCTTTGGCTGGCGACTGGACCGCTACGGCTACCATCGGCTACGATGAGAAGCAGATCGACGAGGCCAACAACGTCATCAAAGACCAAAATGGCAACGTGGTTACCAAGTGGATTGAGAAGGAGGTTAGCACCAAGATTACCCTCGGTGGCAGCCTCACTTACCCCGCAACTCTCCCCGAGTCGGTTTACAAAAACTTCGAGGCAGTAAAGGTAACCCGTGAGCAAGCCGACCTCTACTTCGATGAGTTCAAGATGGCTGCCGACGCATTCAACTACAACCTGCGCAACAACAACCAGATTCTCTGCGAGGGTTGGGGCTTCGACACCACAGGCTACATTAAAGCAACCTATGCTGATGCTTATGAACTCTTCGCATCGGCCGACTACAACGGTGCCTACTCCACCGCTTCGGTCTATGACTTCGGTCCCAAGTGGTACATCCAAACCGACGGTAGCAACTATTGGGTGCCCTTCAACACCAACGAGATATTCCCGCTTTCGTCGCACACCACTCTCGAAACCGATTTTGGTAACTTCTGGCAGGAGTACCACCTGATTGGTAACAGTGGTAAGAGCACCAAGGCATACGGCGACTTTGATGAGGAGAAGAAAGGCTACACCGATGGTCGCTTCCCCGTGGAGATTAGTGCCGATGGCGACACCATCACCATCAAACCCGTGGATATGGAGGTTATCTCCTACAAAGACAATGGAGATGGCACCTACACCGAGACCGGTCGTGAGACACAGACCTTCTACCCCTGCGTTGGCCACAATCAGGACAATAGCGGTACGTTCTACTACGGCAGCCGCATCATCTCCAATATTGTGATGACTCGTGGCTACACCGAGCCCACAACTCCCGATGTGGCCAAAGCTGCCGCAAGGAGCGCAAGGAAGAAACAGATTGTCAACAAGGCACAGAGCCACCAGGAGATTAAACCCGTGGCTAAACCCAAGGCAATCACCTCCTTCGAGGGCGAGGGCGTGAAGACCTACGAGTATCCCATCATCGGCGTTGAGGAGTTCCACAGGAGGAACATCGAGTATCTCAACTCGCTCAAATAGGCACAGCACAAAACAACCACAACGAAATATAAACACACAGAAACGCTATGAAACTGACAAAGATATTTGCTGTTGCGGTGGCCGCTATGGTGGCCCTCACCGCTTGTCGTGGCACCGAAGGGGGCGACGAATTTCAGGGCGATGGCACGGGCTTCAAGGTAACCGCATCGGCAGGTGTTATCTATGCAGACGGCTCCGACAAGGTGGTCTTTACGGCCACCTTCGACGGTTTTGTCCTCTCCGAGGCACTCTCCATCACCGCCTACAACAAGGCCGATGGCAACATCGTGCCCCTCGAAGCACTCACCTTCACCACCACCGAGGCCGGCGAATACATCTTCTACTTCACCTACGACAAGGAGGGCCAAACCCACACCTCGGAGGATATCAAAGTGATTGCGGTGGAGAAACCCAAGTTGGACTTCTCGGACAACGACGAGAAGGGCCTCTCTGTTACCTCCTCACACAAACTCTTCCAGGTGGGCGTGGATGAGGTCTATCTCATCGTGCGTAGGAATGGTAAGGTGCTGGATGCTATGACAGACGACGAGGTTACCTTTTTCGACTACGACAACAAGGAGGTTACGATGGGCACCAAGAGGGTTACGGACGACAACGGCGAGACGAAGTATATGTATCGCTTCAACCCCAAGGAGGCAGGTATCTACTCCTTCTGGGCGAGCGTGAACACATTCACCACCAAAGACAAACCCGTGAAGGTTACCGCTGTGGATATGGCAATTCCTATGGCGGCTATCGATATGCAACCCGACAACACATCGTTCACCAAGAGGTCTGTGCTGTTCCAACTCACCGGTACGGCTTGCCCCAACTGCCCGAGGATGATTCAGGCAGTCAAGAGGTTGTGGAACAACCCCGACTATGCCGACAAGTTTGTCCACGTTGGCGTTCACACCTACAACTCCACCGACCCGATGTACTACCGAGAGCCGGGCTTTGTGCAGGCCATTGGTGGCATCGAGGAATACCCAGCCTACGTCTTTGACCTGCGTTATAGCGGCACATACAATTACCAAACCTTCCAACAAGAGATTAACGAGGCACAAGCGACCCCCGCCAAGGCAGGCATTGCGGCCCGCATCCAGAGCGATGGCGTGAGCGCACTTGCAAGGGTGAGTGTGAAGGCTGCCGAGGAGGGCGAGTATTGCGTGGCTGCGATGCTGTTGGAGAGTAACATCACCGCCATTCAACAGGGCGACCAGACGGGCGAATGTAAGGTGCACGAGAACGCACTTCGCTTGGCCGACGGCAAGAATAGGGGATACTATGTTGGCCACTCGCTCGGCACCCTCAAAGCGGGCGAAACGGCTGAGTATCTGTTTAATATGCCCCTCGGAAGCGACTGGATACAGCCCAACTGCCACATTGTGTTCTACGTTACCACCCCCGATGAAGGTGGTAGGAGCTACTTTGTTACCAATGCCGTAGCCTCCGAGTCGCTCAACTGCACCGTGGAGTACGACTACAAGAACTAAAAACACTTTTCCCAATAAATTTGACAAACAAAACTCACGGGTAACGATTTTGTTACCCGTGAGTTTTGTTTGGTGGGGTGGTTGTGGGTCTCGGGTTACAAAAATGTAACCCGCAAAAAAGCTGCTCCCCTAAGGTAGGGGAGCTGTCGCAAAGCGACTGAGGGGTATGCCCAAAAGAACAAAAAAGCGGCAGATGCCAACCGCCTGCCTACGGCAGTCGTGGCAAGACGGATAGACCCCTCCGCCTTCGGCACCTCCCCTAACTTAGGGGAGGGTGGTCGGGGTGCTATCCGACGTTTGGTAGCACCACAAAAAAAACGCAAAGTGCGAGGGGAATTTTGTGCCAAACAAGAAGGCGAGTCCGCAGCAGCCACAGGCTGTTTTGTAAAACATACCCCTCCGCCTTCGGCACCTCCCCTAACTTAGGGGAGGGGTGGTCGGTGTGCTATCCGACGTGTGGTAGCACCACAAAAAAAACGCAAAGTGCGAGGGGAATTTTGTACCAAACAAGAAGGCGAGTCCGCAGTTTGCTCTCGCAAATGAGGAACTCGCCTATCGAAGTGCGGTGCAAAATTCACCCGCAATCTGCGTTTTTTCGCAATCTGCGTTTTACTTGGTGCGAGAAAGACGTATATTCCTCATTCCCGAACCAAAGAAACTCAAAATCGTAGGATTACCAGACTCGTCAACATAACTATATCCAATGGCCAACGAAGTGTCGCTCGAAGGGAAGGTTATGGTCTGGAAGTTCTCCTTGTCGTAGGTGCCAATGATGTCGTCCGCAGCACGGTCGCAAACCATTGCAATCTCACCCGTTTCGGTGGCCATCTCACGAATATTTGTAGCCTGGAATTGGGCAATAAGGATGGTTTGGTCGGGATCGTACCAATTGAGGAACCTATAAGCAGGAAGGATGATATAATCCTTATCCTCATCGAAGGTCATCGTAATAGGATAGGTGCCATAAACCGAAGAACTATTGGGTACCAACACCGAGAAGTATTTACCCGCAGAATTCCACGTTACGTTAACCTTGGTGCCACTAACGATGTCGCCATAGTTGGGGTTGGCAACGTCGAAAGAGAGGTACCACTCGCCACACAAGCGGTCAGCGGTGGTCTTCTCCAAGTGGATAAGGCACTTATTGTTGGCTCCAACATTGGTGTTGGACGACACAATTTCGAGTTGGAATTCCATAATGTCAGGCAGTTTCATAGGGTCGGTTTCCATCAGCTGAATCTCCACAGCCACCTCTTCCACTCCGGGACGGAAAACAAGGTCATAGGAGGTAATCTGGTAGTCCTTATCCTCTACAGCCTCGGTGTATTCGGTCTCCACGGGAGTTACCTTCACGCTAACCTCAACATCACAAGTGTTCATATCGGTACCCGAGAGTTTCAGTGGCACAAACAACCAACCCGAGCCGAAGCCGTCGGTGTAGAGTTGCTCCTCAAACTGCACAACCGTCTGGCCCACATCACCACGCTCGCACGAAGCAAGTGTGAGCAGGGAGGCCATCATTACGGCCAAAGTCTTGATATATTTCATTGTCTTTGTCATAATTCACAATATCCTTTCACATTAAAAACCATCGTTCTGCTGGCCGTTGAACTGTGGGTTAGCATCCATCTCCTCCTTGGGAATGGGCCACAAGAAGCGGGAATTGCCTGCTTCGGCCGCAATATTGTCGTAATCCTTGTGGGTCATAGCGGCATTTTGGGATACGCCACGCTTCATATTCAAGCCCCAACGTTTGAGGTCGTGCATACGGAAGCCCTCGCCCACAAGTTCCTTGGTCCTCTCTTTGCGAATCTCCTCTTTCAGCACTTCGAGGCTACCATAGGTTTTGGCAGTGTAGCCTTTGATGCGAGCCTTACGCAACTCGTTGAGATAGTAGGCTGCATCCTCCTCGCCACCCTCCAACTCGGCACTACACTCGGCAGCAATCAGATAGAGTTCGGCCAAACGGAAAGGTTTGCCCATATGCACATAGTTCCACCTCGAATCGGTACGCAACGAAGGGTTACCCTTAAACTTGTAGAACACAACCATATCGGCCTTCTCATAGCCAGCCTTGATGTTGTGTGTCTCGAAATATACGGGATAGCGCATATCGTTCTCCTTGTCGTACATATCCAGCAGTGTCTTGGTTGGGAGATACTGTGGGTTGGGAGTTGTACCATCGCCCTTATTCTGGTCGTTGATATAGTAGTAGCCACCCGTTGCGCCACCTTGGTCCATCTTGCTCTTCGACACCCTCATAATGTTCTCCGGCGAAGTATCGCCATCCCACATCAGTTTGATAGCCTCGGGGGTGGCAGCAAGTGCATAGGGGCCATTGTTGATTACCGACAATGCGCACTCCAAAGCCTCACCCCAAGCACCCATATATAAATATACACGTGCACGCAAGGCCAACACCGCATCCCTCGTAAAGTAGTGGGAGTTCTGCTTACCAGGGGCTTCAATGACCATCTCGGCCTCGTCCAAGTCGTCCAAAATCAAGCCGTAGGTCTCATTAAGCGTGGTTCTACCCGGATAGGATGCTGCATCCGAAGTGGGCTCATACTTGGTAGGCAGAGGCACACCACTCGCAGGCTCATCTGCCTTGTCGGCATCGTAGGCTGCACAGAACTTGGTTGCAAGGTCAAGGTAGGCCATTGCACGAACCATATAGGCCTCGCCACGGAAAATGGCGATTGTGTCGGCGTGCTCTTTGGAAATACCGAGTTCCTCGGCATTATCAATCAGTTCGGTGTAGGCTCCAATGGCATAGTTTACATTACCGATGATGGCATAGTCGCTATACCATACCGAGCCAGCCTCGGGGTCGGTAATATCATTCTGCCACGAGTGCCAACGACCATAGTAGTTACCAAAGTCGGCCTTTGCGTTGAAAAGATCCGAACGGGTATCTTCAATGGTCTCACGCAACGATCCCACAAAACTCTTCAATGGCGAGTAGATACTCACCCTATAAGAAAGAGCATCCTTATAGGTCTTCATACCCTTGCTGACTTCCAACGAATCGTAAGGGAAAAACTCCATATTACAAGAGGTTACTCCCAGCGCAAAGAGTGCGCTCAATGCGATATATATAATCTTTTTCATACTGTTCATCTCCTACTTTAAGCGTTAGAAAGTGAGTTCCAAACCTGCGGTGTACTGGCGAGTACCAGGGTAGGTACCCTGGGTGGTCATACCGAGGTATTCGGGGTCAAAACCAACGTGATTGGTAAAGGTCAGCAAGTTACGTCCAATAACGTAAACCCTCAGGCCCTGAACAAAATTACCCAAGCCGAGTTTATTGCCTGGAATGGTGTACGACACAGTGAGGTTCTTCAAGCGGAGGAATGCCGCATTGGAGAATGCCGACGAGTCGTTGGTCCACACGGTACCTGACTTGGGAATGTTGGTCTCCTGACCGGGCTCACGCCACATATTGAGCAGTTGTCGCTCGTAGTGGGTTTGACCGGCAGCGTGAGTTGCAAGGTTGGCGGTGTAGAACTTCTCGTTGACCATCATCCACCTATCGCCTACCCAGCTGAAATCGGCAGCAAGTTGGAGGTTGCCCCAAGCGAAGGTCGAGCCAAAACCACCCGTCCAATCGGCGATGAAGCTCTTGCCACTCCACTGTGCATCGTTGGCGTTATAGGTCTTCGTTACGTTGCCGTTGATGTCATACCACATTGGCATACCATCTCGTTTGTCAACGCCAGCAAACTCAACCATCTTAAACTCGCCAAACCTGTGGTCCACAGCGTGAACTACACCGATGTTACCAACGGTGTACTCGGTGGTGGAGCCATAGAGTTCGAGAATCCTGCTCCTGTTATACGACACATTGCCATAGACCGTCCACACAGCCTTATCGCTCTGGAAGAGGTCGTAGCTGAATTGGAAATCTACACCCCTATTACGCATCTTACCCACGTTACCCCAGCCACTGCTGTAACCGGTGGTTGCCGAGTAGGGAATCGACATAAGCATATTGTCGGTGATACGGTTGTAGTACTCAATCTCGAAGTTCATCCTATTGTGCAACCTTGCCGAGAGGCCCACGTTGAAGCTCTTGACAACCTCCCAAGTGAGGTCGGGGTTGGCGGGGTTGCCGATAACCGTACCATTAATCTCATCATAGACTGCACCCGACGAGATAAGGCCGAGGGCGAGGTAGTTGTCGATGGAGGAGTTACCCGTGGTACCATAGCTCATCTTCAACCTCATATCGTTCACCTCGGGCATTGCAAACATAAACTCCTCTTGTTTGATGTTCCACATACCGCCGATACTCCAAAACATACCCCAGCGGTTGTCGGCACCAAACTTCGACGAGCCATCCGCACGCAACGAAGCGTCCAGGTAGTACTTCTCGTCGTAGTTGTAGTTCAGACGGCTGAACACCGAGTTACTCGACCAATCGGTTATCGAGTGGGAATAGACCTCGGTGAGGTTTGCCTTACCTGCGGTCATCATCATCAACCTCCTATCGGTCATACCCTTTGCGGTTACACCAAAGCCATTGCTCCTACCCAAGATGGACTCCTGACCAAGCAGAGTGGTGAAGTTGTGCAAATCATCAATGGAGAACTTATACTCGGCTGTGTTGGTTGCCGTCATCTGATAGTAGCGGCTGAAATACTCCGTGCGTTGGCCCTCGCCACCCGAATAGGCATACTCGGGGAACATCTGTGCAGTACCACGGTAGTCGTAGGCATCCATCGCCTGTGCCGCCTTGATAATCAATCCCTCGGTGGGTTTAATCTCAAAGTAGGAATTAGCCGAGAGCGACACATCGTTCTTGACGCTCTTGTTATTCTCGTAGTAGTGATATGGGTTATACATATCGTTGGCAAAGGGGAATTGGAGCAGCTCCTCACCCAGGCTCATCTTGCCGTTTTCGTGGTAGATGATTTCATAGGGAGCATTGTAGGGAGCTTGTCCATAGACCATACCGTCCACCGACTCCTGATACCAACCCTGCACACTTGTTTCGTAGTCGGCATAGGAGAGGCCCACGTTGATTCCCATCTTCAACCACTCCTTAACCTGAGTGTCGAGGTTGGTACGGAAGGTGTAGCGGGTATTCCTTGATGAAGGCGCAATACCATCGGTGTCCAGATAGCCAAACGAAACGTAGTAGTTGGTATTACCACTCGCACCCGAAATAGAAGCATCGGTGCTCAACAGCGGAGCCTTACCCTGATAGGCATATCCCTTCCAATCGAAGTTGAAGTCGTTCTGAGCCACATACCACTTCTTGGTCAGCCACTCGCTATTACGCAACAGGTCGGGATAGAGCCACTCCTCAAAGGTCATCTGCTCCACCGAGTTCATCAACTCAAACGATTTTGTTTCAATCATCGACGAGAAACCGCCCTGCATACGAATCTGAATCATCGACTGCTCCTGGTTGCGGCGACCCTTCTTGGTGGTAACGAAAAGTACACCGTTGGCAGCACGGGAGCCATAGATGGAGGTCGAAGCTGCATCTTTCAGCATCACCACGTTCTCGATGTCATTGGAGTTGATGTTGTTGAAGATGGCCGAAGTTACGGGGGCACCGTCGAGGATAATCAGAGGCTCGGAGCCTGCGTTGATACTCGACACACCACGCATCATCATCGTCGAAGTGGCCGTTGGCTCACCCGATGAGGTGAAGATTTGAAGTCCCGGAACTTTTCCCTGCAACACGTCCGACACATTGGCCACGGGAGTATTGGCGAGTTTGTCGCCCTTGACTGTGGTTACCGAACCCACCAGCGACTTGGAAGCCACACCCGAGCCGTAACCGGCCGTGATGACAATGTCCTCAATCTGCTGCGCATCCTCCGTCAAAGCCACATCAATCTTCGTGCGACCTGCCACAGCCACCAGCTCGGTAGCCATACCAACATAGGAGAACTCCAACGTAGCGTTCTTCGGGGCCGAAATCTCATACATACCCGACAAATCCGTAATGGTTGCCGTTGTTGTACCCACCACCGACACCGTAACAGCCAGAATGGGCGCACCCGCAGAGTCCGTAACAGTACCGGTAATTCGCAAGTTCTGAGCCGACACGCCCACGCACATCAGCAGAACTGCAAAAACTGATAGTACAATTTTTCTCATACGAAAATAAAAAAGGTTAATTTATATAATGTTTTCTTACTTATTACATTTTTACTCGCACTTGTGAGCATTATTCCCTACCGTGCATAAAAATCGTGTAAAGGTACGCACATTATTTCAATTCTTCACAATTTTGCCTACACTTTTTCACTCTCCACCCCATATTTTTTCACTTTCTTGCACAAAAAATTACTTTTTACAATCTTTATCCTCAACAAAAGTTACAATCTGTAACCACCGCCACCCAAGAGATTACCCCACTCCCTGCCCTCTCCTCCGACAAGAAACAGCCAAGCGCCCAACCCCATTGCTCCGCAACAGACGGTGTCTATAATAGAATAGGTATCAACATCGCCGTAAAGCCACATTTAGCCCGTCATACCAGCCCCAACACCACCCCATCGAAACACCCGCATTTCACCCTCAAAATAGACAAAAAATAACCCGAAAAAGAGGGGCGCAAAAGAGGAAAAAACAACAATTTATTAAAATTTCTAAAAAACACCAAAATACAATTCCGCACAAAACCGCACAATGCGCATTACAAATAATTATTTTCAACAACACTACACTTACACATTGAAACCACCCTCAAAAAAAGTTGTAAAAAAGTTTGGAAGTTTTGAAAAGATGTTGTAATTTAGCATTTGCAATTGCAGTTCGCCTTTGCACTCGGCAACGAGGAATTAGGGGTTAGATTTAATAGTTAGGTTAAGATTTTTTCTTTCGCCGAGCATAAGGAGAATTGTGGCAAAAAAAAACAGACAATCAATCATTATTATTAACTAAAAACTTAATCGTATGAGAAAAATTGTACTATCAGTTTTTGCGAGCTTGTTGTTCTGCCTTGGCGCAGCAGCACAGGTTCTGAAAGTGTCCGGTACAGTTGCAGACCAGAGTGGTCAGCCCGTAATAGGCGCAACCGTTGCCGTGGCAGGTACGACAGAGGCTACCATCACCGACTTGAACGGTGCCTACCAAATCAAAGCCTCTGCTGATGCAACATTGGAGGTATCGTACGTTGGTTTGCAGACCACCCTCGTTGAGGTTGCCGGTCGCACTCTCGTAAACGTAACTCTCCAACCCAGCAGCACCCAGATTGAGGACGTGATTGTGGTTGCCTATGGTACCGCAAAGAAGGAGTCCTTCACCGGCTCGGCTGCTGTTGTGAGCGACAAAGAGCTCAAAACCCGTAAGGTTGCCAACGTAACCAAGGCGCTCGACGGTCTTGCTCCCGGTATCCAGACCACCTCTGGTAGCGGTCAGCCCGGTAGCGGTTCGACCATCTTGATTCGTGGTATCGGCTCTATCAACGCATCTGCAACCCCTCTGTATGTTGTTGACGGTGTACCCTACGGTGGCGCAATCAATGCCATCAACCCCGAGGATATCGAGAACATCACCATCTTGAAAGATGCTGCTGCTTCGGTACTCTACGGTTCTCGTGGTGCAAACGGTGTTGTGATGATTACCACCAAGAAGGGTTCGGACAAAGGTACCGACATCAACTTCAAGGCAAGCTATGGTGTATCGTCGCAGGCTTACAAGAACTACAAGACTATGGGGTCCAAGGACTTCTTGGAGACAATGTTCTGGGCATACCGTCAGGCAATGATTGACGAGGATGCTCCCATCGACAAAGCCGGCTTGTATGGTTTGGAGGAGATGGCTATTGGCGAGACCGGTATCCTTGGTGCAGGTGTAGGCGGTAAGAATGGTGAGATTTACAACCCCTACAACTACAATGTTTGGGTAACCGACAACGAGGACAACCCACAACTTGACCAAATGCTGATTGACCCCGCAACCGGTAAGATTCGTGAGGATGCTACTCTCTATTGGGATGAGAAGTGGATTGACGAGGTTACCAACAACCAGGCAGTTCGTCAGGAGTATGTATTGAGCTTCAATGGCGGTAACGCTAAAAACCAGTATATGTTCTCGGCAGGCTACTTGAACGAGGATGGTATCTTGACTACCACCAACTACCAGCGTATCACCGGTAGGTTGAACGTGGAGAGCCAGGCAAGGGAGTGGTTGCACGCAGGTTTGGGTGCCAACTTCTCGCACGCTTCGACCAACTCGTTGGATGCCGATGGTTCTTCGTCTAGCAACGTATGGTACTCGGGCTTCCTGATGGCCCCCATCTTCCCCGTTTATATGCGTGATAGGGAGCAGGAGGGTGCATTTGTGCTCGACGAGAATGGCAACAAGCTGTTTGACTATGGTGAAAACCGTCCCAGTGGTCAGCAGACCAACTTCAACTCGGTTGCTACCCTTTATGATGATAAGTATGAATTGAACAGCGACCAGGTTTCGGTTCGTGGCCACGTTGACATTCTTGGCAAGCCCGGCTCGTGGTTGGATGGTTTGAAATTGCAGGCCAACATTGGTGCCGACTACTACAACAGCCTCGGTACCCAGGCTTACAACATCGAGCACGGTAACGCTAGCGACATCAACGGTCGTTTGTATAAATACAACACCAACACTCTCAACTACACCTTCAACCAGTTGCTTTCGTACAACAAGACCATCGGTAAGGCTCACATCGACCTGTTGGCCGGCCACGAGTACTACGACTACGAGAGCAAATACCTCGAAGGCCACAAGACCGGCTTCCCTATGGACGGTATGTATGACCTCGATGCAGGTGCAGTTTTGGTTGGCGCAAGCAGCAACACTTCCAACTACCGTATGGAGTCCTACTTGGCTCGTATGAACTTCGACTGGGACGACAAATACTACCTCTCCGCTTCGTGGCGTGCTGATGGTTCTTCACGTTTCCACCAGGATAAACGCTGGGGTGAGTTTTGGAGCGTTGGTGGTAACTGGCGTGTATCGCAGGAGGAGTTTATGCAGAATGCCGAGGGTATCAACAACCTCTCTTTGAAGGCAAGCTATGGTATCCAGGGTAACGATGCTGTTGCAGGTTACTACGCTTGGCAGGCACTCTACGACCTCTCGTGGGTGAACGCAAACGAGCCCGGTGCAATGGTTGGTTCGTTGGAGAACAAGGACATCACTTGGGAGAAGAACAAGAACCTCAACATTGGTTTGGAGGCTCGCCTTTTGGACCGTGTAAGTCTGAGCGTTGAGTGGTACAAACGTGTTACCGAGGATATGTTGTTGAGCTATCCTTTGGCTCCTTCGACCGGTTTCACCGGCTACTCCCGCAACTCGGGTAGTATGCAGAACTCCGGTATTGAGGTTAGCTTGGGTGTTGACATCATCAACCGCAAGAACTTTCAGTGGACCTCGACCATTATGGCTTCGCACAACGAGAACAAAGTGTTGAAACTCACCGAGGGTGGTCAGGATATCGTAAGTGGCTCGCAGCTGATTCGTGAGGGCGAGGAGATCTACACCTACTACGTTCCCAAGACCGCAGGTATCGACCCCCGCACCGGCGACCAGCTCTACTGGGCATACGAGACCTACTCTCAGAAAGAGGTTGATGCTTCGCTTGCAGACGAGGATACAACCAACGACCTCTCGAAAGACTTGGTTGGCAAGAAGAAACCCGGCTCGGAGTACATCACCAACGACACTGCAAACGCACTCGTTTCGAAGGAGATTATGGGTAGCCGTACTCCCGACATCTATGGCTCGTGGAACAACTACTTCCGTTTGGGCAACTTCGACCTTTCGGTACAGACCAACTTCTCGTTTGGTGGTTTGATGATGGATAGTGTTTACAGCAACTTGATGAGTATGTACTACACCGCACAGGCTAAACACGTTGACCTTGCTCGTGCTTGGAAGCAGCCCGGTGATGTTACCGACGTTCGTAGGTTGCAGATTGGCGAGAGCCCCATCGCACACAGCGACGATTTGATTGATGCATCGTATGTTGCCATCAAGAACATCACCCTCGGTTACACCCTGCCCCAGAGCATCGTTAGCCGCATTGGTATCAAAGGCCTGAGGGCAGCCATTTCGGCCGACAACCTCGCACTCTTCTGCAAGATGCAGGGTATGAACCCCCAGTACAGCCTGACCGGTGGTACCGGCTATGTATATACCCCCACCAGGACTGTTTCTTTCAGCCTCGATTTCTCGTTCTAATCGACTCGAAAGCAACAAAATTAGAAACATAAAAAAATGAAAGCAATTATGAAAAAGATATTTTATATACTTGCATTGGTAGCAGCCACTTCGTTGGTGAGTTGCGACCAGGAGTTGCTTAATACCGAGCCTTCGAGCGAATTGTCCAAGGACGCTGTTTTCTCTGACGCAGGTGGTGCACAGATGGCTGTCAGCGGTATCTATCGTGCTATGCGTACGAACAGCTGGTCCAGTAGTTGGTATGCGGAGCACCCCGGTATTTTCGGACAGATTTTGGTATTTGACCTGATGGGCGAGGACCACTTTATGGCAGGCCAGGGTAATGGTTGGTTCTATTTTGACTACAAGTTCAATGTAGATAGTGATTACACCCACAGTGCAGGTCGTCAGTATGGTACCTGGAACCTCTGCTACACTATGGTTTCGCAGGCCAACTACGTTATTGCTGAGAAGGAGATGTTGTCGGCTACTCCCGAGGGTTTGAATGTCCTTGGTCAGGCCTATGCCATTCGTGCATACTCCTATATGATGCTTACCGAGTGCTTCTGCCAAGGTAACTTCCCCGTGAACAAAGAGACCTGCCCCGGTGTGCCCATCTACACCGAGCCCACTACCAAAGATACCAAAGGCAAACCCCGTGGTTTGTTGAAAGATGTGTTGGCTCAAATCAACCTCGACTACGAGGAGGCCGTTAAGTGCTTCGAGGCAGCCGAGAAAGAGGGTGTTGGTCAGCAGGATGTGTCGCACATCGACCTCTATGCAGCAAAACTCCTTTGGGCTCGTGTAGCACTTGCCGAGGGTGAGTGGCAGAGGGCATACGACCTTGCAACCGGTGCACTCAAAAAACCCGGTATGACTCCCGTTGTATCGGTTAAAGAGTTGGGTGGTTTCAACGACGTGAATGTTGGTAGCATCATTTGGGGCTTCAATGTTACTGCCGACCAGACAGGTCCCTACGGTAACTTCCACAGCCATATGGACCCCTTCAATGGTGGCTATGGCAAGGCTGCTCCTCAGTGCTGGGATGTACCCATTTATAGCAGTATTCCCGAGACCGATGATCGTTTGAACTGGATTTACTTCTATGGAGGTAAGTATCCCTTCCAGAACAAATTCCTCATTGGCGACGTTAGCACCAGTGTTTCGGACAACATCATCCTCCGTGGTGAGGAGGCAGTGTTGGTTGCTGCCGAGGCTGCTTGCCGTCTGAACGATTGGACCAACGCACGTAAGTATGTTAGCGACCTCGGTACTGCTCGTGATAGCGAATATGAGACTCGTCTGGCCAAAGTTACCGACTCGAATCTTTACACAGACGACACAATGGAGGGTTTGGAGCCTGTTACTCTGATGGAGGAGATTCTCTGGCAGAGGAGGGTTGAGTTGTGGGGTGAGGGCCCCGGCCGTTTGAGCGACCTGAAGCGTTTGAATCTCGGATATGTTCGTTACTGGGATGAGTATGAGTTCACTGCCGGCGCACCTGAGTTCACCTTCCTGCTCCCCTACCTTGAGTTCCAAAACAACCCCGAGTTGGATCTTGGTGAGGACCAGAATCCTCGTCAATAGACAACGAGAGAGAGTAATGTGTTAAATCATTAAATGAAAAACAGAAATTGTATGAAAAGATTTTTGAATATATTGGCACTTGCGGCTGTAGTTACACTCACATCGTGTAACTACGAGCCCGAGGGCTGGCACGGCACAATCCTCGATGTCAAACCCAGCGAGGTTGTTTTCGACACCAGCAGCATCAACTATATGTTTACTCCTGAGGATGGCACCGTTATCGAGATTCCCGTATCTCGTGGTATCGCCACCGAGCCCTACACCACCACCATTGAGGTGTTGGATGGCGAGGGTAACCCCATCGTTGGTAACCCCGACTATGTTCTGATGACCCTTGAGCAGGCCAAATTTGATGTTGACCAGTATGAGGCTGTTGCCACCCTCACCTTTGACCGCCGTCAGTTCACCGCAGGTAAGAGCGTTCCCTTCTACCTCGTGTTGCCTGAGACTCAGATTTATGAAGACATTACCGTATGTGGTTTGAAGATTCTGAGGGACTACACTTGGACTGAGTACTGCGGTGCTGAATTGCAGTCTGGTTTCTGGGCAGCAATGATGGGTGCGACAGGAGACCCCCGTGTTGCTTACAAGGCTGATGGTTTCCCCTACTACCGAGTGTACTACATCAATAGCAAGGGTACGAAATATATTGAAATCGAATTCTCATTGGTAGATGGCGTTCTCGGATTCCTTTCGGAGCCTAACAAAGATGGCGATGTTCAGTTTGAGGTGGGTTTGAGCTATGGTAGTTATGGTCCTGTTGCAAGGTATTGCAACGTAGATCCCAAATCTACCTTCTACCACCCCGATTACAATGCAGTCGTATCCGCCTCATACTACTATGTACCTGCTGCCGGAGCCGGATTTGGTGTATTCCAGGATGTATGGTACTTTGACAAACCTCTCTAATGAGAAGTTTTTAGATGATAATTTTGATCGGAGGAGAGGTCGTTGTGAAACGACCTCTCTTTTTTTGGCCTAATTTTCGAGGAAAATTATACAAGGGTGCAATCTTTTGACTATATTTGTATAATAATTTCGGACTAACTCGATTTAACAACAGATAATACCTATATTATGAACAACACAACCGCACGCAAAGCTGCCGACAACATCCGTATCCTCGCTGTCGCTATGGTCGAAAAAGCCAAATCCGGACACCCCGGAGGTGCTATGGGCGGAGCAGACTTCATCAACGTCCTCTACTCCGAATTCCTGCGCTACGACCCCGACAACTATGCCTACCCGTGGAGGGATAGGCTCTTCCTCGACCCCGGACATATGTCGCCAATGCTCTATGGCGTGTTGACTCTCGCAGGGGCTATGCCTCTCGACGAACTCAAAAAGTTCCGTCAGTGGGGCAGCCACACCCCAGGACACCCCGAAAGGGACCTCACTCACGCCATCGAAAACACCTCCGGACCCCTCGGTCAGGGACACGCTATGGCTGTGGGTGCAGCAATGGCCGAGCGATTCCTCGCCCACAGGTTTGGCGAGTGGACCGCACACAAAACCTATGCCTACATCTCCGATGGTGCTGTGGAGGAGGAGATTTCCCAGGGTGTGGGCCGCATCGCAGGCCACCTCGGTTTGGGCAACCTCATTATGTTCTACGATGCCAACAACATCCAGCTCTCCACCACCGTAGAGGAGGTGGACACCGAGGATGTTGCCGCCAAATACAAGGCTTGGAATTGGAACGTATTGGAGTGCAACGGCAACGATGCCGAGAGCATCCGCACCGCACTCGTGGCCGCCAATGCCGAGACAGAGCGTCCTACCCTCATCATCGGTAAGACCGTGATGGGTGTGGGTGCTGTGGATGCAGAGGGTGGCTCCTATGAGAACAAAGTATCCACCCACGGACAGCCCATCTCGGCCGCAGGTGCCGACCCCGCACGCACAATCGCAGGTTTGGGTGGCAACCCCGAGGAGCCTTTCGTAATCTTCCCCGAGGTGGAGGAGGCCTACGCTGCAAGGCGTGAAGAGCTGAGGGCTTGGGCCACCGAGCGCAAAGAGGTGGAGAAGAAGTGGAGAGAGGAAAACCCCGCACTCGCAGCCAAACTCGACAAGTTCTTCTCGGAGGAGATTCCCGCAGTGGACTACGACAGCATCACTCCCGCCGCAGGTTGCGCCACTCGCAACGCTTCGGCTGCCGTGTTGGGCGCATTGGCCGAGAGTGTGGAGAATATGGTTGTGGCTTCGGCCGACCTGAGCAACTCCGACAAAACCGACGGCTTCCTCAAAAAGACTCACCCCTTTGCCAAAGGCGATTGGAGTGGTAGGTTCTTCCAGGCTGGCGTGTCGGAGCTTACGATGGCTTGCGTGATGAACGGTATGGCTCTGCACGGAGGCGTTATCCCTGCGTGTGGTACCTTCTTCGTGTTCTCCGACTATATGAAACCGGCCGTTAGGTTGGCTGCGCTGATGCGCATCCACGTTGTGTATATTTGGAGCCACGACTCGTTCCGTGTGGGCGAGGATGGCCCCACCCACCAACCCATCGAGCAGGAGGCACAAATCCGCCTCTTGGAGCACCTCAAAAACCACAATGGCGAGAGGTCGATGTTGGTACTCCGCCCTGCCGATGGCGCAGAGACCGTGGAGGCTTGGAGGCTCGCAATGGCCGAGCAGAGGCCCGTGGCTCTCATCACTTCACGTCAGAACGTCAAAGACCTCCCCGCAATGGCAGGTAACCGCCGAGAGGAGGCCAAACAGGTGGCCAAGGGTGGCTATGTTGTGTGGGATTGCCCCGAGCCCAAGGCTGTGCTTATCGCCAGCGGTAGCGAGGTTTCGACCCTCGTGGAGGGCGCAGAGTTGCTCAAAGAGGAGGGCATTGGTGTACGCATCGTGAGTGTGGCAAGCGAAGGCTTGTTTAGGGACCAGAGCAAGGAGTATCAGAGGAGTGTGTTGCCCGAGGGGCTGCCACGCTATGGTATGACCGCCGGCCTACCCCTCACCCTGCAAGGACTCGTGGGCGAGAATGGCATTGTTCACGGTGTGGACCACTTTGGCTACTCGGCTCCCTACAAGGTGCTGGACGAGAAGTTTGGCTTCAATGGTGCCACCGTTGCCGCCGAGGTGAAGGCAATGCTGGGATAATTCAAAATTCAAAATTCAAAATTCAGCCAACACGGGTAACGAGTCTGTTACCCGTGTTGGTTGTTTATAACAAAGCATCACAAGTGCAATAATTTTCAATTTTCGCAAATGCGAATAAGCGAGAGCAGAGGCCACTTGTGGACTATGCAGAGCGAAAGCATTTTAGACAAAATTTTATTTTGTCAGTTTTCCATTTTCAATTTTTTTCGTATATTTGCGGGCCTATTTTGGGCATAGAGTATTAACATTTTAATTAACTTATTGTAAATGAGCAAGATTTGCGAAATCACCGGTAAAACTGCTCAGGCGGGTAACAATGTTTCCCACTCGAACAGGCGCACCAAACGCAAATTCAATCTGAATTTGAAGACCAAGCGTTTTTGGAGCGAAGAGGAGAACCGCTGGATTACTCTCAAAGTAACCGCAGCAGGTATCAAAACAATTAACAAAAAGGGTCTGGACGCTGCTCTCAAAGAGGCAAAAGCACCCGCTAAAATTCACTAATCTTTTTTAAGTAAACAAAGAGTATGGCAAAAAAAGGTAAAGGTAACCGAGTGCAGGTAATCCTCGAGTGTACCGAGCAGAAGGCTAGCGGTGTTCCCGGTATGAGCCGTTACATCACTACCAAAAACAAAAAGAACACACCCGACCGTATGGAGCGCAAGAAATACAATCCATATTTGAAGAGGGTAACTATCCACCGTGAGATTAAATAAGGAGGAATTGAACTATGGCAAAGAAAGTAGTTGCAACACTTAAAAAAGAGGGTGCAAACAAGGGTTTTACCAAATGCATCAAAATGGTTAAATCGGAGAAAACCGGTGCTTACGTTTTCAAAACTGACGTAATCCCCACCGAGGAGGTTAAGGAGTTCTTCAACAAGAAATAATCCCGACCACACGATTAACCGCAGTATTTCAGGGCAAACGGCCCGAAATACAAAAGGCGTTCCACTGATGGAGCGCCTTTTGTGTTTTTGGAGTATTTGAGTGGCTATAAATTAACCCTACTTATCCCTTCCACCAAATCGCTGTTGGAGGAAGGATTTTGCCTTTGAAATGGTGTTTTTTGGGGTGGTTCCGCATAGGAACTGCACGGATATTTGCAGACACAAGAATGTACCGTAGAACCACAAGAAGCCCCAAAGCCACATAATTCCATCATAGTCGATTGCCTTGTTGATTTTAACAATTGACCAGATGGAGTAGACAGCCATTGCCACAGCCGTGTACCAGCCGGGACTTGTCCCTTTGAGTTGGAACATAAATATACCCATATTGTGGACAAAGCCTTCGAATATGCCGAGTATCAACACGCCGAATACCAACCAAAGATTGGTCGGGAAGACCAACGCGAGGGAGAACAAGAGGGTGATGTACACCGCCTGAGCAATGTGAGTAACACCGGGTGTCAGTTTCCTATGATCTATCTGGAGCAGACGTCCCGCCATCAGCTGGACGAAACGCTCCTTATACCCTTCCTCGTATTCGTGTAGTATCAAAAAAGCATACAATCCAAGGAGTAACTTCTGAACCAAGAGAAGGTTACTCCAATTCACAACACCCCACAATACCCATCCGACAAAGATGAGGGTCATTATATGGATGTTGTGCTTCAGAAGAAACAGGGCAAACTTTCTCATAGTAAAGTACTTTCAAAAACAAACTCTATTCTACAACCTTTGGCGGAGAATACGCTCGACGGTGGCGTAGTCAACATTTGCGTTCTCGCCCAGCAGAGTGCCACGCTCACGGAAGCGAGCCACAATGGCCTCCACAACATCCTCGCCAATGGATAGTCCCGACAGGCGGGTGGCAAGTCCCAAAGAACGGAAAAATGCCTCCGTAGCGGCAATGGTCCTATCGATGCGCTCGTCGGTGGTACCCTCCGTAATGCCCCACACACGCTCGCCAAACTGCACAATCTTCTCTCCCTTTTGTGCCCTGAGTTCGTTCATCACACCCGGCAGGACAATCACAAGGGTCTGTCCGTGGGTGGTGCCACACAGGGCCGTAATCTCGTGGCCGATGCGGTGGGTGGACCAATCCTGCGGCACGCCCATACCCACAAAGCCATTGAGTCCCATTGTGGCCGAGAGCATAAAGTTGGCCATCGTGTCGTAGTCGTTCTCCTCGGAGAGCACCTTGGGGGCTATCTCCACCACCGTCTGCATAATACCCTCGGCCCAGCGGTCCATCAGGGGCGAAATACCTGTGGTGGTGAGGTACTGCTCGATGACGTGAACAAAGGTGTCGGCAAGGCCACACGCACGCTGGAAGGTGGGCAGCGAGTAGGTCGTTGTGGGGTCGAGGATGGAGAATGTGGGATAGGTGTTGTAGAAGGCATATTTCTCGCCCGTAGCGAGGTTGGAAATAACACAGCCCCTATTCATCTCGGAGCCCGTAGCGGGCAGGGTCATCACACTCGCAAAGGGGATGTTGCCACGCAGCAGTTCGGGGTGCAGCACGAGGTCCCACGCATCCTCCTCAATCACAGCCGCTGCGGCAATCAGTTTGGTGCCGTCAAGCACACTTCCACCGCCCACAGCAAGCAGAAAGCCCACGTTTTCCCTCTTGCACACCTCTACGGCCTTGCGCAGAGTCTCCACCTTAGGGTTGGGCTCGATGCCCCAGAATTCGAGGAAATCAAAACCACTGAGGGCCTCAACCACCTGGTCATAGACTCCGTTGTGTTTAACACTACCACCGCCAAAGGTTACAAGGATGCGCTTATCCTTGGGGAGTTCTTTTGCCAATCGTGCAATCTGTCCCTCGCCGAAGATGAGTTTCGTAGGGTTTTGGAAAACAAAGTTATTCATACTATACTATTTTACCATTGATAATTACTCTCTCCACGAGTTCCTCGCCAAAGCTGTATGGGATGTAGGCGAGCGAAGGTACGGGCTTGGAAATAACAACGTCGGCCCTACGGCCCACGCTTATCGCTCCCCTATCGGCACCCAGTCCCAAAGCTGCCGCACCATTGATGGTGAGCGCACTGAGGGCCTCCTCGGGCGTTAGGCGCATCTTGATACACCCCAGCGACCACAGAAAGGTCATATTGCCCGAAGGCGACGAGCCGGGGTTACAATCGCTGGCAATGGCCACCGGAAGGCCCGCCTCAATCATCTTCCTTGCAGGTGCAAAGGGAAGGTTGGAAAAGAACGAAGCACCGGGCAGCACTGTGGGTATGGTTGTTGAGTTTGCCAAGTCGGCCACATCACTCTCGTTGGCCTCTTCGAGGTGGTCCACAGAGAGGGCACCATAGCGAATGCCCACCTGTACACCTCCACTCGAAGCGAGTTCGTTGGCGTGAATCTTCGCACGCAAGCCGTAGCGACTGCCGCATTCCAATATTTGGGCCGTCTGCTCGGGGGTAAAGAAGCCCTCATCGCAGAACACATCCACAAACTCGGCCACGCCCTGCTCGGCCACAGCGGGTATCATCTCCCTGCACACGTGGTCCACATAGTCGCTCTGGCGGCCCGCAAAGGCACGTCCCACAGCGTGCGCACCGAGGAATGTTGCCTTCACCGTTGCGGGCAAATTCTCCTGCAATCGGCGCACCACACGGAGCATTTTGAGTTCGTCCTCGGTGGTGAGTCCATAGCCACTCTTTATCTCCAACGTGGCCGCACCCGAGCGTATCATCCTCCACGCCCTCGAAAGAGCCGCCTCATAGAGTTCCTCCTCGGAGGCCTCGTGTAGTCGGTCGGCGGAGTTGAGAATACCGCCACCTCTGGCGGCCACCTCCTGGTAGGTCATACCTGCAATCTTATCCCTAAACTCGCCCTCACGAGAGCCGGCATAGACAATGTGGGAGTGGGAGTCGCAAAAGGCAGGGAACACAACCCTACCCGACGCATCCACCACCTCGTCGGCCTCTACCTCCGAGAGTGTTGCCATAGGCCCAAAGCCCACAATCACCCCATCCTCGGCAAGCAACCACGCATCGTCTATCTGCCCTGCGGAGTTCATCTCCCCTCCACGCAACATTAACTTATCGGCAGGCACAATACCCGCAAGGGTGCGTATGTTTTTGATTAGTAGGCGCATATACTATTTATTACTAATAAACTTCACTGCCTTTGCAATCAGAGGATACATCACCTCATCGGTGTCCACAAAAGGTACCACCTTACGGAAGTCGGCAAAGAGTCTTTCGATGGGCTCGCTCGACCTCAACGGACGGCGGAATTCCAACGCTTGTGCTGCGTTCAGAAGTTCGATGGCCAGCACCCTCTCCACATTATCCACCACACGGGCCGACTTGGTGGCCGCATTGGAGCCCATACTAACGTGGTCCTCCTGTCCCTGCGACGAGGGTATGGAGTCCACCGATGCGGGCATACACAACCCCTTGGTTTGGCTCACGATGGAGGCAGCGGTGTATTGAGGTATCATAAAGCCACTATTAAGTCCCGGCTTCGCCACCAAAAAACTCGGCAGACCACGTTGGGCCGAGATGAGTTTATAGGTCCTACGCTCGGATATGCTTCCCAACTCGGCCACTGCTATTGCAAGGTAGTCGAGCACAAGGGCGAGTGGTTGGCCGTGGAAGTTACCTGCCGACACCACCACATCCTCATCGGGGAAGACCGTTGGGTTGTCCGTAGCGGAGTTAATCTCCGTTTCGATTACCGAGCCCACATAGGCTATTGCATCCTTCGATGCTCCGTGTACTTGTGGAATACAGCGGAACGAATAGGGGTCTTGGACGTGTTTCTTGGGTTGGCGTATAAGTTCGCTACCCTCCAAAAGCTCCCTCATACGCTTGGCCGTGGCAATTTGTCCTGCGTGAGGCCTCACTTGGTGCACGTTGTCGGCAAAGGGGTCAATCCTACCATCGAAAGCCTCCAACGACATTGCTCCCACCACATCGGCCCACTCCGAAAGCCTCTGGGCCTTATCCAGCGACCACACACCATAGGCAGCCATAAACTGCGTACCATTGAGCAGCGCAAGGCCCTCTTTCGATTGGAGAGTAAGAGGAGCCCACCCCTCACGGGCGTTCATCTCCTCGCCACTGATGCGCTCGCCACTCTTGGTGCGCACCTCGCCCAGACCGAGCAGGGGAAGCGAAAGGTGGGCCAGCGGAGCCAAGTCGCCCGAAGCACCCAGCGAGCCCTGCTGATACACCACGGGGGTATAGTGGTTGTTGAACATATCAACAAGCCTTTCCACCGTTGCCACCTGCACGCCTGAGTGGCCATAGGAGAGCGACTGTACTTTGAGCATAATCATAATGCGCACAATCTCCTCGGGCACCTCCTCGCCCACACCGCAAGCGTGGGACATCACAAGGTTCTTTTGGAGGGCCGACAGGTCGTCCTTCTCGATGGAGATGTTACACAGAGAGCCGAAGCCCGTGGTTACGCCATAGATGGGCACGGGGCTCTCCACCGCCTTACGGTCGAGGTAGGCACGGCACTTGGCAATAGCCTCCCTACTCTCCTCCGAGAGCGAGAGGGTATATTCGCCCCTCACGGCGGCAATTACCTCCGCAGGTGTTAGGTGTTTGGCTGAAATGATATGATGGTGTTCCATAGTTTATTGTTCGATAACGGTTTATTACTCCAAACTAATTTCCGGTTTCTCTGCCGATGGCATCCAATCCTCCTTAAAGCCAGCCGATGGGTTGGAGTTGGCAGCAAAGATGTTTGCGTGGGTATATTCGGCCCCCTCCTCATCGGTGAGTTGTCGGCCATAGTTCTTACGTCCATCGGGCTTATATCCTTCTCCCTTACATTTCCACTCGGCAAAAGTAATGTTGGTTAGCGTCTCCATAGTTGTCCAACCGTCGGCGTGGAGGGCCGCAGGCTCCTCACAACGGATAAATACCGATTTGGGTGCATTCTGCCACGGGCGACCGAGATAGAAATAGTTGAAGGCCTTATTGTCGAAGCAGATTGTACCCACCTTGGGGGTTGTGATGGTACAGTCCATAAAGACGATACCAAACTTGGCAGAGGCAGGAGTGGAAGGTGCGGTAAGCACACTATTGTTGCGATTAACGTGGAGAGTACACTTCTCAAAGAGCATCACACTACCACCATAGATGTAGTCCACATTACCCTCAACATAGCAATCCTTAACATATACCCTCGACTCATAACTACATCCCCAGAAGGTGTCCTGATAGCCCGTAATACGGCAGTCGTAGAAGGCCACCTTGTCGCCGTAGTGAACGTGTACGGCTTGTGCTTGGTCGTCTTTACCGGTGAGATTCTGGTGGGTGTTCTCGATTGTCATATCCATAACGGTAACATTCTTACCACGAATGTAGAGCGTGCTGTAAACACTCTCGCCATTCCCCTTATATCCGTCGTGCGAAAGGATTGTTTTATCCACACCATCGCCCACAAGGATAACATTGTCGGCCATAACGGAGAGTTTCTCCTTATAAGTTCCCTCCTTGATGTGGATAATGTAGTTGCCCTCAAACGAGGAAGGTACTGCTGCCAAGGCTGCGCCCACGGTGGTATAGTCGCCACTACCCTTGCCATCCACCACGCAGTTGGGCACGGGAAGGCCCGAAGCCGAAGGCTCCTTGGAGAGGGTGCGGAACGTGAGGATTTGGCTTGCAGCGGAGTTATTCTGTGCATCGGCCGCCACGGCATAGAGGTAGAAGCGGTAGTCGGTGGCCTTTTCGAGGTCGGTAAAACTAACCGACGTGGCCACCACCTGTTCACTCTTAATCTGCATTGCGCCCTTTTGGAGCACATATTTATATCCAACAGCACCCTCCACTGCGCCCCACTCTATGGTTGCAGCGGTGGTTGTGAGCGTTCCCTCCACCACAGCCAAGCCTGTGGGTGCGGAGAGTTTGGTGCTACCACCACTTGGATTGTTGGGACCATCAACGGGCTCTTTGTCGCCACAAGCAACCATAGCCAACGTGGCCAGCAGAGTTGCAAACAAACGAATAGTTTTCATAGTATAGCAGTTTTTAAGGTTTTGTTCTACTTGATATATTTCTCGATAATCTCTTCGTCGGCCACATTGGGGAGGGTTACTTTCAGCTCGGGGGTGCGGGCCATCTCCCTACGGATAGCGTTCATTGCCCCCTCGTTGCGGGCCCAGCTGCGGCGTGCAATGCCATTGTTGACATCCCACAGCAGCATTGAGTCGATACGACGGCGAGCCTCCTGGCTACCATCGACAACCATACCGAAGCCACCGTTGATAACCTCACCCCAGCCTACTCCACCGCCATTGTGGAGCGACACCCACGTTGCACCACGGAAGCCGTCGCCAATGACGTTCTGCACCGCCATATCGGCCGTGTAGGCCGAGCCGTCGTAGATGTTGCTCGTCTCTCGGTAGGGCGAGTCGGTACCCGACACGT
The DNA here is from genome assembly GCA_045614965.1 of Tidjanibacter sp. Lineage (GTDB taxonomy): Bacteria > Bacteroidota > Bacteroidia > Bacteroidales > Rikenellaceae > Tidjanibacter. The sequence continues at coordinate 29,562 of JAZLDY010000017.1, forward strand.
CGTGGTGGTCCCTACCCAGCACTATGGGTGCGCTAATCTCACCCCTCGCAATGGCCTCATTGAAGGCCCTTGCTATCTTGATGCGGCCCTCGCTGTCGGCATAGAGTATTCGGGCCTGCGAGCCCACAACCATTCGGTTTCGACCCGCCTCCCTTATCCAAAGGATATTATCATCCAACTGTCCACAAATCTCCTCCGGAGCCTCCGAGCGTATCTCCCTGAGCACCCTCTCGGCTATGCGGTCGCTTTTTTCGAGATCCTCGGCCTTGCCCGAAGTACAAACCCAACGGAAGGGGCCAAAGCCATAGTCGAAGAACATAGGACCCATAATGTCCTGCACATACGAAGGATAGCGGAACGTGCCGTCCTCCCTCACCACATCGGCACCCGCCCTGGAAGCCTCCAAAAGGAATGCGTTGCCGTAGTCGAAAAAGTACATACCCTCGTCGGCCAACTTGTTCACAGCCGATGCGTGCCTACGCAACGACTCCTGCACCGCCTCTCGGAACTCCTCGGGCCTCTCGGCCATCATCTCACGGCTCTCCTCATAGGAGTAGCCCACGGGGTAGTATCCACCTGCCCAAGGGTTATGTAGCGACGTTTGGTCGCTACCGAGGTCAACCGACACTCCCTCCGCTGCAAGCCTTTCCCAGAGGTCAACCACATTGCCCTGATAGGCCATCGACACAACCTCCTTCTGCTCCCTTGCTTTGCGGATGCGGGGAATGAGTTCGTCGAGCGAGGTGTGCACCTCGTCAACCCACCCCTGCTCATAGCGTTTCTGCACCGCCGCAGGGTTAATCTCTGCCACCACGCTCACCACGCCTGCAATGTTACCTGCCTTGGGCTGTGCGCCCGACATACCACCCAGACCTGCCGACACAAACAACATACCGCCCAAGTCCTTCTGGCCCTCCTTCATACGCTTACGTCCTGCGTTGAGTACCGTGATGGTGGTGCCGTGGACGATGCCCTGCGGGCCGATATACATCCAACTGCCTGCGGTCATCTGGCCATACTGCGACACGCCCAAGGCGTTCATCCTCTCCCAATCGTCGGGGCGGGAGTAGTTGGGAATAACTAAGCCGTTGGTAATCACAGCCCTCGGAGCGTCGGGGTGCGAGGGGAACAAGCCCATCGGGTGGCCCGAGTACATCACAAGGGTTTGGTGGTCGGTCATCTCCGAGAGGTATTTCATCGTGAGGCGATACTGCGCCCAATTCTGGAACACCGCACCATTACCGCCATAGGTAATCAGTTCGTGTGGGTGTTGCGCCACCGCCTTATCGAGGTTATTCTGAATCATCAGCATCAGCGAAGCGGCCTGTGGGCACTTTGCCGGGTACTCCTCCACGGGACGGGCATACATCTCATAGTCGGGCCTGAGGCGATACATATAGATACGGCCATACTGTTCCAACTCCTCGGCAAACTCCGCTGCCAACTCCTCATGGAGGTGGGCAGGGAAGTAGCGCAGGGCGTTCTTGATGGCCAGCACTTTCTCCTTGTGGGTGAGAATGTCCTTACGTTTGGGTGCGTGGTTTACGCTCTGGTCGTAGGGTTTTGGTGCGGGCAACACCTCGGGGATACCTGCACGGATGTCGTCTTGAAACTCTTTGAGTGTCATTGGCTCTCTATATTGTTAAAGGTAGTCTGTTAGTCGATTTTGCTCTCCACGATGTCGAGGATGAGTTTCTCCTCCGCATCGGCCTTGCGAGCAATCTCGCCGGCCTCGGCCAAGAGTTCTTCGGCCACGAGGCGGTCTTTCAGGCCTGCGGCGTTAATCTTCACATTGAGGTAGGCACCCTGCACGGCTGCCCTTGCGGCCAATGCACCCACACCCGCATCGCTCACCGAGTTGGGGTTACCCTCCGAGGCCATCATCTCGGCCACCTCAAAGACCTTATAGGAGGCCTTCATCGTTTTGAGGGGTACCTGGGTGGCATACAGTGTGGCTCGCTCCATAGCCTCGGCCCTTGCGGCCTTCTCCTCGGGAGTAGCCTTGGGCATACCAAACACGGCCATAATGCCATTGAAAGCATCGGTATCCTCATCCACCAAGTGTAAGAGTTCGTTCATAATAGTTTTACCCTTCTCGGCCCAATCGGAGAAGAACTCCCACCTGCTATCCCAACCGGGTTTGTGGGCCGAAAGGTTGGCCACCATAGTACCCAACGCAGCACCCAGCGCACCCATATAGGCCGAAATGGAGCCTCCACCCGGTGCGGGCGACTCACGGGAAGTCTCTTCGGCAAAGCCACGGCAAGTGAGGTCTATGAGTTTTTTCGCCACATTGTCTTTCTCGATGAGGGCCTCCACAATCTTCTCCTCGGGTTTGAAGGGCCACAGTTCGGCAAGGCCCATAGTGCGTACGGCTATGTCGATAATCTCCTCGTCGGTAATGCCCAGCGAGCGTTGTTGCTTACGCAGGAAGTGTTTGCCAGCCTCCAAGAGCGCACTCCTCGGCACAAGGCCCACAATCTCCGTACCCGTAACTCTCACACCCCTCTCGGCAGCTGCCCTGCACACCTCCTCAAAGGCAACGTGGAGGGGAGTCTGGGCGATGTCGGTAATGTTCATAGACACCTGTGCAATGCCATACTCGGCAATGTACCAGCCGATGGCCTTACACCCTTTCAGCGTACCGGGAATCATAATGGGCTCGCCATTCTCGTCCCTCACAATCTTACCCACGATGGGTGTTTCCCTCATAGGACGTCCCTTCTCCCTCACGTCGAAGGCGATGGCGTTGGCCCTACGGGTGGAGGTGGTGTTGAGATTGAAGTTCACCGCAATCAAAAAATCCCTTGCGCCCACCACCGTTGCACCACTCCTTGCTGCCTGCTCGGTCCACTCGCCGCCACCAAAGTCGGGCATTTCGTTCTCTTGGGTGATACGCTGGCAGAGGGCCTCATATTCACCCCTGCGGCACACCGCAAGGTTTTTCCTCTCGGGGCGGAAGGCTGCGCTCTCGTAGCAGTAGGTGGGAATTGCAAGCTCGGTGTGGATACGCTTGGCCAAAGCCCTTGCCAACTCTGCACACTCGGCCAAAGTGATACCCGACACGGGTACCAAAGGGAGTACATCCGTAGCACCAATGCGAGGGTGCTCGCCCTTGTGGTAGCGCATATCGATAAGTTCCGAAGCCGTCTTAACGCCCCTGAATGCGGCCTCCACAACAGCCTCAGGCTCGCCCACAAAGGTTACAACCGTGCGGTTGGTGGCCTTACCTGGGTCCACATCGAGGAGTTTCACACCCTCGACACTCTCAATGGCATCGGTAATTTGTTTGATGACTGTCATATCACGCCCTTCACTGAAATTGGGCACACACTCAATGAGTCGTTTCATAGCGGTTATTATTGGTTTTTGTTGTAGTTTCCGAGTGCCAATATCTCTGATATTGGCCAAATATCTCTCAAATATACTTCTTTTTCGGGAAATACAAAAATTTTTGTTGTACCTTTGCTTCAACTATGAACAAACTTGTAATTGTGGGCTGCGGTCGTCTGGGTGCGATTGTGGCCAATGCAGTGGCCGATGGGCTGCTGCCCGAGTATGAACTCGTTGGACTATTCTCACGCACAACCGAGCGTGCCGTGGGGCTTGCGGTGGAGTTGGCCACCAAAGGTGTAAAATGCAAAGTGTGTGGCTCTTTGGAAGAGCTTTTGGCCCTCGGGCCCGACTATCTTGTGGAGGCCGCCTCGCCCGCTTGTATGAAGGCCATCACACTCCCCACACTTGCCGCCGGATGCAACATCGTAACCCTCTCCATTGGTGCCTTTGCCGATGATGACTTCTATGCCGAAGCCACCGAGGCTGCACGCAAGGCCGGCAAGCGCATCTACCTCGCTTCGGGTGCTACGGGTGGTTTCGATGTGCTGCGCACCGCAACTCTTATGGGAGGTGCTACTGCGCAGTTCTTCAACGAGAAAGGGCCCAATGCGCTCCGAGGTACGGCCGTCTATGAGGAGAGTCTGCAAACCGAGCAGAAGGTGGTTTTTCGTGGCACTGCAAAGGAGGCCATTGCGCAATTCCCCACCCGAGTAAACGTAACGGTGGCTGCCTCTCGTGCATCGGTAGGCCCGGAGAATATGCAGGTAACAATGCAGTCGTCGCCCTACTTCCGTGGCGACACCCAGAGGGTGGAAATTCGCAATTCGGAGGTGAGGGCCGTTGTGGACATTTACAGCGCAACGCCCGCCATTGCCGCTTGGTCGGTGGTGGCAGTGTTGCAGAACATCACCTCGCCCATTGTGTTCTAACACACTGACAATCACACAAAAACAAACAACGCCGAGAGCACTCACACTCTCGGCATCGTTTGTTTTATGGTAGCAGGTGGTCCTACTTAAACTTCACCACCGTAATACCTGCACCACCACGGTCGGGGTGGTCGTCGGTAGCCGAGGCCACCTGTGGGATATAGCGCAGATACTTACGCACCTCATCTTTGAGTGCGCCCGTACCCTTGCCGTGCAAAATCGTAACCGACCCAATGCCGACCATAATGGCATCGTCAATGAAGTCCTGCACCGCTTCGAGTGCCTCCATAGCTCTCATACCACGGATGTCGATGTTGTCCTTGAAGGCCAACTTACGGCTCGAAATATCCACACTCACCACCGTACGGGCCGACGTTGGGCGGGTCTGTTTCTTGAACTCGCTATTGCTGATGGCCTCCAAGCGGTCGATGGCTATGGTGGTCATAATCTGGCCAATGGCAACCGTGGCCTTCTTGCCCTTCATCGACACCACCTCGCCAACACCCTCTTGGCCCACGATGCGCACCTTGGCACCCACCTCAACGGGCAACACTTTGGGTTCTTCCATCTTCACGGCCTCCACCGACTCGCCCCTCTGGGCCTTACGCTCGGCACGTTTCTGGCGGCGGCGTTCAATCTTCTCCATCTCCCTCTCAACCCTCTCACTCTCGGCCGACAGGTAGTCCACGCCATTGATGACATTCTCTTTCAGGGCCTCAATCTCACGCCTTGCCAGACGTGTGGTCTCCTTCTCGGCCTGCGACTCACGAATGACACGCACGGTGTTTTCGATGGTGCGGTTGGTCTGGTCTAGGATAACCTTTGCATCCTCCTTGGCTTGGCGAATAATGGCCGCACGCTCCTCTTTGAGTTTGGCAAGTCGCTCGGCATACTCGCTCTCCATCTCCTCCACCCTACGGTCGGCAATGCGTATGCGCTCACGCTTTTGCTCCCAATAGTTGCGGTTGCGGGCCACCTCACGCAGTTGTCTTTCGAGGCTGATGACCTCCGAGCCCGCCTTCTCCGATGCGCTGCGAATGAGCTCCTCCGGCAGGCCAATCTTGCGGGCAATCTCAATGGCAAACGAGCTTCCCGGCTCGCCCATCTCCAAGCGGAACAGAGGGCGGATGTTCTGCACATCAAACATCATCGCACCGTTGGCCACTCCTCGGTGGTTGGAGGCAAAGTATTTGATGTTGGTATAGTGGGTTGTGATGACTCCATAGGTGCCCTTTTCGAGGAATTTCTCCAACATAGCCTCGGCCATAGCACCGCCAATCACGGGCTCCGTACCGCTACCGAACTCGTCAATCAGGATGAGCGTACGTTCCGAAGAAGCCGAGAGCATACGTTTCATATTGAGCAGGTGGGAGGAGTAGGTACTCAGGTCGTTATCGATGCTCTGCTGGTCGCCGATGTCGATGAAAATATCCTCAAAAATGGGCAACTCGCTCACCGCACTCGCAGGAATGGCAACACCACATTGGAACATATATTGCAGCAATCCCACCGTTTTGAGGCACACCGACTTACCGCCCGCATTGGGGCCCGAGATGACCAAAATCTTTCGCTGTGGGTTGAGCACCAAATCGAGTGGCACAACCTCCTTGTGTTCCCTTGCGTGGCTCTGTTGCAGGAGCGGGTGGCGTGCATCCACAAGGCGCAACAGCCCCTCCTCCGATACAATGGCTCGGTAGGCCCCGTTGCTCATCGCCCAGCGGGCCTTTGCACGCACCATATCGAACTGCGCCAAATACTCGCCACTCTCGGCCAACTCGCCACTATATGGGCGAATGGACGAGGCCAACTCCGTGAGGATGCGTATCTCCTCCCTGCGTGCGGCATACTCCAACTCTTTCAGGGCGTTGTTAATCTCCACCACCTCAACCGGCTCGATATAGACGGTCTTACCCGTGGCCGACTCGTCGTGGACGAAGCCTTTGAGTTTGCGCTTGTTGGATGCGCTCACGGGGATAACCGTCCTACCATCCCTCACCGAGAGCGAAGCACCACTCTCCACAATGCCCTGTCGTATGGCCTCGGCCAACACCGCTTGGAGTCGTTTGGCTGCTTGTCCCTCGTGGGAGCGTATCTGGCGGCGCAGGTCGTAGAGTTCGGGCGAGGCACTATCCCTCACCTCTCCGTGGCGGTCTATGATGGTGTCGATGTGGCCTGCAATCTCCGGAAAGGCCTTCACCCCCTGCGACATCTCGGCCGCCAGCGGGTAGCGTTCCCTATGGCCAAGGAAGAAGCCCGAAGCCTCCCCCACACACTTCAAACCGTTCCTCAGTTGCACCAACTCCTCGCCTTCGAGGAAGGTGCCCTCCACGGCCAACTTGCTAACCTCCGCACCAAACTCCACCAACTCGCCATTGGGAAATTCCTGCTCCATCATCAGAGCCAAGCGAAATTCCTCGGCGAGTGCCTGGCGGTAGCCCACCTCGGCAGGCGAGGTGGAGAAGTTCACCTCGGCCATAAGGTCGGCGCCCCTCTGGGTGGAGCACCTTTCGAGTAGCTGGGTGCGTATGCGGTCAAAACCAAGTCGTTGTTCTATCATCGTCTTCTACAATCTACTATTATTTTCTATTCCTCCTCAAAATCGACATACTCGCCCACGTTCTTGTTCACCTTTTTCTTCTTTGGAGCCATCGTGCGGCTCACCCTCACACGTCCCTCGTCGGGGTTGGTGTGGGTGTTGGCTGTGTGGCCCGTAGAGCCGTTGGTGTGGGAGCCGAAGTGCCAGGTGTAGCCTGTGAATTGCTCACCCCTCGCCTCGGCAGCCTTGCGTGCTTTGGCTATCTTTATGCGCAGCACGATGAGTCCAATCAACGCCACAAGAGTAACAATGCCAATGACACCAAAAATAAACCCGAAAATGTCGCCCAACGTGATAGCACCCGTGAGGGTAAGCACCAGCAACATAATCAGCAACCAATATCTCAATCCAAATCGTTCCATATCTTATATTCCGTCGACCGTCAACCGTCAACCGTCAACCGTCGACCGTCTTTTTAATTAGTAATTAGTAAATATATTTTTTTTCTGCTCTTATGACAGACGCCCCCGGCCTTCGGCCACCCCCTCTAACTCAGAGGGGGAGTAATTTTGAATTCTACTTATTCACCCTGTATGCCTTTTTCACACCGCCCACCTTCGAGATGGCATAGGTAACCATATCGGCCACACTCGACGAGGGCACCTCCACGTTTATCACACCACCCGCCATTCCGTCCCTCGTGGGCGAGATGGCCACCGAGCGAATGTTGATATTCAGGGCTCCGATCTTCTCCACAATGTGGCTCAGCACACCGGGGCTATCCTCGGCAACCACACGAATGGAGGCCACAAAACTACCCTTGCTCTGTTCGCCACGCCAGCGTGCCGCAATCACACGATAGGGGTACAACTCTTTGAGCCTGCGAGCATTGGGGCAGTCGCTGCGGTGGATGGTGATACCACTCGAAATGGTCGTGAAGCCAAACACGTCGTCGCCAAAGATGGGGTTACAACAGCGTGCAATGTTATATTTCAGGCCGTGTACCTCGTCGCCCAAGATGAGTTCCTCGGTAATGGGGCTCTCTTTGCGAGGCGTTGCAGGCTCCTTGCGTGGGGCTGGTGGTTGGGGGACATCGCCCACCTCCAAGTGGCGGGTGATAATCTCCTTAACCTCGCCCATATCGACCTTCTCGTCCACAATACGGCCATAGAGTTCCATACCTGTACGCAGTTTATAGTGGCGGCACAGGGCATTCACGGCATCGTCAATGCTGATGGTGAGTTTCCAATTTTTCAGCTTACGTTCCAACTCCTCCCTGCCGAGTTTGGCCATCTTGCTCTCCTCCTCACGCAAGCAGACTTTGATGCGGTGGCGGGCCTTGCTGGTAACAACCACCGAGAGCCAATCTTTCTTGGGTTTTTGGTTTTTGCTGGTGAGAATCGTAACAATGTCGCCATTGTGGAGTGGCTCTTTGATAGATACGTTCCTATCGCCAATCTTCGCTCCCACGCAGGTTGAGCCCACCGAGGAGTGGATATCAAAGGCGAAGTCCAGCACCGTAGCACCCTCGGGCAGTTTCCTCAGGTCGCCCTTGGGGGTGAAGACAAAGACCTCACGGGAGGTCATCGAAGCATCCAGCTTGCGGGCAATACCCGACTTGTCGCCACCCTCCTCTATAATCTCACGCAGGCGTGCGAGCCACTGCTCGTGGCTGATGGTGCCACCACCCACGCCCTTATATCGCCAGTGGGCAGCAATGCCCCTCTCGGCCACCTCGTCCATACGTTCGGTGCGTATCTGTATCTCCACCCACTGACCAAAGGCCAACACCGTGGCGTGCAGCGACTCGTAGCCGTTGCTCTTGGGGATGGATATCCAATCCCTCATACGGTCGGGGTTGGGGGTATAGAAGTCGGTAACTATCGAAAAGACGTTCCAGCACTGCATCTTCTCCGCCTCCCTTGGGCAGTCGATAATGATGCGGATGGCAAAGATGTCATACACCTCGTCAAAACTAACCTTCTGGCGCACCATCTTACGCCAAATGGAATAGACACTCTTGGTGCGGCTCTTGATGTGGTACTCTATTCCACTCTGGCGCATCTTCTCCTCCACGGGTACCAACACATTAGCCATCAACTCGGCCCTCTGTGCGGCACTCTCCTCCAATCGGCGGGATATGTCGGCATAGGCCTCAGGCTCGATGTGGGCAAAGGCAATCTCCTCCAACTCGCTCTTGATGTTATAGAGGCCGAGTTTGTGGGCGATTTGTGCATAGAGGTTCATACTCTCCCAACTCTTCTGCAACTGCTTCTTGGGAGGGAACATATCAATATTGCGCATTACCTCCAAGCGGTCGGCAAGTTTCAGGAGGATGACCCTCGGGTCGGTGGAATAGGAAATTATCAGGTCCCTGAAATTGTCCACCTGCTCCTTGTCGCTGTTGGTATTGATACTCGATATGTCGTTCATACCGAGGATGATACCAACCACCGCCTCGCCAAAGGCCTTGTTCACTTCGGCAAGATTGAGAAGACCCAAACGTGCGGCATCGTGCAACAGTGCTGCCACCACCGAGTTACGCCCAAGTCCCACCTCTTCGGCCACAATGCGTGCCGTGGAGATGGAGTGGTCCACGAGTGGCGAGCCATCGTAGCGTGTCTGCCCATCGAGTGCCTCACTCGCCATAGTCAATGCCCGACGAATGAGCTCCACACTGTGGCCACTAAATTGTCCTCTGCACAGCGCAAGAAAGTCTGTATGTGTTGTTTGTGTCATTCAAAAAAAGCTGTTAGCTGTTAGCCATTAGCTATTAGCCAAAAATTAGTAACTATGTCTTTTGCACACTCCTGCACCTCCCCTACTTAGGGGAGGAGTTTGTCCCCCTCTAAGTTAGAGGGGGTAGCTGAAAGCCGGGGGCGTGTGTTTTTGCTTTGGTTTGGAAGGCTTCCAGAAGTTCAAAAGCACCTCAACCAACCATCTACACAAAACAGGCAACGCCTATTACCAAATAATTACCCTCTCCTCCTCGGGGCGGAACATTGCGCCACTCTCAATGCCAAAGGCCTCATACCACTCGGCAATGTTGGGCAGGGTGCCATTCACACGCCATTTACCCAGCGAGTGGGGGTCTATCTTCGTCAGGCGCACAACCTCCTCGGGGCGGATGTTCTGCGCCCAAAGGGTTGCGTAGGCAATATAGAACCTCTGTGCTGCGGTGAAGCCGTCAATCTTCTCGGGCTCCACTCCGCCAAGTGCGTTTTGCAGTGCGGTATAGGCAACCCTCAAACCGCCCTGGTCGGCAATATTCTCGCCCAAAGTGAATGCTCCGTTGGCGTGGAGTCCCTCGTCATTGACCTCAATGGCATCGAACTGCTCCACCAACACCTGTGCCTTCTTGTCGAATGCCTCGGCATCCTCCTTGGTCCACCAATCCCTCAGGTTGCCGTCCTTGTCGTATTGGCGGCCCTGGTCGTCAAAGCCGTGGGTCATCTCGTGGCCGATAACAACACCAATGGCACCATAGTTCACAGCATCGTCAGCCTCGGGGTTGAAGAAAGGAGGTTGGAGAATGGCAGCAGGGAAGCAAATCTCGTTGGTAGTGGGGTTATAATATGCGTTCACAGTCTGTGGACTCATAAACCACTTGGCCTTATCCACAGGCTTAGCAAGGTCAGCAAGGTTGTCGGCTGTGTACCACGCACTTGCCGCCCTCATATTGGCAAGGTAGCTCTGCGAGGGGTTAATCTGCAACGACGAGTAGTCTTTCCACTTGTCGGGGTAGCCAATCTTCACGGTGAAGGTTGCGAGTTTCTCCTGCGCTTTGGCCTTCGTTACGTCGCTCATCCACTCCAAAGCGTTGATGTGCTGCGAAAGGGCCACTTGGAGGTTACCCACAATGGCGAGCATCTTCTCCTTATACTCGGCAGGGAAGAACTTGGCGACATAGAGTTCGCCCACAGCCTCCGAGAGGAGCGAGTTTGCCGTGCCGAGCGAGCGTTTCCAGCGAGGACGTTGTTCCTGCTGGCCCGAAAGGGTGCGACCATAGAAGTCGAAGTTGGCAGCCGAGAAGTCGTCCGAAAGGTAGGAAGATGCACTATTTACCTCGTGGAAGAGGAGGTAGTCTTTGATGCTACGCAGAGGTGCCTTACCGATAAGTTCGTTGGCCTTGGCGAGTGCGGGCTTTTGGCTCACAACCAACTCCTCGGGCATAGAGAAACACATAGCAGCCGAATAGGCCTCCCAATCGATATTGCGATAGGTACGTTTCAAGGACTTCAACGTGGTGCGGTTGTAGTTCTCATGGGGGTTGCGTAGCTCCACGTTGGTATAGTGGGCCGAAGCGAGGGCTTTCTCGATGGTCATCACACTCTCAGCAATGCGGGTGCACTCCTCCTCCGAATAGCCTGCAAGGGCCATAACTTTGCGGATGTAGTCTGCATAGGCGGTGCGGATAGCCTCGCCACTCTCGTCGAAGTAGTAGTCCCTATCGCCCAAGCCCAGACCTGCTTGTCCGAGATAGAGGACATTGGCAGAGGTGTTCATCTCGTCGGCCGACACCATTGCATAGAAGAAGGGGTTGCCACTCGTGCAGTGCATCCTACCAATCAGAGCACTCAATGCACATCTGCAATCTACACCCTCAATGGCACCGAGAGCCTCTTTGAGTGGTGCAGCACCCTCGGCATTGAGTCGGACACTGTCGAGGCCCATACGGTAGAGATCGGCAATCTTCTGCTCCACGCTACCCTCCTCCACGCTCTTATTCTCCAACTCGGCAAAGAGTTCTTTGATGCGGAGCTCGTTGCTCTCACGCAACATATCGAATGCGCCATAGCGAGAGTACTCGGGTTTCATCGGGTTGTTACGCTGCCAACCGGCAGTGAAGTGCTCATAGAAATCGTCTTGCAAGGCGATGCTTTCGTCGAAATTTGCGGTATCAATCGCAGGGGTTTTCTTCTCGCCACCACACGAGCAGAGGGCAGCCACGGAAAACAGTGTTATCATAATACGTTTCATAGAATAATGAGTTTAATACACTAAAAGTTTGCAAAGATAAGATTTTTTTCATACATTTGTAAAAACCAAGTTTCTAACCCTTAATAAAACGAAGAGCAATGAAACGATTTTTTAGTATTGTTGCAGTGGCTCTGTTTGGCCTTGCAACCCTCACTCCCGCCAGCGCACAACAGCGTGGAGAGTGGAGCATCAAAGGAGGTGTGGGATGGTACTCCGTTCCCGACGTCGTTGGCGCACTTGTAGCCGGACTGAGCACCGCTTTTGGCAATCCCGAAGGCGCAGAAAGTCAAGGTTTTATCCCTTTGTTAAATCCCAACATCGAAGTCCACTACGGCATCAACGATTGGTTGGCTTTGGGTGGCTCACTCTCGGTGGGTTACAGCTCGGCCAAAGTGGTGTTGACCGACACGGGCGCATTGAACAAAAGTGCCAGCGCATTCTACCCCTCTTTGGTGTTCAGCGCAAAGACACAATACTTCCGTTCGGGAGCCTTTGCGATGTATGGTTCGTGGGGCGTTGGAGCAATGGCTCTGGCGGCCAAACAATGGAGTTCCGACGGTAGCAATAACAACAACAGCTTTGGCATTATGCCGATGGGCAACATCTATCCGTTGTGCTTCTCTTATGGAGGACGTACGGGCGGTTTTGCCGAACTCGGCTGGGGTGCCAAAGGGTTTGTAAATGTGGGAGTTTACCACGTTTTTTAAGCCGTTAGCCGTTAGCTATCTGGTTCATACAAAAGCGATTATCACGTTATGTCGAAACAGAAGATTTATTACCCGCAGGGGGTGTGTTCGAGGGCTATTGTAACCACCATTTCTGACGACGGAAAAACCATCGAGGAGGTGCAATTTGTGGGTGGTTGCCACGGCAATACACAAGGCGTTGCAGCGCTCGCAAAAGGTCGCCCCGTGGAGGAGGTTGTGGCCCTACTCAAAGGGATTGATTGCAGGGGTAAAGGGACCTCGTGTCCCGACCAACTCGCCCGTGCTTTGGAAAAGGCACAAAAGGGTGCTTAGTTGTTCCCCAAAAATGTGTTTCGCACACACAAAAAAAACATCGAAACTACCCTAAACAAGCGGGCTGCAAGGAGGTAAAACCCTTGCAGCCCGCATTCTTTCACACAACCAAACAGGCCTATTGTAGCCCCAAAGCCACTTTTTCTGCTTTTTTTTGGCTACATTTCAAAGAAATGTGTATATTTGTCCGATTTACGCAAATTAGTAATCCAAAACATATAAAAAATGATTAAGAAAATTGTTCTTTGTGTTGCCCTTGCACTCGCACTCTGCTCGTGCGGCAGCCAGAAAGATTTGGCCTATTTTCAGGATGCACAAACAGGTGCACTCGATTCCTCGGTAGGTCAACTCAACACCATCCGTCCGGGCGACGTGTTGATGATTTCCGTGTCGTCGAGCACCCCCGAACTCGCAATCCCCTACAACCTCTTCTCGGCACGCAGTCAGATTGCCAATGCAACATCTGCTGCCAACTCGTCGAGCAGGGTTATCAGCAACGTAACCTATGAGGGCTACACCGTAAACAGCGAGGGTAACATCAACTTCCCCGTGTTGGGTAACATCAAAGTTGAGGGCCTCACCCGTGAGCAACTCTCCAATATGTTGCAGGAGCAATTGAAAGATGTGATGCCCGACCCCGTAGTAACGGTTAGCTTTGTCAACTTCTTTGTTACCGTTATTGGTGAGGTTGCAAGGCCCGGTACCTACAACTTCCCCGGCGACAGGCTCACCATCTTGGAGGCAATCGGTTTTGCCGGCGACCTTACGGTCTATGGCGAGAGGACCAAAGTGATGGTTATCCGTGAGGAGAATGGCGAGCGACACGTTGAGGTTCTCAACCTCAAATCGAAGGACATCTTCAAATCGCCCTACTTCTACCTCAAACAGAACGATGTGGTCTATGTGGAGCCAGTGGGTGCAAAGGCCAAGAGTGTTTCGACCTTCACCACCTACTTCCCCATTATCACCTCGCTCGCATCGTTAGGTACTTCGATTGCGATGATGATATATTACATTAGTTTTGCATCCCGTGTAAAATAGACACCGAGAAGAAATAGACTTTATTGATTGACTATGGAAAACAACAGCATACAAAACGGCTATCCCCAATCATCGCAAGTGATTGATGAACAGAGCTCGGAGCTGTCGCTCAGGGCCATTTGGAGATTCTTTGTCGGAAACTGGTTCTGGTTTCTGATTTCTATTGTAATCTGCCTTGGTGCAGGATTCCTCTACTGCAAGATTACTCCCAAAATCTACTCTTCGAGCGCACTCATCTACGTTGATGAAAACTCTTCTCGTAGTGTGAAGTCGGACGTTACCACAATGACCAACTTCCGTATGATGCGCCAGACATCGGTGGTTGACAACGAGGCTGCCATCCTTCGTTCTCGTACCCTTATGAATAAAGTGGTGGAGAATATGAATGCCAACGTACTCTACTACCAGCCCGCAAGACTCCGTCAGGTGGAGGTGTATGCACCTTCGATGCCCGTGCACGTGATGGTGGATTCGCTGATGCAGCCCTTCACTATGGACCTTTCGCTGCTGGAAGATGGCACTGTGAGTGGTAAGATTGAGTTCACCGAACAAGGCGAGAAAAACGAAACAACCTTCTCGGTCAAGATGAACGAGCCTATCTATGGTGGTATGGGTATTGTGCGTGTGGTTAAGAACGCAGAATATGTAGAGCCTATTGAGGTGGCCGACGTGGACATCAATGAGGGCAAGGCTGCCAAGGCCAAAAAGAAGGCAACTCCTCGCTACATTGTCAAAGTCAGCAGCGTGAATAGTGCCGCCCGTTCGATATTGGCCAACCTGAGCGTTGCCCCTTCGAGCAAAACTACAAGTCTTATCAGTGTGGGTATGAAAACCGCTGTACCCCAGAAGTCGGCTGACATCGTAAACGAACTTATTCGTGTGTATAACGAGGACGCCAAAGAGGGCGAAAGGGCTGTTGCAAGGGCCACTATGCAGTTTGTAGATGAAAGGCTTGCTATTGTTGGTGGCGACCTTGACGATGTGGACTCCTCGGTGGAGAAATACCGCAAGAGCTCGCAGAGTGTAAACTCCACAACCGAGGCCAACCTCTATGTTCAGGCTGTGGCAAAACTCGAAGACCAAGCCGTGCAGGTGGAGACCCAAATCAGCATCCTTAACGAGGTTAGCGACTTCGTTCGCTCCATTCTGGGTAAGGCCGAGATGGTGCCCAGCCTTGCAGTGGACAACGACGGTGCACTCTCAACCCTCATTGCCAACTACAACAATGCTGTATTGGCCTACCGCAGTGTGGGTGGCGACGATATGCTCAGCAACCCATCCGTGAGGACCAAGAAAGAGGCACTGCTCGAAATGCAGAGCCTGCTGCCCGCATCTATCGCCAACCAGCGCAACTCGTTGGAGGTGCAACTTCGCTCGCTCAACAAGCAGATTGCCGAGAATAAGAGCAAGGTTAGCAACCTGCCCACCATCGAAAAGGAGTCGCAGTCGATTATGCGTAACCAGCAGATTAAGGTGCGCATCTATGAGTACCTGCTCAACAAGCGTGAGGAGACCAGCCTTAAATTGGCCACCACCGCCTCCATTTCAAGGATTATTGACCCTGCCGAGGCTTCGGGCTCGCCCATCTCGCCCAAGACTGCAATGATTATGTTGTTGGCCCTGATTGTTGGTGCTGTGTTGCCCATTGTGGTAATCTTCATCGCCGAGGCTTTGCGTACCAAAATCTACTCGGTAGAGGAGGTTGAGGGTATTCTGCTGGGCGACATTCCAATCATTGGTGCCATTCCCTCGAAACCTAATAAGAATAGTAGCGATATTATGGTAACGCCCAACAGCCGAGATTCCATCGCAGAGGCGTTCCGTATGGTGCGTACCAATGTTGACTTTATGTTGGCCGGCGAGGGCAAGGTGCTGATGGTTACCTCCACCGTTCCTTCGGAGGGTAAGACCACTTGTGCACTCAACATCGCACTTTCGTTTGCAATCACAGGCAAGAAGGTTATCATCGTAGATATGGATATGCGTAAGGGTACGTTGGAGAAACGTATCGGTATCTCCTCTCACGGTAAGGGTATCGTCAACTACCTAATCAACAAGGAGAAGGATTTGGACAAACTCATTGAGAAGGATTGCCTCTACGGCGTGGATGCTCTCTTGGTGGGTACCATTCCTCCCAACCCTGCCGAGTTGACTATGAGGCGTGAGTTGGATGCTCTCTTTGAGGAGCTGAAAACAAGGTATGACTACATCATCGTAGATACCGCCCCCATCGCACTCGTTACCGATACTATGATTGCCAACAGGTTGGCCGACATCACACTCTACTGTATGCGTATGGGCCACACCGACAAGAATGTGTTCGATACCCTGAAAGCCATCACCACCCGTCAGTCGTTGAAGAATATGGGTGTTATCATCTCCAACGTGGGTGCAGGTAAGCTCTACTACGGTGGTGAGAAGTATGGCAGCTCGGGCTTTGGCTACGGATATGGATATGGCTACGGCTACAAGGACGACAACGTCCAAACTGATGTAATATCCAGGTTATTCAAATTGCTCAAAAAAGATAAATAATAGCGAAAAAAGTTGGCGAAACCTATTGTATTTCAAAAAAATGTAATAACTTTGCCAAAAGACCACAATACAAACTAAACATAAACTAACATTAAACTTTACAACTATGCAAGCATTAGTAGAGAAAATCAACGCTCAGATTGAGGTATTTCAGGTAAACGCTAAACTCCAAGCAGAGAAAGGCAACAAAGCTGCCGGTACTCGTGCTCGTAAAGCCGCTTTGGAGGTATCGAAACTTATGAAAGAGTTCCGTAAAGCATCGGTTGAGGCTGCTAAATAATTAGTCAGTTTTACCGCTATTCCAAGAACGAGGAGGTGTCCGATGGATGCCTCCTCGTTTCATTTTTGGCGGAAAGGCAATGATTGATGGGGCTACTGGGGCGGCTGGGACTACTGGGACCACTGGAAAGTTATCAGTTATCAGTTATCAGTTGTCAGTTGTCAGTTGATATAAAAAAGCGGTAGATGCCAACCGCCTGCCTATGGCAGTCGTGGCAAGACGGACACACCTCTCCGCCTCCGGCACCCCCCTGCTCGGCGGGGCCGCCGAGCGCAATTTCGACCACCCCTCCCAGCCTCCTGCTCGGCGAGGCCGCCGAGCGCAATTACGACCACCCCTCCCAACCTCCCCTTTCGTAGGGGAGGAGAACATACCTCTCCGCCTTCGGCACCTCCCCTAACTTAGGGGAGGAGTGGTCGGATGGCACGGGTAACAAAAAAGATACCCGTGATTTAGAAGGGGCTTTAAGGACTTTAAGGACCCTAAGGCCCTAAAAAAAAGACGTGTGGCAGCACCACAAAAAACGCAAAGTGCGAGGGGAATTTTGTGCCAAACAAGAAGGCGAGTCCGCAGCAGCCACAGGCTGTTTTGTAAAACATACCCCTCCGCCTTCGGCACCTCCTGCTCGGCGAAGCCGCCGAGCGCAATTACGACCACCCCTCCCAACCTCCCCTTTCGTAGGGGAGGAGAACACACCTCTCCGCCTTCGGCACCTCCCCTAACTTAGGGGAGGAGTGGTCGGATGGCACGGGTAACAAAAAAGATACCCGTGATTTAGAAGGGGCTTTAAGGACTTTAAGGACCCTAAGGCCTAAAAAAAAAAAAGACGTGTGGCAGCACCACCAAAAAAACGCAAAGTGTGTGGCAAATGCAAGGCACACAAGAAAACCACCTCCGCAGTTTACTAAACGTAAATGAGGAGGTGGTTTATCGCAGTGTAACGCCGCAGTTGCCGTGCAATCTGCGTTTTTTTAATGCGTTTTTGCTACTCTATCCAAACAAGAATAAGGGCAGTGTATTTCGTGTCTGCACCACCAAGAAGATAGATATGATTGTCCTCGATGCGGTCAACCTTCATTGCCTTATAGGTAACACTCGACGAGAGCTCCTTGATGTTCTTGCTCATAGCCTTGACATCTACACTCTCACCCACCACAGGCTCGGCCGAAAGCACAAACTGTACATACTTACTCGCATCGTTATTCATAATGCGATAGGTCAGTTTCGACTTGTTAAAATAACCCTGACCATCGCTCTGGTTGAAGGTATAGACAGCCTTGCCCTTACCATCTACATAGGTATATACACCCGGGGTCTCCTGCAAATCCATATAGACAGAAAGAGCTTCCAGCTGTTTGTCGCCCGTCTCGGGTGTAACACACGAGGTTATGGATGAGATGGTTGCCACAAGTATTGTTGCTATTGTGAAGATACGTTTCATTGTTGTCGTTTACTTTTCGTTAATGCTTTTATCGTAATAACTCTCTACCCTATTTTACGGTGATGTAGCGATAGACATACTCGGTGTTGCCCTTGGTGTCGGTAATTGCGGCACACACCTGGTGTTTACCGGCCGATAGTTTGAGATAGACCTCCTTGCTTACCTTACCATCGATGTACCAAGTGATGCTCTCGGGGGTGCAGTCGAGGTCCTTCACGCTAAGCCACACATAGTCGTTCTTGCCATAGGTGGCCTGCATATTGAGTGCCGAGCGTGCAGTGGAGGCCAAGCCTGCGGCCTGGGTGGTGATGTGAAGGGCGAAGGTTGTTTGGTCCATCACCGCACCATTCTCCACGCCATAGATGGCCACAGCATACTCTGTGCGAGGCGACAGAACGGGAAGTACGGTGAATTTATTGGTGGTTTCCAGCGAGAACTCCTCCGAGGTCTTGGTATTGGTATAGACCACCTTCCAAGCGGGGAAGTTGTGTTTGCTTGTCTCCCAACTGATGAAAGCATCGTACTGGTGTACCTCGTAGCTCAAATCGTCCACCATAACGGTCAGCACCACATCCTTACCATCCAATCTGATGTTGGAGATTTTCAGTCCGAGTGGCACAGCGTTCCAGTCGATAAAGGCGGGGCTTGACTTGTCGGTCAGCGAGGTGATTTGTGCCTCACCGGGGAAGAACCACCTACGGCTCTGGCTATTGGGGGCCGAGGGGTCGGCACGGAAGAGTTTCAAACACTCGTGCGACGAGTAGGCATTACCACGGTTGGCATCCCAACGAGAGAGCATTTCGGTACTTGTATCGACGTGATAAACGAGCATACCGTTACCACCCGCATAGCCAGCCAAATCCACCTTGGGGTCGCCTTCGAGCAGGTATTTATCCCACTTGAACGACTCGTTGTTGGCCTGTGCATTGTGGTTCTCGAAGAGGAAAAACTCATCACGGCTTTCGTCGGTGAAGATAATATAGCCATTGTCGTCATAGAGGGGGCCAAGGCGATACTCGCCCGGCTCGGCAATCTCCCTGGGGTAGGCCCAACCGAGCAACCAACGCTCGAAGATGTTGTAGGCAGGAGGTGTGCGCCCATCATTGAGGTAGTTGCCTGCGGCCATAATGTCGGCATACTGTGTACCGAAAGCCGAGCCGTTGTCCGCACCGTCGGTATCGTAGTTATCGGGCAGACCAATGGCGTGGCCAAACTCGTGGCAGAAGGAGCCGATGCCCGAGTAGTCCTTGCCTCCGCCCTTCAACTCCGAAGTACAAGCGTAGGTGTAGGCAATCTTGCCGTCAAATACGGGTGTTTCGGTGGTGTCTATGGTATAGCCACCAGGGGTGCCTTTGGGGATAAGGTAGGACATATGTGGCCAAATAGCGTCGGGGTAGGTGAGACTTGCCTCGGCCTCGTTGTTGCCGGCAAAGAATACAAATACGAGGTCGATTTGTCCGTCGTTGTTACCATCGAACTGCGAAAAGTCGAGGCCATCACTATCGGCCAAATTACAAGCATCCAAAATCATATAGGCAGGCCTCTGGTCGCTACCGCGCTTGTCGGTATTGTTACCACCGTAGTAGGAACGAGGGTTGGAGAGTTCATAGGGACCCACAACAACAAACTCGGGCTCGAATTGACCATTGGAGTTGGCCATAAAATAGTCCTTTGCGCTACCCGTTGCACCATTCTTGCTATACCCCTGCTCGTTGAGCATAGCGGTAAAGTCGGCATTGGCCGTGGCACGGCTCTGGAATTTCACGTCGGTATATTCCACAAGGATTGCAAGGCCCTTCATCTTACCCTTGCGTGCACCACCCCAGCGACCAATTTTCAGAGGTTGACCCACCAAAGCACGAGTGCCCATTTCGGCCCCACGGGTGAGCAACAGGTCGGCTGCACACACAGGGTGGCGGCCCAAAGCCGCATTAACGCTTGGGCGCAGGCCTACGCTTTTGTTTGCCACCTTGCGCTGCTCGACAGAGAGAGTGCTCATAGGGCGAGCCAACACATCCGAAGCAACCAACAGTCCATCCTTCATTGTGGCAAAATAGAAGTCGCCACTACCCCTCTGAACTACCGTGTAGGTGTTGTCCATCAGCGTATAGTGCATAAATTCGTCGCCAAAGGTTTCGAGGGTGATGACCGTACCGTCCGACTGAACATAGGAAACAGCTCCCGGCTTGGCAGGAATTGCCAGCGCAGCAGCCATTGTGCATACCGCAAAAAGTGCGGCAAGGGTGAGTTTTTTCATATTCTCAAACAAAAAAAAAATTTTCCGTCCGAAAGGTACTCTTTTTTTTCGGATATACAATATCCGAAGATGGACATTTCGCTCCATTTGTTCAATTTTTCTCTTTGAGGTTTTCGTTGTATCTTTGCACAAACGGAATTTGTTGAAACAAAAAAATATGTAGTTATGAAATTCAAAAAACTTGTGGCCATCGAGCCCGTGAGCCTCATCCCCTCGGCCGAAAGGGAACTCCACACGTTGGCCGAGGAGGTTGTTATGTATGACAATATCCCCTCCTCCGACGAGGAGATAGCCTCCCGTGTGGGCGATGCCGATGCGGTGTTGTTGAGCTACACCTCACGTCTGGAACGTGGTGCGATGGAGCAGTGCCCCAATCTGCGATATGTGGGTATGTGTTGCTCGCTCTACTCGCCCGAGAGTGCCAATGTGGACATTCGCTATGCTGCCTCACGAGGCATCACCGTTACGGGCATCCGTGACTATGGCGACGAGGGCGTTGTGGAGTATGTTGTGAGCGAACTCGTGCGCCTGCTCCACGGCTTTGGCGAGGAGCCTTGGGAGGGCACTCCGAGGGAGATTACGGGTCTGAAAGTGGGTGTTGTGGGACTCGGCAAGTCGGGTGGAATGATTGCCGATGCGATGCGCTTTTTCGGTGCCGAGATTAGCTATTTTGCACGCTCCGAGAAGGAGTGGGCCAAGGCCAAAGGCTACCAATACAAGCCTCTCAACGAGGTGCTTGCCGAGAGCGACGTGGTCTTCTGCTGCCTTAACAAAAACACCATCCTGCTCCACGAAGAGGAGTTTGCCGTGATGGGCGGACACAAAGTGCTCTTCAACACCGGACTTTCGCCCGCTTGGGACGAGGCCCCAATGCTCCGTTGGTTGGAGAGCGCACCCGACAACCGCCTCTACTGCGACACGCTCGGTGCGCTGGGCGGAGCACACCTTATGACTCACCCACAGGTACGCACCGTGAACATCTCCACCGGCCGTACCATCCAGGCCTTCGACCGCCTGAGCGAGAAGGTGCTCAACAACATCAAGGAGTTCCTCAAAAATTGAAAATGTGAAATTAACAGACGCCCCCGCCTTTCAGGCACCCCCTCTAACTCAGAGGGGGAGTATTCCTCCCATAAGGTAAGAGGTGCCACGCAGTGGCGGAGGAGTGTGCAAAAACTTACGGTCAACAAAAAAGTGCGCCCCACAAGGCGCACTTTTTGTTTGGAATGTCTTTACAACTTATAGGAGAGGTTGTAGGTCTTACCCTTGACGGTTACCTTCACCGAGGCTCCGCTGGCCGAATAGGCCCCCACAAACTCCGCACCGATGGTGGCCGAAGTGTCGGGGTGGATGACCGTGATAAATCTCACTACATCCGAGGCCTTACTCTTGGTTGCCGAGAGGCGGTAGTATTTACGAGCCGTCTCCGTGTTGAGTTTCTCCGAGTAGTAGCTCGTTCCGTTCTCGCCCTTGAAGCCCGTGTGGGTTTCGGAGAAGGTGAGCCATTTCATATTCACGCCGTCCGAGAAGGTGGTGTGGGCACCGTAGGCATATTTACTGCTTTGGTCGTTGATGCTAACGATGTTAGCCCCCTTATTTTTGTCGGCGCAGAGGTGGAAGCTGACATTCACAGGCACACCCGCAGCCGTTCCATAGGCCTCATCCACAACAACATAGAAGGTGTCATCAACCATAAACACGCCCCTGCGGTGCGAAAGGTCGCTGTATGACTTATTCTCGGCCACCACTACGTTCACTCCCCCACTCTGCTCTTGCGAAAGAAGGTGTTTGCCCGCACAATATCCCTTGGCAATGGGAGCGAGGTCTTTGGTGAGAGTGTTGTGGCTTGCGGCCGACTTGTTGCGGTCCCTAATATCATCCAAGCCATTGTCGCCACCATAGGTAAAGACACCTGCATCGGGCATAAAGTTACGTCCCCTACTCCACAGCGAGAATGTTCCGTTGTCGTGATGGCAGTGGGTGTAGTTCTTGGGGTTGGCGTTGTTGGTGTAGATAAGAATGGTCGCCTTATCGTCCCAACCGTTACGCAGGAAGTAGAAGCCACCTGCGGGATAGCTGATAAGTTTCTCGGTGGGTTTGCTACCCGAAGCACCTCCCGAGCCCACATACTTGAACTTGCCATTGTTGGGGAACATCGCCGCATAGTTGCCCACGTTGCGTGAGAGGACGCTCAATGTCTGGGCAAAAGTGTCGTTGAAGCACTCCCAAGTGTAGTCGGGATAGATGTAGTCGGTGATGAACATACACGCCTTTTCGAGCATCGAGAGGTAGTCGGAGGTCAGGTGGGACAACTTGTTGTTGGCCTGCACCACCTCATAGGTGGCTCGGAAGTTCTCTATCACACCCATACCATAGGAGGGCGAAAGCTCCACCGGCGAGCCATCCGCATTGAATTGGCGCACAAGCTGTTCGGTGATATTCTTCGCACCCTCTGCGAGCCACTCGGCCGACTTTTTGAACTCGGGCATCAGCACCGCTGCCTGCACCAGTGCCACATCCTGTGCCAAGCGTATGTTGCTCGCCTTCTCATAATATGGGTTGGCCCTGCTGAACTCCACCGTCTTGTGGAATTCCACCAACACCGTCGATAGCCAATCGCCCGTAAAGTGGGTGGATGTGAAGAAGAAGGGAAGATTTTCGAGTTGCGAAGTGATGCGGTTGGCAAGCGAAAGGCAGCCCCACATCTTGTTCTCCTGCTGATAAATATCCACCTTCTCGGTGGGAATTGGGTAGTGTTTCAACCAATCGGCATACTGCTCCTTCCAAGCGTCGAAATATTTATCCTCGCCCGTAGCAAATAGTGCCTTACCGAGATAGAAAAACCAAGCGTGCCAATGTTTCTGGTAGAACTCATCACCGGCACCGGGGGCCACAAAGTCCCAATTGATACCACCCTGGCCATCGTCGAAGGAGTAGTAGTTGGAGCCATCCATCCAAGTATTGAGTTTCACCGCAAAGCGCAGTTCGAGAGCCTGGTCGGCAATGAACTTTCCGGACGAAGTTATGGTCTTATCCGTCAGAGGATTAAGAGTGTTTACCACCGTGCGGTAGCGCATATACTTAACCAACTCGTTGGCAGCCTTGGCGTAGTGTTTCTGGTTATACTCCTTCTTCACCGCAGCAAGGCCCGAATAGTCGAGGTTGAGCAAGTCGAACATCTCCAAGTTAACCTTCTTATCCTCCTCGGTGAGTTCATACTCCGGCTCGTCGGGCTCGGGGTCGGGGTCGGGCGTTGGCGTTGGGGTATTTGTACCACCCTGGGTGTTGGAATTATCATCCCACTCTCTCTCGGGCTGTTCGCAAGCCACGCCAAGAGTCATAATGGCCGCAAGGGCCAATATCATAAATTTTCTAATTGCCATAATGCAGTTTTGATTTTGGCCAAAAATAGGTACTTTCCCACAAAATTGCAACTATCAAAGATAGTTTATGGCCCATATTTGTTAATATTCTCATTTTTGTTCGTACTTTTGCGATTAGAGAAATCGTGATTATGAATATACGAACTAATAAAATAACTTCTATGCACGGACTATTTCTTTCTGTAATGACCCTGCTCAGCGTAGCTTGTGTTCAGCCCGAAACAGAGTGGGACAACCAGGCCAACACACCCAACAACCAAACCTCTCTGCCCGAGCGCAAAGAGAAGGAGGTGGTGTGGGCCAACCTCGATGGCACAATGGTACCCCTGCCACCAACCGAGCACCCAAGGGTGTTCCTCCGCAGGAAAGACATTCCTGAATTGATGGAGAAGCTCAACACCCCCGATGGACGCTCCATCATCAGGCGCATTGAGAAGGCTGCCGTGCCCCGCACTCCCGAAGAGGAGGCTGCCGTTACAGACCACGGATATCGCTACTATGCCCAAATGAGAGGTGTTACCTCCGAGGTGCAACTCCAAGCACTCGACCACCTCTTGTATGACGATATGATGCTCGGGCGCAAGGCCATAAAGTCGATGCTCGACACGCTGAAAACCACCAAGTTTGGCACCAAAAACGACCTCTCTCGTGCCAGCGGCTCGATGCTGATGGTGGGTGCTATGGTCTATGACTGGTGCTACGATGTGATGACTCCCAGCGAGAAGGAGCAATACATCAAGGAGTTTGTGCGCATCGCCGGCACTATGGAGTGTCGCTATCCCCCCAAGCGCAACGAGGCCGTTACGGGCCACGGCTCGGAGTGGATGATTCTCAGGGATATGCTCTCCTGCGGTATTGCCATCTACGACGAGTACCCCGATATGTATCACCACGTTATCAAGATGATTTTTGAGGACTACATTCCCGTCCGCAACTACACCTACAAGGGACAAAACTACCACCAAGGTAGCGGCTATATTTCGGTGCGTTTCACCAACGACCTCAACTCCCTGTGGCTGCTCGACAGGATGGGTGCAGGTGCGGTCTATGATCCTTCGCAGCAGTATGTGATGTATGACCTCATCTATCGTCGCCGTCCCGACGGACAGATGATGCCCTCGGGCGACGTAAACCCCGCCCCTCGC
This sequence comes from Tidjanibacter sp., assembly GCA_045614965.1. Taxonomy (GTDB): domain Bacteria; phylum Bacteroidota; class Bacteroidia; order Bacteroidales; family Rikenellaceae; genus Tidjanibacter. The sequence goes on from JAZLDY010000017.1 coordinate 54,444, forward strand.
AAGCAACAACAGAACTACTCGCAGCCCGCTTTCTTGGCCGCAAGTTACTACAATGACCCCTACATCGCCTACGAGTTTGACCGTCGCAACAAGTTGGAGCCTCATATGTGGATGTTGGAACTCTTGTGGAGGGATTTCGACCTTGTGGGTAAAGCCCCCGACAACCTTCCTCTCACCCGTTACAGCGGCACTCCCTTTGGTTGGATGATTGCTCGCACGGGTTGGGACAGCAACTGTGTGATTGCCGAGATGCGAGTTACGGAGCAGTTCTATGGCAACCACCAGCACCTCGACGGTGGCTCATTCCAAATCTATCACAAGGGCCCCTTGGCCATCGACTCAGGCTCCTACCAGGGCTCGTCGGGTGGTTACAACAGCCCTCACAACAAAAACTACTTCAAGCGTACCATCGCCCACAACTCACTGCTCATCTATGACCCCGAAGAGAAGTTTGCTTGCTGGAATTATGGCGGTAGTGATAAGACTGAGTTTGCCGCCAACGACGGTGGCCAGCGTATGCCCGGCGACCGTTGGGAGTCGTGCCGTAGTTACGATATGCTGCTCAGCGACGAGTACACCGTGGGTAAGATTCTCGGCCACGACTTTGGCCCATCCGACAAACGCCCCGAGTACTCCTACCTGAAAGGCGATATCACAAAGGCCTATTCCTCAAAGGTTGAGGATGTTAGGCGTAGTTTTGTGTTCCTCAACCTCGAAACAACCGATGGCAAAGGCAAGAGCACCAAGACGGCAACGTCGCACACCGTGCCTGCCACTATGATTGTCTTTGACCGCATCGTGTCGTCCAACCCCGACTTCAAAAAGTATTGGTTGTTGCACAGCATCGAAGAGCCCGCCATTGAGAGCGAGAGTTTCGTGGTTAAGCGCACCAAGGATGGCGACAGCGGTATGCTCCACTGCTCGGTATTGCTCCCCGAGGCCGACGACCTCAACATCGAAAAGGTGGGTGGCCCCGGCAAGGAGTTCTGGGTGTTCGGCACCAACTATCCCAACGCTGCCACCACACGTCCCGACCCCTGCAACGAGAGGGGTGCTTGGAGGGTGGAGGTTACGCCCAAAAACCCCGCTGCCGAGAACCATTTCCTCAACGTAATTCAGGTAGCCGACAATGGTGCCGGCTCGCTCAATAGCGTTCAGCGCATCAACACCGACACCCACGTTGGAGTGGTTATTGCCGACCGTGTTGTGGTGTTCCGCAAGGATGCCACCTCGCAGAGTGAGGCCTTCACATTCACCATTCCCACACCCGAGGGTGGCGAGAAGAGCAAGGTTAAACTCCTTGTGTGCGACCTCTCGGAGGGTGCTTGGAAGGTGCTCCAAGGTGGCAAGAGCGTGGCCAAAGGCACGGTAACTGCCGAGAATGGAACACTCTATGTTACTCTGCCTGCCGGCGAGTACACCATCACGAAATAATTGAAAATTGAAAATTGAAAATTGAAAATTATTTTCCCTACACCCCACTAAACTCCCTAAATTCTCCAAGGGCTTTAAGGAGTTTAGGGGCGATAAGGAGAGAAATTTGAACTGACGGTTGACGGTCAACAACAAAAAAGCCACGGGAAATTCCCGTGGCTTTTTTGTTCAATCAGCAGAACTGTTACTCGGCAAAAATCTCGGCCAACTTTGCGCCCAGAGCCTCACCACGGAGGTTCTTCGCAATAATCACGCCCTCGCTATCAATAAGGAAGTTGGTGGGGATGGAGCTAACAGCGTAGTCCTTAACAGCGGGAGCCTCCCAGCCACCAAGAATACTCACGTTGACCCACTTCATACCCTTATCGTTCATAGTGTTAACCCAAGCGTCCTTGTTGTTGTCAAGGCTGATACCATAAATCTCGAAGCCCTTGTCGTGGTACTCGGCATAGTCGGCCAGCAGGTAGGGCACCTCGCCCATACAGGGGCGGCACCACGAAGCCCAGAAGTCCAACAGAGTAACCTTATTGGCCTTAACAACCTCGCTCAACGAAATCTCCTTACCCTCTGCATCGGGCATCTTAACCTCGATGAACTCCTTGCCAACAGCCGTGCGGAGCATACCATCGGCCCTGCCCTTTACCTTAACCAACTCGGGCAATTTCTGCAACTCCTTCGAGAAGCCCTCAACAGCAGCCAAAATCTCCTCGGCCTCCATCGAGTAGTACTTGTTCATCACAAGGATATAGGCACCCCAAAGGTTGTCCTTATTAGCCTCGTAGCTCTCCTCGTTGAGAGCCTCAGCCTGCTCATATACGGCCATCATCTCCTCCTCGCTCATCTCTGCGGTTGCGAGTTTGTCAGTAAGTGCTTTCTGTGCCTCAATATAGGTAGCAAAAGCGTCGTTCGACACGGTACCACCCACCTTCACATTTTCGAGGTCCTCGGCAGAGCCGCTAACGGTGATTGCGCCCTCCTCCAAGAATACGGGCACCACGGGCTGGCCATTAACAGCCAACAGCGAGAAGAGAGGAGTCTGGCTCTCAACCTCGATGCTAAATGCGCCATTCTCGGCCGTAGCCTCGCCATAGGCTTCCTCGGCATCGCCCGACATAGGCATCAGTGCAACAGTGCCTTCGAGGCCCTCGATGGTACCACTCACTGCATAGGTCTTTGTGTTCTGGCAGCCCACCAACAACATTGCGGCAGCGGCTGCAAAAAGAATAATTTTTTTCATAGTCTTATTTGGTTTTGGTTTGTTATTCTAATTCGATTTACCTCTTCACCCTATCGGGGTTGTTGTTGACAAATTTCTCCCACGAGGAGTTACTACTGCTCCTACGGGTGCGGCTCACGGGTTGGTGGGGAATGACCTGTGAGGTCTCAAAGTAGTGGCACAGAGCCACCGCCAGGCCATCCGTAGCATCCAACCTCTTGGGGTTATACTCCACCCCCAGCATACTCTTCAACATCGATGCCACCTGCTCCTTGGCTGCACCGCCATTACCCGTAATGGCCTGCTTAACCCTCCTTGGGGCATACTCAAAGACCTTGTGGCCCCTGCACAATGCTGCCGCCATAGCCACTCCTTGTGCCCTGCCCAATTTGAGCATACTCTGCACATTCTCGCCAAAGAAGGGGCTTTCCAATGCCACCTCATCGGGTCTATACTCGTCCACCAGTGCCAGCACCCTATCGAAAATGTAGCGTAACTTCTCGTAGGGGTCTTTCATCTTGGTCATATCCACGTCGCCAATCACCACGGCACGCAGTTTGTTTTTGCCCAGCACCTCCAACACCCCGTAGCCCATACGGTTTGTACCCGGGTCTATGCCCATAATTATACGGTGGTATTGGTCGGCCATTGGAAGAGTAAAGAGAATTAGTAAATACTCATTCTACTGTTGGGCTTTGAGAGCCTTGAATTCCTTTTCGAGTTGGTTGACGGTGCGTTGCAGTTCGGGCAGGTTGCGATAGACAGCATTCACCCTACGGAAGCGGCGAGCGTCAATACCGTAGTGGCCCATAATCTGCGAGCCCTCAGGCACCGAGTTGCTAACACCAGTAACCGAAGCGATAACCGAACCATCGCCCACCGTAACGTGGCCCACAACACCTGCCTGACCGCCAATCATACACCTCTTGCCCACCTTTGCCGAGCCTGCCACTGCCGACTGGCCCGCCATAACGGTACTCTCGCCAATGACTACATTGTGGCCAATCTGCACCAAGTTATCCAACTTGGCACCCTTCTCAATAACCGTCGAGCCCATCGTTGCACGGTCGATGGTGGTGTTGGCACCAATCTCAACGTCGTCCTCAATAGTAACGATACCAATCTGCGGAATCTTATCATAGGAGCCCTGTGCGTTGGGTGCAAAGCCGAAGCCATCGGAGCCAATCACAGCCCCAGAGTGAACAATACACCTCTTGCCAATCTTGCAGCCCTCATAGACCTTCACGCCCGAGTGGAGCGTTGTGCCATCGCCAATGGTCGCACCATCGCCAACATAGACGTGGGGATAGAGGCTCACGCCCTCGCCAATCACTGCGCCCTCGTCAACCACAACGTAAGGGCCAATGTAGCACCCCTCGCCCACCTTGGCACTCTCGGCCACCACAGCCGTTGGGTGTACCCCACTCTTCTTGGGCTTGTAGGCCGCATAGAGTTCCAGCAGTTTGGCAAAGCAGCCATAGGCATCGTCCACCTTGATAAGCGTTGCCTTCACCTCGCCCTTCAACTCCAACGAGCGATTGACAATCACAATCGAAGAGTCGGTGGTGTAGAGGTAGGGCTCATACTTGGGGTTGGCCAAAAACGAAATGGCTCCTTGGTGTCCCTCCTCGATTTTTGCAAATGTACTAACGGTAACATCCTTGTTACCAACAATCTCGCCGCCCAAACCGGCAGCAATCATCTCCGCACTAAATTGCATCTTATTGTGTTCTTATTGTGGTTACAAATAGTCTTTAATATCAACCCCTGCGGGCATAAATTGGGCCACATCGCCACCAAACGACAATATCTCCCTAATGACACTGCTCGACACTGCCACATACTCCGAAGGAGTAAACAGCAGCACCGTGGTAATCTCCGGATAGAGCCTCTGGTTAATCTGCATCATATTCCTCTCGAAGTCGAAATCCACCGTGTTGCGCATACCACGCAGGATGAACTTCAACTCGTGCTCACGGCAGTAGTTACCCGTGAGGCCGCTATAACTCACCACCTCCACACGAGGCTCGTCCCTATACAAATCCTCAATGAGGCGTTTGCGGTTTTCGGTAGTCAGCAAACCCCTCTTTTCGGAGTTCTCGCCCACGGCCACAACCACCTTGTCGAAGAAACGTAGTCCTTCGCTCACAAGGGCTTGGTGCCCCACCGTAAAGGGGTCAAACGACCCAGGGAAAAGTGCAACTTTCATTGAATTGAGAATTAAATTATCCAACCATCCACACTTGGAGAGGTTGTGGATTGCGAGGAGTTTTCAAGGCTTGGTTTTGATTTTGCTCCGCAGTTTACCTAACGTAAATGAGGAAGCAAAATCAAAAGCATAACACCGAAAACACCCGCAAGGCACAGCCGATTACACCAATTTCTCAAACAGCTGGCGCATACTTACCTTCTCGGCAACAATAGCCTCCAACTCGCTGATGCTAACCCTCCACTGTTTCATCGTATCCCTCTCACGGATAGTAACCGTACCGTCCTCCTTGGTCTGGTGGTCAACCGTTACGCAGAAGGGAGTACCGATGGCATCCTGACGGCGATAGCGTTTACCGATGGAGTCCTTCTCGTCATACTGCACATTGTGGCTGAATTTGAGCTTGTGAACGAGGTCCATTGCAATCTCCTGCAAGCCGTCCTTCTTAACCAAAGGCAACACTGCCACCTTCACAGGTGCCAGAGGTGCGGGGAACGACAGCACCGTACGGGTCTCGCCATTCTCCAACTGCTCCTCTTTATATGCCGCCGAGAGTACCTGCAAGGTCATACGGTCAACACCAATGGAGGTCTCCACAACATAGGGAACATAGCTCTCGCCTGTCTCGGGGTCGAAGTACTGAATCTTCTTACCCGAATACTGCTGGTGGCGGCCCAAGTCGTAGTCGGTACGGCTGTGGATACCCTCCACCTCCTTGAAGCCGAAGGGGAAGTTATACTCCACATCGGTTGCCGCATTGGCGTAGTGAGCGAGTTTCTCGTGGTCGTGGAAGCGATAGTTGTCGTCGCCAAAGCCCAGAGCCCTGTGCCAGCTCATACGGGTCTCTTTCCACTTGTTCCACCACATCATCTCCTCGCCGGGGCGCACGAAGAACTGCATCTCCATCTGCTCAAACTCCCTCATACGGAAGATGAATTGGCGAGCCACAATCTCGTTACGGAAGGCCTTACCAATCTGTGCAATACCAAAAGGAATCTTCATCCTACCGGTCTTCTGCACATTGAGGAAGTTCACAAAGATACCCTGTGCGGTCTCGGGGCGCAGATAGACGGTGTTGGCACCCTCGGCCACCGAGCCCATCTGGGTAGAGAACATCAGGTTGAACTGCCTAACCTCGGTCCAGTTGCGGCTGCCCGAAATGGGGCACACAATCTCGCAGTCGAGGATAATCTGCCTCAACTCCACAAGGTCATTGGCATTGAGAGCATCGGCCATACGTTTGTTGACCTCATCCCTCTTGGCTGCAATCTCCAACACACGGCCGTTGGTTTGGAGGAACATCTCCTTGTTGAAGCTCTCGCCAAAGCGTTTAGCCGCCTTTGTGCACTCCTTCTCAATCTTCTCGTCCTGCTTGGCAATCCAATCCTCAATCAGCACATCGGCACGATAGCGTTTTTTGGAGTCCTTGTTGTCAATCAGAGGGTCGTTGAATGCGCCAACGTGACCACTTGCCTCCCACACCTTGGGGTGCATAAAGATTGCCGCATCGATACCCACGATGTTGTCGTGCAGTTTGGTCATCGAATCCCACCAATAGGTCTTGATGTTGTTCTTCAACTCCACACCCAGCTGGCCGTAGTCATACACAGCACTGAGTCCATCGTAAATCTCGCTCGAAGGGAAAATAAAACCATATTCCTTGCAGTGAGCAATCAGTTTCTTAAAGAGTTCTTCCTGTGTCATAGTCGTCTATATTTTTATTGTTTTCTATCGTTTCTCTTCTTCGGGTGGGTCCACACCTATTCAACTTACAAAAATAGAAAAAGAAATTGACAATTGAAAATTGAAAATGGAAAATTAAGGTGTGCCTTTGGCACGGGTATTAAAAAAGATACCCGTGAATAAATAGGGGTAATAGGAGTGATAGGGGCTTTAAGGGCCCTAAGGAATCTAAGGACCTTATTCTCCCAGAAGGCCCAGAAGGCCCAGCCAAACTGAGCCCACTGGGACTACTGGGGCTACTGGGAATTGGACGTTTGGCAGCGGTAAAAAACGCAAAGTGCGGAGAGAATTTTGCAGGCACAGCCTGTTTTGTGGAACAGACCTCTCCGCCTACGGCACCTCCCCTAACTTAGGGGAGGAGTTGTAGTGGGGCTTTATAACGCTCAGAAGCGGCAAAAAACGCAAAGTGCGGAGGGCATTTTGTGCCAAACAAGAAAGCGGCCCCGCAGTTTGCTTTCGCAAATGAGGAGCAGCCACGGGCTGTTTTGTGGAACAGACCTCTCCGCCTACGGCACCTCCCCTAACTTAGGGGAGGAGTTATAGTGGGGCTAACGCTCGGAAGCGGTAAAAAACGCAAAGTGCGGAGGGCATTTTGTGCCAAACAAGAAAGCGGCCCCGCAGTTTGCTTTCGCAAATGAGGAGCAGCCACAGGCTGTTTTGTGTTTTTTTGGCGGGGTGCTATTTGACGTTTGAAAGAGGTAAAAAACGCAAAGAACGAGATGAATGCAAGGCACACAAGAAAACGCCCTCCGCAGTTTACTAAACGTAAATGAGGAGGGCGTTTATCGCAGTGTAACGCAGCAGTCGCTCGTTATCTGCGTTTTTTTTTACAAGATGGGAGTACCCATCAAACCACTCTGCACAAGGAAGGTAACAGCAACGGTGATGATAGCATACAACTCGGGGAATACGGCCAAAAGCAGAGTCTTACCCATAACGTCGTAGCCACCACCGATGGCAGCGATACCGTTAGCACAAATCTGGCCCTGACGAATTGCCGAGAACAAGCAAACAAGGCCTACGGTCAAACCAAGACCGAAGATGGCAGCAGCCTGCATAAGGCTGATACCTGCGGTGAGGTAGTTCTGAATGAAGAAGAAGGCTGCAAAACCATACAAACCCTGGGTTGCAGGAAGAGCCGAAAGAATCATCGACTGACCAAAAGAGTTCATACGTTTTTTCATCGCACCAACAGTTGCGTTGGCTGCAATTGAAGTACCATAAGCACTACCGATACCCGAAAGTGCAACCATAAGTACAACACCGATGTAAGCAAGAATAATGTTCATAATGTTTAATGTTTTTTGTTTGTTGATTAATTTATTGATTTTCTGTTATTTTCCACTTTTCTTGAAAGGAGTGTAGATGCGAGTAGCCGCCTCGAAGCCTGCGTTCTTATAGAACTCAATGAAGGTGAGTCGCATAGGGTGAACGAAGGCACCAATGGCCGACATAAAGATATTGATACCGTGGCCAAAGGCAAGGATGATGAACATCACAAGTTGTTTAGCCACAGGGATATCCGGAGCAAGGCTGCCTGCAAGGTCGTTGAACACAACCGCCAGAGCACCACCCGAAAGGCTGATAGCAAACAGACGTACATAGCTCAGCACGTCGCCCAGCAGACCAGTGAGGTTGTTGTAGGTATCCCACAGACCCGAGCCGAAGTTGACCAGAGGGTTGCGGTTGGGGTTGTTGAGCAGCAGCATCAGCACCGCACCAACGCCCAAGATACCCAAGCACAAGGGCGACGAGAAGCCGAAGCCCTCAACACCAACCATAGGCAGCAGGAACGCCAACAAGCAGTCAACCAATATGATAAGCCAACCCAGGGTGCCGAACGAGTACTTAAACCCGTAGGCAATGGTGGTGTTTATCACATTGAGCACAAGGGCGAAGATAATCTGCACAATACCGCAGCCGAGTGCGATATAGAAGAGTTGGTCGTTGACGGTCTGCATTGCGTTGTGGTACCACTCGGGCACACCCAACTCACGCAGCGACACGCCATAGACATTACCCACCAGCAGACCAAAGAGTGTAGCACCCAAGCCCAACCACATAACGAGTTGGGATATGAGCCTCATACCCTTTATCTTCTTCAACCACATAAACAGACCAATGAGGAAGAAGGTTGCACCATAGCCCGCATCGCCAATACAGAAGCCGAAGAAGAGCATATAGAAGGGTGCAAAGTACCTCGTGAGGTCCATTGTGCCATACTTGGGTACAGCATAGAAGTCGCCGATGAACTCGAAGGGTTTTGCAAACCAGCCGTTTTTGAGCACCACCGGGGTATCGTCCTCCATTGTGGGTTTCTCCTTGGCATACAGCAGGTCGCTCTGCTCGTCCAGCAGTGCATCAACCTCCTTCTCGTTCTCCACCGGAGCCCAACCCTGCAACACAATGAGTCGGCCTTCGGCCTCGCCTGTGCCGCTATTGCTCACCTGGCTGAATTGCAGGCGGTCCTTAATCTCGTCGGCGTGTTTGGCCACCTCCTCACGGCTGGCCACACACTTAGCAATAATACCATTCCACTCGGCCAACTGAGCCTTCAAGGCCTCCACCTCCTGCATCTTACCCTTTCGGTTGACATTGGGGGTGCGCACCTGTTGTGCATCAATGGCCGGCATTGGCTCGCCCTTGTGGCCCACGACCACAAAGTAGGTTACACCACCCTGCTCGGCGATGGTTTCCAGAGTGTAGAGTTCGCTCCACTGCTCAACAGAGCGAGCAAACTCGTTGGAGTAGCACGAAAAGAAGTGGAGCACGATGCCCTCACTCTCCAACTTCGCCACCAACTCGGGGTCGAAATCGCCCCAAGCGGCCAACTCCTCGGCCTCCTTTTCGGTCTTGGCGATGAGGCTTGTGAGGCTCTCCACCTTTGCGGAGGCCGTCTGGTACTCCTCATAGGCCACCTTGCCCGAAGCATAGGGCTCGCCCAAAACAAAGCCCTCCTTTTTGCTCAGCGCATCAAACTCTTCGAGTGCCTGCTTGTGGCCCTCAATCTCCGAGAGAAGTGCCTGTTCTTGTGGGTTAGGCTCCCACCCTGTGGTAGTGATATCGACCACGCCGAGTTCCTGCAACCTTGCAAGGAACTCCTCCTGTGCCTTGTGATAGAGCACAAGAGTATATTTGTTCATCTTAACTATCATAGGGCTTCGAGTTGTTCGTGTTTGGTTTTCACAATCTTTTGAGCACTCTTCGAGAGGTTCTCCTCGTCCTCCAAGAAACGCTTAATCTTGCGGATAGCGTCCTCATAGCCCGGGATTTGCACCTTCTCGTAGAGGTTTACCTTCTGGGTGGTTTTCTTACGGGCATAGTCGAGCAACTCGGTGCGGCGGTTGAAGACCTCAAACTCAATACCCAAGCGGGCAATCTCTTTGAGCACCTCCACTCCGTCGGCATACCACGCCGGCGAGGAGAAGAGGTCGTAGTCCTTCTGCTCAAAGATTACCTCTTTAAGCACAGGAATCTTCACGCCTGCAATCTTGTTGATACCCAACTCCACATCCTTAACCCTCAGAAGGTCGCCCTCGAACTCGCCCCACAGAACGACCATATAGTCGTAGCGTGCCTGCAACGCCTCGATGCGCTGGCGGTAGCCTTCGGCCTTCTCTTTGGCCGCTGACACCTCAACCCTCAGGGCCGACTCCTTACTCTTGATAGTAGGCAGTGCCCTTTGGCGCATTTTGAGTTGCTTGCCGAGTTCGCCAAGCGATGTTTTGTTGTATTGAAACTTTATTGCCATCTAATTACTTGTTTGTTTTAGAAGGGGATATGTTTCTTTCGTTGCTAATTTTATGACGTTAGCGCAAGGGCACCTATGCCTCGGGCCAATACTTGGCCACGAGTTCCGACTTAATGGTAACCTCGCTCTTCTTGAAGTACTTGGCAAACAGGCTCCAAGCGGTGTCGAGCATCTCGGTAATGTCGATGTTCACATCAATCGAAAGCAGTTTGTCCGAATACTCCTTCGCAAATGCCAACGCACGCTCGTCGTAGTCCGAAAGGTCGAAACCGTTCTCCAACTTGGTCTTGGCACCCGCTGCATCGGAGTACAAACGCACGGCAGCATTCATCACCTGTGGGTGGTCCTCCCTTGTTTTCTTACCAATCACGAGCTGTTTCAGACGTGAAAGCGAACGGAAGGGGTCAACGATAACCTTACCGGTGTCGGTATCATTACGCAAGAAGAGCTGACCCTCAGTAATATAACCCGTGTTGTCGGGCACAGCGTGGGTGATATCGCCACCCGACAGAGTGGTAACGGCAATGATGGTAATGGAGCCACCCGAAGGCAACTGCACGGCCTTCTCGTAAATCTTCGCCAAGTCCGAATAGAGCGAGCCGGGCATAGAGTCCTTCGAAGGAATCTGGTCCATACGGTTCGACACGATAGCCAGCGCATCGGCATAAAGAGTCATATCCGTCAGCAGCACCAGCACCTTCTCGCCCTTGTCGGCTGCGAAGTACTCTGCTGCTGTGAGGGCCATATCGGGCACCAACAGACGCTCCACAGGAGGATTCTCCGTGGTGTTCACAAAGCACACAATCCTATCCAACACACCTGCGTTCTCAAACAAGTTCTTGAAGTAGAGGAAGTCGTCGTTGGTCATACCCATACCACCCAGAATAATCTTGTCGGCCTCGGCACGCAGTGCCACATTTGCCATCACTTGGTTATAGGGCTGGTCGGGGTCGGCAAAGAAGGGAATCTTCTGGCCCGATACAATAGTATTATTAAGGTCGATACCTGCGATACCCGTAGCAATCAGCTCCGAAGGCTGGCGGCGTTTGAAGGGGTTAACGGTTGGGCCGCCAATCTCCCTCTCCTCGCCCTCCACAGGTGCGCCACCTTCGAGGGGTTGTCCGTAGGCATTGAAAAAGCGACCTGCAAGGCCATCGCCCACCTTCAACGTGGGAGGCACGCCGTGGAATACAACCTCTGCATCGGTGGAGATACCCTCCGTACCCTCAAACACCTGCAAGGTTACCTGGTCGCCCATAATCTTCACCACCTGGGCCAAGTGGCCACCAACGGTTGCCAACTCGTCGTTACCAACACCCGTTGCACGAAGCGACACGGTGGCTTTGGTGATGTTGTCAATCTTTGTGTATATCTTCTGAAAAGCCTTTGTTTCCATATCTTTCTTCTACTAATTATTTGGTGGCAACAAATTGGTCAATCTTCTGGCGGTAGTCCGCAAATTCGGCACTCTGCCACTCGGTATAGTTGAGCTGTTTGAAGAGGTTGATGAGAGCCTTAAAGTATGCCGAGCACTCCTCAAAATCCACGAAGTCATAGTCCTTGCGGCACACATCCATCACGAGGTCAAACATATACTGCTGACGCTCGATGGGACAGTTGGCATCAATAGCATCGAATGCATCCTGCTGCAAAATCACAAAGTCCAGCAACTCGCTCTTCCAGAACCTCTCGTGGTACTCCACAGGCACACCGTCATCACCCAAGATGTTGATCTGCTCGGCAGCCTCCTTACCCCTCTGTACAAGGGTTTTACCCTCCATTACGTTCTTAACCCAGCCGGCCTCGATGTGCTCGTCGAGGTAGTCAACGATTTCGGGATATTCGAGATATTTGGAGTAGCTATCCAGGGGGTCGATTGCAGGGTAGCGTTTCGAGTCGGCCCTCTGCTGCGAGAGAGCATAGAAACACCTTGCTGCCTTCTTGGTTGACTCCGTAACGGGCTCCTTCAAGTTACCACCCGCAGGCGACACCGTACCGAGGAACGTTACCGAGCCGGTAGCACCGCTACGCAAGTGAACAAGGCCTGCCCTTGAATAGAAGTTCGAAATGATGGCCGAAAGGTCCATAGGGAATGCATCCTGACCGGGCAACTCCTCCAAGCGGTTACTCATCTCCCTCAGAGCCTGTGCCCAACGAGAAGTGGAGTCGGCCAACAGCAACACTTTCAGACCCATAGCACGGTAGTACTCCGCAAGGGTCATACCCGTATAAACCGATGCCTCACGAGCAGCCACGGGCATATTGGAGGTGTTACAGATGATGGTGGTACGCTCCATAAGTTTGTGGCCCGTGCGGGGGTCGTCCAAGTGGGGGAACTCGGCGAAAATCTCCACCACCTCATTTGCACGCTCACCACACGCTACCATAATGATAATGTCGGCCTCGGCCTGCTTCGAGATTGCGTGCTGCAACACGGTCTTACCTGCACCAAAGGGGCCAGGGATGAAGCCCGTACCGCCATCGGCAATGGGGTTGAAGGTGTCGATTGCCCTCACACCCGTCTCCATAATACGGCTGGGACGAGGTTTGGACACATAGCCCTTGATGGCCTTCTTCACAGGCCATTTCTGCACCATTGTAACCTCGTGGTCCTCGCCCTTCGAGTCGGTCAACACAGCAACAACAGTGTTCACATTGTAGGAGCCGGCCTCGGTGAGCGACTTGATGGTGTAGGTATCCTCCATAACGAAGGGCACCATAATCTTGTGGTCAATCCACAACTCCCTCACCTGACCGAGCCAATCGCCTGCTGTTACCACATCGCCCACCTTTGCCAGCGGAGTGTAGTCCCACAATTTCTCAAAGTCGATAGGGTCGGTTTGTGTACCCCTCTCGATGAAAAGGCTCTCCATCTTTTCGAGGTCGTTTTGCAGACCATCGTAGTTGCGAGAGATGATACCGGGAGCCAAAGTGGCTTCCAGCATATGTGCCTCAAACTCCACCTCCGCACCAATGCGCAGACCTCGTGTGGAGTCGAACACCTGAACATAGGCATCTTTGCCTGTTACTTTGATTACCTCGGCCATCAAATTCACGCCGCCAACGGTGATGTGGCAGATTTCGTTCTGCGACACAGGACCGTCCACACGCACAATTACGATGTTGGAGATAATACCTTGTACTTTACCGGTAGTTTTCATTACTCTTTGTTTATATTATTTCTTTTGCTGATTATCTTTCCTCTGCATAACGCCTCTCGGCTTCGGCAATCTTGTCGCCTGCGCCAAGCGAAGAGACAAGCCTGCGGAACATCTTACGGCCCCTCTCGCCATCGAGCATAGCCCAACGGTGAACAAGGCACAAGCGAGCCACATAGCTGAGCAGCATATTTACGTTGAAGTAGTCGAAAGTGGCCAACTCCTCGGCCATATTCCACCTGATAAGGTCGATGCGGTGCTCCTTCTCCAAGAGGTTGTCGCCTTCCGAAAGCGCACCAATAAGGGTGTCGATATAGCCCACCTCGCCCTTCAAACCGAAGTCGGCTGCCGAAGAGCGTTGCAGCTGGGCCACAATCTCGCCACCACCCACCAATCTTTCACCAACAGGGAGGCCCTTACGTTTGGCCGTCAGAGCAACCGAAATGTTGCGCAAATTGCGGTCAGCCTCGGCCCACTCTCTCACGAAGCGGCACCCACTTGTGGCGCAGTAGCGGTAGTAGGCAGCGAACAACTCACGCTCAAAGGGTGCATCCACATCCACCCTCGTCAATCGTGGGTCGTCGGCATCAACCTCCTCCTTCTCAACCTCGCCATAGAGGGCAATCACCTCGGCCAACTCTGCGGGCAGCATCGTAGGTTGCACCAACTCCTCGGCCAACTCCTCACGAGAGAAGTTACCCAAGGTGGAAAATGCAGTCCTGCCTGCACGCAGGTTTACAAGGTTGCACACGTCGTGGTAGAGCAGGAACGCACCCAGCGCCTTACGGTCGGCCTTCACAAGCTCCCCTGCAATCTCCTCTATGATACCCTTTGCGTCAAAACCTTTCAGGTCGCCATCGAGTTGGTACTCCCTCAGGCTCGCAACAAGGCAATAGTAGTTTGTAGCCATAAAAAGCGATTTGTGGGTTTAGAAGAGCATTTTAACGATTTTCTCTTTCAAGAACTCGCCCAACAGAGCATTGAAGTCCTCGTCGGTGAAGGAGATATAGAAGCCGCCATCCTTGGGGGCCACCTTGAAGCCACTCTTCACCCTCTCCGAGTAGCCAACCTCTACACCCTCTGCCAAAAGTGCTTTCACTGCACCCTCTGCATCGGCCTCAAACTGCTCTTTGAGCGCAGCGGGAAGAGTTGCCTCCAACTCCACCCTCTCGCCATTCCAGCCACGAGCGATACCCAGCAGCATCTCCTTAACGAAGGCGGGCTCGATGGTTACGGCGTGCACAGCAGGCTCAACACTCTTTGCCACCACCAACGAGGCAATCTGCTCTTTCAGTGCAGCCACAGCCTGACGGGTAGCAAGTGCCACCTCGGTCTGGTTGTTTTTCTTAATCTCCTCGGCCTTCTGCTCGGCAGCCTTGATGGTTGCAGCGGCGGTTTTCTCTGCCTCAGCCACAATAGCAGCTGCTTTCTGCTCGGCCTCGGCTACCATACGCTCGGCATCCTCACGGCCCTTGGTGAGTCCCTCTGTGTAGAGTTTCTCAGTCAGTTCTTGAAGTTTTTTGTTTTCCATTATTTTGAGTTTTTGTATATTATTTTTTTGTTTTTCGTGTCAATTATTGGTGCTCGGGGCGGAGCAGGTCGGTTACAACTTTGATGGGCGAGAAGGTCGTGATGGGCACCTCTACAAACAAGGTGTTCCACGAAGCCATCGCACCATTCCACAAGCCGGGCAACTCCTGCGCCAGCAGAGTGCGACCTGCCGACGACTTGCTCGAAATGAATCCCGTTGCAGGGTCCACATATTTCTTGAAGTCATATTTCTCGCCCTTGCGATTCTTGGTACCGCACACGATATCCACGGGGTTGAAGTGGGTAGCCTCCGCCATAAGGTGTTTCTGTTCGGGCGAAATCTGCGACGACTCGGCAATCTGCAACGACACCACGCCATCGGCACCCTCGGCCCAGAAGGGGCCACCACCGGGCTCACCCTCATTGCGCACCATACCACACACCCTCAATGGGCGGTCCAACAAGCCGGCAAGAGTCTGTTTCAAACTCTCCTCCTCGCCACTCTTCACGCTCTCGGGAAGCCTCACGCAAAGGTCGTTCTCCACAAAAGCAACAACCTCTTTCAGGTCGGCCACACCTGCCTCCAACGCAGCAGCGTAGTCGAATATTTTCTTTTGGGTAGCCACCAGAATACCGGCCAAAATCTCCTTATACTTAATCGTGTCGCCCTTGCGAGCATCGGGAGCCACATTGTCGATGGTTTTGATGAAGATGATGTCGGCATCAATATCGTTCAGATTCTCAATGAGCGCACCGTGTCCTGCGGGGCGGAACAGCAACTCGCCCTTGTCGTTACGGAAGGGAGTGCAGTCGGGATTGACAGCAATGGTGTCGGTACTGCTCTTCTGCACCGACATTGAGATATTGTAGCGCACATCATAGCGGCTCTCGTAGTATTCCTTCACGCTCTCAAACAGACAGCGGAAGCCTTCCATATGTTCGGGCGACACGGTGAAGTGGATATTCACCACGCCATCGCAAGCAGCATACATTGCTCCCTCCACCAAGTGCTCCTCAAAGGCTGTGCGAGCAGTGCCCGACTGGTAGCGGTGGAACAGAACAAGGCCCTTGGGTTTTGCGCCATATTCGAGGCCCTCGCCAATGATTGCAGAGATAATCTCCGGCAGCGAAGCACCCTCGGGGACAATCTTGGCCAACTCCTCGGCAAAGGCAAACTTATTCAAATTAGCCCCCACCTTCTCCACAACAGCATTCATCTCGCCCTCGTTCACATAGGCAAACAAGTCCTTGAACATTCGGGTAGCCGCACCACTTGCGGGCACAAACTTCTCCACTTTGAGATTGTCGGCCGCTGCCCTATACTCGGCACGCAACTCCTCGGCCGTGGCTTCGTCGATGGCGCAAATTCCGTTACCAACAGTGGCAGACGATTTGATGTTCAGATAGGGAAAACCTTTGCGGAAGTTCTCGATTTGCTGCTCCACCTCACAAAGTGAGAGTCCGTGAGCGGCGATTTGTTTAAGGTCTTGTTCGGTAAACATACTGTTCAATTTTAGGATGTGCAAATTTATCCGACAAATATACCCCTATTTATCCGATTTTCAAAACCATTTCGAGCAATTTATTACTCAAAAGAGTAATTAGCACAATTATTTTTACTCCGAGAATGAAATTCCACAAAAAATATTAACTTTGTGGTTTGATTATGGTACGCAAAACGGAGAACATAAGCCTCAAAGGTTACAATAGTTTCGGAGTGGACACTTCGGCCGACCTGCTCGTGGAGTGGGACTCGGTGGAGAGTTTGGTGGAGTGGTTACACTCGGAAGGTAAGGAGTTGTTGAAGGGACGTTGGAACATCCTCGGCGGAGGGTGCAACACTCTCTTCACGGGTCCCTATCGTGGAGTACTCATTCACTCCATCTCCCAAGGCATATCCGTTGTGGAGGAGAGCAGCGAGGGTGTCGTTATCCGTGCCGAAGCCGGACACCTCTGGAACGATGTTGTAGAGTGGAGTTGCAAGGAGGGTTTGTGGGGCATAGAGAACCTCTCGGCCATACCGAGCAGCGTGGGCGCAAGTGCCGTACAGAACATCGGAGCCTATGGTGTGGAGGCCAAAGATTGCATCGAGAGTGTGGAGGTCGTGTGGCTCGACACGCTGACCATTGGCACCATCAAGGGCTCGGAGTGCGCCTTTGGTTATCGTGAGAGCATCTTCAAGGGCAAGTTGGCCGGCAAGGTCATCATCACAGCCGTCAACTATCGCCTCTCGCACACCCCTGCACCAAAACTCGACTATGGCAGTCTGCAAGAGGAGGTTGCCAAGTTGGGCGAGATGACTCCGCTGGCCATACGCAAGGCCATAACCACCATACGCAACGGCAAACTCCCCGACCCTGCCATCACAGGCAATGCCGGCAGTTTCTTCAAAAACCCCATTCTGCCCCGAGAGCAGGTGGAGGCACTCAAAGCACTCTACCCCACAATGCCGACCTATGCGGTTGAAGGAGAGCCAGACAAGTTGAAAATCGCCACGGGTTGGATGATTGACTCGTTGGGTTGGAAAGGACGCTCCCTTGGGCGTGCAGGTGTGCACAACAAGCAGGCCCTCGTGTTGGTAAACCTCGGAGGAGCAGAGGGGTGTGAGGTGGTTGCACTTGCCGAGCGCATCTGCCGAGAGGTGAAGGAAAAATTTGGGGTTGAGATAAGCCCCGAGGTGAATATTCTTTGAATTGAGAATTGAGAATTGAGAATTGAGAATTGAGAATTGAGAATCGCACCACCCTTTGGTCTTGCAGTTAGTACTCCTCCCCTACGAAAGGGGAGGCCGGGAGGGGTGGTCGGAATTATACTCGGCGGCCTCGCCGAGCAGGAGGCCGGGAGGGGTGGTCGAAATTGCATATCGCCGAATGGCGAAAAAATAAAACAAGTCAGACACAACTCGACAATAGAATTGGTGAGGTTTGAGAATTGCACAACATTCTGATATATGACACTCAAAGATAAATTCCAGAGTTACATTGTCGAGCACCAGCTCGCCACAGCCGACAATCGCATCCTGCTGACTGTCAGTGGCGGTGTGGACTCAATGGTGATGATGCACCTCTTTGTGGAGGCGGGCTACAATGTGGGCGTGGCGCACTGCAACTTCCAACTGCGTGGCACGGAGGCCGAAGAGGATGAGGAGTTGGTGGCCAAGCAGGCAGCCACACTGGGTATTCCCTGCTACAACCGTCGTTTCGACACCAAGGGCGAGATGGCTGCCACGGGCGAGAGTGTGCAGATTGCCGCACGCAGGCTGCGTTATGGGTGGTTTGCGGAGTTGTGTATGGACGAGGGCTACGACACCATTGCCGTAGCGCACCACGCCGACGACAGCATTGAGACGTTCTTTATCAATCTGTTGCGTGGTACGGGCCTCAAAGGACTCACGGGTATCAGTATGACCAACGGGCGCATCATACGCCCCCTGCTCTTTGCCACTCGCCACGAGATTAACGACTATGCCAAGACGCACAAGATACCCTTCCGTGAGGACTCCTCAAATCGTTCGACAAAGTATCTGCGCAACAAGATAAGGCTCGGCATTGTGCCACGACTCAGAGAGATAGTACCCTCGTTTACACAGACGATGGGCAGCAACATCGACCGTCTGACCGATGCACAAAACTTCATCAACCACGCCATTGGCAAGATTGCCACCGAAGCGGTGGAGCACTACGGAGGCGAGGACATCATTGACCCCTCGAAGATTGACCGAGGGTTCCCTATGGGCTTTGTAATCTATGAGCTGCTGAGCCAAAACTATGGCTTCAAGGGCGACGTGGTGGACAATCTGTGTGAAGCACTCCGAGCAGGAGCAACGGGCAAGCGTTTCTACTCACGAGATAGGGTGGCCTACATCGACCGTGGGCGCATCATAATCTCCCACATCGCCACCGACGATGAGTGTGAGGTGGAGGTTGACCTTGCGAAGAGCAAAATCTATTGTGGCAACTCGGTGCTCTACATTGAGCACACCGACATCGACAACATCGGCTCGCTCTTCCAGCCCGACAACATCGCCTTGCTGGATGCCGACACCCTCACCGAGCCACTCACTCTGCGCCGTTGGAGGGAGGGCGACAGATTTACTCCGCTGGGTATGACGGGCGAAAAGAAGGTGAGCGACTTCCTCATAGATGCCAAGATGTCGATGGCCGAAAAGGGACGTCAGTTTGTCCTCTGCGAGGGCGACAAAATAGTGTGGCTCGTGGGCCAACGCATCGACGAGAGGTACAAAATCACCTCCTCAACCGAAAACGTAATAAAGATAGTCAAAGAGATAATCTAACCCACTATGGCAAAGGCAGTTCGTTTCAAAGAGTCCTACGCACAATATGAGAGCCTTGTGGCCGACATCAAGGCACACAAGTTTGCCCCACTCTACCTACTTATGGGCGAGGAGGGCTATTTTGTGGACTCGCTGGTGGACCTGTTGGCGGATAATTTGTTGGAGGAGCACGAGAGGGCTTTCAACCAGATTGTGGTCTATGGCAAGGACACCGACGAGGGCACCATCATCAACTACGCTCGCCAGATGCCAATGATGGGTGGCAGGATGGTAATCATCGTCAAGGATGCAGCCTCGTTGCGCAAGATTGACACCCTCTCGCTCTACACCGCCTCGCCTGCC
Source organism: Tidjanibacter sp. (assembly GCA_045614965.1). Classification (GTDB taxonomy): domain Bacteria; phylum Bacteroidota; class Bacteroidia; order Bacteroidales; family Rikenellaceae; genus Tidjanibacter. The sequence continues at coordinate 74,121 of JAZLDY010000017.1, forward strand.
CCAACTACCGTGTTGGTGGTGGCCTGCAAGGGTAAGAGTGTCGATAAGCGCACCGCCTTCTACAAACACGTCTTGGCCAAGGGTGTGGTGTTTGAATCGTCGAAGCCCTACGACAACGAGTTGGCCCCGTGGTTGGCAGGCTACATCAAGCGCACCAAAGGGTGTAACATCGAGGACAAGGCCCTGAAAATGGTTACAGACCATATGGGCACCGACATCGCAAAGATTGTAAACGAGTTTGACAAACTGCTCACTCGTCTGCCCGAGGGAACAAAACTCATCACCGCCGACCACATCGAGCAGAACATCGGTATCAGCAAGGAGTACAACAACTTTGAGCTCATTGATGCGGTGGCCCGTAAGGAGTTCGGCAAGGCTATGCGCATTGCCGACTACTTCGCACGCAACCAGAAGAACAACCCGATGGTGGTAACCGTGAGCACCCTCTTCGGATATTTCCAAAAACTGTTCATTATCAACTACAAAGAGTGGCAAACGAGGGTTAAGGGTATGCCCCCCGCAAGTGATGCGGAGTTGGCCGGAATGTTGAAGGTATCGCCCTTTATGTTGGGTGGCTACAAGCAAGCCGCAAAGCTCTATCCCAACAAGAAAATATTTGTCATCTTGGGCCTCATCAGGGAGTATGATATGAAGAGTAAGGGTATTGGTGGCGGAGGTGCCGATGCGGGAGAGTTGCTCAGGGAGTTATTGATGAAGATAATGATGCTGTAAAATGATATACCTGAACGGAGATAGAACGTCGTGGCAGGAGGCCAAGTTGAGTCCCGAAGCACTTTTGGGGCGCAACTTTGTCTATACCACAATCAACACCTATGCGCACCAGCCGATGCACGTTGCCCTCCGTCTGCACTACGCCCTCAACTCCTATCAGGCACTCTATGGGGTAAGGCCCACCATCACAGCCGAAGAGATTGAAAATCAGGTGCGTGAGTTGCTCTACTATGGCATCTATCCCGAGCACGGCAACACCCTCACGCTCTATCTCATACCCAACTCGGAGGGCGAGTGTGAGGTGCTACTCACCCACCTTGCATCCACCCCCTACGATGGGTATTCCCTTTTGAGTCTGCGCCCCAAAGCCGCCATCGCCAACTACGAAATTCCTTTCGAGAAGCACCAAACAGCCGTATCGCTCACAGCCGCACGTTTTGCCGACAGCTTCGCACAGCGCAACGGCTCCGGCATAGCCCTCAGGGCCAATCGTGCAGGGTCGCTCATATCGTCCGGCGACAACCCACTTTATGCTCTGCGTGGGGATGTGTTGCTGACCACCGCCATTGAGAAAGGTGCACGCCCCTCGGCCGAGAGGGAGTTGATGGAAAGGGTGTGTGGAATGGCAGGTGTACAAATCGTAGAAGGCGAATTGCGCACCGACGAAATGGGTGATTATGAGGAGATTATAGCCTTCACACCGTGTGGCGTTCAGATGGTGGGCAGCGCAGGCGATATGCTCCTGCACAGCATCACAGCCCACCGCTTGGAGCCACATCTCAAAGCCCTGACTCGTGAAGGTATTCTTCGGTAGCCGCAAGGACATCTTCGAGGTCGAAACCTCGGCTCATTCCAAAACGTACAAGTTTGGCTTTCAGGTCGTAAAGGTCTTTATATGAGGTCTTTGCCGCCTTTTTGCGTATCATCTCCGCAAGGCGGTCGGAGTTGCTTTCGGGCGAAAGCTGGGCGAGGGCCGACTCGATAATGGCAAGACTGAGGGACTTGGCACGCAGGGCCGTACGAATCTTGTGGTGGCCCCATCCCGAAAACCTCATCTTCTCCCTCACATAGGCCTCCGCATAGCGCACATCGTCGATAAACCGTTCCCTCACAAGGCGTTCCAACACACCCCTCGCATCGGCATCCGACAGTCCCCAACGGCGCATCAGGCGCAGGGCATCGCCACTGCACTTCTCGGCCCTCGCACACATTCTCATCAGCGACGAGAGGGCCTGTTCGGGAGTCTTGGTGCGTGGCACTTTGGGCGTGTATTTAGTTGACGTATAGGCCATTAGGTGAGTATCTATGATTTAGCCTTTCGGCCCGACACAATGCGTGGTTTGGAGAAAAAGTCCTCGGTTATCTGCACCTCCTCAAAGCCCCTCTCGGCAAGGCACCCTGCAACCTCGGAGGCGTAGGTTTCGTGCACCTCAAAGTAGAGCATACCGCCCTCCGCAAGTGCCACACGGGCCACATCGGCAATGCGCTCATAGAAAACTATGGGGCTGTGGTCGGGCACAAAGAGTGCCAGCGAAGGCTCGTAGCGGGTAACATTCGCCCCCATCGTAGCCCTCTCGCTCTCGGGGATATAGGGAGGGTTGGAAACAATCACATCGAGGCTCTCGGCAGGGGGCATAAAGCGGAAAATATCGGCTCCGACAAACTCCACATCCACGCCATTGGCCACCGCATTTTCGCTTGCAATGGCGAGTGCAGCAGACGACACATCCACAGCCGTAACCCTCGCACCTTCAATCATTTTGGCCAGCGACACAGCAATAGCACCGCTACCCGTGCCAATGTCCATAAGGCGCAGGGAGTGTGAGCCCTCACAGCCCTCAGTCATCGCACCCTCTTTTCCCCACTCGGCCACAACCTTGCGTACCAATTCCTCGGTTTCGGGCCTCGGAATGAGCACTCCCTCACTCACCGCAAAGCGCAGGTCGCAGAACTCCGTATGGCCCACAACATACTGCACGGGCCGTCCTTCGGAGAGTTGGTGGAGAATGGTGGCGAAGCGTTCCGCATCAAAATCAACCACCTCCGCACTCGGGAAGAGAGTCATCTCGAAACGGTCGAAGCCATACACATCGGCACACACCCTCTCGGCAATGGCCACCGGCTCGGGATGGTCATAGAGAGGAGCCACCGTTGTCCACACCTTATTATATAGTTCCCTGCGTGTCATATTTATCTCCTTAAAGCATTACCACTCCCAGCGTCGTGAGCGAGATGATTATCCACAGCAACACACCCAAAATCAGAGGTTTGGCCCCCACCCTACGAATGGACTGCACCGAAAGGCCACAGCCAATGAGGAACAATGTTAGGCACAAAGCCTTGCGGGCAATCTTCACAACAGAGGTTGTAAACCACTCCGGCAGAGGAACATAGGTGTTGACAATCATTGCACCGATAAACAATATGATAAACCACGGAATGGCCACTCTCTTGCCCTTCGAGCGAAACACCAATACCGACACCAAAGCCAATGGGAATATCCACAGCGCACGGGTGAGTTTGATGGTTGTTGCCACGGCCAAAGCCTCCTCGCCATAGGCCGCACCTGCACCCACCACCGAGCTTGTATCGTGGATAGCAATAGCCGCCCAAGTACCAAACTGCTGTTGGGTAAGCCCCAAAGCGTGGCCAATAGGCGGGAACACAAAGAGCGCAACGGCATTGAGGATGAAGATGGTGGCCAGCGCAAGCGAGGTGTCGTTGTCGTCGGCATCAACAATCGGAGCCACTGCCGCTATGGCACTTCCACCACAAATGGCCGTACCAGAAGAGATAAGGTAGGCACTCTTAGAGTTTACTTTCAGAACTCTACCAAGCAGCACACCCAGCACCATAACACCCACCACCGACACAATGGTAAAGAGCATTCCATCCTTGCCTGCCGCCAGCGAAGCGTGAAGATTCATTCCGAAACCAAGGCCCACAACCGAGGCTTGAAGAAGGCATTTCGACACCCTCTTGTTGGCCTTTTCATAAGGGGCTCCAATGATGAGGGCAAGTGCAATGCCCATAAACAAAGCCACCGCAGGCGATACCCACAGGCTACCAATAGCACACAGCCAATAGCACATTCGGCGCAGGGTAAGAGTAGTTTGTTCCTTTTTATAATCTTTTTCAGTCGTCATAGCAATCTCTATTCAGCACCCCAAAGGTAGCGATTTTTTCTTTTGCTGCTCTCTCTTTGGCATTTGTTTTGCCCTAATTGGGTGCGAAAGTCGAACGCAAAGATGTGCGTGGCGGCTATGTTTAACCAATAAAAAATAACTATTGTTATGAAAAAGATTTTACTCGTGTGTGCTACGGCACTGATGGTTACCGTGGCCGCATCAGCCCAGAATTGGGCCTGGGGTCCCAAAGTGGGTGCCACCTTCACCACCCTCAATGGCGTTGGGGACCTCAAAATGCGTGAAGGCGTAACCGCCGGACTTTTCTTTGAGAGCGTGGCTTGTAATTGGTTTGTCATCGAGGCCGACCTGCTCTTCTCGATGCAGGGCTTCAAGGTTGACGACACCAACGACTCCAAAGTACGCCTCAACTACCTCTCGATGCCTATCGTGGGCAAGTATTATGTGATTGACGGACTCAACCTCCAAATGGGTGCTTCGTTCGACTACCTCATCCACTCGGGCATCAAAACCGATGCAGCCACCGACATTGACGTCAAGGGTGACTTCAACAAGTTCAACATCCAATTTGTTGCCGGTATGGCCTACGACTTCGACTTCGGTATGGTCTTGGAGGGTCGCTACTGCTATGGTCTGACACCCGTATCCTCCCTCACCCAGGATGTCTATTCGGGTATGTTGCAGGTTACGGCAGGTTGGAGGTTCTAATCCCCCACTCGCCAATATAGAACGAGGCCGGAACGTCTTGTTCCGACCTCGTTGCGTTTGTATAACCACCCGCCCTTAGAGCAGTTTGGCCATAAACTTGGCCGCACCCACCACAAAGCGAACGTGGCGACCTCGGCCAATGACTGTGTCGCCACAGCGAGCCTCCACGGTGTAGGTTATCTTTCTGCCCTCAACGGCCTCCACCACGGCCTCGGCCTCGATGGTAGCACCAATGGGCGAAGGGGCGGTGTGGCTGCAATCCATATGTCCGCCAACGGTGGTGTCGCCCTCCGCCAAGTGGGGAGCAACGGCCTTCATTGCCGCATTCTCCATCAGGGCAATCATCGCCGGGGTGGCAAAAACATCCAAGTCGCCCGACCCAAGGGTGCGTGCCGTGTTGCTCGCATCAACCACTGTGGTACTCACACAACTCTGTCCTTTCTCAATCATATCTCGTGTATCTATATTTTGGTTTATCCGTGTGTCAAAGGTAGTGATTTTTTTCGGTTTTCACCACACTGTATGGTATATTGTCAATGGTCTTAGTGGTTGAACATAAAGCCCACATAGCAGCGAGGGCCACTTGGGAAGTCGAAGTGGGAAGAGCCCAAGGGAAGCATATAGTCGGCCTTGAAGGTGAGCGACATACGCTCCGTGAGGCCATAATCGGCACCAATGAAGGGAACAACCACACCCACTCCATACTTGCGGTAGGAAACACCCCCTTCGGGCAACAGGTCGGTGGCCGGCTTCTCCGTCAGCGTGAGGTTCTCCACCACCCCTCCGCCAACAGTCGCCCCCACATAGGGCGCAAACCTACCCAGAGGAAAGGTGCAATCGACCAACAAACCACCCCAACCGATGGAGAGCGACGAGCCGTAGTCGCCATAGGAGAGGGAGGATGTGTAGCCCTCGGTACCCACACGCAAGTAGTCGCCAAAACGCAACCTCAATGCTCCGCCAATGCCCATAGGCACACCCGCTACCTTTTGGCTCGGGGCCGTTCCCACCCTCATATCGCCACAATTCACCCACCCTGCGTGGAGCATCATACCTCCCGAAAAGCCTCGGTAGGCAAACGGATTGGTGCGTGGCTGATTGTCGCCGGCCAATGTGGGTAGGGCAAACGATGCGAGAAGCAAGAGCAAAAGGAGAGGTTTTCGGTGCATAGTGGCGTTGTTTAACATATTATATAATGTGTGCAAATGTAGTGCAAAATGTTGGAGTGGCAAGAGTGTGGAGAGAAAACGAGAAAAAATGGTCAAAACTGCGCCCACACACAAACAGAGCAAACCTTTTGAGCCACAATTCATTAAGGATTTCGGGGAAATTCTCGCCAGAAAAAAGTGAAATTTTTTTTGCATTTTTTTGCGCATTTTGTTTGGAGATATGATTTTTTGCACTACCTTTGCATCGCAAAACCGAAAAGGAATGCACAAGTTCAAAAAGATTTTGGGAGTTTAGCTCAGCTGGTTTAGAGCATCTGCCTTACAAGCAGAGGGTCGGCGGTTCGAATCCGTCAACTCCCACAAACATCACGAGCCGAAACACAAAGTGTTTCGGTTTTTTTGTTTGTATATTGCGGTGAGTTTACTCATAAGCAGATATACAAACAAAAAACAGCACACTGTATGCAGTGTGGCTCGTGATGTTTGTGTAACGCCCCGCAGGGCAACGGATCACAAGCGTAGCGCAGTAATCCGTTCAAATCACCACTCCCTTTGTACAATAAAAGTGGCCGTGCAAAGTACGGCTTGTTTTGCAACTTTATTGCCTTGGAGAGCCGACGGATCACAAGCGTAGCGCAGCGTAGTGCAGTAATCCGTCAGTGGCTCGTGATGTTTGTGTAACGCCCCGCAGGGCAACGGATCACAAGCGTAGCGCAGTAATCCGTTCAAATCACACTCCCTTTGCACAACAAAAATGGCCGTGCGTAGTACGGCTCGTTTTGCAACTTTGCTGCTTTGGGGAGCCAACGGATCACAAGCGTAGCACAGTAATCCGTTCTAATCACATAGACCCAGCAGGAAGAGCGATAGGGGTGATAGGGGCTTTAAGGACCCTAAGGACCCTATAACTCCCAGAGGCCCCAGAGGCCCCAACCATCGGTTGACATTGGAAGAGCGGTAGATGCCAACCGCCTGCCTGCGGCAGTCGTGGCAAGACGAACAAACCTCTCCGGCCGTTGGCCACCTCCCCTACGACAGAGGAGGAGAACATACCCCTCCGCCTTCGGCACCTCCCCTAATTTAGGGGAGGAGTGGTCGTGGTGCTCCCTAAACTCCCTAAACTCCCTAAGGGCTTTAAGGGCTTTAAGGGCGACAGGGGAAAAGACGGTTGACGGTTGACGGTCGTCGGTTGACGTTAAAAAAAACGCAGAGAACGAGGCAAATACAAGGAATACAAGAAAACCACCTCCGCAGTTTACTTGCGCAAATGAGGAGGTGGTTTATCGCAGTATGACGCAGTAGTTGCCCGCTATTGTGCGTTTTTTTTAATAGCCGAGTATTCGCATCATCGACCTATAACTCTGCTCCTTGGCAAACAAACGGGTGTAGTACTCGCCGGTCTCCTTGTCGATGTCGATGAGGATGTGTTTGGGCGCAGGGGTGAGGCAGTGCTGGATGCCACCAAAGCCACCCACCGACTCCTGGTAGGCTCCCGTGTGGAAGAAGCCCACATAGAGAGGCTCGGTAGTATCTTCCAACTTGGGCAAAAAGACTGCGTTGGAGTGCGACTCGCCACTATAAAAGTCCTCACTATCGCAGGTCAAACCACCAAGGAACACCCTCTGGTACTCCTTATTCCAATGGTTAATAGCCAGCAGGGGATACCTCTGGTCGATACCCCAGATGTCGGGCAGGGTGGTCATAAACGAGCTGTCAATCATATACCACCTCTCCCTATCGTTCTGCTGCTTCTGGTTGAGCACCGAGAAGAGAGTTGCTCCACTCTCGCCCACCGTAAACGAGCCAAACTCGGTGAAGATGTTGGGTTCCTCCACTCCGTTCAGGTTGCAGTTATCCTTGATTTGTGCAACAATCTCTTCGGCCATATACTCATAGTCGTAGTCGAAGTTGAGCGAGTTCTTAATGGGGAATCCACCACCGATATTGAGGCTATCAAGGTCGGGACAAATCTTCTTCAAATCGCAATAGACCTGAATACATTTCCTCAACTCGTTCCAATAGTAGGCCGTATCCTTCATACCTGTATTGATGAAGAAGTGGAGCATTTTGAGTTTGTATTTTTTGTTACCCTTGATGCGTTTCTTGTAGAAATCAACGATGTCGTTGTAGCGTATTCCGAGGCGTGAAGTGTAGAAGTCAAACTTGGGCTCCTCCTCCGCAGCAATGCGAATACCGAGCTGGCAAGGCTTCTCCAAGAGGGTGTCGTATTGGTCCAACTCCTCCTTGTTGTCGAGTACGGGGATGGTGTTGTAGAAGCCGTTGTTGATAAGCGAAGCGATGTTCTCAACATAGGCCTGACGCTTGAAACCATTGCACACGGTGTACATATCCTTGTTAATCAGGCCCTGCTCATAGAGGGCATTGATGATGTGGATATCGTAGGCCGAGGATGTTTCGAGATAGATATCGTTTTTCAGAGCCTCCTCCAACACGAAGGAGAAGTGGGACGACTTGGTGCAGTAGCAGTAGTTGTAGGAACCCTTGTAGTCCACCTTTGCCATCGCCACATTGAAGAGCCTCTTGGCCCTCTGGATTTGCGATGAAATTTTGGGAAGGTAGGTAATCTTCAATGGCGTACCATACTGTTTGATGATGTCCATCAGGGGCACATCGTGAAAATAGAGTTCGTCATCCTCAACCGAAAACTCAGCCTGTGGCCAATCGTAGGTTTGCTCGATAAGGTCAATGTATTTGTTTTTCATCGCAACAAAATTGTGAGTTAATTTTCAATCCATCTCGGCTACTTTGTCAAAAAATTGGCAATGTAGCGGAGTTACTTTCTCCCATTAAATGCGACACAAAGCAAATAAATCTTTTCCACATTATCAACAATTTCACACATTTCTATTCAATTTGTCATATTTTACTGACTTTTTGGCAGAGTTCTCACAATTTTTCTTACTTTTGGCAGTTATTTTTATAAATTAAGGTATCAACAACAAAACATCATAAGGCTATGACCATAGAAATTAGCACACTCATTGCACGTTACATTGCCGAAAACACAAGGCTTATTATTCCAAACATCGGCACCCTGCTCCGTCGCAAGGAGAGTGGAGAGATTGTGTTTATGGAGATGCTCAAAAAGGGCGACGGTGCACTCAACTCGTTGGTGGGTGCGCACTTCAACCTCTCCGAGAGCGAGGCCGCAGCGGCCGTGGAAAACTACACAGCGGAGATTAGAAGGGCCGTGGAGAGCGACAAAAAGTTCATAATGGATGGTGTGGGTGTATTATTGGCCGGCGCAAATGGCGGTATGGAGTTTATCTTCAACCCCTCGGCACACACCATTGATGCAGTAGTAGAGGAGCCTAAAAATACCGTAGAGGCCAAGCCTGCGGAGGTTGCCATTGAGGAGGAGCAAGTTGTAGAGGTGCTGCCCGAAGAGCCTACCGTGGTGGTTGCAAAGGAAGAGGTGGAGGAGCCTATCGAAGAGCCTATGGTGATTGAGGAGCCCCAAGAGGTGGTTGTGCCCCAGCCAAAGGCCGACAAAGTAAGTGCACTCTATGGCGACGAGGAGGACGAGGTGGAGTCGAAAGAGAGTGGTAAGGGTTTCGACTTGGGTGCCGTTACCAACAAGCTCCGCACCATCACCAAGCCCGCCGGTAAGCGCACCAGCATAAAGCTCGACGGCATCACCATTTTGGCCATCGTGTCGGCACTGATTGCCATTGCAACGCTTGTGTGGGGTATGATTCCCAACCGCACACCACTCGACATTGATGCCCCCATAGAGATTGTGGAAGAGTAGAAGGGAATTGAGAATTGAGAATTGAGAATTTACAACTAACGATTGACGGTTGACGGTCAACGGTAGATGGTTGACTAATTTTGTATGGACGAACTATTCAGCATAAAACAACGCTTCGGCATCATAGGTAACAGCGAGGCACTCAATCGGGCTATTGAAATGGCTCTGAGGGTGGCTGCCACAGACCTGTCGGTGCTAATCAGTGGCGAGAGTGGCGTGGGTAAGGAGTTCTTTCCGCAGATTATCCACACACACAGCGCACGCAAACACGGCAAATACATCGCCGTAAACTGTGGTGCCATTCCCGAAGGCACCATCGACTCCGAACTTTTCGGACACGAAAGGGGCTCGTTTACGGGCGCAGTGGAGGCTCGCAAGGGCTATTTTGAGGAGGCCGACGGAGGCACCATCTTCCTCGATGAGGTGGCAGAGCTTCCCCTCTCCACCCAAGCACGTCTGTTGCGAGTGTTGCAGTCGGGCGAGTTTATGAGGGTTGGCTCCTCCAAGATTCAAAAGACCAACGTGAGGGTGGTGGCTGCAACCAATGTGGATCTCACCAAGGCCATCGCCGAAGGCCGTTTCCGTGAGGACCTCTACTACCGACTCGGCACGGTGCCCATCGTCGTACCTGCACTACGTCAGCGTAGGGAGGATATATATCTACTCTTCCGTAAGTTTGCCTCTGACGTGTCGGTACGCTACCAGATGCCCGCCATATCACTTGACGAGAGCGCACGACACCTGCTCGAAAACCACTATTGGAAGGGTAACATCCGCCAACTCAAAAACGTGGCCGAGCAAATATCCGCCATCGAGGAGGCAAGGCTCATCACAGAGCCCATACTGCGCAAATACCTCCCCGCAGCAGGTTCGGGGCAGGCTGCGATGGTTATGGGTGGCCCCTCGGAGGGCGACTTTGCCGACGAGAGAGAACTCCTCTACAAGATTCTCTTCGACTTGAAGAGCGATATGAACGACATAAAACGTATGCTCATAGAGCTCAGTGGCGGTTACACGCCCACCTCGGAGCCTACCCCCACACACGCTCCCGCCGCTGCCCTACTCCAACCACACACACCACACTATGTGCGTGAGGCTCAGGACGCCATTGGCGAGGAGGTTTTCGAAGAGCCGGCAAGGCCGCTCTCCAAAGAGGACAAACTGCGTGAGGAGATTGTGCGTGCATTGCGTAACAATGGTGGCAAGCGCAAAGAGGCCGCAAGGGAGCTCTTTATGTCGGAGCGCACCCTCTACCGCAAAATAAACGAACTCGACATTGACGTAAAAAACTTGTAATAACACTATGAATATCAGCACAATAGCACGCCGTGTGGCAATGGTGATGGTGGTTGCACTTGTGGCCATAACACAGAGTGGTTGCACCATCAAATACTCCTTCTCGGGAGCATCCATCCCCTTGGAAGCCAAGACTGTGAGTATTGCCTACTTCCCCAACAACGCACCAATGGTGGCACCCACGTTGAGTTCCACCCTTACCGATGGTTTGCAGGACAAGTTCGCACGACAGACCAAATTGCAACTCGTACCCTCCAATGGCGACCTCGCATTTGAGGGCGAGATTACCAACTACACATCCACCCCTGCGGCCATTACCGCCAACGAGACGGCTGCAATGAACCGCCTGACCATCACCATAAAGGTCAAATACACAAGCATCTACGAGCCACAGTTCAACTACAACAAGTCGTTCAGTGCCTTTGCCGAGTATGATGCAAACTCCTTGCTGCAAGATGTGCAAGACACTCTCATTCAGGAGATTTGCGAGCAACTCATTCAGGACATTTTCAATGCCGCTGTGGCGAATTGGTAGTGTGTGAACAAGGAATAGCCTATGGGAGCAATTTTCAAAGAGAGAGAACTCGGCACAAAGGAGGTGGTTGAGTTGCGTGGTAAGTACCCCTGGTGGGGTGCACTCCACTCGGTGGCTGCCGAGTTGGGGGTACCCACCAAGGAGAGCCACTTGTTGCCCTCCCGACTGCGTTTGCGACGCAGGCCCACCGAGTCGCTACTCAAAGAGGTAAGGCCGGAGGAGTTTGAACGCAGCGAGATGTTGGGGCTGATTGACGCATTTATCCACTCGGGCGACCACCACAAAATAGTGGTCAACGAGGCCACTACCGAAGAGTCGCTCGCCATTAACAACGAAGAGGAATTGGAGGACGAAGAGGACTTTGTGAGCGAAGAGTTGGCCGAAATTTATGCAAAACAGCAACTTTTTGACCAAGCAATAGCAATATATCAAAAATTAAGTTTGCAAAATACGCAAAAAAGTATTTATTTTGCCGAACTTATTGAGCAACTAAACGCCCAAAAGAGATTGACAGAAAAATAATTAAAAATTTATAGCACAATGTACACTTTTCTTGTAGTATTGATTATCATTGCCAGCATCATCCTCATCTTGTCGATTTTGGCTCAGAGCCCCAAGAGTGGTATGGCTGCAAACTTTGGCGCATCGAACCAGGTAATGGGTGTTCGTCAGACCGCCAACTTCCTTGAAAAAACCACTTGGTATGTGGCAATCGCTATTGTAGTGTTGAGCCTTCTCTCGACCGTTGCGATGTCGTCCTACAAAAAGGCTTCGGCTCCCCAGAGCGACTCGGTTATCGAGCAGTTGATGGAGACCACCGAGGAGGCACCCGTGATGCCCAACCAGGTTGAGGCTGCTGCTGAGGCAACCGCCGAGTAAGGGGCCGAGTAAGGGGCCGAGTGAAGAGGCAAAGTAAAGGGGTCGGTGCGGTGACGCATTTAGGCTGACACAAACAAACAGCGGGCTGTTCCGAAAAGAACAGCCCGCTGTCGTTTTTTATCACTACCGCACCTCTCTATCGTCCGGAGTACATTCGCTCGTAGTAGTCGGCGTAGGCTCCGCTGGTGATTTCGTCAAGCCACTCCTGATTGTCCAAATACCAGCGCACCGTTTTCTCAATGCCCTCCTCAAATTGCAGTGAGGGCTCCCAGCCCAACTCCTCTTTCAGTTTGGTGCTATCGATGGCATACCTCAAATCGTGGCCCGCACGGTCGGTAACATAGGTTATCAGTCCCTCCGAATGGCCCTCGGGGTTGCCCAAGAGTCTATCTACCGTTTTGATTATCACCTTAATAAGGTCAATATTCTTCCACTCGTTGAAGCCCCCAATGTTGTAGGTGTCGCCCACACGCCCCTCGTGGAACACAAGGTCGATGGCCCTTGCGTGGTCCTCAACATAGAGCCAATCTCTCACGTTCTCCCCACGGCCATAGACAGGCAGCGGTTTACCATTACGGATATTGTTGATAAACAGCGGTATGAGCTTTTCGGGAAATTGGTTGGGGCCGTAGTTATTCGAGCAATTTGTGATGATTGTCGGCAGGCCATAGGTGTCGTGGTAGGCCCTCACGAAGTGGTCGCTCGATGCCTTCGAGGCCGAATAGGGGCTGTGGGGTGCATAGGGCGTATGTTCCGTAAAGAGGCCACCATCCATCTCCAACGCACCATACACTTCGTCGGTGGAGATATGGTAGAAACGCCGACCCTCCCACTCGCCGTTCCAACAGTTGCGAGCCGCTTGCAGAAGCGTGAGAGTACCCATAACATTCGTTTGAGCAAAGGCAAATGGCTCCTCAATACTGCGGTCAACGTGGCTCTCGGCAGCAAGGTGGATAACGCCATCAATGTCATAGGTGCGGAACACCTCGGCCACACCCTCTGCATCGCAAATGTCGGCCCTGACGAAGTGGTAGTTAGGCTCGCCCTCCACATCTTTGAGGTTGGCAAGGTTACCCGCATAGGTAAGCTTATCGAGGCACACAATGCGGTAGTGGGGATATTTGCGCACCATCAGCCTTACAACGTGCGAGCCGATAAAACCCGCACCACCCGTTATCAATATACTACGCTCGAAGTTCATCTATACACCTTTTCAGCGACTCCTCCCAGCGGGGAATCTCCACACCGAAGGTAGTCTTAAATTTCGTTTTATCCAACACGGCATAGTGTGGGCGTGGAGCCTTCGCACCATATTCGGCTGTGGTGCAGGGCCTTATCTCACACCCCTCGTGGCCCGCCACACGGGCTATCTCCTTTGCGAACTGCCACCAACTACACTCGCCAAGGTTGGTATAGTGGTACAAACCCTCACGGAAGTTGCGCTCCGATATGATTCTCACAATGGCCGCCGCAAGGTCGCCTGCGTAGGTGGGCGTTCCGAGTTGGTCGCTCACCACCCTAATCTGCTCACGCTCGGCCGTCAGGCGCAACATTGTACGCACAAAGTTGTGGCCATACTCGGAGTAGAGCCACGCAGTGCGGAGGATGATGTGGTGGCAACCACTTGCCTGCACGGCCCTCTCGCCTGCAAGTTTGGTGCGTCCATAGGCACTCAACGGCTGTGGGTTGCTACTCTCGGTGAGCATCGCACAGCAGCCGCCCATAAAGACATAGTCGGTGGATATGTGGATGAGCAGAGCATTGTTCGCCTTGGCCGCCTCGGCCAGATAACCAACCGCCGTTGCATTCAGCAGATGCGCCCTTGCCTCGTCCGCCTCGGCACGCTCCACATCGGTATAGGCGGCGCAGTTGACAATAACATCCACCCCGTTGTCGGCAACATACCTACCAACAGCCTCTCGGTTGGTAATGTCCAACTCGGCAACATCCGTGAAGAAGTAGGTATCCGTAGAGCCCTCGCACCCGGAAGTAACCATATCGGGCGAGCCCCAAGTGCCCACCACAACATCGGCCACCCTCTCCGCACACCTGCGGATACATTGTCCCAGCTGCCCCTCGGCTCCCGTAACTAAAATTCGCATTGTTGAAGCACTTGTTTTATATCAGAGGCTATGCGAGGAGTAAACCACTTGGCCCCTTTGTCATTCAGATGTGAAGCATCCACAAACAACTCTGCATCAAAGGTTGCCTCCATATAATCAAAATATGGAACAGAATACTCATTAAGAATACTTTCGAGTAGTTCTTTCTCTTCTATTCCACCAACAGCATAGCGAGGAGAGGCAACCCCAATGAGTAACACTCCTTTGTTTTTACACTCCTCAATAAACGCCTTTATAATACTAACCTTATAATCATCTATAACATTAGGTGTTAGTTGCTTTATTTCGACACCATCTTTTTTATTCCCATATAGTGGCTCATATCCATAGAGAGGGGCAGATGTTTCATAATCATTTAACAGTACCTTATGAAGTCGGGTGTTGTAACGATATGAACTAAACACACCTACAACTTTTGCCAAATTCGGTTTTACTTCATTAACTACATTGTCGTACACGTCATTTCGTCCATACACAATACTTAATGGCTCAATATTATCACCAATACCCTCCGACCAATCTTGACCACCAAACTCATATATTACAACTTTGGGAGTGTGCTTTTCCAACAATCTGTGTGCAAGTGGGTAGTTATAGAGTATTCCCTGACCATCCTCGCCCAAATTAACACAAGTCATATTCAGCGAGTCTGCCAAAATTTGAGGAATATAGTGGTGGCTTGCCCTTGATGAACCAAATATGACAACATCGGCAACATCGGTACGATTAACATAGTTTATCTTGGTATCCTTACGAGAGTACAACTCATCCTCCAACACAGCAACTCCCCTATCAGACAATAGCAATAGTGCGAAAAAAGTCAATATTACTACTACAAATTTCAAAAAACCATTCTTCATAATCAATCCCATCATTTAGAATTGGAAATAGATAAAATTACCCCCGCCAAATACACCTGTGCCAATTATCCACAAAGACAGCAATATTGCCGCAACGTACTTTACAAGCATAGGTATTCGGGTTGCATTATCCATTCCTCTCTTATTTTGGTAATAATCCACAAACAACAGCAATACCAAAGATGCACAACCATAAACCATCGTGGTTAAATCGGTGTATGGCATACCAAACGAAGTGAATATTTTTGTTACAGCCTCAAAGGCCATAGATACATCGGTTAAACGGAAGAATATCCACGCAATGGTAACCAATGAGAATGTTGTTATTAAACCCACAAAATTCTTAACACGAAGACCCAGACCCAACTTGGGCAAATAGGTCTTTCGCATCTTGTCCAAAACCTGATAAAGTCCGTGTAGGCCTCCCCAGAAAACAAATGACCAAGCTGCTCCGTGCCACAAGCCACTAACCAAGAACGTAACAAAAAGGTTGAAATAGTTGCGCCACTCCTTCACTCTATTACCGCCCAATGGAATATAGACATAATCACGGAACCAAGTCGAAAGTGAGATGTGCCATCTACGCCAGAAATCACCAATAGAGGTGGCAAAATATGGCTGACGGAAGTTATCATCCAACCTTATACCCATCAACCTGCCAACACCGATGGCCATAAGTGAATAGCCTGCAAAATCACAATAAATTTGTATGGAATAGAATATCGCCGCCAATGCTATCGATGTGCCATTGTGGATTGCCAAATTGCCATAAACCGCATCAACATACATAGACAACCTATCTGCCACGCACACCTTCATAAACAATCCCCACAAAATCTGCCAACAACCACTAATAGCCAAATCGTAGTCAAATTTTCGTCGTGATTCATACTGTGGTAGTAGTCGGGAGGCACGGCCAATGGGACCCGACAACAACTGAGGGAAGAAACTCATAAAGGCAAAATAAGCCATAGCATTTTGGGTCGGCTCAATCTTACGCTGGTATATATCAATGGAATAAGTGAGTGATTGGAACACATAGAAGCTAATGCCAAGTGGCAGTATCAAACCAAGAGTTGATAATGAAACGTTGAGTCCTGCAAATCCCAAAATTGACACAAACGATTCTATGAAAAAATCGCAGTACTTGAACACCCCTAATGTACCAACACAAATCACTATGGTTACAAAATTGACCCACCACACAGGGTTGTGCAATTTACCACGGCTTTCACATTCCGGACTAATAGTTCGTAAATGTGTCATTAAAGCACCTGCAACGTATGTTAGAAGCGATATGCCGAACAACAATAAACATAGTTTCCAATTCCACCAACCATAGAAAACATAGCTCGACAAAATAATAAACGCATTTGCCCATTTTGTTCCTATGCGGTTAAATACAAGCCAATACAACAAGAAAACTATTGGCAAGAACAGTATAAATTCAAATGATATAAACTGCATATATATTTTATTGGTCCTTCAACAAAACTCTATTTTTATCTTTGTCGGAGAGGGTTATTTCGTTCTCCGAGAGAGGCCACTCGATACCGATTTGGGGGTCGTTCCAAGCTATGCCGCTCTCCACCTCTGGGTGGTAGTACTCATCGCACTTATACTGAAACACTGTGTCATCCTCCAAAGCAATATATCCGTGGGCAAAGCCCTTGGGGATAAACATTTGGCGGTGGTTTTCGCCCGATAGTTCAACGGCTACATACCTGCCAAAAGTGGGGCTCTCCTTGCGAATATCTACCGCCACATCCAACACTCGTCCCCTCACTACACGCACAAGTTTGGCCTGTGCGTGGGGCTCCCTTTGGAAGTGCAGACCACGCAGAGTACCCCTCTTGGAGAGGCTCTCGTTGTCCTGCACAAAGGTTACCTCTACGCCCGTTTCGGCAAGGAAGCGTTCGGCATTGAACGACTCGAAAAAGTATCCCCTCTCGTCGCCATAGACCTCCGGCTCAACAATCACAATGCCCTCTATGTCGGTTTTTATCAATTTCATCTCCACACGTTCAGCTTTATCGTTTATCGGCCAAGCGGAGCATATACTCTCCATAGGCACTCGCCTTCATCGGCTCGGCCAGCTCACGCAATCTTTCGCTCGTAATCCAGCCCTTTCTCCACGCAATCTCCTCCAAGCAGGCAATCTGCACTCCCTGTCGGGACTGCACAACCTCCACAAAACAAGCCGCATCAAAGAGGCTCTCGTGGGTGCCCGTGTCGAGCCAAGCAAAGCCACGGCCCAACTGTTGCATATAGAGTTGTCCCATTTGCAGGAACCTATTGTTCACATCCGTAATCTCCAACTCGCCCCTCGGTGAAGGCACGATACTCTCGGCCACCTGCACCACATCGTTAGTATAGACATAGAGGCCCGTAACGGCATAGTCGCTCTTGGGCTCGCAGGGCTTCTCCTCGATGCTCACTACCCTACCATCCGTATCCACCTCGGCCACGCCAAAGCGTTCGGGGTTGGGAACTCGGTAGCCAAAGATGGTCGAAGTGCGCTCCCTCTCGGCTCTCTCTACGGCCAGCTGCAACATTCCCGTAAAGCCCTGACCATAGAAGATGTTGTCGCCCAGAATGAGGCAAACCGAGTCGTCGGCAATGAACTCCTTGCCGATGATGAATGCCTCGGCAAGACCTTTGGGCTGAGGCTGCACGGCATAGTAGAACCTCACGCCGTAGTCGCTACCATTACCCAGAAGTCGCTGAAATGCAGGCATATCGTGAGGTGTGGAGATAATGAGAATCTCCCTAATGCCGGCCAACATCAGCACCGAGATTGGGTAGTAAATCATCGGCTTGTCATAGACGGGCAACAACTGCTTGCTCACCCCCTTGGTAATAGGATAGAGCCTCGTGCCGCTCCCACCTGCAAGTACAATTCCTTTCATAGAGAGGTCTAATGTGTTATGGTTTTCGGTTTAATGAGATGGGCCCAACTCGACTGAAAAAAGGTCCACAGCCACGACTCATTATACACCAACTTATGTTTCCAACGATTGGCAAAATAGCGGCGAGTTTTCCACCATACTATGCGCAAAAAGCCTTTGGGTTTATCTTCCGAAAACTCGGCATACAAGATGTCGTTCAAAATACGATTTTCGAGTTTTGTATCACGACCTATGTGGGGTATAATATCCGCCTTCATACCCAAGTGGTCGATACAAATAGCCGTAAGAGCATCAGCAAAACGCTTCATATTATACTCTGTGTACACCTCGTTCACACGTTTCCAATCAACATTTCCACCTTCTACCTCCACAAATTGTTTCCAATCGCAAAGGTGGCGCACGCTAACCCTCTCGGCTGCATAGTGCAGAGCCATATGGCGCATCAAAAAGAGTGCGTTAAACATTGGCGATGGGAGCAAAATTTCCTGCTCTCCTATTTTGTGAGCACGACATCCCCTCTCAGCCTCCATTTTAAGAAGCTTCTCAAAACGAGCATTGGAGTTGTGCTGTACGGTATTCACAAAATCGTAGTGATTTTCAATTAACACCCCTTTGTAAACACACGTCGTGTGGTGGTGAACATCAACATCAATATCCACTCCAAGCTGTTCGCTGAGTACTTTATCAGCAGCTTCGAGGTGTCCGAAATGGTAGGTATCAATATCACTGAATGAGCGATGATTGGGATGTGGATAGTAAAGGCTCACACCATAACCCTTGATTATCATTATGGGTATGTTGCTTTCAGCCATCAACGATGCAATCTTTTCAATCACATTCATCCTAGCCTTATACTTATCCTCTGCAATGATTGTCAGCCCTGCGATTCTCGCAAAGACTCCGGTAGGCATCACCTTACGGCACCCTGTAAGCCCATCACAAACAAGCGGCCCTACATTGTGTTGTTGTGCTAATTTGACCAATTCAGCCCACTGATCTGGCTCCAAATTTGCCAACAAACAACTCTCCACCGCTTCGCCATTCAGTGCGCCACGAACAGAAGCTAATAATATCTCGGATACCTTATTCATACATCTTCGCATCTATCACTTCTTCTCAGACTCACTAAGTATATGACATAGATTATCAATACAAATGTCAAATCTGTAGTTACCTAAAAAGAAGTCATACCCATTTTGGGCGATTTTTTGCAATCGTTCCTTAGGCATTTCCGCACATTTGACAATACACTTTGCAAATCCTTTGGAATCGCCAGAGGCGCACGAAAAGCCACAACCAATCTCTTCAATAGCTCTCCTTGTCTCTCCATTAATCATTGCGATTATCGGTTTGCAAGATGCCATATAGGTTTGAACTTTGGCTGGCATAGTCAAGCTGAAAATATACTCATTTTTCAAGGCCAAAAACATCACATCGGCTTGGGAATAAAAAGTGGGCATTGCCTCTATTGGGTATCTGCCCATAGTAAAGACGGTCTCTTCTAATGAGTTTTCCCTAACAAACTCATCTACCCACTCTTTTTTTCGTCCATCACCAATAATAATGAACTTAATATCTTTTCTATCTTTGAGCAATAAGGCAGCCTTCAATACGCTATCAAAATCCTGTGCCTCGCCTATATTTCCAGCAAACATCACCTTAAAACCGTCAGGCAATTTAGGAATATCGTATGGTTTTGCTGAGGAGAATACATCCTCGGCCCAGTTCGGGAAATAAAGAATCTTATCTTCAAAGGCTCCTTTGGACACAATAGACTCTTTAAACCCTTTGGATGAAATAAGTATCTTTTTAGAATTACGATACATTAATTTCGTAAGCCAAGAGAAGAAGTTTAGAACATACTTATTGCTGATATTTCCAGCTGCTTGCAGACTTTCGGGCCATAAGTCAAGTACCCAAAAATACAGAGGTTTTCGTTGTAACCATTTAACCATCAAAGCAGGTATGCCTTGTGTAACGGGAGATGTTTGATGCACGAGTACTGCATCATAGCGATGAAAAACAGCCAAATACAAAGCCCACAAAGTAGCACAAAATGCCCAACTTAAATAATTGAGCGCAAGCATCATTCCACCACCTTTACGACGAGGGACAACCAACGTACGATAAACCTTTACACCATTAACCCACTCTATCCTTTTACGAAATATACCATAACCATCGTAAATACGACCTTGTGGATAATTAGGCAGACTGGTAAGAACCGTAACTTTATGGCCACGCTTTGCTAATTCAAACGCAGCATCATTGCTTTTGAATCCTTCTGGATAGAAGTTTTGTGCAACAAGCAGAATCCTCATATTACTAGTTTATTTCCTCCAAACCATTTTGTTGACAACGCCGGTGTAGGACTGGATGAGTTTCACCACTTTGGTCGATACGTTCTCGTCCACATAGTTGGGTACGGGAATACCATTATCCTCATTCCTAACCATCTCAACCGCTGTATCTACCGCCTGCAAGAGCGATTTCTCGTCAATACCTGCCAAAATAAAGCAGCCCTTATCCAGTGCCTCCGGTCTTTCGGTCGATGTACGGATGCACACTGCCGGGAACGAGTGGCCCACGCTCGTAAAGAACGAACTCTCCTCAGGCAGGGTGCCACTATCGCTCACAACCGCAAAGGCATTCATCTGCAAGCAGTTATAGTCGTGGAAGCCAAGAGGTTGTTGAACCTGCACTCGTGGGTCGAGTGTGAAGCCACTTGCAGCCAAGCGATTACGACTACGGGGGTGGCACGAATACAACACGGGCATATCGTACTTCTCGGCCATCTTATTGATTGCCGTAAACAGCGAGAGGAAGTTCTTCTCGGTATCAATATTCTCCTCCCTATGTGCCGACAGCAGGATATAGCGGCCCTTCTCCAAGCCCAGACGAGCGTGAATATCGCTGGCCTCAATCTCGGCCAAGTTCTCGTGCAGCACCTCGGCCATTGGCGAGCCTGTTACATAGGTGCGCTCCTTTGCCACGCTCGATGCGTTCAGGTAGCGGCGTGCGTGCTCCGAGTAGCAGAGGTTTACATCGGAGATAATGTCCACAATCCTACGGTTGGTCTCCTCGGGAAGGCACTCATCGAAGCACCTATTGCCAGCCTCCATATGGAAGATGGGGATGTGGAGCCTCTTGGCACCAATCACCGACAAGCACGAGTTGGTATCGCCCAACACCAGCACCGCATCGGGTTTGGTCTGCACCATCAGTTTATAGGAAGCATTGATGATGTTGCCCATTGTTGCGCCCAAGTCATCGCCCACAGCGTCCATATAGACCTCCGGGTCTTTGAGTTTGAGGTCCTTGAAGAACACACCATTGAGGTTGTAGTCGTAGTTCTGACCGGTGTGTGCCAAGATGCAATCGAAGTACTTGCGGCACTTGTTGATTACGGCTGCAAGGCGGATAATCTCGGGCCTTGTACCCACAATTATAAGCAGTTTGAGTTTACCATTGTCGGCAAACTTCACATCTGAATAGTCGAGTTTGATGTCCATATTATTCTATTTAAAAATACTTTTCCAATCTATTTTTTGCGCATACCACTTAGCTCCGTCTTGCGTTAAATGCAAACAATCCTGACTAATATATTTATTGTCATCTGTAAAAACTCTGATAGAGCCATCTGCAAGCGAGCTTAATTGTATAAGATCTATGTAATATTCCTCTCCCCATTGTGTTTTCCATTTATTGTTAATCACATGAAAGTTCGGATTTATGAATACGCTCTTCGTAAAGTAATCTTCACTATTTCGGTATTTATAGACACAACCATTACTACCGCCATAATTTTTCGTTCCTATACCAAATACTTTTGCTTCCGGATTCAATACATCCCATACATATTGGGGAACATCATCTTTCCCCTTGAATGTAAACAAATAATCACACTCTGAATATCGCTTTATATGCTTTTCATCGTGCAAAAAGATATATGAAAGATTTATATTGTCAATCTGTTGTGATTCCAATAAGACATTGGCAAAATCACGCCCAAAAGAGACGCCTTCGACCAATACATTAATCTTATCATTGGAAGGAAAATCAACATTATAGTCATACACTCTATCGCAATACTCGGCAAATTGCCCCTTGTGGGTTTGACCAACATATACGTTAAGTTCGGGGACATCTCTAACAACACCTGCTTTGACATACACAATCCCTGCGGGCAAACATATCACAACCAAAGCTACGCAGCAGATAATGAAGTTCTTCCAAGTTGGTGCAACTTTTTGTTCTATTATGCGATAAGTAATAATTGACAAGACAATGGTTATCAACCACAATGCTGCAACCACAACAACCCCCACCTCGCTTCCATAAAAATATCGATAAAAAGCCAAGAGGATCTGGTGCCATACAAATATACTAAAACTCATTTGCCCCACATAGGCCAAGAGAGTGATTAACTTATTGTTTTGGGAAAGTTCAACAGGATTTACCAATAGAACACAAGTAAATAGCACAGATATTATCAATAAGATATTTTGAGGTATCAGCATTACCTTATCTACCAAGCCATTAACTGCATTGATACGGCTAATACTATATGGCATATACAACGAACTGCATAGTACCAATATAATTGCCATTATCGCAACACATCCTGCCCATTTTAACGACATATGTTTATCTGCCGTTCTATGTTTTAGCCATATTCCAATTAAGCCTCCAAGAAGTATCTCCCACAATCGGCTTGGAAGATAGTAAAACCTCGCCGTCATTGATGTTTCGGGATGAAGATATATTACAACAGATCCTAATGCCAACAGGGCCAATATCGCAGAGGCAATATTAACAAAACTATGTTTTACTTTTTTTGTCAAACACCTAACAAGCATCAATACCAATGGTAAGAGTAGATATAGTTCAACCAATATACCAACATACCAAAAGTGCATTAATGGCTTAAACTCATTAGAAACATCCCAATAGTTCTTTGTCGTAATGGCCGACAGAATATTTTGAGACATAAAGTTTGATGCGATAACAGACTGAGAAAGGTTTTCGTAGTCATCAGGCAACATACCAACATAGCCAATTCCCAAACATACTGCGCCTGCAAGTAATACTAGTGGCCATAATCTCATTATACGTTTTCGCAAAAATGATATGTAATTAAAGGAATTTGTAGATAGACTATCCACCAATGATGGTATCACAAGGAAACCATTGATAGCAAAAAAGACATCGACACCTAAATAGCCTGTTTCCAACCATCCTATGTGATAAAATACCACAGCAATAATTGATAGTGCTTTAAGAATGTCAAGGTCTATACGATGTATATTTTGTCGTTGCATATTTGGGCTGTTTGGGAGATTTAGACTTATGTATTACTCCACCGGCTCGAAGAAAGTATCGGGGCGATTGGGGTCGAAGCACTCGTTGCACCACATTACCGTTACGAGGTCGTCGGTATCCGAAAGGTTGATGATATTGTGGGTGTAGCCCGGCAACATCTGCACGGCCTCAATCTTACGCCCACTCACACGCCACTCCAACACCTCATCGGTCAACACGTTACGTTGTTGAATAAGGCCCTCGCCAGCGACAACAATAAACTGCTCCCACTTGGTGTGGTGCCAATGTTGGCCCTTGGTAATACCCGGTTTGCTAATGTTGATGCTCACCTGTCCCACGCCTACCGACTTAACCAGCTCGGTAAAGCTACCCCTATCATCGACATTCATCTTCAACGGGAAAGCAACCTTCTCCTTAGGCAGATAGGAAAGGTAAGTCGAGTAGAGTTTTTTTGCAAAACTACCAGCCGGTATCTCGGGCATAACAAGCGACGTAGGTTGTACCTTGAACTGCTCCAAGAGGTCCACAATCTCGCCCAAAGTAACCTTGTGGGTTACAGGCACAGCGCAGTAGCGGCCGTTCTCTGTCAGCACCGTATCCACGCCCTCAAACTCGCAGTGGTGCTCCTCGCCTTTCAGCGCAGCCACCATCTCGTCCACAAGATCGTCGATGTAGAGCAGTTCCAACTGGGTGTTCCTATCATTAACCTGAATGGGCAGGTCATTTGCGATGTTGTTGCAAAAAGTTGCCACGGCCGAGTTGTAGTTGGGCCTGCACCACTTGCCAAACAGATTGGGGAAGCGATAGACAAGCACCTTCGCTCCCGTCTGCTCACCATACTCAAAGAAGAGTTCCTCGCCCGCAAGCTTACTCTTGCCATAGTCCGACTCTCCATAGCGACCGATGAGGGTAGCCTGAATGGAGCTCGACAACATCACGGGTGCGGTGTTGCCATACTTTTTGAGCGTGTCCAAAAGGGTGGATGCAAAGCCGAAGTTACCCGCCATAAACTCGTCGTTGTTCTGGGGGCGGTTTACACCCGCAAGGTTAAACACAAAGTCGGCCTCGTGGCAATAGCGGTCCAATTCCTCGGCGGTGGAGTCGATATCGTACTCAAAGACTTCATCCACCACCACGTCGCCATAGAACTTTGCCTTGCCCGACTTGATGTTATTGAGCTGTGCCACAAGGTTTTTTCCCACAAAACCCTTGGCACCGGTCACTAAAATCTTCATACTGAGAATGTTTTACTCCGAACGAATCTCCCTTGCTTTCAAGCGAGGTTGCAAGCCGAGGTCCTCACGGATGAAGCGCAACTTCAAAAGAAGTTCCTTCATCCCCTCAACATCGAGGCGACGGGTGTTGTGGCTGTGGTAGTCCTCAATCTTGGCAATCTCCTCGTTGCCATCGGAGAAGAACTTGTCGTAGTTCAAGTCCCTATTATCGCAGGGGATGCGGTAGTAGTCGCCCATATCAATAGCCTTGGCCATCTCCTCACGGGTTACGAGTGTTTCATACAACTTCTCACCGTGGCGGGTGCCGATAACCCTAACCTCCGTCTGGCCGTATGCGGGATTAACCTTTGCGTAGGTCTGTTTGAGGGCCTCTGCCAATACATCCAAAGTGGCAGCGGGAGCCTTCTGAACAAACAAGTCGCCATTCTCGCCGTGGGTGAAGGCGTAGATCACCAAATCCACAGCATCGTCGAGGGTCATCATAAAGCGAGTCATATTGGGGTCGGTGATGGTGATGGGCTTGCCCTGCTCCATCTGCTCAACCCACAAAGGAATAACGCTACCACGGCTGGCCATCACGTTACCATAGCGAGTGCAGCAAATGGTGGTTGCAGCACCTTGACCGAGCTCACGACCTTTAGCGATGGCAACCTTCTCCATCAGGGCCTTGGAGATACCCATAGCGTTGATGGGATATGCGGCCTTGTCGGTGGAGAGAACAACCACGTTCTTCACGCCGTGCTCGATGGCCGAGAGGAGAACGTTGTTGGTGCCGATGACGTTGGTCATAGTGGCCTCCATAGGGAAGAACTCGCAGGAGGGCACCTGTTTGAGTGCTGCGGCAGCGAAAACGTAATCCACGCCACGCATAGCCACATCTACGGAAGCTTTCTCACGCACGTTGCCGATGTAGAACTTGACCTTTGCGGCCACCTCGGGATATTGCGCTTGGAGATGATGACGCATATCGTCTTGCTTCTTCTCGTCACGGGAGAAGATGCGAATTTCTTTGATGTCGCTTGCGAGGAAACGACGAAGCACGGCGTTACCAAAACTGCCCGTACCGCCCGTAATCAACAGGACTTTGTCTTTGAAAATGGACATAATAATTATATATTATTTTATTATAACCTTACTTTCTAATTCGTTTGTCTAATCCCAATAATGTATAGAGCCATATACCCATCCTAAAAGCCCACGAATTATTACGATACTTTCTATAAACAATGGGCATATCGTGATAATGCATTAACTCTTCTTCGCTAATCTGCAATTTGTTTGCAACTTGAACAAACAACTCTTTCGACTCTTCTTCTGTCAATGGTGGTTGAGATAATATGGTCAAGGCTTCTTCCCTCTTCATTTGACCAGTAACCACCAAACTGGAAAGTTGTGCCTTACGAATATCATAACCAAATCTCGTAGGCAACCACCAACCTTCAATAAACTTGGTCAACAAATCCTCAAAATGTTTCTGCTTGTATGCTTCATAACCATACTCTCGTTGAAGCACATCTATCATACCTTGTTTGGTAATTGGAATATAATTCAATAGCTGCAAGGTCTTAACACCTTTAACATATGGCAACCAGAACTTATGCCTAAAACCTGACGTATAGGTGTAATGCTTTGTTTTATAGCCTCCGTGCTTTCTTAAAACATCTTTAATATATACCTTATCTGCGGTGGGACCTGCGCCTTTGTTCCAAGATGCAGGATTGGCGACTATTTCTGTTGAAATGTTATACCCATTGAGGATATATTTCACACCCAATTTTTCCGAAAACTTATCAACTTGAGCTATAAATGCGTGATCCTGAGGAGCATCTAAACCAGCGTGGCCTGTCTTAAAGAATGCCAATTGCATTTGTCTCATATCCTCCCAATCCATTTTTTCAATATGTAATTTCACCCCTAGTTTATCACACATCTTTCGGATATTACTCTCGGCAACTGGGAGATTCCAACCTGCATCCACATGGAACACAAATGGCCTTAAACCCCACTGCGTAACAGCCATGTGCAACATATAGCAACTATCCAATCCTCCACTCAAGCCAAGAATACAATCAAATTCTTTACCCTCGCCGGACTGCCTAATTTTTCCCAAGACATTCTCCAATTCAGCCTCTTTGCCATTGCCATGGTTCCATTCCTTTTCAATGCGCTGTTCGTATTCTCTACAACGCATACAAATGCCATACTCATCGAATGTCAGATTTGCATCCGAAGAATCCATAACACAATGTGAACAAATCACTTTTTTCATAAAAATCTATCTTAAATCTTTTTCAATTATTAGACTTAATCAACTGCTGATACAGGCGTATATAATCGAGAAATCTATCTTCTTTACGATAGAACTCTATTGTTCTAGATCTACAATCATCCGACTTAAATGACGTGGTATGTATTTCAACAATAGCCTTTACAAGCCCATCAACATCACCCGTCGGAACAACAATACCCGTGTCTTTTGAGATAATCTCGGGACTTCCTCCAGTCTCATAAGTTATAACTGGCGTTCCACAAGCCAAAGCTTCCATATTAACCGTAGGAAAACTATCAGCATATGTCGGATTAACAAAAACTGTTGCTTTAGAATACAACTTGGCCAAATCCATAACAGACTCTGTCCTCTCTATTCCTACAATACCTGCAGGCAATTCCGACACTTGCTTAGGAGTTAATCCCACCAATATTATATCGTATTCTTCTATAGGCAAACTCCTTCTTATTTTGTAAAAATCACAAAGCCCCTTACTCTCTGTCCATGTACTTGCGACACCTAATATTGTAGGCTTATCTGATTTATTTGCACATGGCATAAATTGTTGAACATTAATGCCATTATGAATAACACGAATATCAGTTTTCGAAAAAAAAGACTCCCTTGTCAAGGATGCTAACCACTGCGAAACGGCAACAATGTGAAGGTTTTTATTTGCTGTAAAGATATCTTTTTTAAATTTAAAATTACGAGAAGATCTATCTATAAGACTTTTAGGATACGATGAAAGCAACGGACACTTATGACAACCTCTGTTCTGTTTCCATCTTTCACATCCATCAGTAATAAAATGTGCACAATGCCCCGTAAAAGCCCAACAATCGTGGAATGTCCACACAACGGGGATATTCGCACTATTCAAGTATTCAAACAAAATTCGATAGTTAATGTAATAACCATGGACACAATGCAGATGAATGATATTAGGCTTTATCCCCTTTATCCACCTAATCAACTTCCTTGTTTGCGAGGAAGACCCCAAACCATGCTTATCAAACAATAAACTCTTAGCGTAATGAAGATATTCACTACACTTCGAGCCTATTTGATATGAAACCATATCACTTGTCCCGACATATCGAGCACCGTGTGCAATATATGTTTCCCATCCGTTCACACGAGCCACGCTTCCGATGCCTTCCGTTATTTTGCCCGTTGAAAGCACGCCCAAACACGAATCTATTTGCAACAATTTAGGCATATAATCAAATCATTTTACTCTTCCACTTTTTAACTTATAGTCATAACTATGACGCCCCTCTGCACGAAAATCAACTTGATAGCGTTCTAAAACATTCTTAAACACCTCTTCGTAACGAGGAATAAAGAGGTCTTCCCTATTCTCGAGATGCGAGATGATTTCTAATGCCAAAGGAGTTGTGACCGAAAGATCAGTTTTTGTATGATTGAAACTTGTGCCTGCAATGGAGCCTGGTGATACATTCAAAATTCTATTGGCGGAACCACCCTTTTCTAGTTCAACATTCACACTCTCAATGAAAATCTTCAAAGCTGCCTTTGTTGCACCATATACCGCAAAAAACGGTGACGACATAAAACCGGCAATGCTTACCATCACACCACAATAGAATAGATCTTTCGAGCGTAATCTATCCATAAACCTATGGATTATACGAATGGGGGCTATTGAGTTCACGGCAAATGAATCGGAAATATAGTTCTCTGACACATCTTGAAACAACGCCAAGTGTCCAAATCCAGCAGTAATCATCAGTGCATCCACCACTTTGAAACGGTCAAACAACGAATAATCTCCATTTGTAAGATCGAATGAATAGTGTTCAAACTTTTCGTTGTTATTCTCTTCTGCAAGAGGAGCTTTGTCAACAATATACACTTTCTCACACTCCTCTCTCTTTGCCAGCTCGGTAGCAATGGATAATCCTATCCCATTTGCTCCACCAACAACTAATGCAGTCCTAATCATATTCTTATAATTGGTAATAGTTCTCCTTTTGATTAAATCTTTCGATTATTTCTGCAATCGCAACACTCTCGCATCTGCGTAATTTATAAGAACTCTTTCGCTGAGAAAGCATCATCGATACAAACTCCTGAATTTCATAGCGCAAACCATCCCCATCGTAACTATAGAAATATTTTTTATTCTTGGTTTGGTCTTCGTATCTCACCTCAAAAAAAGATGTAAGCCACCAAGGTGCAGGAACATATATATAGCCTTTTGTTCCAGATATCACCAAATTACCCTCTGTCTTTACTCCAATTCCCAATGTTGCCGAAGATGTGGCGTGAGGGTAATTTACCACAACCTTTGTGTAAATATCCACACCGTTTTCAACCTTGGAATGGAAATCCAACGATGAGTAATCGGTGCCAAGAAGTTTTATGATTGGCAATAGTGTGATCGATGCGTGTTCATTCATTGCACCACCTGCCTGTGCTGCATCTAACTCTCTGGTGGGAGCCGACACCATCTTGGACAAGGAGGATTTTATATCAACGACATCTCCAATAATACCACTTTTCACAAGCGTCGTAAGGTGATTGAATGACGGGCAAAAAGCCGTCTTACTAGCCTCCAAAAGAACTAAATTATGAGCTTCAGCGTAGTCATACAACTCTTTGGCTTCTGATTTTGACAGAGTTAATGGAACCTCACAAAGTACATGCTTACCAGCACAAAGAACAGTTTTTGCGTAGGGATAATGCGTTAGATGAGGTGATGCTATATAAACGGCATCAACCTCTTTTAGGAAATCGTCAACAGAAGATGTAAATGGTTGAAGCCCAAATTCATTGGCAAAAATAGATGCGCTCTCCTCGTCTGGATCATACACAGATGTAACCTCTACTCCATTTACCACTTTTGCCTCTGGTATAAAACGCTTAGCAATCCTTCCAGAGCCAATCACTCCTACCCGGAATACGTTTTGACTTTGTTCTCGCAACATCGTGGATGAAATTCCCTCTGTACGAGGTAAATAAACGACTTGGCAATACTCATTGAGATAGTCAAACTTACCAACCCAATCAGAACCAATTGCAAAGATATCAACATCATAACGCTGAATGTCATCTATCTTTTGACCAAAGTAGTCTTCGATAACTATCTCATCCGCATAGCCTGTTTTACGGACTGCCTCAACTCGCTCCAATACATTATTACGCACATTGAGTTTACCACGCCCCTTATCAAAACTGTCGCTTGTTACACCAACAATCAAATAATCTCCCAACTCTTTTGCTCTGCGCAAAAGATTAATATGTCCTTCGTGCAATAGGTCGTAAGTCCCGTAAGTAATAACCTTCTTCATTTTATTTATAATATGCACTATTTATGTGAGTGTGCCTTTTATCTTCCGGAGGCAACTGCATATACTCTCCATACAAAGAGGTTAAGTATTGGTCTGGATTTGCTACGCCATAAAACTGTTCTGTTTCAAACTCATACAAAGTTGGCGTGCCAAAACAAGAAACATCTACAATTTCCCTCAAACCCCAAGCACCATAATAATTTGCATAATAGTCACCATCCTTAGAAAGCAGTCTATGCTCAATAATATTATGTATTGTTCGCTTGTCTAAAAACGGCAACACGACCTTCAACATCACAGAA
The DNA here is from genome assembly GCA_045614965.1 of Tidjanibacter sp. Classification (GTDB taxonomy): domain Bacteria; phylum Bacteroidota; class Bacteroidia; order Bacteroidales; family Rikenellaceae; genus Tidjanibacter. Next base: position 104,695 of record JAZLDY010000017.1, read on the forward strand.
ATAAACTGTTTTAAGCGACCACTATTCTTCACTTTCAAAAAGCGATAATTCTCCACTTTATATAGTTGACAAATCAGATTGTTCCTAGAAAAAGCGCCCACTTTCCCATTGGTTTTATCTAGTGGGAAGATATCAATATTAACACCGTATTGATATATATCATCTTGATATTCGAACTCTATGATAGTCCTCGTATCTTCTATCTTAAGAAATCCTGCATAATATTTAGTTGTATTGTCCAAAGAAACAACTCTATATGGCTCTTCTAACTCATTTGTCAATATAAGTTTTAATTTTTCAAAATACTCTCTGGGAACACCAAAATCCATGTCATCATCCCAAGGAATGATACCCTTATGTCTTACCGCACCAAGTTGAGTTCCCCCCAGCATATAATAAGGGATGTTATTAGAAATACATATCTTATGAAAAGCTTTTGCGATATTTAATAAAATACCCTGACACTCTTTGTGTGATATTTTCACTTTCATTTTCAATATAATTAACAAACGAAATTAATATTTCTATACTGTATTATAACACATCCGCCCTGACATCTAAATCATAACACCCAGTGCATCAAACAGTTTATCTTAGTCTCCTTATTATTATATCCCATGAAAAATAGTTTGTATTATCTTCTTGGCCTCTATTGATGCATTAAAGTTGGCCATTGCGACATTGCGACCATTCTTTCCTATTTCACCACATTCTACGGGATGTTCTAATGCCCAGCAAAGTTTATCAGCAAACGCCTCCACGTCATCAGGCTCCGACAATAATGCGCTTTCCCCATCTTTGAGAAACAGAGGAATATCTCCAACCTTGGTTACCACGACAGGATTGCCCGTTAATAAATACTCTCCTAATTTGGTTGGGAATCCATTTTGTGCTTGCAGATTATTGGGGCGAGCCAATGCCAACACTGCGGCATTAGTCAGCATCTGTGGCATCTCTTTTGCCGAAATAACTCCAGTAAATACGACCCTATCCTTAATGCCCAATGCTTCCACCAACTGCAAATTGCCACTTTCATCTGTCGCAGATGGAGCTTTGCCAATGATATATAATTTCACATCTTTGTGCTTCCGTGCAACGATACCAAATGCTTTAATAAGTATATCAACGCCATCTTTATTATTAGACGCTGTTCCACAATAGGCAATATACTTTTCAACTGATGTATTTTTAATTACACCATTGAAACGATTGGGATCAACCGTCATATTTACGATTGTAATTTTTTCTTCGGGAACCCTAATGCTCGCAAAATATTTTTTTAAAGAAGTGGATATAACAAACATCCCATCAATAGTTCTACAACTATCAAGATATATCTTTTTCAATCTCTCAATACGCCAATTACCTATATCGGGATGCTCTGTTGTTTCGTGGTAGAGAGCGACCTTTCCTGATTTTTTTAGCATTTTCAGCATAATACCATCTGCATTCAATGCCAACACGATATCCCCCTTGTGCAATTTATCTTTTATAAGCCTACGAAACAACCAAGGTGCGCACAATTTTGCAACTATACGGTTGTGAAACAACCTACAATCCTCATACAAATATGACACTTTGATGTGTTTATATGTAAGGTCTGGCTTTGACTCGCAACTATTAGGGAATAAAAACACCAATTCTGTTTCTATACCATACGACTCATAAACATTCAAAAATGACACTAATCTATTGTGAGGAGCGCTATTAGGCTCATATTCGCCTCTTATCACATAAAACTTACTCATCATCTTTAGTTTTTGGAGATTGACTAATCGATTATACCGAAGAGGGTTGACTCATACACATCGTATGGGAATGTTGGGCTTCCGCAATACACCACAAAGAAGGCATATGCCAAATATGCAACAA
>JAZLDY010000018.1:0-161328 GCA_045614965.1 Tidjanibacter sp.
CAAATCAAATCAAATCAAATCAAATCAAATCAAATCAAATCAAATCAAATCAAATCAAATCAAATCAAATCAAATCAAATCAAATCAAATCAAATCAAATCAAATCAAATCAAATCAAATCAAGTCAAGTCAAGTCACTACAATTTTGCGGTGCACGACACCATAGGTTACCATTACAATCTGTCTGGCAAACGAAACGGTTTTAATGCTCCGTGGAAATGCGTGCAGATGGCTACAAATAAGGTCTGCGATGTGATTACCGCAGCAAGCATAGCAAGCTGATGCCCCAATATTTATCCAAAAATAGTGTTGCACCGATATTGTATTTACATTGCTTTTGGTTAAATTTGCAGTATGGCAAGGTTTTTTAGAGATATATTCATTGCAGTAGCAATGATCTGCTCGATATTTGCACTAAGTGGTTGTTGTGGAAGGAAATCAACAAAGGCTGGCGATGAGGACAAAAGTGTGATAACCGTTTCAATTCCACCACTTTATGGGCTTACCAAGGCCATTGTTGGCGAAGATTTCAACATTGAAATATTATTGACCGAAGGGGCTGCGCCCGAGACTTTTTCGCCAACAATCAAGCAGATTTCGGCTGTTCAAAACTCTGCTTTTTTCTTCTCCTGCAACCTGATGGAGTTTGAAAAGGTAGTTACAAAGCGCATTTCGGCGCAGAAGGCTGTGCGAGTTATCGACACTGCCCAAGGATGTAAACTCATTGAAAATAAGGAGTTTGGCCACGATGAAGAGTGCAATCATTCACATCCTCACGCCCCCCACTCCAACGCCCACAACGAACATTCGCACCATCATCACGGAGCCATTGACCCCCACGCCTGGATGTCTCCATTTGAGCTCGAAGTGATGGCTCACAATATTGGTGAGACGATTTGTGCAGCATACCCCGACTCTGTAAAGTATCGCACTAATTTAGAGCAACTTATGGGTGAAATAAAGGGGCGACAGGTGGCCTACGCAGAGCAGTTGGGCGAAGCAGGACAGAGGGTGTTTTTGATCTACCACCCTGCCCTATCCTACCTTGCTCGTGATTATGGGTTGCAACAAATTTCGCTCGAAAACGAGGGTAAAAACCCCACACCCGCAAGCCTTGCTGAGGTTATTGACGTTGTTAATAAGTGTGGAATCAAGCAGATGATGTATCAGGTTGAGTATCCTTATGAGATAATTAAACCAATAGTTGACATTATTGGTGTTAATATGGTGCAAATCAATCCATTATCAGCAAACACATTGCAAGAATTGGACAGGGTTATTAACACTATTTCGGAGAAATAAATGAGTGGTATGGATGCGAAAGAAATCATAAGAATTTCGGACTTGTCAGTCTTTTACGACGGTGTGCCGGCATTGAAGAATGTCAACATCTCATTTTATGCAGATGACTTTGTGGGCATAATTGGCCCCAATGGCGGAGGAAAGAGCACTCTCGTAAAGGCGATTTTGGGCCTCGTGCCTTGCAGCGGCGATATTTGCATTGCTCCGGAGGTGGTCAAGGGCGGCATTGGATATATGCCCCAACAACATCTTTTTGACAAAGAGTTTCCTATTTCTGTTGAAGAATTGGTATTGAGTGGACTGCAACGAGAGAAAGGCGTATTTAGCAGATACACAGTGGATGACAAGCGTAAAGTTAAAGCAACGCTTGAAGAGTTGGGTGTTGATAATTTGGCCCACAAAACTGTTGGTGAGTTGTCGGGCGGACAGTTACAGAGGGCCTTATTGGGGCGTGCAATCATCTCCGAGCCGAAGTTGCTGATTCTTGACGAGCCGGCCAACTTTGTTGACAACCGCTTTGAGGGCGAGTTGTATGCGCTGCTGACCAAACTCAACAATCGTATGGCTATTATTATGGTGTCTCACGATGTGGGCACGATAACCACGGTGGTTAAAAATGTGGTGTGCGTTAATCGCACAGTACACCGCCACCCCACTGCCGAACTCACCCCCGAGTTGCTCTTGAACTACCACTGCCCTATCCAGGTGCTATCTCACGGCCCTGTGCCACACACGGTATTGGGGCACCATAAGTAAAATTGAGAATTGAGAATTGAGAATTGAGAATTGAAAATTAACAGTGCGCCCGAAACAGGCGCATTTTTTTTGTTTTCCGAAAACAATAGTTATACTTGTAGTGTCCTTATGGCTCAATGCCGAGGGCGGACATATTTATAAATGTATTGCAGTGCTCTAAAATGCAATAGGGCGGAGCCAATCGGTTCCGCCCTATTCGGTTTTCGTGCGCCAATTGTGGTTATTGGAGCTGGCGACGAAAAAGTGCTCCTTGTCTTATAAAGTGTCTTCGACTACTCAAATTTGCAAATCTCACTCAATTTGCCCCAAATCTCCTCGGTACGCTCAACGAGCTGCTGGCGAACATAGGCGTAGTGTTTGCGAACAAGCGAAGGGTTGTGTTTCTCCGCAGGGTTATTCACCAACTCCATCAGGTTGTTGCGCATATCCACAGTCTGCTGCATCAGAGCAATAATCTCATCCTGCTTATCCGAGTGGAAACCAAGCGAGAGGTAGCAATCGTAAACCACCTCGTTAACTACATAGTCAATCTGTTTTTTAATCTGCCTTAAACTTGCCATAATCGTGTATGAATTAGTTTGTAAACGTGTTCTATGCCGTAAAGTTAGCAATAAATTTGACACACTACACTCTTTGGTGCAAAATTTTTCGCCATTTTGTCGAGTGTTCCGGTTGGCGGCTCCCCTACTTGCCCCTCTTCTTGCCGTAGTCGTTGCGCATCTTAATAACAAAGATGATGGTACTCATCGTGGCCGTAAGTCCATTGGCAATGGCCAGCGGTACGTTTGCCGTGAGAACGCCCTGCACAAAGAAGCAGGCCGCACCGAGTGCCATCAGCACAAAAGAGCCGAGGGCGATGTCGTCGGTCTTGCGTGTGCGAATGGTTTGAATGGTCTGCGGAATATAACCCAGCACCATAAGTATCGCTGCGCTATAACCTACAATGGTTGCAAAGTTCATAATCGAAAGTTTTATTTTGTTTTTACATCGTAAAGTTACTAAAAATTCCTTATATTTGTAAGCAAACCGCACAGGATTTGCACCAACTTAAAAACAAAAACGAACAAAACTATGAGTGAAAACAAATTTATGCGTATGGCCATAGAACTCTCCAAGGAGAGTGTGGCCAAGGGTGGAGGCCCCTTTGGTGCGGTTATCGTGCGTAATGGTGAGGTGGTAGCCACCGGCTCCAATAGTGTTACGATACTCAACGACCCCACAGCACACGCCGAGGTGAGTGCCATTCGTGCTGCGTGTCAGGCTGTTGGCAACTTCGACTTGAAGGGTTGCGAGATATATTCATCGTGTGAGCCTTGCCCTATGTGCCTGAGTGCCATCTATTGGGCCGGCATCGAGCGCATCTACTATGCCAACACACGAGAAGACGCTGCGGCCATTGGTTTTGATGATGCGTTCATCTACGACCAGATACCTCTTGCCCCCACCGCCCGCACCGTCCCTTCCCTCCCCCTGATGCGAGCCGAGGGCCTCGAAGCCTTCCGCCTCTGGGAAGCCAAAGAGGACAAGGTGGAGTACTAAAAAAAGGTTGCCAATGCACTTGGCAACCTTTTTTTTAGTAAATTGAAAATTGAAAATGGACAATTAGAAGTAGTATTTGAAGGTTACGGATGGGCTCAAACCCAAAGAGGTTGCAAATAGAGCAGCACTCGCCTACTCCACCACAAATATAGAAATCATTGTGCTAAAAGTCGTTAGATGTTAGACTTTTGACGTTAGACCTTTGGTAGTTAAAAAATAAGGGACTCAATCGAGTCCCTTATTTTTTAACTACCAAAGTTGTCATACATAATGTTCTCCGGTGGTACGCCCAAATTGTCGAGCATATTCACCACTGCCGAAATCATCATAGGAGGACCGCAGAGGTAGTACTCGATATCCTCGGGTGCAGGGTGATTCTTCAAGTAGTTGTTATAGATAACATTGTGGATGAAGCCAATGTAGTTGGGATCCCAATTATCATCGGGCCTTGGGTCGCTAAGACCAATGGCAAACTTGAAGTTGGGGAACTCTTTGGCGAACTCCTCAAACTGTTCCTGATAGAAAATCTCCTGCTTTGAGCGTGCGCCATACCAGAACGAGATGGGCAGGTCGCTCTTCACGGTCTTGAAGAGGTGGAAGATGTGCGAACGCATAGGTGCCATACCTGCACCACCACCGATGAACATCTTCTCATTGGGGGTATCCTTGATGAAGAACTCACCATAGGGGCCCGAAATGGTTACCTTATCGCCGGGTTTGCGGGAGAAGATATACGACGAGCAGATACCCGTAGGCACATTCATAAAGCCACCCGTAGCCCTATCGAAGGGAGGTGTTGCGATACGCACGTTGAGCATAATGATATCATCCTCAGCGGGCTGGTTAGCCATAGAGTAGGCACGGAAGGTAGGCTCGGGGTTGTTTGCCACGAGGTCCCACATCTTGAACTTGGTCCAGTCGGCGTGGAATTTCTCGTCGATATCCATATCCGAGTACTTGATACCCTCATATTTGGGGATGTCAATCTGGATATAGCCACCACTCTTGAAGTTAAGTTTCTCGCCCTCGGGCAACTTAACCACAAACTCCTTCATAAAGGTCGATACGCTACGGCACGATACAACCTCGCACTCCATCTTCTTAACGCCCAAAACGCTCTCGGGGATGCGGATATCCATATCGTTCTTAACCTTCACTTGGCAGCCCAAACGCCAGTGGTCTTTCTGCTGTTTGCGGGTAAAGAAGCCAACCTCGGTGGGGAGAATCTCGCCACCACCATCGAGCACCTGTACCTTACACATACCGCAGCTACCCTGGCCACCACAAGCCGAAGGAAGGAAAATCTTCTCCTGCGCCAGAGTGGTCAGCAGCGAGTTGCCGCTTGCAACTTTGAGTTGTTTCTCGCCATCGTTGATGTTGATGGTAACCTCGCCCGAGCTAGTCAGTTTAGCCTTTGCCACAAGCAGCAGAGCCACAAGCAGCAGCAGCGACACGAGGAATACCACGATGGCAACTGTAATAATCAGTGTGTTATTCATATTCTCTTTCTATTGCCTTAAAAAAGTTCTACAATTGGAAACCCGAGAAAATCATAAACGCCATACCGAGCAAGCCGGTGATGATGAATGCGATACCGGGGCCACGAAGTCCTGCGGGGATGTTGGAGTACGAGAGCCTCTCACGAATGGCAGCCATCACAAGGATAGCAATCCACCAACCGAAGCCCGAGCCAAAACCAAACACGGCAGCCTCACCCACTGTGGGGAAGTTGCGCTGCTGCATAAACAGTGCGCCACCCATAATTGCACAGTTCACAGCAATCAGAGGCAAGAAGATACCGAGCGAGTTATAGAGCGAGGGAGAGAATTTCTCAATCACCATCTCCAACAACTGAACAAATGCAGCAATCACTGCAATAAAGAGAATAAAACTCAAAAAGCTCAAATCAACGGGTGTTGCACCGTCCATTGCGAAATCAGGATTAATCCACGCAAGAGCTCCTGCTTTGAGAATGTATTTTTCGAGCAAATAGTTCAGGGGCACAGTCGTAAGCATTACAAACGTAACTGCCAAACCCAAACCATTTGCAGTCTTTACGCTCTTCGAAACGGCAATGTAGGAACACATACCGAAGAAGAACGAGAATACCATATTGTCTATAAAGGTAGACTTAATAAATAGGTTCAAAAGTTCCATATTCTATGCTCCTCCAAATTATTTTTCCTGTAAATCTTTGTTAGCGTTGCGGTGTACCCAGATGATGATACCCACGATAATCAGTGCCGAGGGAGGGAACAACATCAAGCCGTTGTTCACATAGCCAGCCTCGTAGAGGCTCTCGGGAATAACCTGGTAGCCAAACAAGGTACCGCTACCGAAAAGCTCCCTCACAAAGCCGATAATCACCAGCACTGCACCGTAGCCAAGGCCGTTGCCGATACCATCCAGCAACGAAGGCAGAGGTTTGTTCGACAGAGCGAAAGCCTCCACACGGCCCATAATGATACAGTTGGTAATAATAAGGCCCACATACACAGAGAGTTGCTTGCTCACGTCATAAACGTATGCTTTCAGCACATCGTTCACAACGGTTACCAGCGCAGCAATCACAACCAACTGCACGATGATACGGATGCGGTCGGGAATGGTGTTACGCAGCAGCGACAAAATAAGGTTCGAGAAGGCGCACACAGCCATAACCGACAGGCCCATAACGAGCGCAGGTTTGAGCTGGGTGGTAACTGCAAGTGCAGAGCAGATACCCAGAATCTGAACCAGAATAGGGTTATTCTTTGCCAACGGATTAGTCAGCGATTGAAAAGTCTTGTTTTTCATAGTGTTACTCTGCATTTACGGTTTCAACAACTTCAACATTTGCCTCTGCCTGTCGAGCCTTAAAGAAGGCATCGTAGCATTTGAGGCAATCCTTAATCATCAATTCCAAGCCATCGGAGGTCTTGGTACCACCGGTTACAGCATCCACCGAGTGTGCTGCGCCCTTGGCACCGCCCTTAACAACCTCAATACCAACAAGGTCGGCACCCTCATAGATGGTCAGACCGGGGAATTGTGCCTGGTACTTGGGAGTTGCAATCTCGGCACCCAAACCGGGAGTCTCGCCTGCGTGGTCGAAGATAGCACCCTTGATGGTGTTCATATCGGCACCCAGAGCCACATAGCCCCAAATGTCGTCCCACAGACCCTTACCGGTCAGAGGAACAACCACCTCGCCACTCTCCTTATTCTCGAAAACGATATACTCGCCTGCGGCATAGTTCTCGGGCAGGTTACTGAGGCGTTTAACGATTTCGCCCTCCACTGCAACCCTCTCACCTGCGGCATTAACCACATAGGCATCAATAACTTGGTCGTAGGTGCCAGCCTCCAAACCGAGCGATGCAACGATAGCATTTTTCTTCTCGTTGAGTTCGTTTGCCTCCTGTTTATCCTTCAAAGAGAGCGAGGTGAAAGCAAGCAACAATGCAACGATAACAACCATAACGGTCGAATAGAAAACAATGTAGGCGTTTGAGTTCTTACCGCCCAAAAATCCTTTCTTACTCATATCTCTATCCTCCTTATGCTTTAATGGTTTGTGCTTTCTTTGCCCTGCGGTTGCGGCGAGCCACATTTGCCTGAACAACATAGTGGTCCACAACAGGCGCAAGAGCGTTCATAAAGATAATGGCGAGCATCATACCCTCGGGATAACCGGTGTTGAACACCCTCACGAGGATTGCCAGCGCACCAATCATAAAGCCCACGATGTATTTACCCGTGTTGGTCTGCGCCGAGGTAACGGGGTCGGTTGCCATAAACACAGCACCGAATGCAAAGCCACCAAGCAACAAGTGCTGCCAAGCGGGAAGGCTCATATACACCTCGGTTGCAGTCTGTGGCTCGGCAGGGGCAACGAGGTTGAAGATACCGCCCATCACAAGGCCACCCACAAATACGCTCAACATAGTCCTCCAACTTGCCGTGCCGGTTGCAAGCAACACAATGGCACCCAACAAGATACACAAGGTGGATGTCTCGCCAATGCTACCGGGAATTGTACCCACAAATGCATCCAACATCGAAACACTTGTGGTGCCCGTGTTGGCCAACTCTCCAAGAGGAGTAGCACCGGTGCGAGCGTCGGTAAACCAAACAGCCTCACCCGAAATGCTCGAAGTGTAGGAGAAGAAGATGAACATACGGGCAAGTAGTGCGGGGTTGAAGATGTTCATACCCGTACCACCAAAAATCTCCTTACCGATAACCACAGCAAAAGCGGTTGCCAATGCGGTCATCCACAGCGGAGTACCGATGGGGATAATCAGCGGAATGAGGATACCCGACACGAAGAAGCCCTCATTAACTTCCTCTTTGCGAATCTGTGCAAAGGCGCACTCAATGGACAAGCCCACAACATAGGTTACCAAAATCGAGGGCAACATCTTCCAGAAACCAAACCAGAAGTTCTGCCAAATGGTGAAGTCGGCACCGTCAATCCTCTGGAAACCAATATTCCACATACCAAACAAAATGGTTGGAATGAGAGCGATGATTACCATGAACATCGTGCGCTTCATATCGTTGCAATCACGCACGTGGGAGCCCTTTTTAGTTACATCAGTAGGCACATAGAAGAATGTCTCCATTGCCTCATAGAACGAGTGCAGCCAAGGAAGTTTACCGCCCTCCGAGAAGGTGGGAGCAAACTTATCGAGCAGTCGTTTGGGAAGTGGTGTATTGTTATTCTGTTTCATAGGACTACATCTCTTTAATCATAAGGTTAATACCATCCCTAACGAGAGCTTGAAGATTCTGCTTCGAGGGATCCACGAACTCACACAATGCAACATCCTCTTCCACAATCTCATAGATACCCAAATTCTCCATCTTCTCAATATCGCCGGCCATAATAGCCTTGAAGAGATACATTGGGTAGATGTCCATAGGCAAGTATTTCTCATAGAGGCCGGTAACAACAAAGGGCCTTTCGCCACCATTCACACCGGTAGAGAGGTTATACTGCTTTTTGGGCATCAGCCACGAGAAATATGTGCGGGAAACCGAAAGTTTGTGCAAACGAGGAGCCAACCAACCGATAAGTTCCAACTCGCCTCCCTCGGGAATCACAGTTACCTGCGAGGAGTAGAGGCCCATATAGTCGTTAGCCGTAGCCTTCTTGCCGGTCAACACATTACCCTCAATGAGGCGGAATTTGCTACCACCACTCTGGGGTTTGATGCGACAAGGCATCAGCACCTGCACGAGCGATGCACCAACCATAGCCTTAACATATTGGGGGTGAGCCACCTGCGAGCCACAAACGGCATAGGTCTTGGTCATATCAACCTTACCACCCAGCACCAAGCGGCCAATGATAGCCACGTTCTGGACACCTACGGTCCACACCTTCTCGCCCTTGTTGATGGGGTCGATGTGGTGAATCTGCACGCCCACATTGCCTGCGGGGTGTGCACCTTTGAAATAGTGTTTCTCAACACCCTCAATGCCCTCCAAAATGCTCTGCTCGCCTGCACGGAGGCCCAAGTGAACATTGGGGCACAGCACTTTGAGAGCAGCAAAACCTGCTTTCAGAGCCTCCACATCGTCCTTCAATGCCACGTTCATATCGGGAGCGAGAGGTGCGCTATCGAAGCCCGAAACAAAAATAGCCTTTGGGGTATCCTTCGAATCAGCAATAATTCCATAGGGACGCTGAATAATCGAAGCCCAGAGGCCGCTTTCGAGCAACACTGCAACCAACTCCTCACGAGAAATCTTTGCAAGGTCGATGTTGAAAGGTTTGTAACTCTGTTGAGCATCGGCAGTTACCTCAATGGCAAGCAATTTGCGCTTCTCGCCACGACGAATTGCCGAAACAGTACCGCTGACGGGCGAAGTAAACATCACCTCGGGGTGCACCTTGTCGTAGAACAAGGCACTACCGGCCAAGACTTTGTCGCCTTCTGCCACCAACAGCTTAGGCACAACACCCTCGAAACCGAGAGGAGAAATGGCGTAACGCTCGCCCACGGGCAACTCAATGACCACCTTTTCAGCCTCACCCACGAGTTTGATGTCGAGACCTTTTTTGATTTTAATGACTTTCGACATAATCTGTTAAGTGTGTAAAAAATTTGATTTATTTTGTGTTGTTGTATGTTCAATTTTTCACATTCCTTAAAATGCGCACAAATATACTCCTTTTTTATTAAATAGGTGTACTATTCTGTTATATTTTTCACACTTTTTTACTCGCATTAAAATTCCTACCTTTGTAGCACAATTTCCAATGAAACCGTTTATAGACATACACAACCACCACTCGCCCGAAAACGTCATCGGCCTACGCTCCTATCGCCTTGGCGTGGAAGATTGCAAAGATGCGAGTGGCCCCTATTCAGTAGGCATCCATCCTTGGGATGTGTGCAAAGTGGAATGTGTGCCCCAACTATTGGCCGATTTAGGCACAATGACGTGTACGGCCATTGGAGAGATTGGATTGGACAAGGTGTGCAATGCGGATTTTACAATGCAAATGGAAGTTTTTGAACAACAGGTCGTTATAGCCCACAAGCGAAGCCTTCCAATCATCATTCACTGTGTTAAAGCACAGCAGAGCGTGGCTAACATTTTAGCCAACTACCCCACCCCTGCCGTCATCTTCCACGGCTTCATTGGCTCGCTCCAACAAGCCGAGCAGTTGTGGAAAAATGGATATTATTTGTCGTTTGGCTTTGGTACACTCCGTTCGTCCAAAACGATGGAGGCATTGCGCCGCTGCCCTGCGGAACTACTATTCCTCGAAAGCGACACCACACACAACGAGCCCATTGACACTCTCTATGAGCAAGTTGCACAACTCAGAGGTGTGAGCACAGAGGAACTAAACGCTAACATTCACAACAACTATAACAGAATTTTCAAATGAGTTGGACCGAGAGAACCGAGCTGCTGCTTGGCGAAGAAAAATTGAACATCCTGCGCAATGCCCACGTTTTGGTTGTTGGGCTTGGGGGTGTTGGTGCCTATGCGGCGGAGATGATTGCCAGGGCCGGAGTGGGCCGTATGACCATTGCCGATGCCGACGTTGTTGGCGAGTCTAACATCAACCGCCAACTCCTTGCGCTAACTTCAACTATTGGTCGAAATAAAAGCGATGTTATGGCTGAACGTCTACGAGATATAAACCCACAAATAGAACTCAACGTTATCACCGAATATATCCGAGATGAGAAGACCTATGAGCTTCTGGATGCGGCCAAATACGACTACGTTGTAGATTGCATCGACACCCTTTCGCCCAAGGTAAACCTCATTGCTGCGGCCCTCGAAAGAGGCCTTCCAGTGGTGAGTTCGATGGGTGCCGGAGCCAAGACCGACCCCACGCTGATTGAGGTGAAAGATATTGGCAAGAGCCACCACTGTCCTCTGGCGCATATGCTGCGCAAAAGGCTCCACAAACTTGGTATCCGCAGTGGCTTTTGGGCCGTATTTTCGCCCGAGCCCGTGCGTGAGGGGGCGATGATTATTGCCGAGGAGACCAACAAAAAGTCCAACGTCGGCACAATCTCCTACATTCCCGCATCGTTTGGTTGCGTGTGCGCCAGTGTGGTTATCCGAGATTTGCTCGGGGAATTCAATAAATAACTAAACGCCACACACTTATAAAAAAACAGCGGAGCACCTGAACTGCTCCGCTGTTTGTCTATTTTAGAAGAATTTGTAGGTGGTAATATTCCTAAAACCTCGCAAAAGTTCTTCGGTTTTCATTCGTTTTTTGCCCGAAATTTGAAGGTCTTTTATCTCAATCTCTCCGTCGGAGCAGACAACCTTTATATACTTCTTCTCGTCCGACAAAATAGTGCCAACCTCTACCCCATCGTTATCCTTTGAAGTGAACTCAACCTCGAAAATTTTGGCCGACAAATTCTCTGCCAACTGCGCCCACGCAGCAGGGTATGGCGAGAGGCCCCTAACGAGATTAACAATATCCCTTCCACTTTGCGAAAAATCAACGTGGCAGTCCTCCTTGAAAATCTTTGGAGCAGGTTTCAACTCGCCATCAATCATCTCGGTTTGTTCAATGGGAGTGTAATCTCCCGAGGCCAACTTTTCGACGGTTTCGAGCACCAAATCCACGCCGACATTCATCAACTTATCGTGCAGAGTGCCAACATTATCCGCAGGCTCAATCTCAACCTTTACTTGACCTATCACAGCACCCTCGTCAATCTGGGGATTGAGCAGAAAAGTGGTAACGCCCGTAACCGTTTCGCCATTCATAATTGCCCTATTGATGGGGGCAGCACCACGATACTGTGGCAAGAGTGAAGCGTGGAGATTGAAAGTGCCCATCTTTGGTGCGGCCCAAATAATTTCTGGCAACATTCGGAAGGCAATCACAATGCCCAAGTCGGCATCCAGTGCCTTAAAAGCTGCAACAAACTCTTCATCACGCAACTTAACGGGTTGCATAATTGGCAACCCCACCTCCTGTGCATAGCGTTTCACGGCACTTTCGTTCATTTTAAGTCCCCTACCAGAGGGTTTGTCGGGCGTAGTAACCACTGCCACAACATTATAGCCTCCCTCCACAAGAGCCTTCAACGGAGCAACCGCAAAGTCGGGTGTGCCCATATATACAATGCGCAAATCTTTGGCTTGTTTCATCGTAAATTATCGTCTTAAAAGCGGATTATTTCTTCCTCAAACTACCCCACACCTCCTGCACTTTTGCCTTGGCCTTATTGAATTGGATAACGTACCAATCCGTATTGAAAAGGTTGGAGTCATTGGTGGCTATGCGTGTGAGATAGAGTGCAATAGGCAGCAACACTATGGCCGAAAACCACATACCGAAAGCAGCATTCCAAGTACCCTCTTTGGCCATCTTCTCACCTGCAATACTAATCACATAATAGATTACAAAGAAGAGCACCGACACCACCACCGGCATCGCAAGACCTCCCTTGCGGATGATAGCACCAAGCGGTGCGCCAATAAGGAAGAAGATGATTACCGAGATGGGCAACGACACCTTGCGGTGCCACTCCACCTGCGAGCGATAGAGTTTATTGAGTGTGTCTTTTGCCGTACTTTCGTTGCGATTGAGCGACATTCGGGAGTTGCGAGCATTGGTCTTTGCCGTCTGCACAATATCTCGTTTCTGCTTAACGCTCAGCGTATCAAAGTGCATCAAAAGGTTTGTCGGCACCTTATATGAATAGTCCACCTTGACCGTATCAAACAGACCCATACCCGATTTATCCTGCGTGAGAAGATTGTTTTTCAACAGTGGCTCATAGGAACGTGCCGAGCCACGGTCGGCCTCCACTCGCAGAGAATCAATATCCACCTGCAACTCAGTTGTGGTCTTCGTCTGGTGGTTACTAAACAGATTCATATCCGTTCGTGAAAAGTCGAAGCCCTCAATTTCCAGCGCACCATTCTGCACCTTGAAAATCTGGTGTCGAATGGCATTCTCGGTATTCCACTTATAGTTGCGGGTAGTCTCGTAAGTCTCTCCGTTATAGAGTTTAATCATCAGGAATTTCTTATCATCCGACATATAAATATATCCCGAGTCAGCCACCGTGGTTGTCATATTGCCATTGCGATCACGGGTATCGTAGATGAGGATGTCGGTCAGCAGGCCCGTATCGGAGTTCTGGTGTCCTACCCTGATGTTCATATTCTCGATGCCATTGAAGAAAATGCCATCCTTAAACTCCATCGTCTCCTTCTGTTGGCGAATGTCATAGATGATGGCCATCATTTTCTTGTTGGAATATGGCACCAGATTATTAACCACAAAGAAACTGCTCACTGCCACCACCAACACAACGCCAATCAATGGGCGAAGGATGTTGAGTAGCGACATACCTGCCGACTTCATCGCCAAGAGTTCGTTGTGCTCGCCGAGGTTGCCCATCGTCATAATGGCAGCAAAGAGTGTTGCCAAAGGAATACCAAGGGGCATCATATTAGCCGTGGCATAGAAGAGCAACTCCACAATCACATCAAAACTAAGGCCCTTGCCCACCAGCTCGTCAATATAACGCCACACGAAGTTCATCATCAGGATAAACATCACGATGAAAAACGAGAGCACCATTGGGCCCAAGAACGCTTTGAGGGTGAATTTGTGGATAGTTTTCAACTCTACTTATTTGTTTAGTTTCTTATGCACACTCCTACGAGAGGGCAAAGTTAGCAGTTTTACGATAAAAAGCGTAATTCCGAGCAAAATTATTGTGGTTGCACCCACGGGAAAATCCACCTCGTAGGCCACCCAGATACCAATCACATTGCCCACAACGGCCAATAGCGAAGCGAGAGTGATGATTTTGGGATAGGATTTTGTGAGCGACATAGCGATAACCGTAGGCACCGTGAGGAGCGAGATGAGTAGCACAATGCCCACAATGCGTATGGAAAGCACTATGGTAATGGCCGTAAGAACGGTCATCAACATCAGCACAGCATCGGCCCTCACACCCTGACTGCGGGCATACTCCCTGTCGAACGAAGCCCACATTATTGGCCTATACCAAAGTGCAAACACCGCAACCAATACTGCAACAAGCACCGCCAGAGCTACAATATTGGCCCTGCCAACCGTAAGCACGTCGCCAAAAAGGAAGCTCATAAGATTGGGCGCATAGCCCGGAGTAGCGAAAATAAACAGCGTACCTATGGCCATACCGAGGCTCCATACAATGCCAATGGCGGAATCTTCTCTGATGCGCCCCTTTGCGCCTGCCCACTCGATGCCGAGGGCCGAAAGGACGGCAAAGACCATCGCACCTCCTATTGGGTTAAGACCGAAGTGATACGCAATACCAATACCACCAAAGGATGCGTGGGTGATGCCTCCGGAGAGGAACACCATACGGCGTGTAACGACATAGGTACCAACAATGCCGCACGCAATGCCCGACAAAACCGCTGCCAGCAGTGCATCCACCAGAAATCCGTATGTTGCTATTGCTTCAAAAAAAGTCATCTTTCGCTCCTCGGTGTGCTAAAAGTGTGCAAAGGTACTCAAAAGTAGCAAAAATTTTCATACTTTCGCACCAAATTATACAGCATAATGAAGGTAAGTTTTCATACTCTGGGGTGTAAACTCAATTTTTCCGAAACGTCAACCATTGCGAGGGAGTTCATTGAGGGCGGACACGAACGCACCGAGCGTGCCGAAGAGGCCGACGTGTGCGTGGTAAACACCTGCTCCGTAACAGAGCACGCCGACAAGAAATGTCGCAACCTGATTCGCCGCCTACACAAACTCAACCCCTCGGCCATAGTTGCCGTAACGGGGTGTTATGCCCAACTTAAACCGCACGAAATTGCGGCCATCGAGGGAGTGGATATCGTGTTGAGCAACAACGACAAAGGCGACCTTTTCCGCAAGGTTGCCGAGCTTGGCGCAAAGGGCACACGTCAGGAGGTTACGAGTTGCACAACGGAGGAGATTACTCGTTTCTTTGCTGCCTTCTCGTCGGGCGACCGCACCCGTGCATTCCTCAAAGTGCAAGACGGGTGTGATTACTGCTGTTCCTACTGTACCATCCACAATGCTCGTGGGTCGAGTCGCAATATGCCCATTGCCGACCTTGTGAAGGAGGCTGAGGCTATTGCCGCAGGAGGACAAACCGAAATTGTCATTACGGGTGTAAACACGGGCGATTTTGGCCGCACCACGGGCGAGAGTTTTGCCGACCTGTTGCGTGCGCTGGACAAGGTGGAAGGCATTGAGCGTTACCGCATTTCGTCCATTGAGCCCAACCTTCTCACCGATGAAATCATTGACATTTGCGCCCAATCGACCAAGTTTCAGCCCCACTTCCACATCCCCATTCAGAGTGGCTGCGATAGGGTTTTGGGGGCTATGCGCCGCCGCTACACCACCGCCATCTTTGAGGCTCGCATTGAGGCCGTCAGGAGGGCAATGCCCGATGCTTTCATCGGCATTGATGTAATTGTGGGCTTCCCCGGCGAGAGCGACGAGGAGTTTGAGCAGACCTATAACTTCCTCAGAAAGATTGCCCCTGCCTACCTCCACGTCTTTCCCTTTTCGGCCAGGGCAAACACCCCCGCCGCCGCAATGCCCAACAAGGTGCACGATGCCGTGAAAACTGCCCGTGCAGCACGTTTGGAAGCCCTTTGTGAGCAACTGCACCGAGATTTCTACAACCGCTACGTTGGTACCGAAGCAACTGTGTTGTTTGAGAGTTCTCCCAAGGCCGGACAGATGGTTGGATTTACGGAAAACTATATCAAAGTGAAGATGCCTTTCGACAGGGAGCGCATCAACAAGTTGATGAAAGTGCGACTTTTGGGGGTGGATGATAGGTGCGAAATGTTGGCAGAAGAGATTTTTTAGTATATTTGTGGGTTAAACATAAATTTTCAAACGATGAAATCAATTCGCAGAAAGATAAGCGTGGGCTTTATAGCCCTTATTGTAGTGTTGTTCTTCTCTGGTGTCATCGCCTATGCCGAGATGAATCGCCTGCGTAGGGATGCCGAACTTGTCATTGCACAAGGCGCACAGGCTACCGACTTTTCCAAGAGGATGCTCGATGCTCTGCAAGTGCAAAACAGCGCTGTATTGAAGATGCTTATCCTTGGCAATCAGTCGCCTGCGGAGGAATACACCACAGGACTTCTAGCTTTCAATGCAGCCTTGCTGGATGCAATGGAGCAATCGAACGACACCAAAGACCTCGACAAAATATTCAGTGCCAACGAACACTATCACGCCATCGTTGAGCGTCAGGCATCTACCGTTACAACCGAGGCCACAGACAGGGATTGGTATATGAGCAGCTATGTGGATGCATACTATGCTCTGGATAGGGCCATCAAGGACTATATGTCCTCCCCAAGCAACTCGTTGGCAGTGCGCACAAGTCGCATTGAGGACAGCATTTACAGGACAATCACACCGAGCATTCTCACTCTGATTGTTGCCATCGTCATCGTGTGTATGTTCTATTTCTTCATCGACACCTACTACACAAGTCCGGTGCAGCGCATCAGCAAGGCCCTGGGCTTCTATGTGGAGTCCAAACTCCCCTACAAGGTAAAGATTGACGAGAAGAGCGAATTGATGTCCTTGAACAACAACATCATCGAACTTATCGAGCAAAACAAAAAGCAGCAACAATAGGTCGGGATAAACAAGGAGGGCTATGAAAATTCAGACAGTATTGAGATATATAGGTATGGTGCTGCTCTTTGAGTCGGCATTTATGCTCCTCTCGGCAGGCATATCATACCTTAACGGAGTAGATAGCGGTTTTACTCCCCTGCTATTGTCGTTTCTCTTCACAGCCCTGTTGGGTGGTTTTCCGTTGATTTTTGTGGGCAAGAGTGGCTCAATGTCATCCAAGGAGAGTTATGCCATTGTGATTGGTGCGTGGCTGGCTTCGTGCTTTGTGGGTATGTTCCCCTATCTGCTGTGGGGTGGCGAGTTCTCGGTTGCGAACGCTTGGTTTGAGAGCGTGTCGGGCTTTACGGCCACAGGTGCCTCCATCCTTAATAACATAGAGGCTCTGCCCAAGGGACTTCTGTTTTGGCGTAGCGTTACCCATTGGATTGGCGGTGTGGGCGTTGTGATGTTTGCACTTGTGATTTTGCCTATGATGGGGCGCAGTAGGATGACCGTGTCGAGCCTCGAAATATCCTCTATGGCGAGGGACAACTACCGCTATCGCTCCTCGAAGATTATGCAGATACTGCTGACCGTCTATCTGGGTATGACACTCCTCTGCGTGGGCGCACTCCGATTGGCCGGTATGGGGTGGTTTGATGCCGTTAACCACGCATTCTCGGCCGTGGCCACGGGTGGTTTCAGCACAAAGAACGCAAGCGTGGGAGCCTTCAACAACGTATGGGTAGAGGTTGTGTTGATGTTCTTTATGTTCGCCAGCAGCCTTCACTATGGCATCATCTACGCCACCATTATTGGACGTAAGAACAACATTTTCCGCACCGAAGCGGCCAAGTTCTACATATCAACCACCGCTTTCATCTGCATTGCCGTTACGCTAACCCTCTGGTTTAACGGCACCTATGGCAACTTCTTTGAGGCCCTGCGACAAGGAACATTCCAGGTGGTGTCGATTGTTACCACCTCTGGTTTTGCCACGGCCGACACAACCGTATGGCCCGCACTTGCTGTGTGTCTGCTGATGTGGCTCTCGGTGCAGGGCGGTATGGCCGGCAGTACTTCGGGCGGTTTGAAGAGCGACCGAGTGCTGATTGCAGGCAAGCTTATCAAAGCACGCATCAAACAACAACAACACCCCAACGCCATCATCCGTATCAAAAACAATGGCGTGGTGCAGGATAACGACCTTGTGAACTTTGCGGTGCTCTACATTGTAATCTACGGCTGCACTATCCTCGGAGGCACAATCCTCAATGCTGCCTGCGGTGTGGACCTCACGACGGCATTCTCGGCCTCCATTGCATCCACGGGTAATATCGGCCCAGGATTTGGTGCGGTTGGCTCGCTGGACAACTACTCTGCTGTACCCGTGGCTGTTAGGCTTGTGAGCTCGTTGCAGATGCTCTTGGGCCGTTTGGAAATCTTCGGACTCATTCAATTCTTCTTGATGAAATGGTGGAAATAAAATCTCCCATACGCCTATTGGTGGCAGCGGTGGCGACATTTACTCTCTCGCTCCCCTGCTCGGCTCAACAGATATTTGTCGAAAGGCAACTCAAACAACTCGCCCTGCGTGGCGAAAGGGTGAAGGCGCAACTAAATACCACAAAGGAGGCCTTTGCTGCCACACCTACCGACTCTTTGGCAAGGGTTGTGTTTGAACTCGAAAAGCAGTCGGAGGCTATCGCTGCGGCAATTGCAAAACTATCTACTCCACAAGTGGTGGAAGAACAACCCACCAATGAGCCACCCGTGCTTACTCCCACAGAGGAACGCTTCAAAAAACTCTTCACCACCTCCACACGTCGCTATGCGATGATTGAAAAGGAGGTCGAGGGTATCATTGCCGAATATGCCGAAGTGTATAAGGAGGCAGCAACAGCCATCGAGGCCCACGATGTGGCCGAAACAATGAAGGAGGCCAATGCACACCACAAGACCTACACCGCAAGCGTGGAGCGTATGAAGGCTCTGGCCGACCAGATAGCCGACCGTAGCGACCGCTTGTTTATGAGCAAATCGGCTGCCTATGTGGGGTTTGCCGACTCGCTCGGAATGAAGGAGGAAAAGGAGTTCTACATTAGCAGGGAGCAAGAGGTGGAGAACTCTATGATTGAGAGGCTCAAAGGCGAGTGTACGGACATTGATGTTGCAATGTACCCCTATCGTAAGGCGGTGCTGATGAACTTGGAGGTGAAGATTGCTCGCCGTTTGTGCGGTGGCAAGTGGGCCGACTCGCTATTGCAACAGATGGCCACCATCAACCCCGAGGATGCAAAGTTTGAGCCTTTGGATGGGCCCAAACGCTCAAAGGCCAAGTTTGCCGATGTGGTCATCGGAGGCAAAAAATATGCGTCGGCCGCCGACATACCTCGTATAAAAGTACCTGCCGAGGGCGAGATGTACTCCATTCTGCTGGGTAACTACTCTTCGTTGCCACAAATGAAGGCTTTCCGTGGGGTGTCCCCACTCTACTCCGAACGAAGGGAGGACGGACGCACCTATTTTTATGCGGGCCTCTACGCCACCATCCAAAGCGCACGCACGGGTGTGGATAAACTACGCAAGGCGGGCTTCAAACAACCAACCATTGTGCTGTGGCGTGAGGGTATCCGCAGGGACGATTGGGTAGATAGGGCCGCCACACCAACCACCACAACCACCTTCTACCGTTTGGAGATTGTGGGCCCAGCCGAGGGGTTGAGCGCAGAGGTCAGGGAGGCCATCAAGTCGAAGGCTCCCAACAAGGAGATTTCTCGCTACACGGCCCCCACAGGCGAGGTTGTCTATACGGTGGGTATCTTCACCAAACGCAACCAAGCCGATGCGGTGCTTGCGGCAGTTCAGGCTGTTGACTCCTCCGCCAATGCCAAAATTGCCGAAATCAAAAAATAGAGGTATTCGTTAAAAAACCAATAGCCGAGAACACTGCGTTCTCGGCTATTGTTGTAAATAGGTGTAGTTATTAGAAAGTCAGCGACAAGGTCATACCGGGAGCAACTCCAAAGCCGCCTTGCATAGGTACTGCATTCAGCGAGGGGTACAAATCAACCGACACCGAAGATTGCAACGAGCGCAAGTCGGTTTCATACATATTTTTAACTTTTGCTACTTGCACAGCATCAATAATAGAGACAATACCAACACCAAGATTTGCTGCCGAACAAAGCAAATAAGTAATACCTGATGCGTCGAATGCCAGCGAAGAAATACCTGCAACATTCAAAAGAATATTACATCCCAAGAAGCCAAGTCCACGACCAAACTCACCACAGCACATTTGACCAAGACCAGAGATAAAGAACGAGCCAACGCCTGACCACACTGGGCTGTAACGCTCATAGGCCATACTGCTATACTCTTTGGGGTCGTAAATCTTCTGCAACTCTTTATATTTCATTCCGGGACGAATATTTGCCGAAGCAGCAAACTGAACATCATTGACATTGGCTTTTCGGGGTTTGGATGCAGAGAACACCTCATTGCGACCCGAAGCGTAGCGAATCATCAGAATTTCCGATTTGGGCATTGTGTAAACAACACCGTTAGGCTCGCTGAAAAGCACATATCTAACATCGTCAGCATTAACCTCTTTTACAATCACTTGGATATCCTCTCCGCTGTGTTTGGTTAAAAAATCTTGTGCATTCATTACCACTGCACTTGCAATCAACGCAATGGTCAAAAATAGAAATTTCTTCATTGTTCTAAAATAAGTTTAGTGTTTGATGTGTGTTTATATGTACCTTATTATTCCATTTCGATTACGCACAAAAAAAAGAGCATGGTACTTTTAGTGTACATTGCTCTTACGAGGTGTTTGGCGAACCTTGACTTACAACATAACGACAAAAAGCCCACGCTCAATGCGTGAGCATTCTACCATTACCATTCCAAGTCATTACTTTTAGTCGCCAAACTTTCGTAAGAGGAACAATTATGCTAAAACGCTATTTTTCAAATATGTATTTTTACGATGTGCGCAACATTCTCACGCTATTTCATCATAGGCAAATCTTTTATACTATGGTTAAACTTTGTGCAAATATACAATAAACTTTTACAAAACCTCCTCGGTGGCCTCCAAAATACCCTCATACATTGTGGGGTGTGAGTGGACAGTGGAGGCAATTTGGTGTGCCGTGAGGCCCAAGCGTTTGGCCAACGTGGGCTCGCCAAGCATCTCCGTAACGGCTCCGCCAATGATGTGTGCGCCAAGCAGTTGGTCGGTCTTTGCATCATAAACGAGTTTTACAAGGCCATCCCTATCGCCTGCGGCAGTAGCCTTACCCGAAGCCATATATTGATACTTGCCAACCTTGACCTCATAGCCCTGCTCGATGGCTTGTTTCTCCGTAAGGCCCACCATAGCAACCTCCGGAGTGGTATATACACACGAAGGTATCGTGGTGTAGTCAATAGGCTCGGGCGTGCCGCCACAAATAGCCTCCACGCACACAGTAGCCTCGGCCGATGCAACGTGAGCCAACGCAGGAGTGGCAACAATGTCGCCAATGGCATAAACGCCCTCCACGTTGGTACGGAAGCAGTCGTCCACCACAACCTTATCTCGCTCAATCTCCACACCCAACTCCTCCAAGCCGAGGGCCTCAATATTGCTCTTAACGCCAACAGCCGACAGCACAACATCGGCCACAAGTGTTGTTGCGCCCTTTTTGCCTTCGACATCCACCTCGCAACCATTCTCATTAACCCTCACGGCCTTAACTGCCGTGGAGGTCAAAATGGTTGCCTTCATCTTGCGGAACGAGCGTTCCAAGGTGCGGCTAATCTCCTCGTCGGCAAGTGGTAGCATTTGTGGCAAATACTCCACCACCGTAACCTGCACGCCCAGAGCAGCATAGACCCACGCAAACTCACAGCCTATGGCACCCGAGCCAATGATGACCATACTCTCTGGCAACTGCCTCATTACAAGGGCCTCCTTTGAGGATATAACCCTCTGGCCATCAATGGGAATAGTGGGCAACTCTCGTGGGCGGGAACCCGTAGCGAGGATGATGTTATCGGCCTCTACACGCTCCACGGAGCCATCGGCAGAGGTAACCTCCACCACACCCCTCTCGGCGATACGTCCTCGGCCTGCAAGCACAGCCACACCCGCCTTCTTGAAGGCAAAGGCAATGCCCTTGTTCATCTGCTCGGCCACGGCCCTACTGCGCTCAACGATTTTGTCGAGCGAAGGCCTAACCTCGCCTTCGAACTCTATACCATAGGCAGCAGCAGCAGAGGTCATATAGTGGTAAACCTGTGCGCTTTTTAGCATTGCCTTGGTGGGGATACAACCCCAATTAAGGCATACACCTCCCAACTCGGCCATCTCAACAACGGCCACACTCTTCCCTCTCTTAGCTGCTTTGAGGGCTGCAACGTGTCCACCCGGGCCACTACCTATGACAACAATATCGTATTTCATATTCGATTGATTACCCTATCGTTACGCTTATCTATGTTAAGTTCTTATTTAACCTTCAACACCTCGCCATTATCCTCGGCAATGGCACGGAGGAACTTCTCCGAATAGCCGGGCTGGTCGGGGAATGCGGGTTGTGCAGGGTGGTGGCCGTTATTGAGAAACTCGCCATTCTCGCCCTGCTTTTTGATGTTGCCATCAATATACTTAACCATCAGGTAGTTGTCCAAATTGCTCCACTTCTCCCACAGTTCCTGTGCGGTATTGATGGAGAATTTGGTTGCTGCCTTCTTCATACCGGCAATAGCCTTGCGAGAGAGTTGCTCGTCGGCAATCTGCACTTTGAGCAGCTGCTCATTCTCCCAATCGTCAATCACCTTGCGCACCTCGGCACCAATGTAGTCGTAGCGCAGATAGGCGAACTGGGCGATGCGGTTGGTTACCCAGAACATTGATTTATCGCTATATGTGAGGATGTTAGCAGTCTTCTCGTCCAAGCACTCGGGCACTTTGGTAGAGCCACAATAGATTGGTGTGAGGGGCGAAGTTGCTGCATCGTCGGTACCAAACCAAATCACGCCGCCAATGGGGTCGGGCAACTGCTGGCGAGCCTGTGCCACAAACCAGAAGCCGGTCTGCTGGGTGGCGATGGCCCTCTCGTTCACATACTCCACACCATCAACCTCAAAGCCCATAGGCCTCCAACGGTAGGGGCACTTGCTTCCGCCTGCACCAATGTCGGTGGTCATATCCATAACGGTACCCTCATAGTGGTCCCTCATCATATCGAACACATCCTTGGGCGAAAGTTTCTTGGTGGGTTTAACCCACAGAGGCATAGGATTATTAGGATTGTGGCCCAGAGCATAATCCTCATAGGCATCCATACCCTCGGCAAACCTGCGGAAGAAGCTCCACACCCTTGCCTCACAACCACGCATTGCGCTGAAATCCAGCGGAGCATAGGCGGCACAGAAGCTAAACTCCTCGTCTGCGCCACTGAAATATCCCTTCTGCCTTGCAAACTCAATCACATCCTCGGCATAGAGGCAGTTTTCGGGGTCGTTCAGAGGGAAGGTCGAGATGCGGGCCTGATTAGCGTGGGCCGAGATGTAGCCGTCGGGGATGCGCCTTGCCACCCACACGATGCCCTTATTCTCGGGGCCCTTGCCAATGAGTTCCATAATCCACGCCTCGTTCTTGTCGGCAATCGAAAAACTCTCGCCGCTGGAAGCGTAGCCATAGGTGTTGGCCAACTCCACAATCACATCAATAGCCTCACGGGCAGTCTTTGCCCTTTGGAGGGTGATGTAAATCAATGAGCCATAGTCAATTCCTCCCTTGGGGTCCTCCAACTCGTGGCGGCCACCAAATGTGGTTTCGCCAATGATGAGTTGGTGCTCGTTCATATTACCGATGGTCGAATAGGTCTTCGCTATCTGTGCAATCTCGCCCAAATAGCGACTCGTGTCCCACTCGTGTACCTTCATCATCGAGCCGGCTTTGTGTTTGCCTGCGGAGGTGTGGTAGAGTGCGCCATAGAGTTGGTGCGAGTCGGCAGCATAGGACACCATAACCGAGCCATCGGTGGAGGCTCCACGGGTAACAATCAGATTGGTACAAGCCAACACGCTACCCCACGCACAGAGGGTTGCCAGAGCAAGAGTAATAACTTTTTTCATAATTTCTTTATTACGGTTTGAATTAGTTTTTCTCACAATCGAACAAATATAAAAATTATTCCTAAATTTGTCAAACAAACAGCCCTTAAAATGTCCATAAAGTCAGAAATAGTCCGTTTACACCAAGAACTCCCCGAGGGGGTTACCCTTGTGGCTGTGTCGAAATTCCACCCTGTGGAGGCTCTTCGTGAGGCCTACGATGCGGGACAGAGGGTGTTTGGCGAGAGTCGCCCGCAGGAGATGTGCGCCAAAAGGGAACAGATGCCCTCCGATGTGGAGTGGCATATGATTGGCCACCTGCAAACCAACAAGGTGAAGTACATCGCACCCTTTGTGGCTCTCATACACTCGGTTGATAGCGAGCGACTTGCAGAGGAAATTGAGCGTCAGGCCACACGTTTTGGGCGCACCATAGACGTTCTGTTTGAGATACATCTGGCCGAGGAGGAGAGCAAGAGTGGCTGGGATGTGGAGGAGTTTACGGCGTGGGTTGAGAGTGCCGATTTTGCCACCCGCCTACCCCACCTTCGCCCACGAGGACTTATGACCATTGGCACACTTACGGAGGATATTGAACTGAACAAGAGGGAGTTTGTGCGCCTGCGTGAGTTGTTCGACACCCTGCGCCCGAAGTTTGGGGCGGAGTTTGACACCCTTTCGATGGGTATGACCTCCGACTACCACGAGGCCATCGAGTGTGGCAGCACAATGGTCCGCATCGGCTCAATGATTTTCGGCGAAAGAGGATAACCACGTCAACCGACTACCGACTACCGACAAAATCAAAGGCGAGTGAAATTCACTCGCCTTGTTTCATTCTACAAAACCCTAATCAAGTTGATGCCATCACGCAGGGGGACAATCACGCTCTCCACCCGAGGGTCGTCGTGGACAAGTTGGTTGAACTCCAAAATGCCCCTCGTTTGGCGGTCGGAGTTCTTCACCACATCGGCCGTAACCTTGCCATACCAAAGGATATTATCCGCCAAAATGTAGCTACCCGAGTGAACGTGGCCACCATCGAGCAGCATACGGAAATAGTCGGGGTACTCCCTCTTGTCGCCATCAATGAAAACGAGGTCGTAGCACTCCCCCAGCCTCGGCACCACCTCCAACGCACTGCCCGTGTGGCGGCGAATCTTGTGGCCGTGGGGCGAGCGAGAGAAAAATTCGGTCTGAATACTCTCCAACTCATCCTCAATTTCAATAGTGTCAATCACTCCGCCCCCGGGCATTCCTGCTGCAAAACAGAGGGTTGCATAGCCCGTGAAGGTGCCAATTTCCAGCACCCTATGTGGGGCAATCATCCTCGTCAACATCTCCAAAAACTTGCCCTGAACGTGGCCCGACACCATTTTGTGTTGCACCACACGCAGGTTGCTCTCCGAGTCAAGTTCGGTGAGCAGGGGGTCTTCGGGCGAGGAGAGGTTGCGGATATATCTTTCGAGTTCTTCGTTCATAGCATTTCCATTTATTTATAGGTATGTCAGCGAGGAGAGGTTGCCGAATATCTCCCTTGCCACGCTCTGTATCTCTTCGGCCGTAACAGCCTCCACTCTCTCGTAGATTTCGCCCAGCGTGTCCACCGAGCCAAACGAGAGAAAACTCTTGCCCACGCCCAGCATATAGGCTTCGCCATTTTCGGCTGTGATGGTGAATTGGCCCACAAATTGTTTCTTTGCCTGCGAGAGTCGGCGAGGGCTCAATGGCTCCTCCGAGAGTCTTTTAAGTTCCTCACGCACAACCTCCCTACACTGCTCCAAATTCTCCTTGTCGCACGAGAAATAGATGGTGAAAATGCCCGTATCCGAAAGTGGCGTGTAGAGTGCTTCGGCACAATAGGTCAGCGCATTACGTTCCCTAAGGGCCACATTAAGCACCGACGCAGCTGTTGGGCCACCAAGCAGGTTTGTGAGCAGTATCAGGGCCACTCGTTTGGGATTATCAAGCGCATAGGCCCTACACCCCATAACCGAGCGTACCTGATGCGTAGCCTTATCCACGACCTCTCTATCAAACCTCCCCACCGCCACAGGGGCCACACGGCTCTGACTCTTGGTGGTGGCAGGCTCTGTACCAAAATATCGTTCCACCGTGCGCACAAATTGGGCTTCTCCGATGGGGCCACACACCGCAAAGACCATACGGTCGGTGGTGTAGTTGCGCTCCACAAAGGTCCCAATCTTCTTTGACGTGTGCCGCCTCAGGGCTGCACGAGTGCCGAGGATGGCGTGGCCCAACTCGGAGCCCTCAAAGAGAAGTTCCTCAAACTCGTCATAGATGCGCTCCTCGGGCGAATCTTTATAGATGCCTATCTCGTCATAGATTACCTTTTTCTCTTTTTCGACCTCCGCAGTGGGGAATGTGGAGTGGAATATGATGTCGTCCATCAGCTCCACTGCCTTTGCAAAGTCGCCTTTCAGCACCGTGGCGTGCACCACTGTTTCCTCTTTGGTGGTGAAGGCATTAAGTTCGCCGCCGAGGTTTTCCAAACGGCAGTTCACCTGCCAAGCCTTACGTTTTGCCGTACCCTTAAAGAGGGTGTGTTCGAGCAAGTGGGCCATACCAATCTCGTCCGCCCTTTCATCACGGCTACCTGCACCGATGGTCATCGAACAGTAGCACACAGCACTCGTGGGCACACGTTTGAGTATGCACCTGAGGCCGTTCGACAGGGTGTGAACATAAAAGGTTTCCTTTGTTTTAGACATACACTCTCACTCGTTATTTCTCTGTGTTTCTTGCTTTTAGGAATTGTCCCGTATAACTCTTCTCACACTCCACAAGTTCCTCCGGTCGTCCCTCAAAGACCACCTCGCCACCTCCTGTGCCCGCCTCGGGGCCGAGGTCAACAACCCAATCGGCACACTTGATAACGTCCAGATTATGTTCAATAACAACAATCGTGTGGCCCTTTTTGAGCAGCGCATCAAAGGCTCCCAGCAGTTTGTTGATGTCGTGGAAGTGGAGGCCCGTGGTGGGCTCGTCGAAGATGAACATCGTGCCATCGGTAGTGTCCTCGCCCATAAGGAACGAGGCGAGTTTCACCCTCTGAATCTCGCCACCCGAGAGTGTGGAGGTCGATTGGCCGAGTTTGATATACCCAAGTCCAACGGATTGGAGGGTGCGTAGCGAGGTTACGATGCGTTGATTGATGTTCGCATCGCCCTCCTGACCAAAGAACTCAATGGCCTCATCCACATTCATTTCCAGCACCTCGTGGATGTTCTTTCCACGATAGCGCACCTCCAACACCTCTTCGCCAAACCTCTTACCGCCGCAGTGTTCACACACCAACTCCACGTCGGCCATAAACTGCATCTCAACCCTGATGACACCCTCGCCCTGACACTCCTCGCACCTGCCACCCGGGCGGTTGAAAGAGAAGTGGGATTGGGTGATACCATTGTGGCGTGCATAAGGCTGCGCAGCAAAAAGTTGCCTAATATCGTTGTATATCTTGGTGTAGGTTACAGGGTTGGAACGCATCGACTTACCAATGGGGCTTTGGTCAACCATCTCCACCGAGCGAATAAGCCCCACATCACCCCCCAGCGACTCGAAGCCTCCGGGTTTATTGCCTGCCTCATATATCTCCCTGCGCAGTGCAGGATAGAGAATGCCCTCAATGAGCGACGATTTGCCACTACCACTCACACCCGTAATGCAGGTCATCACTCCCAACGGAATTTTCACATCCACTCCTTTGAGGTTATTTTCCCTTGCGCCCTTGATTTCAATGTAACTACTCCACCCCCTACGGCTCTTGGGCGCAGCAATATCTCTGCGGCCAAACAAGTAGTCGGACGTGAGGCTTCTCTCGCACCCTTTCATATCGGCAAGTGGGCCATTCCAAACCACCTCGCCGCCATTCACACCCGCCTTGGGGCCAACATCCACGATGCGGTCGGCAGCCCTGATAACCTCCTCTTCGTGTTCAACCACAATGACGGTATTACCCAAATCACGCAGTTGTTTGAGCACTCCAATCAAGCGGTGGGTATCTCTTGGGTGGAGTCCGATGCTCGGCTCGTCGAGAATGTAGAGCGAGCCTGTGAGGTTACTACCCAACGAGGTAGAGAGATTCACCCTCTGGCTTTCGCCACCCGAAAGTGTAGAGGAGAGGCGATCGAGCGATAAGTAGCCAAGGCCAACATCGGACAAATAGCCCAACCTTGTACGCACCTCCATAAGGAGTCTTTCGGCCGTTTTTGTGTCGTATTCGTCCAACGACAATGTGTTGAAGAACTCCACAAGTTCGTCCACCGACATCCTCACCAATTCGGCAATATTTCGTCCGCCAACCTTCACCCACAAAGCCTCCTTACGCAGCCTTGCGCCCTCACATTCGGGGCACAAAGTCTTGCCCGTAAAGCGAGAGAGCATCACCCTATACTGCACCTTATATCGCTCTTTTTCAAGCGACTTAAAGAAATAGTCGAGGCCTTTGAAATAGGCATTACCCGTCCACAACAGTCTGCGCTGTTCGGGCGAGAGTTTGTGGTATGGAACGTGGATGGGGAAGTTGAATTTGTGGGCATTTTGCACAAGTTGGTCCCTCCACCAACTCATCGTAGCCCCACGCCAGCAGGCAATGGCATTCTCAAAAATACTCTTATTCTTGTCGGGCACCACAAGGTTTTCATCAATGCCCGTAACCTTACCATAGCCCTCACACAGCGGGCAAGCACCAATAGGGTTGTTGAACGAAAAGAGGTGTTCGGTGGGCTCCTCAAAGGTGATACCATCGGCCTCAAAGCGAGTGCAGAACTCCTCCATCCCGTCTGGACTAATCACCCTGCACACCCCATCGCCAATCTCCAAAGCCCTCGCCACAGAGTCGCCAATGCGCCCCAGCGACTCCTTGTCGGATGTAGCTTTCAGACGGTCCACAACAATCTCAATATCTGCGGGCTTGACATCGGTATCCAACTCGCCGAACACATCCTCGGCAAGCAACACCTCGCCACGATAGCGAAACCTCTGCACGCCCTCGCCCATAAGAAGTGTAATCTTATCCACAATGCCTTGACCTTCGGCCACAACCAACGGAGCTGCAACAAGCACTCGCTGCCCTTCGGGCAATGCTGCAATGTGTGCCACAACGTCCTGTGTCTGCACTCTCACCACCTCCCTACCCGACACAGGCGAAAAGGTGTGTCCAATGCGGGCAAAGAGCAGTTTGAGGTAGTCGTAGATTTCGGTGGTGGTACCAACCGTAGAACGAGGATTGCGGGTGTTGACCTTCTGCTCGATGGCGATAGCCGGAGCAATCCCCCTAATGATATCCACATCGGGCTTACCCACACGTCCCAAAAACTGTCGTGCATAGGTCGAAAGGCTCTCCACATACCTCCTCTGCCCTTCGGCAAAGATGGTGTCAAAAGCAAGGGTTGATTTGCCCGACCCCGAAAGGCCCGTAACCACAACCAACTCGCCGTGGGGAATCTCAACCTCAACATTTTTGAGGTTGTGCACCCTTGCGCCCTTGATGTATATGGAATTATATCGCTTCTGTTTCATCGTCAATCGTAATACCCTCTACCTTCTCCAAGCGGCCCAACAAAGCATCAGCCTGCGAGAGCCTAACGGCCAACCTCATTGCACACACATTGTCGAAGGTCTGCTCCAAAACCTTGGGCCCCACGGCCTTCACAGCCCTCATTACCCCATCCATACTCTCAAACGGATAGCGGACAGAGAGAATCTTATCCACCGTGCGCTCCTCTACTTTGCACACGTCCAGCACCGCAACAGTGGACTCCTTGTAGGCCTCAATCAACCCCGGAACGCCCAATTTTGTACCACCAAACCACCTAATCACAACCACCAAGCAGTCGGTAATCTCGTGCGAAAGGAGTTGTCCGAGAATGGGTTTACCTGCTGTGCCCGAAGGCTCGCCATCATCGTTGGCTCTAAACTCCTCTCCCTTGGGGCCGAGTCGGTAGGCGTAGCAGTGGTGGGTGGCATCGTAGTATTTCTTGCGCAGCCCATCCATTATATCCTTCACCTGCTCGGCAGAGGTAACGTGATATGCAAGGGCGAGAAATTTGCTACTCCTCTCCCTTATGGCTGCCTCGCTTTGACCTACGATGGTTTTGTATGTATCCTCCGTCTGCACCTCTATCAATGGTTTATTTGTGGGCCTTAAACATCCTATTCCAGCGAATGTTGGATGAGAAAGGTTTGTACTTATCGAGCGAGAGCCACACAAACGAAGGTGTACCAACAATGTGGTCCTCGGGCACAAATCCCCAATAGCGGGAGTCGGCCGAGCAGTGGCGGTTGTCGCCCATCATAAAGTAGTAGTCCATCTTGAAGGTGTATTCCGTTGCAGGCTCTCCGTTGATGTAAATCACCCCATCGGCAACCTTCAACTCATTGCCCTCGTAGTTCTTAATGATGCGTTCATATAGAGGTAAGTTCTCCTCCGAGAGAGCAACTGTTGCGCCCTTCTGTGGCACCCACAGCGGACCAAAATAGTCCTCCGTCCAACTGTACTTATCGCTGTTGGGGAAGATTGCAAGGTAGGTTTCGGTGGTTTCGTTTTTGGTTACGCTCTCCACATTCTTCATCGCACGAAGTTTTTCCACACTCTCCTCGGTGAGTGGCATCACATAGACCCCCGTAGAGGGCGAGTAGTGAACATCGTCCTTAGACACTCCCAGCCTTTCGAGACTCTTACCACTCAGGGGTGAAGTGGTCTGCACAAAGTAAATAAGCTGCCTTCCTGCAATTTCTTGTTGTGGTTCGCCATTGATAAACAATTCACTTCCAATAATTTGGAGCGTATCACCGGGTAGAGCCACACACCTCTTTACATAGTGTTCCCTCTTATCCACGGGCCTCGATACTACCGTGTAGTTTTTGTTCATCAACTCCCTGCCACGCTTCTCGCCATAGGCACCCGTAAATTGGCGCACAATATCGTAGTACGTTTCGGCCTGGCGTTCCAAAATCACCGTATCGCCCGCAGGGAAGTTGAACACCACAACATCATCCCTCTCCACTCCCCTACGGCCTGCAAGTCGTTTATAGGGCCACTTGATGGCCTCGCTATACGATTTTGCGCCACTCGGAGTGGTGTTGTGCATCAGGGGCAACGAGAGAGGTGTATTCGGCAAGCGTGGGCCATAGGTAGCCTTGCTCACATAGAGGTAGTCGCCCACCAACAGAGTCTTCTCCATCGAAGAGGTGGGAATTTGATACATCTGGAACACATAGGTATTGATGAGCGTGGCGAAGATGAGCGCAAAGACGATGGCGTCAATCCAACTCCACACCTCCTTATAGACCTTGTTGGTCTGTTTCAGGGCCTTGTGTTTGTCCAATCGCAGCAGTCGTGCGAGGAATTTGGTGATGTAAATATCAAAGATTATGGGCAGGCCGAGCAACATCCAAAGGCTCTCGCTCCACACCACAAACCACAAAACATAGACGATTGCCACAAGGGCAAACTTAACCCATTTATTGCTGAAAAACTCCTTCATAATCGGCATTTATATCTTCAAAAAATCATCCATCGTAAAGACTCCCTTGCGGCCCACAAGCCACTCGGCAGCCAACACTGCACCAACGGCCAGCCCTCTGCGTGATTTTGCACAATGACTCACAGTGAGGGTATCCTCCGGAGAGTCGTAGGTTATGGTGTGAGTACCGGGCACCTCGCCCTCTCGTACCGACACAATGTCCTCCCTTGCAACAACAACCCTACCACCGCTTGCCTCCTTCATCTCCTCGGCAAGTGTTGCAGCCGTACCACTGGGGGCATCCAACTTGTGGATGTGGTGTACCTCCTCAATTCCCACACCATATTGGGGCATACCACCCATAACGCCCGCCAACCAGCGGTTGAGTCGAAAGAGGATATTTACACCCACGGAGTAGTTTGACGAGTAGAAAAATGCGCCACCCTTTTGTCGGCACAACTCATCAATCTCGGCCTTGCGTTCCGTCCAACCCGTAGAGCCACTCAACACCGCCACACCTGCCTCTATGCAGGCTCTGATGTTGTCGTAGGCAGTTGTGGGCGATGTAAACTCGATGGCGACATCCGCCTGCGAGAGTACCTCAGGAGTCATCATCTCCGCCCTATTGTCCACGTCTATTTTTACCACCACTTCGTGTCCCCTTTCGAGGAGCACCTTTTCGATTTCGTGGCCCATCTTGCCGTAGCCTACAATTGCAACCTTCATCAGATTTATTCTGCTTTTTACATAAACGCACAAAAATACGAAAAATTTCCATACTTTTGTAAAAACAAACTCCATTTTTACACCTATGCGTTACTTTGCCGAACTCTCCTACAAAGGTACTGCCTACTGCGGTTGGCAGCGACAACCGAGTGCCCCATCTGTGCAACAGACCATCGAGGAGGCCCTATCGACCATTCTGCGTGAGAGTGTGGAGATTGTGGGTGCAGGGCGCACCGACACGGGTGTTCACGCCTCGTTCTATGTAGCCCACTTCGACACCTCTCGTCCCATCGCAAACCCCGCAGATTTTGTCTATCACCTCAATGCCCTATTGCCCGAAGATATCGCCTTTGGGCGCATCTATGAGGTTGATGGTGAGGCACACGCACGCTTTGATGCCACGGAGAGGGAGTATCGCTACTACATCGAGCCTCGCAAAAACCCATTCACACGCACCACCTCGTGGCAACTCACCACACCGCTTGATGTGGATGCGATGAATCGAGCAGCAGAGGTGTTACTCACCACCAAAGACTTCACCACCTTTGCCAAACTCGGCAGCAACAACACCAATAACATCTGCCATATTTTCAGAGCAGAATGGATTGAGATAGAGTGCGGTATGTTGGTATTTGTGTTCCGTGCCAATCGTTTTTTGCGAAATATGGTGAGAGCCGTGGTCGGTACGCTTGTGGATGTTGGCAGAGGCAAGATTACCCCCGAAGAGTTTGCCGACATTGTCGCAAGCCGCAACCTCTCACGCAGTTCCTCTTCGGCACCCGCTGCCGGACTTTTTCTCACCGATGTCAGCTACAAAACCCCCAACGAATAAAAATTGAGCCACACCTGCCAAAAACCTTGGGTAGGTGTGGTGTTTTTTAGAGAGAATAGATTAACTTTGTGCGAATAAACACCCAAACAATTTTAGGTTAGAGAGTTTTTTTGTTATGTCCGAATTGAGATTTAGAGTAATTGAAAATGCCTTTGGCAAAAAGGCTATCAAGGCACCCACTCCTACGGCACGTCCTTCGGAGTACTTTGCAGAGAACGTGTTTGACCGCCCCAAAATGGCTCAATATCTCCAAGAGGAGCAATATCAACAATTAGTTGAGAGCATCGACCACAAACTACCTCTAACCACCCAGATAGCCGATGCTGTTGCCGATGCAATGAAGCGTTGGGCTATCGACAAGGGAGCAACCCACTACACCCACTGGTTCCACCCCCTGACGGAGGGTACTGCCGAGAAGCACGATGCCTTCATTCAGTACGATGGTAAGGGTGGCATTGTGGAGGAGTTTTCGGGCAAGGTGCTCGTGCAACAGGAGCCCGATGCTTCGAGTTTTCCGAGTGGTGGTATTCGCAACACCTTTGAGGCACGAGGCTATTCGGCTTGGGACCCCTCGTCGCCTGCCTTCATTGTGGGCGACACGCTCTGTATCCCCACAATTTTCATTGCCTACACGGGCGAATCGCTCGACTATAAGGCACCTCTTTTAAAGGCTCTTGATGCAGTTGACAGGGCCGCTACGGAGGTGTGCCGATATTTCAACCCCGAGGTCAACAGAGTATATGCCTATCTTGGTTGGGAGCAAGAATATTTCCTTGTTGATGAGGGGCTCTATGCTGCAAGGCCCGACCTGCTCCTTACGGGACGTACGCTGATGGGACACGAGAGTTCCAAAAATCAACAGCTCGAAGACCACTACTTCGGCACCATTCCGGAACGTGTGTTGGAGTTTATGAAGGAACTCGAAATTGAGGCCCTGAGGCTTGGTATCCCTCTGAAAACCCGCCACAACGAGGTGGCACCCAACCAATTTGAGTTGGCCCCAATTTATGAGGAGTGCAACCTTGCCAACGACCACAACCTTCTGCTTATGTCGCTGATGCGCAACATTGCACGCAAACACGGATTTAGGGTGCTATTGCACGAGAAGCCCTTTGGAGGTGTGAATGGCTCAGGTAAGCACAACAACTGGTCGCTAGGCACCGACACCGGTATTCAGCTTATGGCTCCGGGCAAGACCTTTGAGGAGAACCTGCGCTTTATCACCTACATCGCTTGTGTACTCAAAGCCGTATATCGCCACAACGGACTCCTCAAAGCCTCCATTTCGAGTGCCACCAACGCCCACCGACTCGGTGCGGGCGAGGCTCCTCCTGCAATCATTTCGACCTTCCTCGGCTCGCAAATATCCAACGTGCTCGACCAAATTGAGGCCAGCACAACCGACAACATAACCCTCGAAGGCAAGAAGGGATTCAAACTCGGCATTGCCGGCATCCCCGAACTATTCATCGACAACACCGACCGCAACCGCACATCGCCCTTTGCGTTCACGGGTAACAGATTTGAGTTCCGTGCCATTGGCGCAGAGGCCAACTCGGCTGCCTCGATGTTGGTGCTCAACGCAGTTGTGGCCGAGAGCCTTACGGAGTTCAAGGCCGATGTGGATGCTCTCATCTCGGAGGGTAAGGACAAAATTGCCGCCATTGTGGAGGTTGTCCGCAGGTACATCAAGGAGAGTAAACCTGTGCGTTTCGATGGCAATGGTTACAGTGCCGAGTGGTGCGAAGAGGCTGCCCGCAGAGGACTCGACTGTCAGAAGAGTGTGCCTCTCATCATCGAAAACTACCTCTCGGAGAGTAGTGTGAGGATGTTTGAGCAGATGGGTGTGATGTCGCACAAGGAGCTCGAAGCACGCAACGAGGTCAAGTGGGAGACCTACGTCAAGAAGGTGCAAATCGAGGGACGTGTGTTGGGCGATTTGGCAATGAATCACATCATACCCGTAGCCACTCGCTACCAGACTTCGCTTATCGACAATGTCTATAAACTCAAAGGGCTCTTCCCCGAGGATAAGGCCATAACACTTTCGGCCCGCAACTTGGAGATTATTGAGGATATTGCCGAGCGCACGATGGCCATCAAGTCCAAATGCGACCAGATGGTCGAGCAACGCAAAAAGGCCAACCGCATTGAGAACATCAGGGACAAAGCCATTGCCTACCACGACAACGTAGCCCCAATGATTGAGGAGATTCGCCACGAGATTGACGAGTTGGAACTCATCGTTGACGACGGAATGTGGACACTGCCCAAGTATAGGGAATTGCTATTCGTAAGGTAGTAGCCACAACAACCACAGATATTTATGCACAAAAGGCTTGTTATCTTCGACCTCGACGGCACCCTGCTCGACACCATTGGCGACATCGCCGAGGCTGTCAACCACGCATTGCAACTCGTTGGTTTTCCCACCCACGAAAGGGAAGCCTATCGTTTTATGGTGGGCAGCGGCATAATGAAGCTCTTTGAGCGAGCACTACCACTGGAAGAACGAACAGAGGAGAACATTGCCCGAATAAGAGAACACTTCCTGCCCTACTACGAGGCACACAAGGCCGACCTTACGGCACCATACGAGGGTATTATGGAATTGCTCTCTGAACTCAATGAGCGAGGTGTGGCACTTGCGGTGGCCAGCAACAAATACCACCAAGCAACCAAACAACTTGTCGGCCACTACTTCCCCACCACTCCTTTCTGTGCTGTTCTGGGACATCGTGAAGGTATGGCGGTAAAACCTTCGCCCGAAATTGTGTGGGAGATTATGAGGACAGCAGGCGTGGAGAGGACCGAAGAGGTACTCTATGTGGGCGACTCGGATGTGGATATGCTCACAGCCCACAATGCAGGAGTGGATGCCGTTGGAGTGTCGTGGGGTTTCCGCCCAAAGGAGGAGCTTGCGGCCCACAGACCACGGGCTATTATTGACACTCCTTCCGAAATCCTCAAATTGTTGGAGAAATAAAAAGGCATATATAGAATGTTACGACTTACGTTTTTGGGTACGGGTACTTCGCAGGGCGTTCCTATGATTGGATGCGAGTGCGAGGTGTGTCGTTCCACCGACAACCGTGATAAGCGGCTGCGCACCTCGGCTATGATTGAGGATGAGCACACAAGGCTCGTCATTGATGCCGGTCCCGACTTTCGCTACCAGATGCTGCGTGCGGGTGTGGGTGATATTGACGCCATTCTGCTCACCCACCAACATACCGACCACATTATGGGCCTCGACGACGTGAGGGCATTCAACTACTTTTGTCGCAAAAGTATCCCCGTGTGGGCAACCGAAGGGGTGCAGAGCGTGGTACGCAAAAACTTCGACTACGCCTTCACCGAGCCTCTCTACCCCGGTGCGCCACTCATCACGCTCCACACCATCGACAAGGAGCCATTTCGCATAGGCACATTGGAAGTGGTGCCTATCTATGGGCTCCACCTAAGCCTCCCTGTGGTGGGTTTCAGAGTGGGCAACGTGGCCTATCTAACCGACTTTAACCACATTTGCGACAGCGAGTTGGAGAAGCTAAAAGGACTGAAAGTGTTTGTCGTGAATGCCCTACGACACCAACGCCACCTAAGCCACTTCTCGCTCCCCGCTGCGTTGGAATTGGCCCGCAAAGTTGGGGCCGAGCAGACCTATTTTACCCATATGTCCCACCAAATCGGACTCCACGCCGAGCAAGATGCGCTCCTTCCCGAGAGCATACACTTTGCCTACGATGGACTGATTGTGGAGGTTGAATAACAGAAACATAGCAGATACCATAAGATATTATGACAGATATTCTACTACTCACTCCCCCATTTGTGCAGCCCAACTGCCCCTATCCGGCCACGGCCTACCTTACGGGCTACTTGCGCCGCAAGGGGTATCGTGTGGCACAAGCCGACCTCTCGGTGGAGGTGCTCAACAAGATTTTTAGCCGCAATTTTTTGGCAAACATCTTTGATTGCTACGATGGCGAGGGTGATGATAACTGCGACCGCATTGTGGCCCTGAGAAAGGACTATGAGGCTACCATTAAGAGTGTTATGACTTTTCTGCGTGGCAAGGACAACACCATTGCAGGACTCATTTGTTCGCCCGAATACCTCCCCCAAGCAAGTCGTTTTGAGGGTGCGGTATCAGTGGAGGAGCACTTTGGTATGCTCGGCAGTAAGGACTGCGCACAATATCTCGCAACGCTCTACTTGCAAGACCTGAGCGACTTCATTCGTGCCACCGTGTGCGAGGAGTTCGAGATTGTTAAATATGGCGAGCAGTTGGCTGTGGCGATTGCCGAGTTTTCCACTTTGGAACAGGAGTTACAAAAGCCACGCAATGCGGTGGAAAACCTTATGTGCGACCTCCTGCGTGAGCACATTGAGCAAACACAACCTCGCATTGTCGGTCTCTCGGTGCCCTTCCCCGGCAACCTATTGGCAGCCCTGCGATGCGGACAGTACATCAAGGCCAACTACCCTGATGTTAAGGTGGTTATGGGCGGAGGCTACCCCACCACCGAACTGCGAGCAATGACCGACAGGGAGATATTCCGCTATGTGGACTACGTTGTGTTGGACGATGGCGAGGTGGCTTTGGAGCGCATCTTGGAGGGTGGAGAGTTGATTCACACCTACACTACGGAGGGCTACTGCGAAGGCGAAAATGTACGTTTGAGCCACTCCGAGCGTGGGTGTCCCGACTTTTCGGGCCTTCCACACGAGCTCTATTTCTCGCTCACGGAGGTAACCAACCCTATGCACCGCCTTTGGAGCGATGGCAGGTGGAATAAGATTGTGCTGGCCCACGGTTGCTATTGGGCAAAGTGTGCTTTTTGTGATACCTCGCTCGACTACATCGGGTGTTACAACGCCCTCTCGGCAGTGGAAGTGGTGGATTATATGGAGCAAGTGGCTGCGCAGACAGGCTCCAATGGTTTCCACTTTGTGGATGAAGCCGCACCTCCCAAGTTACTCAAAGAGATTTCGCTCGAAATACTGCGCCGAGGCAAGAGGTTTAGTTGGTGGACCAACATCCGCTTCGAGAAGAGCTACACGGGCGACTTGTGTGCACTGATGGCAAGGGCGGGATGTATTGCTGTGGCCGGAGGTTTGGAGGTTGCAAGCGACCGATTGTTGGAGATGATTGGCAAGGGCGTGAGCATTGAGCAGGCCACTATCGCTATGCGCAACTTCTATTATGCGGGCATTATGGTCCACACCTATCTTATGTATGGTCTGCCAACACAAACCTTGCAGGAGAGTGTGGATGCAGCCGAGGTGGTAAGGCAGATGTTCCGTGCCGAACTCATCGGCTCGGCCTTCTGGCACCGCTACGCAATGACCGTACACTCGCCCAGTGGCAAGGAGCCCGAGAAGTTTGGCGTAAGGCGCAAGGACCGACTGCCTAACCCCTTTGCCAACAACGAAGTGCCCTTTGCAGAGAATAGGGGCTATTCACTCGATATGGTGGGCGACGGACTCAACCTTTCGTTGGCTAATTGGTTAGTGGGCAGTGGTTTGGAAAGGCCCGTGCACAAATGGTTTGGAGCAAAAGTACCTGCAACTACGGTTATCCCCTCGCTCATTACCGACCACCTCATCAAGCCTGATGGGTGTCGTATCTACAACGACAAGGCACGCATTGTGTGGATTGGAGGAACAACAATGCTCACCGATGAAGGCATTGTCATTCGCACCCCTTCGAGCGAGAAAGAGGTCAAATTCCCCGAGATGGAGGCTGAGTTCTTACAGGCTGTAATTGAGCAGGTTGGCGATTTGACAGAGTGCTACACCTTTGAGGACATCAGAGCCCTATGGGAGGAGAATTTCGAGAAGCCCTTTGTGGAGTTCTACTCTTCAAAGAAGTGGGACATTGTGCGCAAGGCAGGTTTGTTGCAGATATAAAACAATAAAGAGATTACATCGCTTTGCTTTGTAATCTCTTTATTCTCTTCTGTCGGGATGAAGAGATTCGAACTCTCGGCCTCCAACTCCCGAAGCTGGCGCGCTAACCGGACTGCGCTACATCCCGAAACCCATCATTCCAGAAAGGCTACCACACACCTTCCTTTCATTTGGGCGGTGCAAAGATAATAGTTTATATTGAAAAAAACACAGAAATAATTTGCAGTTTCGAGAAAAGTTTGTACTTTTGTAATGATTTCAAAAACGTAATGAGTTCAAACTTACAAAAAAGGGAGTTATGATTGTAGCAAAGGAATACTTACAGAATTATGGTATTAGGCCATCGGCACAGCGTATCGCTGTGATGCACTATCTGCTCACACATCGCACCCACCCCACCGTGGATGAGATTTACCACGAGTTGGTGGAGGAGATTCCAACACTCTCACGAACAACCGTTTACAACACCCTACATCTACTCTATGAGCACGGAGCAATTCTGGCACTCAGCATAGACGAGGCAAATGTTCGTTTCGATGGCTACACCCACCCCCACGCCCACTTTATGTGTTGCGGTTGTGGCAAGGTCTATGATGTTGACCTCGACGATGTGGCCTTTGTGCAGCGCAACACCCCCAAGAATGCAGCCACAATTACCGAAGCACAACTCTACTACAAAGGTTTGTGCAACGTATGCTCTGCCAAACGACAAAATTAAACTCAAATCAAACACAAATAACAAACAAAACTTAAAAACACATTTAGCACTATGAAAAAGTTCCGTTGTACCGTATGCGGCCACATCCACGAAGGCGATGCCGCACCCGAGAAATGCCCCCTCTGCAAAGTTGGTCCCGAGAAATTCGTTGAGGTTGTTGAGAGCGACGAGGCTCTGCAATTCGCTGACGAGCACACTCTTGGCGTAGCAAAAGGTTGCCCCGAGGAGATTTGGGCCGGCTTGCAGGAGCACTTCGTAGGCGAGTGCACCGAGGTTGGTATGTACCTTGCAATGTCCCGTCAGGCCGACCGTGAGGGTTATCCCGAGATTGCCGAGGCTTTCAAGCGTTACGCTTGGGAGGAGGCAGAGCACGCAGCCAAGTTTGCCGAGCTGATTGGCGAGGTTGTTTGGGACACCAAGACCAATGTTTACAAACGTATGATGGCCGAGCACGGTGCTTGCGATGGCAAGAAACACATTGCAACCCTTGCAAAGCAGAACAACCTTGATGCTATCCACG
Organism: Tidjanibacter sp.; assembly: GCA_045614965.1. GTDB lineage: Bacteria > Bacteroidota > Bacteroidia > Bacteroidales > Rikenellaceae > Tidjanibacter. The sequence continues at coordinate 40,030 of JAZLDY010000018.1, forward strand.
ACACCGTACACGAGATGGCCAAAGACGAAGCTCGCCACGGCAAAGGCTTCGAGGGCCTCTACAACCGCTATTTCAAATAGTAGTTCGTTGTAATACAACTCACAAAGCAAAGGCTCGGAGAACACTCTCCGAGCCTTCGTTGTCTTTGCGCTATTGGAAATTTTCGCTCTCTATTTTAGTCCCAACTATTTGACTCTCAGGCGTTGACCTGGGCGAATTGGTGTACTGCTCTTTATGCCGTTCAGGCGACAAATGGCTCCAACCGTGGTGCCATACTTGGCGGCAATTTTCGACAAATTATCGCCCGATTTCACCTTATAATATATCGCATCATTCACCGTTGGGCGTGGTTTGGCAGCAGCCTTTTCGAGATTATTGACAATCTCCTCGCTGGTGAGTGGTGCGCCATTTTTGTCGGTAAAAATCCCATCCATATCCTCATCCTCTTCGAGGGCCTCGGTGAGCTTGGACGATACATTGAAATATCCCCTTTCGAGAACAAAAGTGTGGTATTTAAGGTGGCCCGTGGAGAAGTCGATTATTCGCTCGGGGTCAAATGTGAGGTCGGCATATCGTACCTCAAAGTGGAGGTGTGGTCCTCTGCTTCGGCCCGTATTGCCACCATAGCCAATCACCTGACCTGCAACCACATAGTCATCAACCTCCACGTTGAGTTTGCAGAGGTGGCCGTAGTAGGTTTCGAGTCCGTTGGGGTGGCGCAGAATGACCAAATAGCCATAGCCTCCGGAGTTGTATCGTGCATACCTAACCTTACCCTCAAAGGTGGCAAATATTGGCTCCCCAACGGGCAAACCGATGTCGATACCCTTGTGCATTCCCCTACCTCGTGGGCCATAGCGAGAAGACACCCTCCCCAACACGGGTGGGTGGTAGTCGCTCAACTTCTCAATCAGTTCAATCTCCATAGATTCAGGCACATCGGCAATGTTCACATCACGATAGGCGAACACGCCACTTGTAACCCAATGGTCCTGAAATACTTTCTGATTGGCTCGCTGCGAGTAGTCGGTATGGAGATAACGCCAAGTGTTGTTGGTGTAGGTGATGATTTTTACATTGGGGCGGTCGGTGTCGATGGTGTCCATTGGCACTTGTGGCAGGTCTTCCAACTGGTATGTTTTGCGCTGGGCCGCAGCACTTCCGCACACGAGAAATGCCACTGCCAACAACAACACTTTCAACACTTCGCTCCTACTCATACCACTCTCCTACTCCTCGTCTTGGTCAATATAAAGTGCTGCTTGACTTAGTTGTTCATAAAACTCTCTGCCAAAAGCCCTTACAAGCGGCTCTTCGAGAGCTTTGTAAACCTTCACGCCCTGCTTTTTACCACACTCAAAAGCACACTTGCAGATGTTCCAACGGTGGAGGTTTAGCCCATAATCTCCTGTGGAAAATCGCTTAACACGAATGGGATAGAGGTGGCACGAAATGGGTTTAAGGAACGAGGTTTTGCCCTCCCTATAAGCCCTCTCAATGGCGCAAAACGTGATGCCATTCTCCTTGAAGGCATAGGCACATTCGGCTCCATCAACAAGCGGTGTGGTGTAGTCGCCATCCACATCCACCACCATAAAGCCCTGTTGTTCGATGGCCTCCACGCCTTCGGGAGTCATATAGTCCTTGTAGTTGTCCCACTCTTGTTCGAGCAGGTCAACCTCCTCAATATCAAGCGGCGCACCGGAGTCGCCCTCCACACAGCACTCGCCCTTGCACACCGACAAATCGCAACAAAACTCCTCGGTAAGGATGTCGGTGGCAACGATTTTGCCATCAATATCAATCATTGATTGCCTCATAGGTATCCTCAATTACGGCCGTAAGGGCCTCGGTCATACTAATTCCTGCCTCACGCAACTGCTTGGGCACAATGCTTCCACCACTCATTCCGGGGATGGTGTTAATCTCCACAAGATAGGGTTCTCCTTCGGGGGTAACAATGAAATCCACCCTTGCAAGTCCCCTGCAACGGCAAGCCTTATAGGCCGCCAAAGTCATAGCGTGGAGCCTATCGGCCAACTCGGCAGGGATGTCGGCAGGGGTAATCTCGTCGCTCATACCGGCTGTGTATTTGGCCTCGTAGTCAAAGAATTCATTTTTGGCAATCACCTCCGTAATGGGCAGCAGCCACTCCTTGTCGGCTGTAACCAATATGCCACAGGCCATCTCCCTACCTGCGATAAACTCCTCCACGAGCACCTCGCTACTCTCCTCAAAGGCCTTGAAAATGGCTTCGGGCAACTCCTCCACCCTCTTAACCTTTGTAACTCCGCAGCTACTTCCGCTTGCGTTGGGTTTCACAAACAGTGGCAAACCAAGTTCGGCAACAATAGCCTCGGGTGCAATCCAATCGTCCTCACGCAACAGAATATCCTTCGCAAGTCCAACGCCCGTGTGAGCCACAGCCCTCTTGGTTGTAATCTTGTCAAAGGTAATCACACTCGACACCATATCGCACGACGAGAAGGGAATGCCCATCATTTCGAGGTAGCCCTGCAAGTGTCCATCCTCACCGGGGGTGCCGTGAATCATAATGTAGGCGTAGTCAAACACGATCTTCTCGCCCTCCACGGTGAGCGAAAAGTCGTTCAAATCAACGCAATGCTCTCCGCCTTCGGCAGTGCGATGGGTGAACTTACGTCCACACACATCCACCAACCACACCCTATATTTATCCACGTCAAAAGCGGCAGCCACCTGTGCAGCACTCTGCAAAGCAATATCCCTCTCGGAAGAGTTTCCACCGGCCAAAAGTGCAATGTTTATCATCTTCAAATCTTTATTATGGATTGTAGTAATCTTTGTGTCGAAAGGCCAAAATATCCTCAATCATTTCAAGCCACTGCGCAGCCTCCTCGCACTCGGCATCGAGCCTACGAGCCTCGTTGAAGTGATTGATAGCCTCCCCAAATTCGCTCCTTGCAAAGGCCTCCTTACCCCTGCTCAAAGCCTCCTCTATTTTATCCTCTGCATACATTCTGTTCTCCACAACAAACTCCGCAACCACCTCGGGTACAAGGCTTTTCCACCCCTCCTCACCAGCCGCAATAAGTTTCCTAATCTGCGTGGAAGAGTGGGACATCTTGGGTGCCATTGGCAGCATCACAAAAGGCTCCCCAAACGACTCATTCTCCCCACGAGGGTATATCAGCACCCTATTCTCACTCAACAGTCTTGCTGCCTCTTTCCAAGTGTGGATACTCGCTGCCACATCGCCTCCCCCCAGCAGAGCAAACTCCCTATCGGGATAGGCACTGCGAAGATGGTCAAGCGTATCAATCGTATAGGAAGGTCGGGGCAAGCCAAACTCCACATCGCACACCTCCACACCCTTGATATTCTCCACAGCCCTGCGGGCCATTTCCAACCTCTGCTCCTCAGGCGCAAGGTCGGCTTGTTGTTTGTGTGGGTTTTGGGGCGACACCACCAGCCACACCTCCTCTGCCAAGCCCTCGCTCAAAACATATTGAACCACAGCAAGGTGCCCATTGTGAATGGGATTGAAAGAGCCAAAGTAGAGGACAGTCATTGAGAATTGAGAATTGAGAATTGAGAATTGAGAATTGAGAATTGAGAATTGCAGATGCAGCCTACTGTGTGTATATGTGGTTTATTTACTACTGATGAACTCCGCCACGGCATTGCGAACCTCTGCTACTGCTGCATCAAGGTTGTCATTCACAACCACCACGTCAAATTGTGGAGCATAACCGAGCTCTTCATCCGCCTTTGCAATACGCTGGGCAATCTTCTCTGGCGAGTCGGTGGCCCTACCCTCCAACCTGCGGCGCAACTCCTCCACCGAAGGTGGCATAATGAAGATGGAGAGTGCATCTGCGCCAAAAATACTCTTCAAGCGCACTCCGCCCTTAACATCAACATCAAACAAAATGGTGTTGCCCTTCGCCCAAATACGCTCCAACTCACTCTTTAATGTGCCATATTTGGTGCCGGCATAGACCTCCTCCCACTCCACAAAACTATCCTTTGCAACAAGTCCATCAAACTCTTCGGCCGAGAGGAAATAGTAGTCCTTTCCGTGTTGTTCTGCGCCACGGGGAGCCCTCGAAGTGGCCGACACGGAAAATTCCAAGCCACTCATCTCCTCCATCAATCGGCGCACGATGGTTGTCTTGCCGGAGCCCGAGGGGGCAGAAAAAATAATCAGTTTACCCATAGGTTTCTGTGTGCTACAAAATATTGAGTACCTGTTCTTTAATCTTCTCCAACTCGTCTTTCATCTTCACCACCAGAATCTGCATTTCGGAGTCGTTGGACTTGGAGCCCATTGTGTTAATCTCACGGCCCATCTCCTGTGCCACAAAGCCAAGCTTGCGGCCCACACTCTCCTCCTCGGTGGCCACCGCACGGAAATAGGCACAGTGCTTATCCAAGCGCACCTTCTCCTCGGTGATGTCGAGCTTTTCGATATAATAAATCATCTCCTGCTCCAAGCGTGCTGCATCATAGGCAACGCCCACTTGCGAGAATTGGTCAACGATACGTTTTTTGATTGTTTCGGTGCGAGCCTTCTCGTAGGGCTCAACGGCCTTGCGGTAGCCCTCAATCATCTCCACACGGCGCAGCAGGTCATCAATCAGCACCTTGCCCTCGTGCACACGGAACTCGTTGTGCTGCCTGAGGGCCTCGTCAACAGCCTGCAATAGAGCATTTTTCTCCTCCTCGCCCACACTGTCAACCTCCGTGGACACCACATCTGGCATACGCATCACTGCCGACAACACCTGCGACTGCACCTCGCTTCCTGCGCCCAGTCCCGATGCTGCCGCAAGGGCCATCAGTTGCTCCGAATAACTCCTAAAAAGGGCCTCGTTAATGGCCACCGAAGCCTCCTTACCTGCGGTATTCTCGATTGTTACAAACAAATCAACCTTACCACGTTGGAGTTCTTTGGCAACCTTATTGCGTACCTCATACTCAAACTGGCGATAACGTGCCGGCATCTTGACCGACAGGTCGAGTTGTTTACCATTCAGCGAGCGTGTTTCTACCGTAATCTTACGGTCTGCGATTGCGATTTCGGCTTTACCGAAACCTGTCATTGACTTTATCATTTTTTCGGATATATTTCAACCTACAAAGATAACCATTTTTTTCATTTGATGAAATACAAAATTAACATAGGTTAGTATTGTTTTTCTAACCGATTTTACATACATTTGCGAATACTAAGTTGCGAATTACAAACAAAACCTAAAATATGTTTTAATTTTTTACCTAACAACTACAAAAACTTATGAAACACAATTTCAATGCAGGCCCCTCTATTCTGCCCCAAGAGGTATTGGAGAAAGCAGCTCAGGCCGTTTTGGATTTCAATGGTAGCGGACTTTCACTCCTCTCTATCTCGCACCGTACCAAAGAGTTCGATGCCGTTATGGACGAGGCTAAGGCTCTTTTTAGGGAGCTTTTGGAGATTCCCGACAACTACCAAATATACTTTGTTGGCGGTGGCGCAAGCACCCAATTCTTCCACATCCCCTACAATTTCCTCGGCACCAAAGCCGCCTATGTAAACACCGGCGTTTGGACCAAGAAGGCCATCAAGGAGGCTAAACTTTTTGGCGAAGTGGAAGTTATTGCAAGTGGCGAGGAGAGCAATTTCTCGGCAATTCCCAAGGGTTACACCATTCCCACCGATTGCGACTACCTCTATACCTGTATGAACAACACCATCTACGGTACCGAGAATCACACCGACATTGACTCCCCCATTCCCCACATCTGCGATATGAGTTCCGACATTCTGAGCCACCCTGTGGACGTGTCGAAATATGCAATCATCTATGGTGGCGCACAGAAGAACCTCGCACCTGCGGGCGTTACCTTTGTGATTATCCGTGATGATATGGTGGATAAGGTTGTACGCCCCGTGCCAAGTATGGTTAATCCCAAGAGCCACATTGAGAACAACTCAATGTTCAACACTCCTCCCGTGTTCCCCATCTACGTTCTGATGGAGACCCTGAGGTGGATGAAGAGCATTGGTGGTATGAAGGAGATGTATCGTCGCAACTGCGAGAAGGCCGAAATGCTCTATGCCGAGATTGACCGCAACAAACTCTTCCGTGGCACAGCCGCTGTGGAGGATCGTTCGAGGATGAACATCTGCTTTGTGATGAATCCCGAATATGAGGCACTTGCAGGCGAGTTCTTGGAATTTGCAAAAGAGAAAGGTATGGTTGGCATCAAGGGCCACCGCTTGGTGGGTGGTTTCCGTGCAAGTTGCTACAATGCCCTCCCCTTGGAGAGTGTTAAGGCACTCGTGGAGTGTATGCAGGAGTTTGAGAAAATGCACGCATAGGCTTCCCTCGACCAACTTACAACAAACCTAACAAAGATCTAAATACACACATAAAAGTCCACAGAGAATGGCTATCATTGTACCATACACCTATGAGTTCAAGCGAGAGCGTTCTGTGGACTTTTATGGTCTAATAAAACCTATGAAAATTTTAGTAGCAACCGAGAAACCCTTTGCAAAAGCAGCCGTTGGAGCCATTGCGAAGGTTGTGGAAGAGGCGGGATATGAACTTGCCCTTCTGGAAAAATACACCGACAAGGCCGAACTCTTGGAGGCCGTAAAGGATGCCGATGCACTCATCGTGCGTAGCGACAAGGTTACAGCCGAAGTGATTGCCGCCGCCCCACAACTCAAAATCGTGGTGAGGGCAGGTGCCGGCTACGACAATGTGGACTGCGTGGCCGCCTCGGAGAGGGGTATTGTGGTTATGAACACCCCCGGACAGAACGCCAATGCAGTGGCAGAGTTGGCCTTGGGACTTATGATTTATATGTCGAGGAACACCTTCAAACCCGGTACGGGCAAGGAGATTAGCGGCAAAAAACTTGGTATCCACGGCTACGGAGCCATTGGCCAAATCGTGGGCCGCTATGGCAAGGCTCTCGGTATGGATGTCTATGCCCTTTCGCCCTCGATTACCGATTTGAGCATCTTTGAGCGCAATGGCGTAACCCGTGTGGAGAGTGCCGAGGAACTCTACAAAACGTGTGATTATATCTCGTTGCACATTCCCGCAACAGAGAAGTATAAGAAATTTGTTGACCGCCACCTGTTGGAGAGCCTGCCCAAAGGTGCTATTGTGGTAAACACTGCCCGCAAGGAGGTCATAAATGAGGAAGACCTTGTGGCTGTGTTGGGCGAGAGGGAGGACCTCAAATATGCCACCGACATTGCAGCCGCTTGTCAGGCCGAGCTGAACGAGAAATATGGCAACCGTGTGTTTGCAACGCCCAAAAAACAGGGTGCCGAGACCGCCGAAGCCAACTACAACGCTGCCAAGGCTGCTGCCGAGCAGATTGTTGATTTCTTCGTAAATGGCAACCGCAAGTATCAGGTAAACAAATAGTTCGCTACTATGGTTAAGATTAAGGCATTTTGCGGAGTACGTCCTCCGCAGGAGTTTGCATCGGAGGTGGCCTCACGCCCCTATGATGTTTTGAACTCCATCGAGGCCAAAGCCGAAGCAGGCAAAAAGAGTCTGTTGCACATCATCAAGCCCGAGATTGATTTCGAGCCGATGATTGACGAGCACGACGATGCCGTGTATGAGAAGGCTGTGGAGAACTACAAGGAGTGGAAGCAGCGTGGATGGCTTGTGAAGGAGCCCAAAGAGTGCTACTACATCTATGCCCAGACTATGAACGGCAAAAGGCAGTATGGCCTTGTTGCTTGTTGCCACTTTGAGGACTACTTGCTGGGCCACATCAAGAAACACGAGCTCACAAGGGCAGATAAGGAAGAGGACCGTATGAGGCACGTCAATGCCCAGAGTGCAAACCTCGAACCGGTATTCTTTGCCTACCCCGAAAGGGAGGATATGAATGCCATTGTGGAGCGTGTGGTGGCAGGCAAGGCGGAGTATGACTTTGTGAGCGAGGATGGCGTTGGCCACACTCTGTGGCTCGTTGACTCGGAGGAGGATATTACCAACATTACCGCCATCTTTGAGCAAATACCCTCACTCTATGTGGCTGACGGACACCACCGTACAGCCGCAGCGGCAAGGGTTGGCGAGGAGCGTATGAAGGCAAATGCAGCACACACAGGCCAAGAGGAGTATTGCTGGTTTTTGGCAGTGATATTCCCTGGTGAGCAACTCAACATCATCGACTACAACCGCCTTGTGAGGGACCTTAACGGACTCTCCAAGGAGGAGTTCATCGCTGCCGTGGAAGAGAACTTTGTGGTAGAGGATAAGGGCGAGGAAGTTTACAAGCCCGATGCACTGCACAACTTCGGAATGTATCTCGAAGGCAGGTGGTACTCACTAACGGCCAAAGAGGGCACCTACGATGATGAGGACCCTATTGGCGTGTTGGATGTTACGGTGCTTTCCAACCTCGTTCTCGACAAGGTACTCGGCATTAAGGACTTGCGCAGGGACAAACGCATCGACTTTGTGGGTGGTATTCGTGGATTGGGCGAGTTGCAAAAGAGGGTTGACAGTGGAGAGATGAAGGTTGCCTTTGCACTCTATCCCGTATCGATGCAGCAAATCATCGACATTGCCGACAGTGGCAACATTATGCCTCCCAAGACCACTTGGTTTGAGCCCAAGTTGCGCAGTGGCGTGGTCATTCACGAGTTCTAAGGGACAAAGACAACAATACATAATTTAATAACTACTAAACAGTATGGCAAAAATCAAGGGAACAATCGTTGTGGACATCGAGCGTTGCAAAGGCTGCGAGGTCTGCATTGCCTCCTGCCCGTGTGATGTGCTGGCTCTTGCGCCCGCAGTCAACGGCAAAGGCTACCACTATGCCCAAATGGCAAACCCCGACAACTGCACCGGTTGTGCAAGTTGTGCAATCATTTGCCCCGACACTTGTATCACGGTTTACAGACAAAAATTTGAGTAGGTGCTATGGGAGAGATTAAATTGATGAAAGGCAACGAGGTTATTGCAGAGGCTGCAATCCGTTGCGGAGCCGATGGTTATTTCGGCTACCCTATCACCCCGCAAAGCGAGGTTATGGAGACACTTATGGAGCGCAAGCCTTGGGAAACAACCGGTATGGTTGTAGTTCAGGCCGAGAGCGAGGTGTCGTCAATCAATATGGTCTATGGCGGTGCTGCTTGTGGCAAGAGGGTTATGACCTCTTCGTCCAGCCCCGGCATCAGCCTTATGTGTGAGGGACTCACCTACCTTGCAGGTGCCGAGCTGCCCTGTGTGGTTGTGAACGTAACCCGTGGTGGTCCAGGTTTGGGTACCATTCAGCCCGCACAGAGCGACTACTATCAGGCCGTCAAGGGCGGTGGCCACGGCGACTACAAGATTATTGTGCTTGCTCCCGCTTCGGTGCAAGAGATGCACGACTTTGTGTTCGACGCTTTCGACTTGGCCTTTAAGTATCGCAACCCTGTGATGATTCTCTCCGATGGTGTTATCGGTCAGATGATGGAGAAGGTGGAACTTGCCGAGCAGAGGCCAAGGTGGACCGACGAGGAGATTAAACAGATGCACGACAGTTGGGCTTGTACGGGCAAGAGCGAGGGTCGCAAGGGCAACATTGTTACCTCGTTGGAGTTGGACCCCTACCGTCAGGAGCAGTTCAACTACAAGATTTTTGAGAAATATGCTCGCTGCGAGGCCGAGGAGGTACGCTATGAAGAGTATATGTGCGAGGATGCCGACTATCTGTTGGTAGCATTCGGCTCGTCGGCCCGTATTTGCAAGAAAACCATTGAGATAGCAAGGGAGAATGGCTACAAAGTGGGCCTCATCCGCCCCATCACCCTGTGGCCCTTCCCCAGCAAGAAGATTGCCGAAGTGGCAGCAAAGACCAAGGGTGTGTTGGTTGCCGAGTTGAATATGGGCCAGATGGTCGATGATGTAAGGTTGGCAGTAAATGGCGCAGTACCCGTTGAGCACTATGGTCGCACCGGTGGTGCAGTTTACTCGCCCGAGGAGGTCTATGAGGCATTGTTGAACAAAATCGTTAAAAAGTAAGAATGGCTATGGCAGAATATATCGTTGAGAAGACCAAAGAGAATTTGGTCTATTCCAAGACTCCCGTTTTGACCGACAATGTTATGCACTACTGCCCTGGTTGTAGCCACGGCACCATTCATAAGCTCATCGCTGAGGTGATTGAGGAGATGGGTGTGCAGGATAAGGCTATTGGCGTTTCGCCCGTGGGTTGCTCGGTGTTTGCATACAACTATCTGAATATCGATTGGATACAGGCTGCCCACGGCAGGGCTGCTGCTGTGGCTACTGCTGCCCACAGACTCTATCCCGACAAACTCGTCTTCACCTATCAGGGTGATGGCGACTTGGCAGCAATCGGTACAGCCGAGAGCATCCACGTCTGCAATCGTGGCGAGAGTATCGCAGTCTTCTACATCAACAATGCAATCTATGGTATGACGGGCGGACAGATGGCCCCCACTACTCTGCTGGGTATGAAGACCGCCACCTGCCCCTATGGTCGTGATCCACAGTTGCACGGCTACCCCTACAAGGTTGCCGACTTTGTGTGCCAACTGCCAGGGGTGTGCTATGTTACTCGCCAGAGTGTTCACACCCCCGCAAATGTGCGCAAGGCCAAGAAAGCCATCCGCAAAGCGTTCGAGAACGCCCTCGCAGGCAAGGGCCTCTCGTTTGTGGAGTTTGTGGCCACCTGCAACAGCGGTTGGAAGATGACTCCCGTGCAGGCAAATAAGTGGATGGAGGAGAATATGTTGCCCGCCTATCCGCTGGGAGATATCAAAAACGAGTAATTAACCCTTAACAACCACACTATTAAAGATGAAAGAGGAACTTATTATTGCAGGTTTTGGAGGACAGGGAGTCCTTTCTACCGGTAAAATTTTGGCCTATTCGGGAATGTTGCAGGGTTACGAGGTGAGTTGGCTGCCAAGTTACGGCCCCGAGATGCGTGGCGGTACTGCCAATGTTACTGTTGTGGTGAGCGACAGTCCCGTGAGTTCGCCCATCGTGCAGAAGTGCGACACCGTGATTGTGCTCAACCAACAGAGTCTGGACAAGTTCGAGGGTAGTGTTCGCCCCGGAGGTACGCTCATTTACGACACCAATGGCATCACCAAGCACCCCACTCGTAAGGACATCAACATCTACACCATCAACGCCACCGAGGAGTGTGCCAAGATGGGTAATGCACGTCTGTTCAATACGATGATTTTGGGTGGATATTTGAAGGTGCGCCCCATTGTTACGATGGACTATGTGAAGGTGGGCTTGAAGAAATCGCTCCCTGAGCGTGCTTGGAAGACCCTGCCCGACAACGAGAAGGCCATTGAGCACGGCGGCGAGATTATCACCCTCGTCCACAAGGCCGAGTAGGAATACAACTTTGGAGGGTTACCTATATATAATATATAGACACCCCCCTACTAACCACAAATAACAACAAACTAAATCGAACACTTAAACTTCACGAAATAGGGGCGAGGATATTCCTCGCCCCTATTTACATTCTAATACAAAAAATCACGGGTAACAAAATCGTTACCCGTGATAAAGTTGAGAAGACTCTGTATTCTGTATTCTCAATCCTATTTGAGCTCCACGAGTGCCTTGCCGGTCATCTCGGCAGGCTGAGTGAGGCCCATCAATTTCAGCACCGTGGGAGCAACATCTGCCAGCACACCGTTCTCCACGCTCGCTACCCTATCCGATACCACCACAATAGGCACGGGGTTGAGCGAGTGGGCAGTGTTGGGCGAGCCGTCCTCATTCACAGCGTTATCAGCGTTACCGTGGTCGGCAATAATCACCACCTCGTAGCCATTCTCCACAGCCGTAGTTACCACATCCTTAACGCAAGCATCCACGGTCTTAACAGCCTTATAGATTGCATCCCAAATGCCGGTGTGGCCAACCATATCGCCATTTGCAAAGTTAAGAGCGATGAAGTCGAACTCCTGTTTTTTGAGTTCAGCCACCAACGAAGCAGCCACCTCAGGTGCGCTCATCTCGGGTTGGAGGTCATAGGTTGCTACCTTGGGCGAGGGAATCAAAATACGGCTCTCGCCTGCAAACTCTGCCTCACGACCACCATTGAGGAAGAAAGTAACGTGGGCATATTTCTCCGTCTCGGCAATGCGCAACTGCTTCAAACCCAGCGACGAAACATATTCGCCAATGGTGTTGTTCACATTCTCCTTGTCGAAGAGGATGTGGAGGCCCTCAAACTTGGTATCGTAGGGGGTCATACAGCAGTAGTAGAGAGGCAGTGTGTGCATACCCTCCTCGGGCATATCCTGCTGGGTGAGCACAATGGTAAGTTCCTTTGCCCTATCATTACGGAAGTTGAAGAAAATAACCACGTCGTTAGCCTCAATAAGGCCGATGGGCTGGTCGTTCTCATCCACAGCCACAATGGGTTTGATAAACTCGTCGGTTACACCCTCTGCATAACTCTCGGCAACGGCTGCCACCATATCGGTAGCGTGGCGGCCCTCGCCCTTGACAATCTGGTCATAGGCAATCTTCACCCTTTCCCAGCGTTTGTCCCTATCCATAGCATAGTAGCGGCCAATAATTGAGGCAATCTTGCCACCACTCACTTTCAGGTGGTTCTCCAAAGCCTCGATGTAGCCCTTACCACTCTGGGGGTCGGTATCACGACCATCCATAAAGCAGTGAACGTAGGCCCTATCGGCAATGCCATAAGCCTGTGCAATATCGAAGAGTTTGTGGAGGTGCGACTGCTGGCTGTGCACGCCACCATCGCTCACAAGGCCCATAAAATGCACCTTTGCACCCTGTGCCACTGCATACTCAAATGCGGCCTTAACCTCTGGATTCTCCATAATGGAGTTGTCCCTGCACGCACGGTTAATCTTCACAAGGTCTTGATACACAACCCTACCTGCGCCAATGTTAAGGTGGCCCACCTCCGAGTTACCCATCTGGCCCTCGGGCAGACCCACATTTTCGCCATCGGTACGCAACTCTGCCGAAGGATATTTCTCTTCGAGCGAGTTGATAAACTCGGGCTGGGCGGTGTAGATAACATCACCCTTGGAGTGGTTACCCTTACCCCAGCCATCCAATATCATCAAAAGAACTTTCTGTGTCATAGTTTCTTAAATGTGTTCAATTATAGTTTTTCGTTAATCATTGCAACAGCAACCTCAATGGCCTTCTCCAAGCCCTCGGGGTTCTTACCACCTGCGGTTGCATAGAAAGGCTGACCGCCACCGCCGCCCTGCATCTCCTTTGCAGCGTTGCGAACAATGTCGCCTGCCTTCACACCCTTGGCCACAAGTGAATCACCAACAGCCACAGCCAACATAGGTTTACCACCCTCACGGCTACCAAGCACAATGGCCACATCGGGGTTGGAGGTGCGGAGTGCATAGATTGCATCCTTGACCATATCAACGGGCATATCGACAATCTTCGACACAACCTTCTGCTCGCCAATCATTGCGCCCACCTCGGCAGCAACGCCTTTGGCTTTCTCGGCACGGAAGCCCTCAATCTCCTTGCGCAACTCGGCATTATCCTCCATCATCTTCTTGATGGCCTGCAACAGTGCGGGCGAGCCCACGGTCTTCTGAATCTCTTTGAGGCTCTCCTCTGCGGTGTAGAGCTTCTCCTCGGCCACTGCACCCGCAACGGCCTCAATACGCCTCACGCCTGCCGAAATGGCACTCTCGGCCACAATCTTAAACATACCAATCTGGCCGGTTGCTCCAACGTGGGTACCGCCACAAAGTTCCACACTCTCGCCAAAGCGAATCATCCTCACCTTGTCGCCATACTTCTCGCCAAAGAGCATCATTGCACCTGCCTTCTGTGCCTCCTCAATGGAGCACTCACGGTTCTCATCCAAAGCGTGGTTGGCCCTAATCATTGCATTAACAGCCTTCTCCACCTGACGCAACTCCTCGTCGGTAACCTTCTGGAAGTGCGAGAAGTCGAAACGGAGATAGTCGGGGCATACAAGCGAGCCCTTCTGCTCAACGTGCGAGCCAAGAATATCACGCAGTGCCTTGTGCATAAGGTGGGTTACGGAGTGGTGGCGTGCCGAAGCGAGCCTATCCTCCTCGTTCACCGTTGCAACAAAGGTTGCATTTACATCCTCGGGCAGTTCTGCCACGATGTGGATGGGGAGTCCGTTCTCCTTGATGGTATCAACAACTTTGATGGTCTTACCATTGGCCTCAATGGTACCATTATCGCCCACCTGACCACCGCTGTTTGCGTAGAAAGGAGTGCGGTCGAAGACGAGTTGATAGAGGGTTTTACCCTTGGTGGTTACCCTACGGTAGCGTACAATATTCACCTCGGCAGCAAGGCTGTCGTAGCCCACAAACTCGCTGCCAACGCCTGTCTGCAACTCCACCCAGTCGTCGTTCTCAACCACTGCTGCATTGCGTGAACGAGCCTTCTGTGCCTGCAACTCCACATCAAAAGCCTCCAAGTCAACACCCACGCCATTCTCTTTGGCAATGAGTTCCGTGAGGTCGATGGGGAAGCCATAGGTATCATAGAGAGTGAATGCCGACTTGCCATCAATAACCAAGCCACCTGCCTTGCGCACCTTGGCAATCACACCCTCCAAGAGGTTGATACCCGTAGCCAAAGTTTTCAAGAATGCACTCTCCTCCTCGCAGATAACGCTAACGATGAGGTTCTGCTGTGCTTTCAGTTCGGGGAATTGTGCGCCCATCTGCTCCACCAATCCGGGAACGAGTTTGCAGATGAAAGGCTCGTTGAAGCCGAGGTAGGTGTAGCCATAGCGCACTGCACGACGCAGGATACGGCGAATAACATAGCCGGCCTTCACGTTGCTGGGCAACTGACCGTCGGCAATGGAGAACGAAATGGTGCGGAGGTGGTCGGCAATAACCCTCATTGCGATATCGGCCTTCTCATCCTCGCCATATTTTTTGCCCGACAGGGCTGCAATCTCGCTGATACGAGTCTGGAACACGTCGGTATCGTAGTTGCTCTGCTTGTTCTGCAACACCATACACAAACGCTCGAAGCCCATACCGGTATCGATGTGCTTGTGGGGCAGTGGCTCCAACGAACCGTTAGCCTTGCGGTTGAACTGCATAAACACAAGGTTCCAAATCTCAATCACAAGGTGGTGGCCCATATTGACCATCTCGCTACCGGGCTTCTGTGCCCTCTCCTCCTCGCTGCGAAGGTCGAAGTGAATCTCGCTACAAGGACCACAGGGACCCGTCTCGCCCATCTCCCAGAAGTTGTCGTGTTTGTTACCGAGGATGATGTGGTCCTCGGGCAGATATTGTTTCCAGAAGTCATAGGCCTCTTGGTCCATAGGCACACCCTCCTCAGGGGCACCCTCAAATACGGTTGCGTAGAGCCTATCCTTGGACATACCATACACCTCCGTCAGCAACTCCCAAGCCCAATCGATGGCCTCCTTTTTGAAGTAGTCGCCAAAGGACCAGTTGCCCAACATCTCAAACATAGTGTGGTGGTAGGTGTCGTGGCCCACCTCTTCGAGGTCGTTGTGCTTACCCGACACACGCAGACACTTTTGGGTGTCGGCAGCACGGGGGAATTTGCGCTCAGCATTACCAAGGAAGATGTCCTTAAATTGGTTCATACCTGCATTGGTAAACATCAGCGTCGGGTCGTTTTTCACAACCATAGGAGCCGAAGGAACAATGGTGTGTCCCTTGCTCTCAAAGAATTCCAGGAACTTTGCCCTGATTTCGTTACAAGTCATCATATCTATATTAGAGTTATTACGTTTCTTTACTCACATTTTCAAGGTTGCAAATTTACATATTTTACTCTAATTTTGCCCCCACAGAGGAGCATTTTTACACCAAATGGCAAAA
Organism: Tidjanibacter sp.; assembly: GCA_045614965.1. GTDB lineage: Bacteria > Bacteroidota > Bacteroidia > Bacteroidales > Rikenellaceae > Tidjanibacter. The sequence continues at coordinate 55,892 of JAZLDY010000018.1, forward strand.
AAAGAGTACATTTTCAATCCCTCAACGCTCGCCTATGAGCCCATTCGCCGTCCTGCACGACTGCGAAGGTACATTATTGCCCGACGTGGGATACTCCTTTTCATTGTTGCTGCGGTGATAAATTTGGTCTATTCGTTTGAGTTCTACACCCCAAAGATGCACGCCATCGAGAGTAACCGCAACGATATTTTGGGGCAATATGAACTTCTCTCCGAGCGCATCAGTTCAATGGGTACAACCATTGGCGAGATTGCCCAAAGGGACAACTTCGTATATCGTCCACTCTTTGGTGCCGACACCCTCTCTTTGAGGGGTATCTACTCCCCCTTCTCGGAGAGTTTCTACAATGGCTTTGAGGAGGATTGGCAGCAGGTGGCCCGCACCACTTGGCAACAACTCGACCAACAAACACGCATACTATATCGCCAAAGTATCTCGCTCGACCAACTGCAAAGTCTGTCGAAAAACAAGGAGAAGATGGCGGCATCCATTCCTGCCATTTGGCCCATCAACCGCAAAGACCTCCGTGGCCCCATTGGTGCCTATGGCCGCAGGTTGCACCCCATCTACAAACGTTACATCCACCACAAAGGCATTGACTTTGGTGGTCGTCGTGGCGACCCCATCTATGCCACCGGCAATGGAGTTGTGTCGCACACGGAGAAAGGCTTGCGCCGCAAGGGATATGGCCAACAGATTGTCATCGACCACGGCTTTGGCTACAAGACTCGCTATGCCCACCTCAACGAACGCCTTGTGAAGAAAGGTCAAGAGGTTAAACGTGGCGAACTCATTGGTTATATGGGCAATACGGGTGGCTCCACCGGCCCACACCTCCACTATGAGGTTATCTATATGGGGCGTGATGTGGACCCCATCAACTACTTCCGCAGGGATATGAGCGAAGCCGAGTTTGAGCGCATCATATCCGAGGCAAAAGTTACCACTTTTGAAACCCTCGACAACAACGAAAGCAGTGTAAATGAGTAGGATTTATCGCAAATACCCACCCAGCGAAAGCCTCGCCAGCCGCATCGGCAGTGTGGTCAGAAGCCTATTGCTTAATGCTTTGGCCTTCTGCGCTATGCTTGTGGCGTGCTATCTTCTCTTCTCGCTATTCGACACCCCTGCACAACACAAGATGAAGGAGGAAAATCTCGCCCTCGAAGCCGAGTTTGCCGCCCTCGAAGCACGCTACGACACGGTAGCGATGGCTCTCGACAATGTCATTGCCAGAGATAAGAATGTCTTTCGTATTCTCTTCGAGAGTGAGCCATACGCCTTTCAGGAGAGTTCCATTGAGAGCCGACTCGATAACCACGACCGCCTCTCTTCGTTGAGCGAGAGTGAACTCTATCGTGAGATGACCGAGCGTATGCGCCGTTTGGAGAAGGGGCAACACAACACTCTTGCACTCTTTGAACGCATCAACCACTCGGTTGATAGTTTGGGCCAAAAGGCTAACAACATCCCCGCCATTCAGCCGGTTATCAACAAGGAGCTCACCCTGCTGACGGCCTCATACGGTATGCGCATACACCCCTTCTACAAGAGCCTTGCTTCGCATCAGGGCGTGGACTACACCGTGCCCGTGGGCTCCCGTGTGTTTGCCACAGCCGATGGCACCATCAAGGAGGTAAAAACTCGCAAGACCACCTCGGGCCGAACTATTGTCATCAATCACGGAGGCGGCTATGAAACCCAATACAGCCACCTCTCACGCATTGACGTCAAGAAGGGACAAAAGGTTAGGCGTGGCGACATCATTGGTTTGACAGGCAACAGCGGTCTTTCGCTCTCGCCCCACCTCCACTACGAGGTGAGATTTAATGGGATGAGGGTTGACCCTATCCACTATTTCTTTATGGAACTCTCGCCCGAAGAGTATCAGCGCATCATTCAGATTGCCCAAAGCGGAATGCAGTCGTTTGACTAAAAAGCAGATGTACCAAGCATCTGCTTTTTTGTCAACCATCAACCGACAACAAAAAAACTCTCGGGTAACATTTTCGTTACCCGAGAGGTCTTGCCATAAACTTCTTATCATTAACCCACATTCAGGAATTTGGCAACCAACTCCTTAATCAACTCGGGGTTAGCGGCCAACTCCTCACGGAGATTGGCGTCGTTGTGGGCACGCAACATCTTGGCCCAACCATCAATGAGGCTCGCACTAAACACACCCCTGCTCTCGAAAATAGCCCTCTTCTTCTCCAATGCATCGGCCGACATAGCGCAACTATCGGGCAGGTGGGCAAGCCTTTCGGCCACAGCCTTGTGCTCCTCCTCAAAGATGTTCACGCCCACATACCTCTCCTCGGCATACTCCACAGCATTCTCCATCTCAAAGCCGTGGCGAGCAGCAGCAACCAGACCTGCCAAAAGCAAATAGACATCGGCCGAGCCATCGGGACAGCGGAACTCCACAGTCTGCTTGTCCTTTGGCGGCAACACCTCGCCTTGCTCGGCAGGGTTGGCATTCTTAATCATCTCACCCGCACCAGTGGTCCATCCCAGCGGCACCCTCACAAGCACCGAACGATTCCTATCGCCCCAGCAAATGTTGGTGGGAGCCTCCTGATGAGGCACAAGGCGCAGGTAGGAGGTGGGGTTGGTGTTACCAAAGGCGGTGAGCGCATCGGCCGCATCAAGAATACCGGCAATGACGGTCTTGGCCACATCGGTCAACTTGCCATCGGCAAGGTACATATTTTGGCCATCCTTAACAACCTTGGTGTGGATGTGCATACCGCTACCAGCCTTACCCACAGTGATTTTGGGAGCAAAGGTGAGATTTACACCATAGCGGTAGGCCATCTCTCGGAGTATCCATTTTGCAATAAGGAGTTGGTCGGCAGCCTCCTCTACATCCACGGGCAGGAACTCAATCTCGTTCTGTTCATACATCAGCCCATCGACTGCAAAGTTGCCCACCTCGCTGTGGCCATATTTAATCTTACCACCCGCTTCGGCAATGGCCTTCATTGCCTCACGGCGCATATCGCCCCACTTACAAAATGGGCTGCTCTCGTGATAGCCCCTTTGGTCGGGAGTAACATAGAGGTCGTCGGCCTGGCTGACAACATAGTATTCCAACTCGCCCATTGCGTGGAATTCCATACCTGTCAACTTCTTAAACTCATTGTGGGCACGGTGGAGTGCTTGGTCGGGAGCCGAAGCAAAAGGCTCTCCATCCTTGTCGTAGTAGCCACACAGAATATCCAACGTGGGAATCTCACTAAAAGGATTCACAAAAGCGGTGCGGTAGCGTGGCACAACATAGAGGTCGCTGGCACCTGCCTGCACAAAGTTAGGGAAGAGGCTCGAACCATCCACCCTCTCGCCATAGGTCAAAATGGTGTCGAGGTAGTCGAGGTCGTTGATGATGAAGTTGAGCGTTTTGAGTCGGCCATCTGCCGCTGCATAGCGGAAGTTGACCATCTCAATACCGTTTGCAACAATGAAGTTCACAAGGTCGGCCTTGGTAAACTCCTTAGGTTCCTTTTTCAGAAATTTCACCAGCGGATTAGGGTGAATTGCATATCTATCCATAGTCTTGTTTATATTGTGATTATCTCTCTTTCACACTGCGGTTACACAACTTTGCAAAGTCGCACACAGAACAGTTACTCTCAATTTTTGTAGCCTCAAAGGGCACATCCACATCAAACAACTCCTTCAACTTTGCGGTCAATCCTGCCTCAAACTCTTCGGCATAGTCGGCATAGGTTTGCACCCTATCACGGTCCCTATCGTTGAGTAGCGGAGAGTAGTCGGGGTTGTTCATATTCTTCACATAGTAGAGCGAGGGGGTTGCTCCACATCCCTCTTTCAACTCCCCACTCTGCTGTGCCTTCTCGGCCATCATCGAATAGAGAAGTGTTTGGGTTGCGGCTCCCACCATCGCTCCCTCATCACGCTGAAAAAGCGATGACACACCCGAAAAGTCGAGGTGGGGTTTACCCGTTTTGTAGTCGATGATGCGCACACGCCCATCCACCAAATCGAGCCTATCCGAAGTGCCACCAAACATTATGGTCTTGTCGTCAAAGTCAAAGGCACACACCATCGGATATTCCAACTCCAACACCTCAAAGGAGTCCTTACGTTCTGCATCGTAGGGCAAAATGCAGTTGTTTATATATCTCTCAATGGTGTCGCACACCACAAGTATCTTGCCTCCATAGTCGCTTTCGGGAACACTCTCTCCTCCGAAGTAGTCGCTTGTGAGGGCATCCACAACAGCCTTGTGCACTTTGGGCGAGTTAATCAGTTCGGCAATCTTCACCTGTGGATGCTTCACTCGTTTGAGTGGTGTGTAGAGATTTTCCATTGCTCGGTGGAAGATTGTACCAAACAGCGAATTGTCAATATCCTCCTCAATCTCCTCCTCGGGTTTGATGCCCGCAACAGCCTTGAAGTAGAATTTCAACGAGCAGTCCAGATAGTTGTTAAAAGTCGAAGGAGAGAGTATCCTATCGCCACCCTTCAAATAACGGCTCAATTTACTCATCACATCAGGGGTCTTCTCCACCCTTAAATCTTCCGCTTCCGAGAGGTTCACATTCAGTCCCTTCTTAACTCGGTTTATGGTATGAGGACTCTCGAAATTAAGCTGGTGGATATATCGGCTTTGCTCGCCAGAGGAACGGTCGGTACTCACCGAACAATAGACCATATCCACTCTCGAAGCCCTCTGAATGAGTCGGTAGAAATAGTAGGCATACACCCCCTCGCTCTCCTTGCTTGTGGGCAGTCCATAGCCAAAGCGAAGGTTGTAGGGAATGAACGAGATGTCGTTGATGCGTCCCGACGGGAAATTGTCGTCATTCATAGAGAGCAGCAGAACATTGTCGAAATCGAGATTTCGGGTTTCGAGGATACCCATCACCTGCACTCCACTCAGTGGCTCGCCCTTGTAGGGTATGCGCACACCCTGCAACACTCGGCGTAGCAGCGAGTTGTAGGTGCCAAACGAGAGTTCCACACCACACTCTTCAAGCGCACGAGAGGTCTTGCCTACGGCTTCCAAAACAAGTCCGAAGCACTCCCTGCGCAACGCCCTGTTATCCTTATTCTCGGAGGGAACATCCACCTTCACAATCAGACCCAGCACCACATCCAAATAGGCCCCCATCTCGTGCCAATCGGTGTGGAGAGTAAAGAGGGTTTGGAGGGTGGGATGTAGTTCGGCAAAGATGTCGGTGGCGATATAAATACGTCCCTGCTTGATAATCTGGTGGCGCAACTCCGCACATCCTGTCGCATCCACCGCCACAAGGAACGGGTGTGAGAGGAGTCCTTCCACGTCGGAGTGATAGAACGATATGCGCCCGTTCTTTTGCAGGCGTGCCCTTTGTTGTAGTTGCAGCAATCGTTCCACAAAGCTATATGTGAGGGTTGCTTTCAGCGGATAACCCATCGTTACGTTATACTCCACCCTATCACACCCCACTCTATTGGGCAACGAGTAGAGCAGTGGCGAGAGGAGCCCCTCGTCGGTGAGCACAATGGCTGTGCGTTTATCCACCTTGCCGACACTCTCAATAAACTCTGCTGCATATTTACATTGCAGGGAGTCGGAGGCGGTGGATATTACGTTTATCTTCTTGGGCACTCGAAATCCATCTTCAAGGTGGAAAGTGTCGGGGGCGGGATAGCGACGCATATTCTCACGCACAAAAAGTCCGGCCTCTTGGCCCTCGTTCTCCACATAATAGCCGTCGTAGTCCCAATAGAAATCGGCCTCAAAACGATTTTTGAGCGCATCAAAAAGCACCTTCTCCGAAGTGGAGAGGGCGTTGAAACCAACAACCACATACCTACCCTCGGCAACAACATCCTCGCCGGCACGAATACGTTCGGCAGCACGGCGATAAATCATTCCCGAATAGCCCACACCACGAGTGGCCAACAAAGTGGTAAACTCCGTGTATATCTTCCACAGCGAATCCCAAATGGTCAGGAATTTTTGTTGGTGGGTGGTGGGAGCCTTCTCCGCTGAGAAGGTCGCACAGAATCGCTGTATGGCCTCCACTTGTTCCTCGGTAAGGTAAGATGCATCACGGGAGAGGGCCTTCAAATCGGCAATATTGGCAAAGAGAGCCTCGGCATCAATGAGGTATTTATCCACCGCATCAAAGTCGTTAACCAGCACCTCGCCCCAATGGTAGAAGGTGTCAAAACTCTCCTTCGGATGATATTTGGAATAGATTCCATAGAGTTCGGTGATGGCAAGGATGGGGTCGATACGTCCCAGCCCTGCTGCATCACACATCATCTTATCGATAGACACATAGGATGGACCCCACACAGGCCTTCCGGCGATGGCACACAATGCATCGACCAGAAATATTCGGGAACGATTGTTGGGGAGCAGAATGGTAAGGTTGGAAACTCCCTCCCCATATCGCCCCCACAAATCTTCGGCTACGCTGTAAAGAAATTTTTTCACGCTCAAATGTACAACTTTTTTTTCGGTTTTTCTCAAAAAACACTACCTTTACAAAAAAATATTATCCAGCCAAATCATCCAATGGGAGCAATAGACATAGTTAGCGCATCGGCAGGCAGCGGAAAGACCTACAATATGGCCTACCGCTACATCCGTACGCTTATCACCAACCCACACCTCTACCGCCACATCCTGGCCGTTACGTTCACCAACAAAGCCACCGACGAGCTCAAAGAGCGCATCCTCAAACAACTCAACATGTTGGCAAAGGGTGAAAATGACGACTTTGAGGAAAAGCTCACAACAAACACAGGGTTATCCTCGTCCACCATATGCTCTCGTGCAACCGAGGCTCGCAACCTCATCCTGCACGACTACAACAACTTTGCGGTGATGACCATCGACAAGTTTTTTCAACGTGTGATGAGGGCCTTCATCAAAGAGCTTGATGTGGACCTCAACTTCAACCTCGAACTCGAAACCGACTCGTTACTCGCAAGGGCTGCCGACAATCTGCTGGACAAGCTCTCGGATAGTGAGCGTGGCGACCTACGCCGTTGGGTGCTCGACTTCATTGGCGAGAAAATCGAGGAGGGCAAGGAGTGGGACATCCGCAGGGGATTGATTAAGTTGGGCAATGAACTCTTCAAAGAGGAATACCGAGAGGCAAAGATTGACTCGGAGGACAAACCCCACCTCAACCAGATTGTCGCACAAGCCTATGCAAGAGCAAACAAGGCAACCAAAAGGCTCATAGATAGTGCTAAATCTTTCGTTGACATAATGAACGGCAATGCCCTATTGGTCAGCGATTTCAAAAACGGCAGCAGGAGCGTAGCGGCACACGTTCAGACTGTGACTTCGGGCACATTCAGCAAGCCTACGAAAGCTATGTTTAATGCGCTCAACAACGACGAATGGTACTCAAAAACCTGCCCTAACAAACACCTCATAGAGGCGGTCAAGGGGGAGTTGCGCATTGCCCTACAAGGGGTTGTTGATGCCTATCCGGAGGCTGTGGTTGCAGAAAACACCGCCAACATCCTCTCTAAGAACTATCGTGATTTTGCTCTGCTGGCCGACCTGCAAACCTCCGTGGAGGAGATTTGCACAAGCGAAGACACCCTTCCCATTACCGATGTGAATGGCTTAATTAGAAAACTCATTTCCGACAACGACACCCCATTCATCTATGAGAAGTCGGGCAACCGATTCTCGCACTTTATGATTGACGAGTTTCAGGACACCAGCACAATGCAGTGGCAAAACTTTGTACCACTGTTGCACAATGCCGTAGCGCAGAGCGAGGAGGCACCCGTGATGTTGGTGGGCGACGTAAAACAATCAATATATCGTTGGAGGGGTGGCGATTGGAGTCTGCTGGCCCACGGAGTTGACAAAGATTTCGCAGAGGTAAACCACTCTCCACTGCTCAAAAACTACCGCAGTCGCCAAAGGGTTGTGGAGTTCAACAACGCAATGATGGCCTATGCTGTGGAGTGGTTGCAGAATTTCATAAGCAACTCGCTCGACGAAGCCTATGAGGACAACTACATATCGGCAGAACTGAAAAGCAAACTCAAAAGTTTCGTTACGGATGCCTACTCCGAGTTCTGCAAGAAGTCGGACGACGACACCCCCATCGGACAACAATCGAAAGACCAGAGTGGCAAAGGATATGTAACCATCACACTCTATGAGGGTGCAAAGAAGGGTGAGAAAACCGATTCCGAAGAGAACAAAGAGGAGGAGCAAACCACACCGCCACACCCCATATTGGAGCGCATTTGTGAACTCCAAAGGAGGGGTTATCGTGCGAGCGATATTGCGATTTTGGTGCGCTCCAATTTGGATGGTAAGCGCATTGCCGAGATGCTTCTCAATGCCAAAAACCAGCCCGAATATAAAGGCTACACATTTGACGTCGTAACCCAAGATGCACTCGAAATATGCACCTCCGCCACTGTGCGTTTTATGGTGGCGTGTATGACCATCGCCATCAACCCCAAAGACCGCATTAGTCTGGCCACCTACAACAAATACCTCGGACACTCCTTTGAGGACCAACCATCGGAGCAAGAGGTCGAATGGCTCACCTCGCTTGCGCTTATGCAGCCCGAGGAGGTTTTCAACCAGATTTTACTGCACCACACAGAGTGTAACGTCCCCGAGGAGGTGCCCTACGTTCAGGCTTTCCACAACCAAATCATAGACTATTGCAGTCGTAAGATTGCCGACACAGCACTCTTCCTACAATGGTGGAAGGAGTGTGGCTACAAGGAGAATATCGCCCTGCCACAAGGCGCCAATGCCATAACCATTGCCACCATTCACAAGTCCAAAGGCCTGGCCTACAATGTGGTAATACTCCCCTATTGCCATTGGAGCACCTCCGCAAAACACGACGAAATAATATGGGCTACCCCCAACGTCCCCTTATCCGACAAGATTCGCAAATTCCCCGTTTCGCCAGTGAAGGAGCTGGGAGCATCGGACTTTTCGCACGCCTACCACACCGAGCAAACCCTCACGGCCATCGACTCACTCAACACACTCTACGTTGCGCTCACAAGGGCGGTGGAAGAGTTGCACATTATGACCAAAAAGGGCGCAAAGATAAACTCCGTAGGCAAAATTTTCAACTCCTACTTAGGTGGCGAAACAACCTTTGAGTTTGGCACCCCTCAACAATACACCCCCGACGAGGCCAAGCCAACCGAGCCAAGCACATTCTGCACCTACTCACCGGAGGGCAAGTTGGCTGTGCGTTACAGCCACCAACGCTACGACGAGGAGAGCAGTGGCGAATTGCTTTCGCCCAAGGATATGGGTACCCTGATGCACAAGGTGTTTGAGGAGTCGGCAACCCTTGCGGATGCCGAAAGGCGCATTGGCGAGTTGGCCCACAGCGGAGAGATTTCGGGTGCAGATGCCGCCACATTGAAGAGTAACATTGCAAATGCGATGACCAACGAGGAGGTAAAAGGATGGTTTGACGGCACTTGGGAGGAGGTTTTCGTTGAGCGAGAGATTATCGCCGATGGCCGCTTCCACCGCCCCGACAGGGTTATGGTGCGTGGCGGAGAGGCTGTGGTTATGGACTACAAATTCGGCCTCAACCGTTCCGACAAACACATCAAACAGATAGAGCTCTACGCCTCACTGCTCCGTCAGATGGGCTACGAGAGCGTGAAGGGCTACCTTTGGTACCTATCCATTGGCGAGGTCAACCGTGTGATTTAGCAAACGACAATGAAAAGACCTATCTATATAATAATAGGAGTGCTGTGTGTGGTGTTGGGTGCGGTGGGCGTTGTGCTGCCGGGCCTGCCGACCACGCCATTTCTGCTTGCAGCCTCGTGGTTGTTCTATCGCTCGTCGCCCAAGTTGCAACAACGACTTCTGGACTCCTCTCTTGGTGCCTACATCAGGGGCTACAATAAGCGTGGCGGAATGCTCCCCGCAACAAAGGTGTGGGTAGTGGTGCTGATGACAACGATGGTCGCCTGCTCCATCCACTTCTTCATCAACAACAGCGTGGTCGATTGGATTGTAGCCACCGCAGGCCTTGTGGGGTGCCTTGTGGTTATCTTCAAGGTACCAACGGCGAGTAGAAAATAGACATTGAACACAAAAAAAAGGTTGAAGACTAATCTTCAACCTTTTTGTAGATAGTTGCCGTGCGGCAGACGTTGTATATCTTCATATAGGGTCTAACCTCGCCGTCGTCGTCCTTGCGGTTGAAGGAGAAGTATTCGCCCGTGAGTTCGTTACGCTCGTAGCCGCCAAAGCGTTCCTCGTCGGTCGAGAGTATTATCCTATACTTACCCGCCTCCGGCACGGGGATAATGTAGTCGGGCACACTACGGCTGGGATTCCAGTTGAACACATAGACCAAGTCGCCGTGGCTATACACCATCACTTGGTCGCCATCGTACATCGCAAGTTGGCGTGCAAAGCCCTGACCGAGTTGGTTATACCTCTCCAAAAGGCGTATCATTGCACGGTCAAACTCGCCAAGTGCGTGGTAGCGCAGCGACTTGTTATCCACCAACGACCATTGGCGGCGTGCGTGTTGGTAGCTCCAATTATTACCCACCCTCGGGAAGTCTATCCATTCGGGGTGGCCAAACTCGTTGCCCATAAAGTTGAGATAGGCCTGACCGCCCAGCGAAGCCGTAACAAGGCGTATCATCTTATGGAGGGCCATTCCCCTATCCACCGCCGCATTTTGGCTCTCGGTGTGCATCGAGTCGTACATTGCCGTCTGTAACAGGCGGAAAGCAATCGTCTGGTCGCCCTGCATCGCCTGGTCGTGCGACTCACAATAGGCCACCGTACCCGCATCGGCCAAGCGGTTACACATCACATTCCAGATGTCCCACACGTTCCACTTCTCATCAGGCACCTCTTTGAGCATCTTGATCCAAAAGTCGGGAATACCCATCGCAAGGCGGTAGTTGAAGCCAAGGCCACCATCAGCCTCCGGCGAGCTGATGCCCGGCATACCACTCACATCCTCCGCAATGGTTACCGCATCGGGCCTCAGGGAGTGAACAAGGTGGTTGGCGAGTTTGAGGTAGGTGATGGCATCACGATTTACGCCGCCATCGAAATATTTTTCCCTACAATCAAACTCGGTGTAGCCGTGGTGATAGTAGAGCATAGAGGTAACACCATCGAAGCGGTAGCCGTCGAAGTGGAACTCATCAAGCCAATACTTCACGTTGGAGAGCAGGAAGTGTCGAACCTCTCGTTTGCCAAAGTCGAAGATTTTGGAGTCCCAATGGGGTTGATTACCCGCCTCACCTGCCAACGAATAGTGGTTGGGCGAGCCGTCCAACTCATTCACACCCTCGGCAAAGTTCTTCACATAGTGGGCGTGTACGAGGTCCATAATGACAGCAATGTTCATATCGTGGGCCTTGCGCACCATAGCCTTCAACTCCTCGGGCGTACCAAAGCGTGAAGAGGGGGCAAAGAAGCTCGAAACGTGGTAGCCATAACTACCGTAGTATGGGTGCTCGGCTATACCCATAATCTGTATGGCATTGTAACCTGCCGCCTTAATGCGAGGCAGAACAACGTCGGCAAACTCGGTGTAGGTGCCAACACCCAACTTCTCCTGTGCCATACCAACGTGGCACTCATAGATAAACAAGCCCTCGGAGGCGTTCACCCTAAAACCATCACCACCCCAATCGAACGGCTCGGCAGGATTCCAAAATTGGGCCGAGAAGTTCTTTGTGTCATCATCCTGCACCGCACGAGTGGTCCAAGCAGGGATGCGCTCGTGGGTACCATTGTCGCCAACCACCAAAATCTTGTAGAGCATACCATGCACAAGTGGCACATCCCTATCCGAAAGGAAGATGCTCCACACACCGTTGGTGGGATTCTTAAACAGCGGCAAAGACCTACGGTCCCAACCGTTGAAGTCGCCAAAGATATAGACCTCGTGGGCAGCAGGCAGCCACTCACGGAACCACCAACCTCCATTGCGGTCATCCCTCTGAAAGCCGAAGTAGCGGTAGCCATTGGCAAAGTCAACAATGTTGCCCGAAGATGTTTCGATGTCGGCGAGGGCATCGGTGTAGAGTTTATGGCGATAGTCGAGTTCTCCCTCCACGGGTTCGAGCCAACTATCTTTTTCGATGATTGCCAGACGTTTAGCCATAGTAAGTGTTTTTTAATCGAGAATAAAATTACTCCTTTTCCTCGGAATATGCAAATTTATTCACAAAAAACACTATTTTTGTATGTTTGTTGGACAAACCGCAAATGAAAATACGATACATTTTCTTTAATTAACACTATTTATTTTATGCTTAACTTTTTTGCAGATCTCTGGGCTAACAACCGCCCGATGCTTATTTTGTTGGCGATTCTGGTAGTGGTGATACCTTTCTTGGTATTCTACATCAGCAAAGCCAAAAAGGAGCACCCCAAAGGCTTGATTGCTGCCGCACTGAGTAACATGGGCGAGCGATTCGGCTACTACATTATGAACGCCGTGCTGTTGCTGTTCATCTGTTCCAAGTTTGGTATCAGTGATGATGCTGCCGGTTGGATTTATGCCGTGTTCTATTTCCTCATCTACGTTTTGAGCCTTCCCGGTGGTATCATTGCCGACCGCACTCAGAAGTACAAAGGCACCATCATTACCGGTCTGTTGGTGATGGCTCTTGGCTACGGCATTCTTTCTGTTCCCGTATTCGCCGACAAGGCAGGCTTCTCGTGGGTGTTGGTACTCACCTGCGTTGCTCTGTTCATTATCGCATTCGGTAACGGTTTGTTCAAAGGCAACCTCCAAGCCATCGTTGGTCAGATGTATGACAACTTCGAGGCCGAGGCCGCAAAGAAAGGCCCCGAGGAGTTGGTAAAAGCCAAAGAGAAACGTGATTCCGGTTTCCAGATTTTCTATGTATTCATCAACATCGGTGGCGTTATTGCTCCCTTTATCGCTCCTCTGTTGAGGAGTTTTTGGTTGAAGATGCACAACCTCACCTACAACGCCGACCTTCCCCGTTTGTGCCACGAATACATCAAGGATGCTAACGCAATGAGCGAGGTAGCAACAGAGAACCTCAACAATTTGGCCACAGCCGTTGGCCACACCGGCGCAGTTGATGCGGCATTCTGCAACAGCTACTTGGAGATTTTCAACACTGGTGTTCACTTCTCGTTCATCGCTTCGGTGTTGGCAATGTTGCTTTCGCTGACCATCTTCCTCTGCGTGAAGGGTAAATTGCCCAACCCTGCAAAGAAAGAGAAGAAGGCCGAGGTGCAGTACTCCGCAGAGGAGAAAGCCGCCAATGCCAAGGAGATTAAACAGCGTCTTTATGCACTCTTTGCAGTGCTTGGCGTTGCTGTATTCTTCTGGTTCTCGTTCCACCAGAACGGTCAGTCGTTGTCGGTATTTGCTCGTGATTTTGTGGCTACCGCTGCTATTCCACCAGAAATTTGGCAGTGTATCAACCCCTTGTTTGTAATCATCCTCACCCCTGTTATTATGTTCACCTTCGCTGCATTGGCACGCAAAGGCAAGGAGGTTTCCACCCCTCGCAAGATTGCTCTGGGTATGTTGATTGCTGCCCTTGCCTACATCTTCTTGATGGTTGTGGCTATGCTCAACAACTACCCCTCGGGTGCAGAGTTCAAGGGCTTGGGCGAGGCTATCAAGGAGTCGATGAAGTGCAATCCTATGGTTCTGATTGCAACCTACTTCTTCCTCACCGTTGCCGAGTTGTTCATCTCGCCTCTGGGTCTGTCGTTTGTGTCGAAGATTGCTCCTCGCCACTTGCAGGGTATCTGCCAGGGCTTGTGGCTGTCGGCTACCGCTATCGGTAACCTCTTCATCGCACTTGGCGTAACGATGCTCAACACCTTCCCCAACCAATGGATGTGCTGGGCTGTGTTCGCAGGCTTCTGCCTTATCTCGATGGGCGTAATGCTCGGTATGGTTAAGTGGCTCGAAAAGGTTACCGCTTAATCGTTGCAGACCGACTATAATAGACAACCGCCGACTCTTTCGGGAGTCGGCGGTTGTTATTTTCTCTGCGTTACCCAACGGCAGACACTCAACCTTTTAGTAACCTATGCGGCCGAAGAAGTCAAGCAGTAGTTCTCCCACTCGGGTTGAATGATAGATATAGGAGCCGTGGTCGGCATCGGGAACAATAACCACCTCGCCCAGAGGTATAGTATTGCCAATCAGTGCCGTATGTTCGGGGCGGATGAGATCCCTATCGCCCGCCATAATGAGCGCAGGGCAGTCAATCAGTTGCATATCATCCTCCGTCATCGTGGGCTCGTTCATCATCATTACATTAAGCGGATTGGGGGTTTGTTGGGCGAGAAAAGAAGTCTCAAATTCGGGTACCAAAGCCCCCCTCACAAATATATTTGCGCCACCCGTAGCAATGGCCGAGAAGGTACCAGGGTGCAACACTTCGAGTTGCAGTGCAACAATACCGCCATCGCTAAAACCAAACACCGCCGGCTTTGCAATACCCTTTGCTGCAATAAATTGGCGTACATCCTCCGCCATATCCTTGTAGTGGTACTCCGACAGCGGAGCATTGGCTCCCTGACCACGAGAGTCGAGTGCATAGACCGTGTAGCCCGCTTGGGCCAACTGTCGTGTGGTAGTTTCCAGGTCGTTATGACTACCACCGTTGCCGTGCAACAAAATCACGGGCTTGCCACACCCTTCCACTGCATAGAAAAGTTCCACTCCATTGACACTTATGGTATCGGTGTAACTCACATATTTTGCCCCACAGCCACAAAGCAAAGTGAGCGGAATAATCACCGCCCACAAGCACATTTTCAAATTGATTTTAAGCATATATCTCTGACATTTTTACATTTACTTATTTGAGCAACTCTTCGAGCCTTGCAACGGGTGCAACATCCAACTCGCTCTGCTCGCCATTGAGGTAGTGGTAGTAGCCTGCAACGGCAATCATTGCTGCATTATCGGTGGTGAACTTCAATGGTGGGAGGTAGGTTTTCCAATGCCTACGACGACCTTCGTCCTCGATAGCCTCCCTCAGTCCGGAGTTTGCCGACACTCCACCAGCAATGGCTATCTCCTTAATGTCGAGTGCCTTGGAGGCCTTAATGAGTTTTTTCAGAAGAATATCAATAATGGTCTTTTGGAGCGAGGCACACAGATCGGCCTTGTTCTCCTCAATGAAGTTGGGATTTTCTGCAACGTGGTCCCTGAGGAAGTAGAGGAACGAGGTTTTTAGGCCACTAAACGAGTAGTCGAAGCCATCCACCGAGGGCTTGGCAAAGCGGAATTTTTCGGGGTTACCCTCGTGTGCCAAGCGGTCAATAACTGGACCGCCAGGGTATGGCAGGCCCATCACCTTTGCGCACTTATCGAAAGCCTCGCCTGCTGCATCGTCAATGGTGGTGCCCACAATCTCAAAGTCCAACGGAGAGTTGACCTTTACAATCTGTGTGTGACCACCCGAAACAAGCAGACAGAGGAATGGAAACGATGGGTGGGGTATTTGTTGGTCGGGCAAGTCGATAAAGTGCGACAAAATGTGTCCTTGGAGGTGGTTTACCTCCACCATCGGAATATTTTTTGCAAGCGAAAGACCTTTGGCAAAGGAGACTCCAACGAGCAAAGAGCCGAGTAGTCCGGGGCCACGAGTGAAGGCAATGGCATCTATCTGGTCAGCCGTAATGCCAGCATCTTTGAGAGCCGTATCTATCACAGGCACAATGTTTTGCTGGTGGGCACGAGAGGCAAGCTCGGGGATAACACCACCATATTTAATGTGCACAGCCTGGCTTGCAATCACATTGGAAAGCATTGTCGTTCCACGAAGGACAGCCGCCGAGGTGTCGTCGCACGAAGATTCGATACCTAAAATTGTAACTTCCATATTTGTTTTTCGATAATAAAATTCGTAAAATTGTAGGTTAAAACACCTAATAATGAGCAAAGGTATAAAAAAACTCGCAAACATAGCACTCCATTTGCTTTGCGCAGTGGTTTTAGTGCTAATTTTGTTGACGCTCACGGTTGCGCTGGCCTTTTCGCTACCGAGAGTGCAGACCTTTGCTGCCCACCGTGCGGTGGATTGGCTCACCGAAAAGTTTGACCTCAACCTGTCGTTGGAGAGGGTTTCCATTGCGGGCCTTTCGAATGTGGTTGTGGAGGAGCTCTACTTGGAAGACCTTGCAGGCGACACCCTACTCTATGCTCCGAGGGTGTCCGCCTCCATTGACCGCAATGCACTATTGAGTGGCGGAGAGTTACTGCCGAGCCGTGTGCGTATGGAGGGGGGACGACTGAATCTCTACACTCTGGATAATGGCCGCACCAACCTCGACTCTCTGGTGCGCAAGGTCGAAGAGCAACTACCACCTGCAAAATCAAGTGGCAAACCGCTTATTATCACCGACATAAGAGCAATCGACACACACTTTACGTTCCAAAACAACATAGTTTACAGACCTCAGAAGAGTGGTGTCAACTATGCCGATATGAATCTTCGCATTGCTCGTGCCGATGTGGATACGCTGACCATTGTGGGCGAGAGGGTGGAGATGA
This sequence comes from Tidjanibacter sp., assembly GCA_045614965.1. Taxonomy (GTDB): domain Bacteria; phylum Bacteroidota; class Bacteroidia; order Bacteroidales; family Rikenellaceae; genus Tidjanibacter. Next base: position 72,421 of record JAZLDY010000018.1, read on the forward strand.
ACATCAACCACCTCACGGCCACCGACAAGACGGGCGCACGCTTGGAGGATAGCAGCATCAAACACTTCATTGTGGGCGATGCGGAGTTGCTCTTCTATGATGCCCTGCTCTGCTCCGGCGATGCTCGTGTGAGAGTGCCAAAGGTGGAACTCGTTGCCAAGGAGTGGGATGATTTTCAGCGATATAATAGCAGTGTGATGATGACCATCGAGTCGAAAGATTCGTTCCTCACACCTGAGGCATTGGAGATGTTTGTGCCCGACTTTGGCAACGTGGGCGTGTGTGTGGACAACTTCGACTGTCTGTTCGAGGGACTTGTGGACGACTTCACCGTCAGTTTATCCAATGCTGTGGTGGAGGGTGCAAATGCACACGGCAAGGTGAGAATTGAGAATGTTGTGGATATGCCCAATATGCGTGTGAGCGTAGATTCGCTGCACCTATCCACAACCACCCCACAAGCCAAAACCATATATGCCGCAATAGTGGGCGAGCCACTTGCGGAGGATATCACCCATTGGGTGGACCGTTTCGAGAGGGTTGACGTGGCACTCTCAGGCAGTGCTGCCGATAATAACATAAGAGCCAACGTGGGCCTCAGCACCAATCTCGGGCGTGCAGGCATTGCGGGTGCTATGGATTTCGGAACAAAAGGAGTGGTTGGCTTCGATGGTGAGGTGTGGGCACAAGGGCTCAATGTGGGCCACGTGATTAAAGAGGAGGCATTGGGCAAGATTACCTTCACTGCCAACCTTGCAGGACACATCGGAGAGGACAATGTGGATGGTCAGGGAGAAATCTTTGTGGACCGACTCGCCTATGGCGGGTACACCTACAATGATATCTCGCTCGAAGGAAGCTATGAGCAGGACATCGCAAGGGTTGTGCTCCGTTCGTTGGACCGCAACCTACTGTGCGCACTCGATGCAGAGTGCGACCTATCGTGGTTGGAGCCACAGGTCAACCTCAATTTGAGCTTGGAGGGTGCCAACTTTGCGGCTATGGGCATAGTACCAAGCGAGAGTCGCTCGTGGCTGTCGTGCAACTTGGAGGCTTCGGCCGAAGGCAGTTCATTGGACGAGTTGGTTGGCAGGGCAATGATTAACGACCTTGTCTATATCTCTTCGGCCGACACCCTATCCACCGAACTTATCAACGTGGTTGTTGGTAACAACGAGGGCGAAAAATCTTTCTCGCTCTACTCCCCCATTGCCGACGTGGAGTACCGCAGCAGGGCTTCCTATGGCGATGTATTCTCCTACCTTGCCAACAGACTCACTGCCCCACTTCCTCTCAACCATTCCACCACAGAGAGCACAGAGAGGGACAATTCCACAATGGGAACAGAGAATAGTACGGGGGCATTGTATCGTGCCGAGGACTACTCCACGATGCACATCAGCATCAACTCCGACGAAAACCTTGTGTCGGCATTTGTGCCCGATGTGAGTCTTGCAAGCGACAGTTCGTTGTCGTTGGAGTTCTCGCCTTCGGTGGGAGAGTTTTCCCTTTCGCTCGATAGCGACTATGTGGAGTGGAAAGAGTGGCTTGCTTCGAGGGTACACCTAACAGCCAAGGGTAGCTCCGAGCGTATGGGACTGAACATTGAGGCCAACGAGCTCCTATCGAAGGAGCTATCTATTCCCGACGTAATGGTGAGTGCCTATGCCGCAGAGGGGCACAAGCTCGGGGCGACACTCTTGTTTAGCGACAACACCTCGGCAGTTAGCGGCAAGGTGCAGGCCGACGGTGAATTGTGGTACAACAAGGAGGGTAAGGTATTGGCAAAGGCTTCGCTGACCGACTCCTTTGTGATGCTCTACAACAACCGCTGGGACCTCTCGGCCAAGGAGATTGACTACGATTCGGAGAGCCTTTCGGTGGATAATTTTGCGCTCACCGCAGGCGACCAACTCATATTCCTCGACGGAGATGTTTCGGCAAACAGCACGGAGTCTTTGAGGTTGGAATTGAACAACGTGGAGCTTACGGCACCCGCCGAACTATTGCTCGGAATGAAGGGCTTTGAGGGTAGCGTGGGAGGCCGTGTGGAGATAAACTCTGCTATGGCAACACCCTTTGGAGAGGGCGTTCTGACCTTTGACAAAATGTCGGCAGGCGGAGTTGACGTTGCTCCAATGACTCTCAGTGTGGAGCTACCAAAGGAAGAGCAGACGGTGTCGCTCACTCTCAAAAACACTCTTCTTAACTCCACTCTCATCAGTGCGCTCTATGACTTGGACAACAACACCTACGAGGGCACACTCACAGTAAGGGAGCTTGACCTTGCGGCCTTTGGTGCCCTGACGGGTGGTATGGTGTCCGACCTGAAAGGTGGAGCTGTGGCCGATTTGAGCGTTGAGGGTAAGGGCTCTTCGCCCCAAATCAATGGTACGGTTATGCTGGACAACGTGGAGGCCAAAGTTGACCTCACGGGAGTAACCTACAACATTGATGCGCTCCGAGTTGACTTCACCGACAATGTGGGTACGCTCAATGCTACACAAGTCAGCGACCAATATGGTGGCAAGGCTACCCTGTCTGGCGGTCTTAATCTGGCCGATTTGAACAATTTGAAATTTGACGTTCAACTTCTGCCCACCTCACTTGCCGTCATTGACCTTGCCCCCTCACGCACGTTGCCATTCTATGGCAAGGTTACCGCTTCGGGTGCCGCTTCGGTGGTATCGGAGGGTGGCAATATGATGATAGATGCTGCGCTCAATACGGGCAGTGGCTCGGTATTCAGCCTGCCGTTGAGTGGGTCGAGCGACTTTGCGAGTGTTGATTTTGTGCAGTTTGTGGATGCCGACGACCAGATTGCTCCCGACACTACTGATGTGGTGGTGAGGAGGAAGATGCTTATGGAAAACCGCAACCGCAAGGCCGGGCGCAAGGGCAATACGATTATCGACGCACAGATTGGCGTTGATAGGGACACGCAACTCAGACTCATCATTGACGAGGCCACCAACAACGTCTTGGAGGCCAATGGCGAGGCTGATTTGAATGTAACCATCGACTCGGCAAATGGCGATTTGGAGATTAGGGGCGACTACCAAATCTCCGAGGGCTTCTACAACTTCAACTTCCAAAACCTCATTGGCAAGCGATTTACCATCAGCCCCGATAGTTATATCCGTTGGAACGGAAGCCCGCTGGATGCCACCATTGATATTGATGCGGTCTATAAGGTTAAGACCTCACTCGCTCCCCTACTCGGTACGGAGGTTTCGGCATCGAGGGGGTCAACACCTGTGGAGTGTATTGTTAATCTGGGAGGCTCGCTGGCCGACATTGATTTGAGTTTTGACATCAATGTACCCACAGCAAATGCCGAGTACCAAAGCATCCTTTCGAGCTACTTCTCCTCGCAGGAGATGATGGCCACACAGTTTGTCTATTTGCTGGCTATGGGTAGTTTCTACTCCGATGGCAGTGGCTCTTCGCAAGGTACGGCACAAGGTGGCGCAACGGGTACAGCCATTGGTTTGGGCTTGTTGGTTGACCAAGTGTCGAGGCTGGTGTCGAATGATGCGTATAGGTTTAATGTGAAGTATAAGATGTACGACGAGACGGCAAGCACCTATGGTGTGGACTTCGAAACGGAGATTATCGACGACCGCTTGCTGCTGGAATTGGAGGCCAATGTGGACACGGGCTACTACCAAAGTGGCATTGGCGAAGGGAACAACTCGCTCACGGGCGGAGGTGCGCTCACTCTGTTGCTCGACAAAGCCGGTAACCTCATCCTCAAAGGCTTCTCTCGCACTATTGACCGCTTCGACGAGAACCAAGGTTTGCAGGAGAATGGCGTGGGTATCTACTACCGCCGTAGTTTTGACCGCTTCAAAGACCTGTGGCGCAAAAAAGAGAAAAAAGCCACCGAGATACCGGAAAAAAGTGATACCTTTGCCACACCTATCGTGGAACGATAGACTACCCTCTTAGACGACAATAGATAAAGAAAATAATAAAACACAACAAAACTATGATTACTCTACTTCAAGCAGTGGCCGAACAACCGGCCGAAACACTCTCTTTTGGCGAACTTTTTATGAAAGGCGGCTGGCTTATGTGGCCATTGTTGCTGTTGGGTGGCCTTGCAATCTACATCTTTGTAGAGAGGTTTGTGGCTATCAAAAAGGCCTCGAAAATTGACCCCAACTTTATGAATCGCCTCAGGGACCTGATTTGCGATGGCAAGGTGGATGCAGCTCTCAGGCTCTGCAAAAAGACCGACAGCCCCGTGGCAAGGATGATGGAGAAGGGCATTAGCCGCATTGGTCGTCCTATGGGCGATATTCAGACCTCCATTGAGAACGAGGCAACTCTTGAAGTGTCGAAGTTGGAGAGTGGCCTCCCACTCCTTTCGACCATTTCGAGTGGCGCACCTATGCTCGGTTTCTTGGGTACGGTACTCGGTATGGTAAAGGCCTTTATGAGTATGTCGCAGGCAGGCGGCGTGGTTGATATGAGCGTGCTTGCGGGAGGTATGTATGTGGCAATGATTACCACCGTTGCGGGCCTCATCGTGGGTATCCCTGCCCACTTCGGCTACAACTACCTGGTGGCTCGCATCGAGAAGCTCATCTTCCAGATGGAGGCCAACTCGATTGCTTTTATGGATATTCTCAATCAGCCCGTTGAGAAAAAATAAACAGAGGAGTTATGGCAATCAAACGAGGAACAAAAATCATCAAGGAGGTGGGCTCGTCGGCACAGACGGACCTTATATTCCTCCTGCTGATGTTTATGATGATGGCCACCACCCTCATCAACCCCAATGCGCTCAAACTCACACTGCCAAAGAGTAGCAACCAACTCAAAGAGAGGCCCTATGTTACGGTGAGCATCACCAAAGACCTCCAATTCTATGTGGATGGCGAGAAGGTGCCCTTTGCACAAGTGGAAGCTGCTCTGGCGGCAAAGATGGCCGAGAAGGAGGAGCCCACCGTGTCGCTCCACTGCGACGAGGGTGTGCCCATCGGCGAGGTGGTGAAGGTGATGAACATTGCAAATAACAATAAGTATCGACTAATATTGGCAACTCAACCCGAATAGGGGAAAATGATTTTCCACTCTCAATTCTCAATTCTCAATTCTCAATTCTCAATTCATAGTCTATGAATTACTACAACACAGACAATACCATAGGCAAGGCACTGGGCTACATTTTTGCAGCCCTCTATGTGCTGACACTTACGGGCTTGTGCCTGTGGGGTAGCGTGTCGGTGGAGATTGAAAATGAGCAGCAGGGGATGCTGGTGGACTTCGGTACGATGGAGGATAGCGGTAGCGGTGCGGATGACACCCAGCTTGCTGACAATTACTCTCTTCCGGAGCCTCAAAACGTCCCCCAAACGGAGGCTGTGCAGACTCAGGAGGTGGAGCCCTCACCCGAAATTGAGGAGGGCAACCTCATTGCCGATGCCAAGGTGGAGCAGACCGAGCAGGTGGATAGCGAGCCGGAGCCGGTAGTTGAGGAAGAAAAGCCAAGAGAGGTCAACCGCAGGGCACTCTTCCCCGGTAACACCCCCGAATCGCCCTCTGCATCGCAGGGACAGACCGATACGCTTGTGGGTAATCAGGGTTACATCGGTGGCACCATTGCCGACAACTATGAGGGTACAGGTGGCACCGACGGCTTTGAGCCCGATTGGAATCTCGAAGGTCGCAGGCCCAAGAATGCGTTTCCGAGGCCCAAGTATGCCGACAACGAACAGGGAATTGTTGTGGTGGAGATTTGGGTGAATGGCAATGGTGATGTTACGGGTGCTGCCTTCCACGCCAAAGGCTCAACCGTGTCGGCCAAATCACCCCTTGTGGCCGAGGCTATCAAAGCCGCCAAGGGAGTGAAGTTCAACCAGAGCGACCAAGATTTGCAGGTGGGTACGATAACCTACAAATTCCGTCTCAATACGGGCAAATAATTGTGTGGGTATGAAGAGGACTTTTGCATTGATAATCACACTCCTTGCGCTTGCAACATCACCCACTTTCGGACAATCGGACGTGGAGGCCAAGAGTGGACCACAGATGACCTTCACGGGGGCTATGAGCCACAACTTTGGGGAGTTTGTGAGGGGTGGCGAAAGCAGAAGCCACACGTTTGAGTTTGTGAACGATGGCACAGCACCATTGGTAGTCATAAAGGCGAGTTCATCGTGTAGGTGCATATCGGTTGACTACCCCCGCAGACCTGTACCACCCCAAGGAAAAGGAAAGGTGGTGGTTACCTACGACCCCAAAGACGAGGGAGTGTTCAACAAGGGAGTACATCTCCAATCCAACATCGAGGGCGGAACGCTCACACTTTTTGTCAAGGGAGTGGTGAAGTAGAATAAATATAGTATCAACACAGAGATATAGTATCAACAGAGAGAGAGAGAGCGTGTACCACACGGTACACGCTCTCTCTATTTTGGGTTACTCCACAAGGTCTATACCAGACCCGAGAAGCCCATAAATGCCATAGCAAGGATACCGGCTGTGATGAGTGCGATGGGCACACCCTTCACCGCTTTGGGAGTATCGGCCATTTCGAGCCTCTCCCTCAAACCTGCGAAAATCACAAGTGCAAGGGCAAAGCCGATGGCAGTGGAGGTGGCATAAACCACCGACTCCAAGAGGTTAAACTCCTTCTGTACCAACAGCAGAGCCACACCAAGCACTGCGCAGTTGGTGGTAATCAGAGGCAGGAAGATACCCAAAGCCTGATAGAGCGAGGGCGAAATCTTCTTCAAGATAATCTCCACCATCTGCACCAACGCTGCAATCACAAGAATAAACACGATGGTCTGCATATACTCCATATGCAGAGGTACAAGCACATAGTACTGCAACAAGTAAACCACCAACGAGCTGATGGCCATAACGAAGGTAACCGCAGCACCCATACCCAAAGAGGTATCCACCTTATTGGACACCCCCAAGAAGGGGCAGATACCCAAAAATTGCGACAACACCACGTTGTTCACAAAGATTGCTCCAATGATAATAGCAAACATCTCCATAGTCGTTATTTGGTTTTAGCGGTTAATTTACGGAACAAAATCATCAGGTAGCCAAGCACGATGAAGGCACCGGGAGCAAGCACAAAAATCAGTGCGCCACCACCCTGCCACAAATCCATACCAAAAATCTGGCCGTTACCCAAAATCTCCCTCACCATACCAATCAGAGTGAGCGACAAGGTAAAGCCAAGGCCGATACCTGCACCATCCAAAGCCGAAGCCCACACGCCATTCTTGGATGCAAAAGCCTCCGCACGGCCCAAAATGATACAGTTCACAACAATCAGAGGGATGAACACACCCAGAGTGTTGTAGAGGTCAGGCAGGTAGGCCTGCATAAGCAGCTGCACAACCGTTACAAACGATGCGATTACCACAATGTAGGCAGGGATACGCACCTTGTCCGGAATGAGGTTCTTGATGAGCGAAATCACAATGTTCGACAAAATCAACACGAACATAGTTGCTGCCCCCATACCCATACCATTAGCGGCAGAGGAGGTGGTTGCAAGCGTGGGGCACATACCCAACACCAATACGAAGGTGGGGTTGTTCTTCACAAGGCCCGAAGTAAAAGTCGATAAATTCTTACCCATAGTTCTATCTCTTCGTATTAAAGGTTACTGGTGTTTGCAATTTCCGTGGCACTTACCGTGAGGGCCCTCGCCACACTCTTTGGCCTCCTCCGAGGTGCAACCGCCACAAGCAGCAGTAGTGGCACCCTCTTCGGTCTGGGCTTTGAGTTGGGTAGCCGAAGTATAGGCCTCCACAACGCCTGTCGTTACGCTCTTGAAAGCAGCATAGGCCCTTGCAACAGCATCGGCATAGGCCCTCGACGAGATGGTTGCAGCGGTGAGTGCATCCACATCGCCACCATCCTTCTTCACGGTCATATTCACGTTTGCTGCCTGTTTACCCTTGAAGCTGAGCAACAGGGGGTTGTCAATCACGGTCATATTGGTACCCAAACCGGGGGTCTCGGCCTGCTCCAACACCTCGATATTAACGATGGTACCATCGGCAGCAAAACCAACCATCAATTTCACATTGCCGTTGAAACCATTAGGCGAGGTGCTCTCGAAGGCATAACCAACCGTCTGGTCGCCAAGTTTAGCCTCGTAGTAGGCACCCTCGAAGCCCTCCACAGTGGCGGCTACGGGAGTGTTGTCAAACTCGGGCAGCACTGCTTTGAGTGCAGCCACCACTTTCTGCTGTTTTGCCTGCTCGATGGGCTCAGCGGTAATCTGGCTCACATAAGCCACCGCTGCCGATGCCACAGCACAGATAACAAACAGCACAAGAACCATATTTTTCAATGAACTTTTCATACTCTCTCGGCCCTCCTATTTTTTAGATTTAACAACACCAAACCTCTTGGGGCGAATATACTTATCCAGCAGGGGTACAACCGAGTTCATAATCAGAATGGCGAACGACATACCCTCGGGATATGCGCCCCACAGACGTACAAACATCGTAATCATACCGATACCAACTGCATAGATAACGGCACCTTTGGTCGTCATAGGCGAGGTAACATAGTCGGTTGCCATAAACACAGCACCCAACACAGCACCACCACTCAACAAGTGGAACAAGGGGCTCATATACTGCTCCGGAGCCGACACCCAAGCAATACCCGAAATGAGGGCCATAGTGCCCAACACCACTACGGGAATGTGCCACGAGATAACCCTCCTGACAAGCAACCACACAAAGCCCAGCAACAGAGCCAAAGCCGAAATCTCACCCAGCGAGCCACTCTTCATACCGAGGCTCATAGCTGCAAGGTCGATGTTCTGCATCACCTCGCTAACGGGAGTGCCGGTTTTGAGTGCCTCTTTGGCCACTGCCAGAGGAGTAGCACCACTCACAGCACCTGCCGCCTCGGGGAAGGTGGTCATTGCAACGGGGAATGCGATAAGCAAGAATACACGGCCAACAAGTGCAGGGTTGAAGGGGTTTTTACCCAAGCCGCCAAAGGTCATCTTACCGATACCGATGGCAACCACAGCACCAATGGCAATCAAGCCCAGAGGAATGTTTGCGGGCAAGTTGAAGGCCAAAAGCACACCTGTTACCACTGCCGAAAGGTTACCCAGCGTTGCGGGGCCTTTGAGCATAAACTTCTGAATAAACCACTCCGTCAGCACGCAGCAAGCCACCGAGAAAGCGGTTACGATAAATGCCTGCCAGCCGTAGGCCAACACCGACACTACCAACGCAGGCAGCAGAGCAATCAGCACATCGCCCATCATACGGCGAGTGTCGTTGCTACCGTGCACGTGCGGAGCAGGCGAAATTACCAATTTTTGAGTACTCATATAAATATCAGTTTTTTTTACGTTTCGTTTGTCTTCACTTATTTCTTCGCAGCAGCCCTTGCCCTCATACGTTTCATAACCTCGCCCTTGCCGATACGCAACCAGTCCAACAATGGCAGGTAGGCGGGGCAACTGAACGTACAGCAACCGCACTCGATACAGTCGGCAATGTTGTGAGCCTCACACTCGTCATACATCTCCTTCTTCGACATCTTCGAGAGCAGATAGGGCTCCAAGCCCATAGGACAAGCCTCCACACACTTAGCACAGCGGATGCAGGTGTCGGGTTTCTGGCGGAGCGACTCGGCAGTGGGAATCAACAACACACCCGAAGTACCCTTCGTTACAGGAGCGTCGATGTTGCTCACCGCACGGCCCATCATAGGACCACCGGCCACAACCTTACCAACGCCCTCCAAGCCACCGCAATACTCAATGAGTTCGCTCATAGGGGTACCAACCCTCACAAGGAGGTTCTTGGGTGAAGCAAGAGTAGAGCCCGTAACGGTTACCACCCTCTCCACCAGAGGTTTATTCTTCATAACGGCCTCATATACAGCCAAGGCGGTACCCACGTTCTGCACCACAGCACCAACGTCGATAGGCAGGCCACCGCTGGGTACCTGACGGCCCGTAACGGCAGCAATCAGCTGTTTCTCACCACCCTGTGGGTAGCGCATTTTCAGAGGCACAACCTCAATCTCCACATAGGTAGCGGCCAACTTCTTCAAAGCCGCAATAGCATCGGGCTTGTTGTTCTCCACACCTATATATATTTTATCTACGCCAATGGCCTTGGCCAAAATCCTCGAACCAACCAGCAATTCCTCGCCCTTTTCGAGCATCACACGATAGTCGGCCGTAAGGTAAGGCTCACACTCAACGGCATTGATAATCAGGCACTCAGCCTTCTTTCCGGGAGGCACCGAGAGTTTAACGTGGGTAGGGAAGGTTGCACCACCCATACCAACGATACCCATCTCGGTAACTTTGGCAACAATATCCTTTGCCTCCAAGTTGATGTTCTTAACCAAGGTGTCGCTCAAATCAACACCCTCAACCCACTCATCGCCCTCAACAGCAATGGTTACACAAGGTTTCATCAGACCCTGTGCATCGGCCTTGGCATCAACGGCTGTAACCGTACCCGACACCGAAGAGTGGATATTGCTCGACACAAAGCCACCTGCCGTACCGATAACCTGACCTGCAAGCACCTTGTCGCCCTTGGCTACACAAGCCACAGCAGGTGCGCCAATGTGCTGCGCCAGAGGAATCACAACCACTTTGGGCAGAGGAAATCGCTCGATGGCAGCACCTTTACTATATTGTTTATTATCCGACGGATGAATACCGCCAATAGGAAATGTTTTCATACTCTTCTACTCTGTTTTAGCGGTTTCTTTCTCTTCAACATTTACCTCTGCCTTGGGAGCCTCCACCTTCTCGGGTGCAGGAGCAGCCTTGGGAGCCTCGGGTTTCACCTCCGCAGCGGGTTTGCGTGCGGGGAAGCCAAACTCCACAATAGCACCTGTGGGGCACTCGGCCACGCACTTACGGCAGAACTTACACTTGGTGTAGTCGATATAGGCAAGGTTGTTCTCAACGGTAATAGCACCGTGGGCGCACACCTTGGCACACTTGCCACAACCGATACAAGCCACCTTGCAAGCCTTGCGTGCCACAGCACCTTTGTCCTTATTGACGCACGACACATAAATCTTGCGGCCCTTGGGTGCCTTCTTCCTCAACTCGATAACAATCTTTGGACAAGCCTTCACACAAGCACCACAAGCGGTACACTTCTCCTCGTCCACCTCGGGCAGGCCCGTTTCGGGATTCATCTTCAATGCACCAAAGTCGCACTTGGCAACGCAGTCGCCCAAGCCGATACAGCCAAAAGCACAGCCCGTGTTGCCGGCATACAACGATGCAGCCACAGCACACGAGGTTGCACCATCATAGACATTTGTCCTCGGGCGGTTCTCGCAGCTGCCTGCGCAGCGAACCACAGCCACCTGCGGCTCCTTCTCGGCAGCCACCTTACCCAAATAGGCAGCAATGAGTTTCATACACTCGCCACCACCAACAGGGCAATAGAGCGACGAGATGTCGTCCTCCTTCACCAATGCCTCGGCCATACCACGGCAGCCTGCAAAACCGCAACCGCCACAGTTTGCTCCGGGCAACTTCTTCTCGACCTCATCAATACGGGGGTCTTCCTCTACCTTGAATTTCTTGGCCACCAAGAAGAGCAACAGTGCCAACAGAGCACCAAGTCCACTAATGACCAACACGGTATACAACAAATTTCCCATTACAGATTAGATGTTTTTGTTTAGTTTATGTTAGTTTTATATTGTTGTCTTCATTAATCCGAGAGCCCATCCTCCCCACTTATATATATTATAAGTATGGTGGTTTGATGCGGAATACTATGACCTTTTCGAGCCTCTTGCGGAAGAATGCCAGCACCACATAGTAGAGTGCACAAGCACCCAGAGCCGACAGACCCGACACCAACTCTCCCAACGGATTGGTTACAAACAGAGCAATCAGCATCAACACAAAGGGGGCTATGTAGGAATAGAGCACTGCCTTGATACCCATCACCTCCTCGATATAGACCGTAATCTGTTGGCCCACTTCGTAGAGTTCGGGGTGGTCGTTGTAGATGGTAACCCTGCGGCGTTGGCTCTCGCTCTTGCCGCAAATCTCCTTGGCCTTGCATCCACCGCAAGCACTGCTCACAATCATCTCGGCCTCTATGCGTTTCTCTTCGGCACAAATCTCAACGATTTCGGCCTCGTGTTCCATTATCTTCGCCATAAGGTAGTATCGTGGTAATTTTGAATTTTGAATTTCTACTGCTGTCCTTTGGGCAAGTCAACATAGCTCTTATCCAACGGCATTGTGGAGAGTTCCACAATGGGACAGAATTGGTAGATGCGGTTGAGTGCATCATACATCAGGCGACGCACCCTATCCACAAGCTCCTCCTCGAAGCCCGCCTCAACAATCTCTTCCCTACTCTGCCAGCACTCCAACAGACGATACAACACTGCATCAATCTCCTCATACGAAGGCAATGCCTCCTCGTCCTTGTCAATGTGTAGTTCTGCCGAGGGGTGTTTCAGCATAATGTTTTCGGGGATAATCTCCTCCACGGCGTTCAGGTGGCGGGCCATAGCAAAGACGTCGCTCTTGTAGAGGTCGCCAAGGATGCTGATGACACCTGCCGTGTCGCCATAGAGGGTAAGGGCACCAATGGCAAGTTCGGTCTTATTGGCCGTATTGATGGGCACAAGGCCCCTCTTCTCACACACGGCCATAAGGAGCGTGGTGCGCAGGCGCATACGGAAATTGTCCTCCAATCGCTGCGAATCGGGCTCGCCAATGGCTGCGATGATGGTATCCAGACTACTGCGATAGATGTCGTTCAAAGGCACCGTTACCAACTCAATGCCCAGTGTGCGGGCCAGCTTCTCGGCATCGGAAGCCGAGTGGTCGTTGGAATACTTTGTGGGCATTTGCAACGCCACCACCCTATCGGCACCCAGAGCATCAACCAACAGCACGGCACCCACCGAGGAGTCGATACCTCCCGAGAGCACCAAGCAAGCCTTGCCCAAATTCTTCTTGTCGAAGTAGTCGCTGATGGCCAAGCGGAGTGCGCTGTGTACGTTGGCGATTTTGTCCTGATAGGGAATCTCCACCTCGGCATTCTCGGCTTTGGTGTCCACAAAGGCAATCTCCTCCACAAAACTGCCGAGCAATGATATGGCCCTGCCCTTGGCATCAAACGCTGCCGACGAGCCATCATAGACAATCTCCTCCGAGCCACCAACTTGGTTTACATACACCAGCGTAGCATCGGCCATATAGGCCTTGCGAGAGAGGATGTCGTAGCGACGTTCGATGCGACCCTGCGAGTAGCGGTCAGCACCGAGAACGACAACCGTGTCGGCATCCGAATAGGCAGCCTCATTGTAGAGGTCGCCACCGAGCACTACGGCCACCTTCTCGCCCGCAATCTTCACATACTCCGCACCCTTGCCTGCGCCTATGTAGGCTGCATCCACATCGGACACTTTGTTCCTCTTGGTTATGTAACGCAGGATTTTGCGGTTTTTGATGTAGGCAGCTGCGCTGTATGTTCCTCCGTCCTGCATCACGGGCATACCCACGAGGACAGCAATGTCGTCGCAAAAAGCGGCGATTTCCACAAGGGTTTCTTCGGCTTGGTCAAGGAAGTTGTAACGTGCGAGAAGCGAATAAGCGGGCGTACCACTGATGGCACTTTCGGCAAAGACCACTAGGTCTGCCCCCTCCTGTTTTGCTTGTGATATGGCGTCAATAATTTTGAATTTGTTGTGTTCAAAATTACCGACCGTGTAGTTTAATTGGGCTATCGCAATTTTCATATTCTATGAAAAAAGAAAATAATTCCCACAAAGGTACACATTTTTTGCAGACCACCGCCCCCTTTGCCCACTTTTTCTCACCCTCTCCCCTATTTTGCCCACTTTTTCACTCTCCCCTTGCCCATTTCTCAAAAAGTTTTCTAACTTTGTGGCAACATACTTTTATGCGGAAAGTGTAAGTTTATTCTCGAAAGTCAAACGTAGGAAATTTGATATAGCAGAGAATAGGCAGACATCTTCTCACGCTGTGCCCTGTAACGGGGTATAAGCGTGGGCTGTTGCTTATTTATGCTATAAGGTTTCCTACGACCTGACTTTCTAAAATAAGTCTTTCAGCACCACGCTTTCTTTTTGCTCACAAATCACTATCGGGGTGCGGATGGTAATAATTTGGAACACAAAAAGTTAAACCAAATAATTACTACTATGAAAAAACTTCTTACTCTTTTCACCCTGCTTGCAATCTCGCTATTAGCAGGCTGTGAAGATGGTGGTTTCGACAACATTTTTAGTCGTTCCTATGACATTAATGGTGCGATTCAGAAGGGACCCTTCGTGCAAGGTTCCAACATCACAATCCAACCCCTCAACAAACAATTAAAACCCATCGGTCAGATGTACACCACGCAGACTACCAACGATGCGGGTATGTTTGAAATGGACGATGTGAACTCCAAGTATGCAGAGATTATCGCAACTGGTTACTATTTCGATGAAGTCGAGGGCAAAATCTCGTCAGGTATGCTTACTTTGCGCTCTATCGCCGACCTCAAAGATAATACACAAACCAACGTAAACTTGCTTACTACACTTACCTACAACCGCATCAAAAACCTTGTAACCAAAGAAGATAAAGATATCTCAGAAGCGCAAAGTCAGGCAGAGAAAGAACTCTTTACCACCTTGGGTATTCCCGAGGAGTTGCACCCAAATGTTAGTTGTGGTGCAATGAACATTTCCAGCAATGGCGATGGTAATGCTCTATTGTTGGCTATTTCCGCAGTTGTGCAAGAAGGTCGCTCGGTGGGTGAACTTACGGAGTATATTTCAAAGTTTAGTTTCGACTTTGCAGACGATGGCTCCGTGTCAGAATCTACCTTAAATAAGTTTAACCTCGATGGTGAGCACTTGTTCCTTTTTGAAGAGCGTGTTCGTTCTAACTTAAACAAACGATACGAAAATTTGGGATTAGAGAGTATTATACCTGAATTTGAGAAGTATTTACCTTATTTAAGCCAATACTCTCAAGAACAATACTACAGACTTACTTTCACCTATGACGAGAACGAACTCACATCAGACGAGTTAAAGGATGCACTCATTTTTGAGTCTGATGCGACATTATTTGGTTGGGGTATTCATAATGGTAAGGGAGAAATTGTGCTAACATCTACGCCATCTTGCATCAACAAATGCTCTTTACCATTAATCAAAACCATAATTATCCCAGAAGGTGTTACTTCATTTGGATCTGAAGCGTTTTGTGGCTGTACAAATCTTGAAAGTATTTCTATACCTTATAGCGTGCAAGAACTAGGTTATAATGACATTTTCCTCAATTGCTCTAAGCTTAAAGAGTTTAAGGGCAACTTTGCCTCGGAAGATGGCAGGTGTCTTATTGAGATTTATGGTACTCTCCGAGCTGTCGCCCCTGCAGGGCTTAAAGAATACACCATTCCGAACGATGTTGGCACAATAGGAAGCGGGGTTTTTCACAAATGCAAAGAACTCACAAGTATCACCATTCCCGATAGTGTTGGTTTTATTGAAGCGGATGCATTCTATGGTTGTGAGAAACTTTGGAACATAACCATTGGCAATGGTATTAGAGGGATTGATACTGCAGCATTCCGTAATTTACCTATTTACACCATTACCATTCCAGATAGCGCCACTTGGATTGGAGATAAAGCATTCGAGGGGTGTTGGCAACTTCGGGAGGTTACCATTGGCAGTGGTGTTACTTCGATTGGAGAGGGTGCATTTGCTTACGGTTCGCAGAATATGACGGTATATTGCAAACCAACAACCCCTCCAGCGGGAAGCGTATTTATGTTCGATGGTATAGTTGCGTGGATGCCCACTATTTATGTACCAAACGAGAGTGTCGAGGCATACAAGAGCGCCGAGTATTGGAGCAATTATGCCAACAACATCGTGGGCTACGATTTTAATGAGTAATTCGTAACGAGCAGATAATTATTCGGCGGGCCGAAGTTCGGCTCGCCTTTTTTACGACCTCAAAGCGAGTGGCATTCCTTAATTCTGGGAGCGAGGTGCGCAGAGCCGTCAAGCGAAGAACAAGCAACACCCTCCCCTACCCACAACGCCATACTGCACCGTAATTTCGGGAGCGAGCAACACAATGCGAGCGGGGCGGGTGGGGTGCGCCGAGGGCGCACAAATGGGCGGTAGGTAGCGTCACGGCTAACAAAAAACGCACAAAAAGCAAAAATTTTACGCAAAACCCTTGCAGAATTGAAAAAAGTGCTTACCTTTGCAACCGCTTTGAGAGATTAAAGCGAGGCTGGTGCCATAGCTCAGTTGGTAGAGCAAAGGACTGAAAATCCTTGTGTCCCTGGTTCGATTCCCGGTGGCACCACGAAGAAGAGAGGCTTAAACCTCTCTTCTTTTGTTTTACGCTGTATTTCAACGAAATACAGCATTCTTCTTTTGAAGTGGTTAGTGATACTAATCAGCGGAAGCGTTTTATTGGGTCGGAAACAAAGTAGTTGGTTAGCGAGATTAACCAACTGAGTATATATATCAACTGATAGACATTATTAACTTCTTGATTGTAGATATACAACCACGCCTATATTGCCAATTATTATCTATATAACAATGGCGACCACTCGGTGTTGAGGAGCAGTCGCCATTGTTCTCTCCTACCTCCAATCCCACTTTGGGTGGGCGGGGTCGGTGGCCGTGAGGGCCTCGGCGAGCGATAGTCCCAATGCCCTTGCAACGCCCTCGCCATACGAAGGGTCGGCACGGTGGCAGTTGCGGATATGGCGTTGCTTGATAAACACCTCCGCATCGCCCATAGCACGGGCTGTATTCTCGCAAGTGGCTTGTTGGTCCTCGGCCGACATCAGTCGCCACAGTTTGCCCGGCTGCGTATAGTAGTCGCTATCGAGTTCTCGCTCGTCGTAGTTATACACCTCGCCCGCAACCGACAAGGGCGGCTCTTTGAGGTGGGGTTGGTCGTGCCACTCGCCATAGCTATTCGGCTCGTAGCCTATCGTGCGCCCGCCATTACCATCGGTGCGCATCTGTCCGTCACGGTGGTAGGAATGGTAGGGGCAACGAGGCTTATTTACGGGTATCAGGTGGTGGTTTACGCCCAAGCGGTAGCGTTGCGCATCGCCATAGGAGAACAATCTGCCCTGCAACATTTTGTCGGGCGAGAAGCCTATGCCGTCGATGATGTTCATCGGGTTGAATGCCGCCTGCTCGGTCTCAGCAAAGAAGTTTTCGGGGTTGCGATTGAGCTCCAAGATACCCACATCGTGCAGCGGGAAATCGCCGTGATACCACACTTTTGTAAGGTCAAACGGGTTGATGTGATACTCCTTCGCTTGCTCCTCCGTCATCAACTGCACCTGCATCAACCAACGAGGGTAGTCGCCACGCTCAATGGCTTCAAACAAGTCCCTTTGGTGCGACTCTCTATCCTTGGCAATAACAGCCTCAGCCTCCTCGTCGGTCATATTCTGAATGCCCTGCAAGGTGCGCAGGTGGAACTTTACCCAAGTGCGACAGTTGTCGGCATTGATAAAGCTATATGTGTGGCTACCAAAGCCGTGCATATGGCGGAAGGAGGCGGGAATACCTCGGGGCGACATTGTGATTGTAACCTGATGCAGAGCCTCGGGGAGCAGTGTCCAGAAGTCCCAGTTGCTGTTTGCCGAGCGCATACCCGTACGGGGATCACGCTTGATGGCGTGGTTGAGGTCGGGAAATTTCAGCGGGTCACGCAGAAAGAATACGGGCGTGTTGTTGCCCACCAAATCCCAGTTGCCGGTGTCGGTGTAGAACTTCATCGCAAAGCCACGAATATCTCGCTCCGCATCGGCTGCACCACGCTCGCCCGCTACGGTCGAGAAGCGCACAAAGCACTCGGTCTTCTTGCCCACCTCGGCAAAGATTGAGGCTCGGGTGTAGGCTGTGATGTCGTGCGTAACGGTGAATGTGCCGTAGGCTCCCGAGCCCTTGGCGTGCATACGACGCTCGGGAATAACCTCACGGTCGAAGTGGGCGAGTTTTTCGGTCAGCCACGGATCTTGCAGGGCTACGGGACCCCGAATGCCTGCGGTCTGCGTGTTCTGGTTGTCGGCAATGGGGCGGCCATTCTCGGCCGTTAGATGTTTTTTGTCGTTCTGTTTCATAGTGGGAATGTGTAAGTATCTATCACAATATTCCCAAAATTGTGCCAGAGGGAGTGCAAACAAAAAAAGGCAGTCAAAACTGACTGCCTTGGCTTGTGCTCCCTCTGGGGCTCGGGCGCTTATGCGCCCTATGGGCTTTTGTTCACAACCCCCTACCCCCCTTGAAAGGGGGCAAGCTGGGTTCGAGCCCCAACCCAAGGTCGTAAAAACAAAAAAAGGCAGTCAAAACTGACTGCCTTGGCTTGTGCTCCCTCTGGGGCTCGAACCCAGGACCCCAACATTAAGAGTGTCGTGCTCTACCAGCTGAGCTAAAGAAGCATTTGCGGTGCAAAAGTAACAACTTTATTCTTTTCTGCAAAATTTTACACCAAAAAAATCATAAAATTTTCACACAACCCTATTTCAAATAACAATCACAAGATGGCCCTTATCCCCACATTTCTGCCGTTGGGTGGTCATTTTCAACAACATCAAGCAATTTTGGGCAAAACACAATATTTTTACATACTTTTGCAGTATGAAGAAGGCCTTATGTAAAATATGTATAGCCATCGCTCTCATAGCAAGCGGGGCAGCGAACGCAACTGCCCAACAAGTGGTGTGGGATGCGGAGTTCGATTTCCGTTTCGACAATCGTGAATATGGCAATCCGAGCAAGATGATTGCCCCCTCCGAAACAATCTTTGGCACCAAACTCATTCCACAAATAGGTTTGGAGTGGAGCAAAGGACACTCCGTAATCACGGGAGCCGTACTTCCCACCACATTCGGCGACCACGATTTTATGGGTAACCCCGAATGGTTAGCCTACTATCGTTACAGCAGCCCGCAATTCAAGGCCTATGCCGGTAAGTTCCCACGCAGCAAGATGGCCGGCTCCTACTCGGCTGCATTTTTCAGCGACAAGACCCTCTTTGAGGACAAGGCCCTCGAAGGTATGCTCCTACAATACTCCTCGGGGCTATTCTCTGGTGAGCTCGGTTGCGATTGGAACGGCCACAACACCGCCACCCAACGGGAAAAATTCCTTATCTTCTCGGCCGGTCAGGTGGGTGGCGACATTCTCCACGCAGGCTACACCCTCACCCTACACCACCACGCCGGCAGTTTCACCACTCGTGGGGTGGTTGACAATGGTTTGGGGGCCTTGTGGGTTGAAATCGACCTCGCAAAGAGGCTGAATTGGAAGGTTGCATACTTGCGTGGCTCGGTGCTGAAAGCCTACCAAAACGACCGCAAGCACATAGGCGTTCCGATTCTTCCCCAAGGCTTTGAGTTGGATGCAGGGGTGCAAGTTGGGGCTATTGGAATGCGTGCAACGATGTACAAGGGTGGCGACCTTATGCCATACTACGATTTGCCCTATGAGGATGCAAACGGAGCCCCTTATGCCGACAATCTCTACCACGGCGACATTTTTTACCACATAGGGGGGGATTCGATTTATGGCCGTGCAGAGCTCTTCTGGGAGCCTCGCATTGTTGAGGGTCTCAACCTACGCATCTCGTCCATACACCATTGGGACGGCAAGCACACGGGGTGGCAGCAGGTGGTATCGCTGGTTGCCCACTTCGGCAACAATTAGCCCCCCAGACAACTACGAATATATTGCGATTGACATATTTAGTATGAAAAAGTATCTAACAATTCTATCTTTAACTCTGATTGCGGCACTCCTTGTGGGTTGCGAACTTCTCTTCACCCCCACCGTAGGCGAAGAACTCAACATCGTCATCAACGAGGTCAACACCTCTGCCAAGTACATTGAGCTCTACAACAAGGGCGACCAGCCTGCCGACATCAGCGGACTGACCATCATCAAAAACAACGAAGGCCCCATTGGCAACACCGACGGCTCGGCCGACTTTGCTGTGGCAGAGGGAACGATTTTGCCCGCAGGTGGTTTTGCTGTAATAGGTTGCAAGGGCAACACCACCGTCTATGACGATCTGTCGCTCGGCACCAGCAAGACGGGCATTTCGGGCAGCAAGTCGCTCCTCCTCGAACTCGTTGACAGCGAGGGCAATCGCCTCGACTACTTTGTAAACACGGCCAACCCTACCCCATCTGCCGACGATGCGTGGGATGGCGCAATAACCACTTCCTTTGACGTTGCGATGCGCATTGGTGATGGTAGTGCCAAGTGGTTTATTATGGCCGAAGGCACCCCCGGCAGGGCTAACGGTGGTGTGGTGGTGTCGGCTATGACTATGCCCGAGGTGAACTTCGATGGCAAGGGCGACACTCCTTCGCAAGGTGGTGGTGATGAGAATCAAGGCAACACCCCAAGCAACCCCGGCACAGGCACCTCGTCGTTAGCAGAGAGCGTTGCCTATGTGTGGGACGAGAGTACCTTCCCCGAGATACGCCTCACTGTGAAGGAAGCCGAGTGGAACAAGATGCTCGAAACATTCGACCAGAACAACAAAACCAAGCAATATTTCAAGGGTGATGTGAGTTTCAACAACGGCACCAAGACCTTTGTGTTCAACGAGGCAGGTTGGAGGTTGAGGGGTAACACCTCACGTCGTCGTCCGGAGGGTAACGGTGGCGAAATGCACAAGAGGGACGAGGCCGATTGGCACCACATCCACCTCCAATTCAACTTCCGCAAGTATCACAAGGACACCGCACACACCATTGGTGGTGTGAGGAAGGTGCACGTCAAGTGGGCCAAGGATGACCCATCGTATGTGCGTGAGATGTATTGCTACGACCTTTTCCGCAGGTATGGTGTGTGGACTGCCATAAACGACATCTACTGCCGCTTGTGGATACACGTCGAGGGCGACAAGCAGGCCGCCTACTATGGTGTCTATGAGATGCTCGAAACCATCGATGATGAGTATCTCGAAGTGCGCTCCGACCTCTTTGGTGGCCACAAGGGCAACCTCTGGAAGTGTTCCTACACCGACAAAGGCCCTGCCGACCTGAAAGAGTACGGCAATGATGCCAAGTTTGGCCTCGACCAAGACACCGACGAAGAGTGGCCCTACGAGCTCAAAACCGAGCATAACTCGTTTGACTCGGCGAAGGCACAGTTGGTTGACTTTATGAAAAAGCTCAACTCGAAGAGTGACCAAGACCTGCACGATTGGTTGGGCGAGGTAATCGACATACCGCTATTCCTGAAAACCTACGCTGTGAACGTAACGGTTGGTATGTGGGACGACTATTGGAACAATGGCAACAACTACTACATCTACTTCAACGCTCCCGGCACGAGTGGCTACAAGTTCTACTTCATCCCCTACGACTACGACAACACCCTTGGCACCTCCCAAAGCCTGCTTCGCATTGAGGACTCGGGCACCTGCACCCCGCTGAAATGGGGCAGCAACACAATGTATCCATTGGTGAACAAAGTCATCCAATTTGAGGACTACAAGGCTCTCTATGTGGGCTATTTGAAGGAGTTGGTGGACTCTTCGAAAGGCTATTTCGACCAGCGCACAAGCGCAGCACGCATCCGTGCTTGGCAGAGCAAAATCAGCCCCTATGTGAGCAACGACACGGGCGAGGATATGACCATCGAGGACAGGCCCGCATCGTGGAGCAACAAAGGCCACTACCGCCTCTTGGAGGACAGCAACAACAACTTCTTCAAAGTGAAGGCCGCAAGCTACCGAAATCACCTCAATTATTAGCGACTGCTAAAAAAATAACAGAGAAAGTTTGCAGGGCGAAAAATAAAGCGTACCTTTGTGGATAGGTAAGAAAATCACTAACAAAGAAAAAACATACAACTATGAACATTCCCGCAGAATTGAGGTACTCGAAAGACCACGAGTGGATTAAAGTTATTGAAGGTGGCGAGGCTTTGGTTGGTATCACCGACTTCGCACAGGGCGAGCTTGGCGATATCGTATTTGTTGATGTTCCCACCGTTGGCGAGGTTATTGGTGCACACGAGGTATTCGGTTCCATTGAGGCCGTTAAGACCGTGAGCGACGTGTTTCTTCCCGTGAGTGGCGAGATTCTTGAACTCAACGCCGAGGTGGATGCCGACCCCGCATTGGTAAACAAAGAGCCCTATGAGGGTGGCTGGCTTGTGAAAATCCGTATGGAGAACCCCGCCGAGCTCGAAGAGCTCCTCACTGCCGAGGAGTATGCTGCGATGTTGTAATAAGCTGAGCATTAAACAAATTCTATAATCACAAAATTATTTTCTACAAAAAATGGCAACAAAAGTTACGGTAGTAGGCGCAGGTAATGTGGGCGCAACTGCTGCAAATGTTATGGCATTCCGCAAGGTAGCAAGCGAGATTTGCCTCATCGACATCAAACCCGACCTTTCGGAGGGTAAAATTTTGGATATGTATCAGACCTCGACTCTGCTCGACTTCGATACCCAACTCGTTGGCGTTACCAACGACTATGCTGCAACCGCAAATAGCGACGTTGTAGTTATCACTTCGGGTGTTCCCCGCAAGCCCGGTATGACCCGTGAGGAGCTCATCGGTGTTAATGCCAACATCGTTAAATCGGTGGTAAACAACATCCTCGAATACTCGCCCGAGGCCATCTTCGTCATCGTTTCCAACCCTATGGACACAATGACCTACCTCACCTTGAAGGCTACCGGCCTGCCCAAAAACAGGGTTATCGGTATGGGTGGCGCACTCGACTCGTCGAGGTTCCGTTGCTACTTGGCAAAGGCTTTGGGTGCCGACATTCGTGATGTTGACGGTATGGTTATCGGTGGCCACGGCGATACCACAATGATTCCTTTGGTTGAGAAGGCAAGCTATCGTGGTGTGCCCGTAAGCCAGTTCCTCAGCAAGGAGGCGTTGGAGGAGGTTGCTGCCAGCACAATGGTTGGTGGTGCCACCCTCACCAAACTGCTTGGCACTTCGGCTTGGTATGCTCCCGGTGCTGCTGTTGCGAGTGTTGTTGAGAGCATCTTGGGCGACCAGAAGAGGGTTATCTCTTCGAGCTGCTACTTGGAGGGTGAGTATGGCGCAGAGGATTTGTTCATCGGTGTTCCTGCTGTTATCGGCAAGAACGGTATCGAGAAGATTATTGAGTTGGAGCTCACTGCCGACGAGAAGGCCAAATTTGAGGCAAGCGTTGCAGCTGTTAAGAAGACCAACGAGGTTCTCTTTGAGATTGGCGCACTGACCAAATAGAGCAGGGCACTCCCCTACTACGACAAAAGAGGCCACCGCAGAGTTGCGGTGGCCTCTTTTTGTCAGTCATCAGTTATCAGTCATCAGTTGTCAGTAAACACTTTGGGGGAATTGCCCAAAGAATATAGTCGTCAATGAGTATTCTATTCCAAAACAGACAACAGGCTGACCGCATAAACGGTCAGCCTGTTGTATTTACGGTCAGCCCAATGTTCTGGTTAGGCTAATCGTGGCATTGTTGCCTTTATTTCAAAGTCGAGCCATAGCCTGCATACGAAGCACCAACCTCATACGAGCCACTCGAAATGCCATCGGTGTAGATGATGTTAGGCAACAAATTGGTTGCAGTTGCTTCCTCCTTGAATGCCGTGTTGTTATTAGGATCAGATGCCCAACCATCTTTGACATAATAGGTCTTCATACCTGTCTTTGTCAAATCACCTTCAAGCCAAGCGATGTTGTCATTTGCAGGAATTTCAAAGTTGGCCCAATCATTGACTGCGGCATATCGCAAAGCCACCATTGTTGGATAGGTAGTCTTGTATGTTGTATATACAAGATTCTTCTTTACCTCCAACGAGTTAAGTGATTTCTCGCCGGCAATACCACCAAACATAAGAACTGCGTTGGAACTATTACCAAAAACATCAATCAGAGTGTTATTGTTGAAGGTTACATCCAAATTCTTAAATGCCACACCCGATGTATTGTGATTGAAGATTGTGAAAGGAACGACACCAGCAACGCCATTACTATTAGTTGCCTTTTGAGCATTGGTCCAGTGGAATACACAATTCTCCACAATGAACTCCTTGTACTTCAAAGCACCAGCAGCAGCTTCCTCAATCGTAATTTTACTGTTGTTGAATGCAAAGAACTGAGGTGTTTTATTTGCAAGTTCACTCTCGGTTGCGGTGTAAATAATACGACAATTACGGAGTACTATACGCTCGATACCCATACCCGCAGGCGAGTTATAAGCCGAGATAAAATTATACCTACTAAAAACAATATCGCAATCCTCAAAAATCAAGGTATTGATACCACCAACATTCTCATTTTTATTCTCCAAACGGAAGGCTGTTTCCTGTGTCATTTCGGTTGCATCAATCTTCACATTCTTGAACGCTGCAAGGCCATCGGGATTACGGAGACTATTCCTTCCGGTAATCTTAACGCACACTTTCTCATCAGGATTAACTACGTTGTTATTACCAACTAAAACAAAATCCTTTGTAAGACCTTGATTCGACAAATGGAAATCGTATGTTGCATTTTTGTCGTTAAGGAAAACCACGTTGAGTTCTGCTGCACTAACTAGTGTGCCCAATCCATAGTTACTTGATGCATCTGCATTCACGTTTGCGCTAGATGTTTGTGAATAGCGAACACCATCTACGATGGTCGAATTCACACCCTCACGTCCCGTACCATCGTGTTTAAAGGTCAACTTATTAATGGTATTAGCCTTGAATTCACACACAAAAGTCTCAAAAGTGCGAGTGTATTTACCAGACTGAGTGTAGAGGGTCATCTCCAAACCTGTGAAGGTTGCAGGGTTAACAACCAACCAAACTGTGCGCTCGGCTTTAAAGTCAATCTCCTCATCGAAAGTAGCCATTACCGAAGCGTTACCTGCAACAAATGTAGGCACGCAATCGTCGGCAACATTGGTGGCAGGAACAGTGGCAACACCCGAAAGTGGAGTGCCATCAAGGGCCTTAATCTCAAATGCCTTCAAACGTTCTGATGAGTATGCAACATCCAAATCACCATTGGTGGCATCCTTGGGAAGAGTAACCTTAACAAAAGTAAACATACGTTTGAATTTGGTTGCGGCATCTTCCGTGTTGGCAACATCAATGTCCAACAACTCGCTAACCAACACATCAGCCTTTGCATCGAAGGTGGAGCCATCTGCTGCGGGCTGCTGGGTTTGGGGAAGGGTTACGGTGTATTTCTCGCCATCAAACGATGCCTTATTTGCAGCAGGCGACACAAAGCCATATTTATAAGAGGTAGCCTCTGCATCCTCGCCGTGAACAACCTTCACAACACCACCCTCTCCACGCAACAACTTAACAGCAGTTGCAAGGTTGGAAGTGACATTCACATCGCTCCACACAAAAGGAGTGAAATACTCTGTCGAGGTAAAGTGAATTTTACCATCGGCATCAACAGCCGAGCGAGTGTCAGCAAGAGCAATAGTACGAGTAATGGTGTTATTAACAGTCGTGCCATCCAAAATATCATCACCATTATTTAAGCACGATACGAACAGAGCCGATGCACCCAGCATCAGACCCATTATTGAGAAAATCTTTTTCATAGTCTGTGTGGTGTTTTTAGAATAATGTTGCATACGGATCAATTACAATCTCGTCGTCAATAGTGGGGTCAGAGGTAAACGAAGTAGCAATGCCGGCCTCAATGGCGACATCAACAACATTGATGTCGGGCGCAAGGTACTCCGTATTCTTCGGAACAGGAATAATGCTTTGCAGTTTGTTCATAGTTGATTGGTTTGGTTAAAAATTATCTGTTTGAATATCAATATTGCATCGGGCAAAAATAATGAAATTATTTATAATCACAAATTTTGCCTATTTTCCTACAACGTCAACAACCGTGAAGGTTACCTCACGAACAACCCTCTCCGACTCTCCCTGATAGTTGCCTTTTGACACAATAAAAGTTGCCGTGTAGGTACCCGGAGTGTTGTAGATGTGCTCATAGGTGCTCACATCGTCGGCCACGCCCTTGATGTTGGTGCCCGAGTCGGGAGTGATGCCATTGAGAGGCATTGGTTGCATAAACACCCATTGGTCAATAGGCTCCATTGCGCCCACGTTGAAGCCCTGAAACGCAATGCTGCTACCGCTGATGGCGTTGGGTTGGCCCAAGAACTTAACGTTGCCATTGCCCGTAACATTGTGCACATAGGGGTTGGTGGCGTGTTGGGTGGCCAGCGAATAGGTTACAAACGACATCGTTTGGAATTGATAGACCTGCACGGGGTAGCCCTTGACCTTTACCCTAATCTTGGGGTTGAGGTGGTAGGTACGCATATTCTTGGCAGGGTCGTGGTGGTAGTGGAGCGCAAAGGAGAAATTGTCGGCAAGGGCGGCAATGTCGTAGGTGTAGGTCTCCACCTTATTGGCCCTATTGGGAGTGAAAACAAGTGGTGTCCATTCGCTCATATCGCTCTGGGCCACAGCACTAACCACCTTTTGGTCGGCCGTTGCATCGGCTCCATTCAAGCCCTCAAAGGTGTTGGTCGCAAAAATGTCGAGGTTGTTCTCCGTGGCCTTCGAGTCGCCATACTGTTGGCGAATCTCAATCTCCAACTCGCACGACTCAATGTCCACCACGGCAACCATCGTGCGCTCACGGTGTTTATACTCGTGGCCCGTGTCGCCATTCCAGGCCGTTATGAAGTCGGCATTGCCCTCAAAGTCGAAGGCAACAGGCTCGCCCACACGGTAGGTGTTGCTTTCCGCAAGGCGCACCGAAAATTCGAGGGGCTCGTAGATATTGGGGTGTTCGCACGAGGTGGCACCAAGCACAACAAGCGACACCACGGCTGCATATTTCAATAGTTTGGTATTCATAGCGTTATCTCGTTTTACTTATTACCACATAGGGTGCTGTTTAATGGCGTGGTTTACGGCAATCTCCTTCGACGGAATGGGAAGGTAGATGTGTTTGCTGTTGACATTCGAGTAGATACCCGAAGCAAAACTCGTAATGGTTGCATTGCGGTACTTATTCTCGGTCGGGAAGTCGAGGCCCGCCTCACGCATTGCATCAACAAAGGTACCCCAACGTATCAAATCCCACTTACGCAGTGCCTCAAAGGCCAACTCACGGCCTCGCTCGTTGCGCACCAACCTGCGGAAGGAGGCTTGGTCGGCAAGTTGGCTCTCGTCGGTCTTGATGCCCGCACGCTCACGCACAAGTTTCACACACTCTTTGGACAACTCATCCGGAGCACCCGCCGACTCATTCGTGGCCTCGGCATACATCAGCAGCACATCCGAGTAGCGCAAAATGGGGAAGTTGATGGAGGTGTAGAGTCGTTTGGCCGACTTGTGGCCCTCGTAGGTGCTCTCCCTGCGCCACTTACCCGCATTACGCACCGCACCCATCAGCGTTGGGTCATACTTCATATTCGCCAGCGTTATGGGGTTCTCAACACTCAAATCAACCCCCTCGGCAAACTCCTCAACCGGCAGCGACGCATTATTATTATAAGTCCAAGGAGTCTTGGCCATACTTGCAGGAATGGTCAGCACCTCCTTATACTGCACCTCCTTGCCATCCCCATCTGTCAACTTATATGATATGGAGCGAGCATTGGAGCCCTGATAGTTATACGGAGGAAGGTTCCACTCTTGGCGCACATCGGTTATGGCGTTCGACTTGGAGGCCTCATCGGAGGTGCGGTCGGCTGTCCAATAGAGTTGCCACAATTTCCACGAGCCATTGTAGTAGCCATAGGAGTAGTTACACTCCCACTCCGAGTAGTTGTTGTGGCTCGACTGCGACTTCAAGCCAATCAAATCGCCAATGCGGCCATTGCTCCACTCGTGCGAATTGGAACGGTCGCCCAAAAACTCGGCCTCCCACATCGACTCGTGGTGAACGATGTCGTATTGGTTGCTAATCATATTGATAAACACCTGCGAATAGGAGGGGTTAAGGCTGAACAGACCGCTTTGGATAACATCGCCACACATCTGGGCTGCCGTGGCGAATAGTTCCCCCTTCTCCACCCCCTCAATCGGTTTCACACTCTCGCCAGCCGTGAAGAGGCAAATGCGGGCAAGAATGGCCTTGGCCGTATAGACATTCACCCGAGAGGGTGCGATGGTAACATCCTCGCTCAACGAAGGCAGCACCTCGGTAATCTCGTCAATACACCACTTCAAAACCTTCTCCTGAGGGGTGGCAGGAATCTGCACATCACTCGGGTTGGGCGAGGTTGTAGCACGCTCATAGAGAGGCACATCGCCCCACGCCTGCGCCAACAAGAAGTGGTAATAGGCCCTCATAAAGCGAGCCTCGGCAATGTAGAGGCTGAGAGGGTTCGACAACTTATCGGCCTCAATCTCCGTGCGGGCCAACTCCTCCATAAACACATTGGCATTCTTGATACCCTCATAGAGTTTGCTCCACGTTTCATAGATAACAGCAGTGCCGGCATTGTGGTTGTACTTATCCACACGGGCATCGCTATTGTTATAGTTGTTGTAGTAGCACAGGTCGTCGGCATTGCTAATCTGCAACGAGTAGTAGTCGCCATAGACCGCATCACTACTCAATGCGCCATAGACTCCTGCAAGTCCATAGAGCACCTTATCCTCGTTGGTATAGTAGTCCTCGCCATCGATAATTTGGGGCTCCACGTCGAGAAAATTGCACGCAGAGAGCGACACGCCAAGCATCGCCACCACTCCTAATCCAAATATTCTAATCTGTTTCATATATCCTTAAATCTCGTTTTCGTGGTTAGAATGTGATATTTACACCGGCAGTGCAACCCATCGAACGGGGATAGGCCGACCAATCGAAGCCAGGAGTGAGCACCGAATTGCGAGTGGACACCTCCGGGTCGGGACCACTATAATTTGTCCACAGCCAAACATTATCGGCCGACACATAGAAGCGCAGTTGGCTGATGTTTGCCTTGCGGGTAACTCGTCCGGGAAGAGTGTATCCCAACGAGATGTTGCGTAGGCGCAGGAACGAGCCATCCTCAACAACACGAGAAGAATATGCCTCACGGCCGTTGGCATTCACACGAGGAATGTCGCTCATATTGTTCTTACTTGTCCAACGCTCGGCATAGCTTGCAAATTGGTTGGTCTGGCTCTTCCAGCCCGACTCAAAAATCAAGCGGTTAGCATTCAACACATCGTTGCCATAGCTCCAATTAAAGAAAATGTTCAAATCGAAGCCCTTCCACATAAACGTATTGCTAAAACCGCCCGTATGCAGAGGTTGTCCGCAGCCAATGATTGTGCGGTCGTAGTCATCAATCTCTCCATCGCCATTCATATCACGATATTTCAAATCGCCAGGCTGAATCGCACTGCGTTGATAGGCAGACATATAAGGCACATCCTTACGCAACACATAGGTATCGTCCACAACATCAAAGTCGGAGTACTTGTAGGTACCCTCGTAAATGTAGCCATACATCATACCCATAGGTTTACCCACCTGCGAAATATAGGGGAATTGCGAGTTGAAGTGGTTGTCCCAAGTAACCGTTGTTTGCAGAGTGTTCTGATTATCCACCAACGCCAAAATCGTATTGCGGTTGAAGGCGATGTTGAACGATGTGGTCCATTGGAAGTTGCGAGTTTTCACGTTCACCGTTTCGAGCGAGAGTTCCACACCCTGGTTGCGTATCTTACCAATGTTCAGCATTCCCTGCTTATAGCCCGACGATGCGGGAAGCAGTGCATAAAGCAGCAAATCACGGGTGTTCTTCATATACCAATCTCCCGACACCTTCACTCGCTCATCAAACAGGCTCAAATCGACACCCACATTCCACTGCTCGGTGGTCTCCCATTTGAGTTGTTTGTTTGCCATATTGGAGAGGAAATAGCCAGGGATGCGTTCCCCATTAAAGACATAGTCCATCGAGTTACCATCGCCGGGTAGCACCGAGAGTTGCGCATAGTAGTCATAGGGGGTCTGGGTGCGGTTGTTACCCGTAAGTCCCCACGATGCACGCAATTTACCGCTGTTTATCCACTCGACATCCTTCAAACCCTCTTCACGATTGAAGTTCCACGATGCACCAATCGAGGGGAAGTAGCCCCAACGATTCCCCGCAGGAAATTTCGACGAGCCATCGGCACGGAACGATGCGGTTATATAATATTTATATTGGTAGTTGTAGTTCGCACGGAACAGGGCCGACAGCATACGCCAATCGGAATAGACACCCTTAACCATCTGATAGTCGCCCGTGTAGATGCCTGCCACACCAAGTTCCTCCGATGTGATTTGTGTAGCATAGACACCATCGTATGACTGATTTTGGCCCTGAATATCCACACCTGCCAAAGCATCGAAGTTGTGGCTACGGCCAAAGCGTTTCTTATAGGTCAGCGTATTGGAGCTAATCCAAGTGCGTTGGTCGGTCCAATAGATGCCACCATTGACACCCTTACCGCTGGGTGAGCCGGGATAGCCCGTATAGGTTTCGCTTCCGAAAAACTCCTCACGGCGACGCTGGCTGAGTGTGTATCCACCCGACAGTTTGAGTTTGAGCTCCTTGTTCAGGTCAATCGTCAGCGCAAGGTTTGCATTGAGGTAGTCCACAAGTTGTTTGCGATGTTCATTCTTGGCCGTCTTCACGGGATTGAAGCGGTAGTCGTCGGAGCCTGCAACCGACTCGTCGAGCATCGAATCGAGAATATCCTGTCCGGGAGGGGTTACAGGACGATAGCCCCACACCGAGAACATCAACCAACCCGAAGAGGAGGAGGATGACTCGGCAGTGGTGGGATTGACACCCGATGTGGTCGAACGAGAATAGTTGGCATTCAAATCCAGACGTACCTTTTTATTTATAGGTAAGGTAAGTTTTGCCTTAGCCTGCGAGCGTTGGAAATTGGAGCGAATGATAATACCGTCTTGGTCAAGGGCAGAGAAGCCAATGTTGTATCGCAGTCCCTCCTTGTTACCACCCGCCAACGAGATGTTGTGATTTTGGGTATAAGCGGTGCGATAGAGTTCGTCCTGCCAATCTATGCTTGGGATGGTATTGTAGTCATCCAACTTTCTACCCTCGCCATAATAGGTTTTGGCCATCACCTCCGGACTAAGCCACTCCTCCTGCATACGGACAAACTCATAGCCATTCATCAAGTCAACCTTGTTGGCAATTTCTCCAACCGTAAACGATGAGGTGAGGTTGACGGTTGGTTTGCTCTCCGTGCCGCCCTTGGTGGTAATCACCACCACACCATTGGCACCACGAGCACCATATATGGCAATCGACGAGGCATCTTTGAGCACCTCCACCGACTCAATATCTGCGGGGTTAATCACCGCTGCCATAGAGCTTTCCGAGGGGAAGCCGTCAATAATGTAGAGTGGCGAGTTGGACTGTGTTACCGAGTTATTACCACGAATAACAATGTTGGACTCTGCGCCTGGCGAGCCGTCGGGGGTGGTGGAAACAACACCAGCAATTCGGCCACTCAATGCGCTATCGAAGGTGGTAACATTCGACTTCATAATGGCCCCCATATCGGCCTTGGCAACCGAGCCTGTCAAGTCCCTACGAGTGGTCGTTCCATAACCGATGTGGACAATCTCAACGGCACCAATCGACACACCCTCCTCCGACATCTTCACATTGACAACGGAGCGTTTGCCCACCAACTCCTCAACGGTGGTGTAGCCCAAATAGGAAAACTCCAAAGTTTGTTTTTCGGCCACCCTAATCGAGTAGTTACCATTTACATCGGTTGATGCGCCAATGGCGGTACCTTTGACAACAACAGTTACACCAATCATCGGCTCGTTGTTTTCATCAACAACTCGTCCGACCACTGTGTTTTGTGCATAAAGGCTCAACGGCATTGCCAACACCGCAACGAGCCACACATACATTAGCCTCAAAGCTCTTTTCATTACTCTATGTTTAGTTTAATTTATTTTTTCTTCAACCTAAAATCAACCGGTCGGCCGTGCTGACACTTCACCGTCAGGCGGGTGTTGCCCTCCTGCTCCACAAGCATCAACGCATCGTTCTCTTCGGCAAGTTCCCACAAGCCTTGCAAGGTGATACTCTTCTCCAACACAGGCAGTTCTTGACGAGTGGTATATGTTTTTTCGGTCAGACCCAAGTCGGGAGTACAAACACTCATTACCATTGTGCCATCCTCGCAGGTGCGCTCCATAACAATCACCTCTCCATCGGCACTCTCAATGAGTCCGTTACCCGTTGATGGGGCCCAGAACACATAGCCCGTGATGCCCGTCAGGAGGTCGTTTACGATGTGGGCCTCGCTATCACGGCGCACAACCTTGTAGTTTTTCTTCTTGCGACCAAGGCGAGATACCTCCTTGTTGGAGGGCTGTATGCACACCTCATACTCATACGAAGCTCCCTGAGGCGACACTCCGTGGTCGAGATAGGCGGTCGTAAAGTCGCCCTCCTGCATCTTGTGGGTTTTATCGTTGGGCGAACTCTGGCGACCACGCTCCAACTTAACCACTCCCTCACGAACAACATAGTAGTTCCACTTGGTGTCCGACAACACAACGGGCTCCGACTGCGAAGCCACCTCCGTTGTGGTGTAGGGGAATGCATCCACAATGCCTCCAAACAACTCCACAACCTCATTTCTATCGTTCATATAGAGCTGATAGAGAGTGGTTTCGGTGGGATAAGTGGGGTTGTTATTGGTAATATCGTTGGCGATACAAATCATACGATTATCGAAGCAGAACACCGATTTCTTCATCGTGGCGCCTTCGGTATAGTTGGGATAATCTCGCTCAACATTTTGGAAAGCCAACACGCCATTGCGACCTTCGAGGGACGACACACCCGCAAAGCGCAAGGGGTTACGGTCCATCAGTGTACCCGCACGAGGGTTGTTGAGCATATCCCACGGCAAGTGGATGGTGGTGGCTCCTGGCATACGATTCCAATCCCAGCCACTCTGCACAAATCCGCTTGCCTCGGCCGACACGGGGTTGCCCGCACAGATAATAGGCATTGTGCCGTAGCTCTGATAGCGTCCATAGCGATTGTCTTTGGCATACATCTCCGAGCACCACACATCGCTATTGTATGCTTTCAGGGTTACCATCCAATCACCTCGGCGGTGCAGGCCAACGGCACCATAGTTGAGTGCAAAGAAGCCCTCAGGCGTGGGGCTTGCCGAAATACCCTCCTTTTTGAAGAGTGCTTTGTATTCCTTGTCCGTTCCGCCAAGGCGCAAGAAGGCACCCGCAAGTTCGGGGTCCACCCCCTTACCGCTTCCTGTCAAGTCGCCCTGTGCAGCCAAATAGCCAAAGGCGTTGACATCGGGGTCGGGAATACGATTGTTCTTGTTGAACGGGTGGCGACCCGCAATACCCACACCCCAATCACGGTGGTTGGTATAGACATCCATCGTCAGCAGTGCGTGTTTGAAGCAACGACGAGCCGACTCACCAAGTGCGAAGTCGGTGCCTCGTGTTGCCTTGCAGAAATATCCAATCATAGCAAATGCGCCCGTTGAATAGCCTGGGTAAAGGCCGCCGTGGTGGAAGGTTGTTCCGTCGGGTTTGATACCACCGATTGTACCTGGGGTGTACTCCAAACTTCCCGACAACCACACACTCAGTGCACTCATAGCCTGATATTGTTGGGCCTCCGTTGGGAGCATCAACGCACTTATCAGTTTGGGCATAAGCAGTGTGTGCCAAGCATCCAACAACTCATCACGGCCATAGACATAAGGGAGGCGAGTCTCTGCCAAACCACTCCAATAGGCCAGCACCTTCACATACTCTTCGGTCTTCCCACGAGCAGCAATCTTATCCCTCATCAGCCACGCAGCATCGTATATCTTGCGGATATTGTAGCCGTAGTGGTGGTTGGTGCCGTTGCCGTGGCCAAAAGCAAAGCCCTGATTGATGGCATAATCGAAGACCTTAAAGAAGTTGTCGTCGTACTTGTTGTCGCCATTCATAAAACTATTCAGAGCAAAGGCGTAGAGCATATTCTCAATATCGTCCAAGCGCATCTCGCCTTTTGGGCGGTTACACTCGTCGTTCGACAACAGCGGTGCACCCACAATGACTCCATTGGCATTGTATCGGATATTTGCCTTCTCGTAGTTCTTCAAAGCACGAGGGATAATGGTGCTGTTGATGTATTGTATGCTCGACATATTGGCCGTTACGATACTCTCAATCCTCGACTTCACATCGCTCAGCATCTTCACCTGCTCGGCACTTGGCTCCACAAGTGGTTGCTCATACTCATACTGCTCCCACTCCCACAATCTGGCCCAATGCCACAGAGTCCTCTTCAAGTTGCAGTTGTTGTCGGGAATCTGCTGGTCGGGGCAAATCTGTGCGTGAAGTTTGAAATCTGCAAAGGTCAAGCGGTCGATAAATATCTCGCCACTCTCCACTCCCGTAGGCGTGGATATGGTCATATCCATTATATCCTTGGAATTGTGCTCACCGGGCATATCGGCATACTTAATCCAGCACGCCCTCCAACCGGTGAAATCCATATGGAAATCAAACCAATAGGGCACTTGTTTGTCGGCAGTGTGGAACGAAAAACGCATATCTGCATCCACCGCTTTGGGGTTGTATATCCACAAAATCAGACCTGCTCCCTTGGTTGCAAAGGAGCGTTTCAGGGAGAGATAGTCGTTGATAATAAGCTCCGAGGGGGCACTCCAAGTCCATTGGAGCGACTCTTCTCCATCCTTGAAGTGAAGGGAACTCACGGCAACAGTTGCCGAAGAGGTAGTCTTGACGGTATAGGGCACAGAGCCCTCAAAACTAATCTTTGCATCAATGGCAGCGTGGGAGTTTACAGAGCCGAGCAAAAGAACGCCCAACAGCAAGCCACGCAGAGTATGGTTTCTAAAAAGGTTCATAATGGCACAATAATTCACATTATACAAAGATACCGATTATTTTGGCTCTGCCAAACATTTTTTGCCATTTTTTCACAACGCTCCACTTTTTCGTTAAAAAAGCCGAAAGGTCGCTTTGAATTCAAGAAAATTATCATACATTTGTACGATAATGCGAATAACTTAATTTCTAAATTTTTAAATAAATGAACAACACAATCAAAACAATCCTTGCAGCCTCATTGCTCATCGCAGTTGGGGCTTGCACCAACACCAAGAAATGCATCATCGCCGAGAACGTGGAGATTGCAAAACAACAAATCGGTATGCTTGCCGATGCAAGCGAGTCAACAGGCGAGATTCGCATCCCCTCGACCTACAAGAATGGCAAGGTAGAATATGTCCCCACGGATGATTGGGTGAGTGGTTTCTTTGCAGGAACATTGTGGTATATGTATGAACTCACCGGCGAGGAGAAGTGGGCTGAGCGTGCACAGCGACACACCGAGATTCTCGATTCGATTCAGTATCTCCAATGGCACCACGACGTTGGTTTTATGATTTATGACAGCTATGGCAACGGCCTTCGTCTGAAAAACATCGACGGCTACAAAGACGTAATCGTTCAGACCGCCAAATCGCTCTCAACCCGTTTCCGTGAGGTTCCCGGCGTGATTCAGTCGTGGGATGCCGACCGTGGTTGGCAGGGTGAGCGTGGCTGGCAGTGCCCCGTTATTATCGACAATATGATGAACCTCGAATTGATGTTCAAGGCTACCGAGTTCAGCGGCGACAGCACCTTCTACAACATCGCAGTACGCCACGCCGACCGCACTATGCAGGAGCACTTCCGTGAGGATTACAGCTGCTACCACGTTGTTGACTACGACCTCAAAAAGGACGGCCACGTTCGTAGGCGTTGCACCGCACAGGGTTATTCGGATGATTCGGCTTGGGCTCGTGGTCAGGCTTGGGCTGTTTATGGCTACACCGTATGCTACCGCTTCACGGGCGACAAACGCTACCTCGACCACGCAGAGAAGGTTGCCAATTTTGTGTTGAACGACCACAATATGCCCGAGGACTTGGTGCCCTACTGGGACTTCGACGCTCCCAACATCCCCAACGAGCCTCGTGATGTTTCGACCACAACAGTTTTGGCTTCGGCATTCTATGAGATGTACACCTACACCGGCAATGAGATGTATCGCACCACTGCCGACAAGATGATTGAGTCGCTCTCCACCCCTGCCTATCGTGCAGCCGTTGGCGAGAATGGTGGTTTTCTGCTGATGCACTCGGTGGGTAGTATTCCCCACGGTGCCAACATCGACGTACCTCTCAACTACGCCGACTACTACTTCCTCGAAGCCCTCATTCGCAAGGGCCACATCGAGAAGGGTGAGCCTCTTTTCTAACGACTCAACGGCTTGTATTGCAAGCCACACATAGAAAGTAATGCGCAAGATATTTATGCTCGTCATAGCACTTGCAACCTCCGTGGTTGCAAGTGCTTTGTTGCCACATAAGATAACCGAAGTTCAAGACCCACGGCTCCTTTCGTTCGAGGAGTCGGTGGCTCCGTTTGCCCCACTCAAAGGCTCAAAGATAAGCCTGTCGCAGGAGCACTACAAACACGGAGGAAAGTCGCTGAAATGGCAGTGGAGGGGTGATAATGCACAGATTACCATCGCCTCGCCCATTGAGTATCTTTCGGAAAATCCCGACCCAAAGGAGACCTCCGTTTCGTCGTTTGTCTTTTGGGTCTATGCCACACGCCCATTGGAGGGCAGCCTGAAATTTGAGTTTCGCAAGGAGGGAAAGACCTGTGCTTGGTTTGACTATGCGCTCTCCTTTGAGGGTTGGCGTGGTGCGTGGGTGGCCTTCGATAGAGATATGCAGGGCACTCCGCAGGAGGGTATGGACGAGTTGGTCATCACGGTTAGTGGACCCAAGAGGGGCGAGCTGTTCTTCGACCACATAATCCTCTCGTCGTTCCAAGACATACGCCACCACACGGCCGACTTCCAGGCCCCATTCATCAATGCCGGCACAACAAACCATTGGCTTGTGTTGCTCCAATCGTGGCAAAAGGAGCTCCCCAAACCATCAAGCCCCACCATCGACGAGCAAACCGAGAGCGACATACGCACCATTGAGAGCCGACTCACCGAGTTGTTGCTCGAAGGCAAGAAGGCCAAACCCATCGACAAACTCCGCAACCAATATGCCCAATATGGCATAAGCGAGAATGGCGACGGTACGGTCAAAGGTAAACCGATATGGTTTGTGCGCTACTCCGAGACCTACATCAACCTCGGACACCCTGCGGTGAACAGACTCTTCAACCAGGCAAAGCAGACCCTGCGCCAATATAACGACTTTATGTTGCAACTCGGCATTGCCTACCGCCTGAGTGGCGATGTGGCCGAGCGTAAGGAGTTGGCCGAGATGTATGTGATGATGACACGACACCTACTCGACCAAGGCTTTGCAGCAGGTAGTGCACAGGGTACGCTCCACCACTTGGGTTACAGTATGCGCAACTTCTACACCGCCCCTATTCTTATGCGGGATGTTTTGGAGGAGGCTGAGTTGAGTGATAAGGTGCAGCAGGCTATGGAGTGGTTTTCGGGCGTTGGAGAGGTTAAGAGTACCCCCACTACCCCGGGTATGGATGTTGATGCGTTCAATACCTCGCTTGTGGGCCGACTCGCCTCAATCCTAATGTTGCCCAACTCGCCAGAGAAGGCCGTGTGGCTCGACTGCTTCTCCCGTTGGGTGGATAATGGCTACAAGATAACCGAGGGCGTGGGCTACTGCTTCAAGAGCGACGGCACGGTTTCGCACCACTGCAAACACTACCCTGCTTATGCCGTTGACGGGTTCAGTGGCGGGGCGGTCAATGCGGTGTGGTTGTTGAGTCGCACACGTTTTGCAGTGAGCCAAGAGAGCCACGAGATACTCCGCAATGCGCTCTTGGAAATGCGTTTCTACTGCAACCTGCGCTCGTTCCCCTTGGCACTCTCCGGCCGACACCCCGACGGCAAAGGCTCGCTTGTGCCGTGGCACTACTCACGTCTTGCGTTGGCCGGCACTCCCGATGGAACATCCTCGCTCGATACGCTTATGGCGGCAGCCTATCTGCGAGTTACAGAGAAAAATGATGCGGCAGCAAGGCGATTTAAGGCCGCAGGTATCCAAGCCGAGACCTCACCACAAGGTATGCACATCTACCCCTACAACGCCTCGGCCTCCTATCGTCAGGGCGATTGGTTGGTAACGGTAGCAGGCCACAGCCGCTACTTTTGGGCTGCCGAGACCTACAACAACTGCAACCACTATGGTCGCTACCTAACCCACGGAAGTTTGCAACTTATGGGCGACGGAGAGCCTGTGGATAGTTTTGGTAGCGGTTTCCGCCAAGAGGGTTGGGATTGGCGACACATTCCCGGCACAACGGCCACCTATATCCCTATGCAGGAGATGAAGGCCAATGTGTTGAATGTTGACACCTATTCGGGCTATGAGGAGATGCTGCTCTCGGACCAAACCTTTGTGGGTGGCGTTTCGGGAGCCGTTTCGGGTGGAGCCTTCGCTATGCGCCTACACGAACACGACAAATACAACGGCTCGTTGAGGGCCGACAAGTCGTGGTTCTTCTTTGAGAATCGTGTGGTTTGCATCGGCAGCAACATCGAAAATGCCGAGCAGGGAGAGGTACACACCACCCTGTTCCAAAACTATATGAACGACCACTCGGAGCAAATAACCATCAATGGGGTGTCGTGTGGAGAGTTTCCCTCGCACCACACGTCGAATGGTAAGGCTGTGATTTGCGACAACTTGGGCAACGCATATTTTGTGCGTGATGGGGAGTGTGTAGCCACTCGCTCCCACCAAAAATCGCTCCACGAGGAGAGTGATGCGCCCACCGAAAACGACTTTGCAACGGCATACATCAACCACGGAGGAGTGTTCAACAATGGACACTATGAATATATGATGGTAGTTGATGCCACCGAAGAACAAGTGGCGCAATATGGCCGCCAGATGCCCTATGAGGTCCACTCGGCAAGCGATGGCCTGCACGCCGTAACCGACTTAAAGACGGGCACCTACGCTGCCGCCTTGTTCAACTCGGCAGTGGAGTTTGTGGGTAGCGACTGTGTGCGCAAAGCCAACAGGGAGTGCCTGGTGATGGTTTGTGAGGGCGAGCAGGGAGGTAAGACCCTCAGCGTAGCCGACCCCGATATGCGTTTCTATGAAGGCCAGAGCGATGAGTGGTTTGACGAGCAGGGCAAGCGAATAGAACGCAGTGTCTATTCCCGCAAGTGGCTCAACAACCCCTCGAAGGGTGCCGTTCTGCAACTCACACTCAATGGTGAGTGGCTTGCAGCCGAGCAGAACGACACAACCTTTGTGCTCACCCACTCGTTGGATGAAAATATGGAGCCTATCACTCTTCTCGAAGTTGAGTGCCGTGAGGGTAAAACATACCATATAAATATTGTCAAATCCTCAACACAAAACCACTAATGAGATTTACCAAAGTCATACCCACTACGGGCCTATTGTTGGCGGCGTGTTCACCCTCGCCCAACCCACAGCCCAATGTGATATACGTCTTTCCGGACCAATATCGCAACTCTTCGTTTGGCTTTTGGAGCGACGAAGATTTTGCACAACATATTGGATGGCAAGGGGACCCCGTGCACACGCCCAACCTTGACGCATTTGCACGCCAAAGCCTTGTGTTGAGCGAGGCGGTGAGCAACTGTCCCGTGAGCAGTCCCCACCGTGGTATGCTGCTGACGGGTATGTATCCCGAAAGGAGTGGCGTGGTGCTGAATTGTATGTCGCTCCGCCCCGAATCGTCGCTCCGACAAGATGCCGAGTGCATTAGCGATGTGTTTTCGGAGGCCGGCTACGATTGTGCTTACATTGGTAAACTTCACGTTGACTTCCCCACCCCCAACGACCCCCAACGCCCAGGGCATTATGTGAATGACAACACTCCCGAATGGGATGCCTACACCCCACAGGAACGTCGCCACGGGTTTAACTATTGGTACTCCTACGGCACCTACGATGTACACAAACACCCACACTATTGGGACACCGAAGGCAATCGACACGAGATTGACGAGTGGTCGGTTTCGCACGAGATTGACAAAGCGATAGAGTATATCGAGAATCGCAACGGGGAGCGCAACAGCAGTAAGCCGTTCTTTATGATGGTCGGACTCAATCCGCCACACTCGCCCTATGCTTCCATCGACGACTGCGACACCGAGAGTTTTGCGCTCTATGCCGACAAATCGCTCTCGGAGTTGTATGTGCGCCCCAATGCCGATACGACAATGACGAAGGCCCCATCGGCAAGGTACTACTTTGCAAATGTGAGTGGTATCGACCGTGAGTTTGGCCGTTTGTTGCAGACACTCGAAGCCCAAGGACTCACTGAGAATACCATCGTTGTATTTGCCTCCGACCACGGCGAAACGATGTGTAGCCACTCGCTTTCGGACCCCAAAAACTCAATCTATCGTGAGTCGTTGAATATGCCTTTCATCATTCGCTACCCCAACAAAATCAAACACGGGGTTGACGACCTACTGCTCTCTACGCCCGATATTATGCCCACGCTGTTGGGTCTGGCAGGGCTTGGGGAGAGAATACCCGACGAGGTGGAAGGTAGCGACTTTTCGGACTTGTTTGTGGGTAACGAGAAGAACACCAAACGCCCCGAGGCTGCGCTCTACCTGCGAAATCTCAATGGGAAGAGTGATAGCAACGGCATCGTGAGTGGATTTTTTGGCGAGGCTCGTGGAGTGAAAACCCACAACCACACAATGGAGTTGAAGATTAACCGCCAAGGAGAACTTGTTGGGGTGCTATTGTTTGACGACACCGCAGACCCCTATCAGATGCGCCCCCTTGCAGTGGAACAAAATCGTGAACTTTTCGATGATTTGTGCCACAAGTTGGCAACTCTGCTCAAAGAGAACAACGACGTGTGGTATCGCCAGAGGGTGCTTTGCGATATACTACCCTACCAATAGAGTTTGACCAAACAGAAAATAAAACACATACCTATATGAAGAGATTACTATTTTTGCTTGTAGCACTCCTTCCCCTTTTACATTCGTGCGAAACAAGCGACGGTATCCAAGAAGAGCTCGACCAACTCACCGAACAGGTGTTGGCCCTCGAAGCAAAGGTTTCTTCAATCAATGGCGACATCATTGCCCTGCACAAGTTGCTGGACACATCGTTGCGTATTGTGGGAGTAACCGAAAAGAGCACAAGTTACGCCATCGAGTTTAGCGATGGCAGCAGTGTGGAAATCACTCTCGGAGAGAAGATTCCCGTATTGGTGCCGCTGATGAACATCGACAAGGATGGCTATTGGGCCTACTCGCTCGATGGTGGAAAAACCTACGAGCAGATTTTGCAAAACGGCAAGCCCATCTCCGCACTGCCCAAACACGATGGAGAGCACCAGAGCGAAGCCACGGGCATCACTCCCTTGTTGAAGATTGACAGCAAGGGCTATTGGCTCCTATCGCTCGATGGCGGAAAGACCTACGAGAACATACTCTCGGAGGGCGAAAAGGTCTATGCCTTCGGTGGCAATGTGTCGGTTAGTTACTCAATGTTCAAAGAGGTTGTTTATGATGCCGAGGAGGGCTTGTTGAGCATAAAACTCGCCGACAACACAACGCACACTTTGACCGTGGAGGACAATTTTTCGTTGCAAATTGGTGCAGTTGGCGAGCAGGAGTTCTTTTTGGGCGAGAAGCGTATTTTTGAGGTTGAGATGGTGGGTGTGAAAGATGTTGTCATCCGCCCGATTGAGGGCTGGGAGGCTGTAATTGAGCAGAATACCCTGACAATAACCGCCCCCGAACATTTCTCGGCCGAGGGAGAACACACCACGCTCAACATTGTCATCTATTCACAAGAGGGATTCCGCAAGGTGGTATCGCTGCCCCTTTTGTTGCTGAATGCCAAATTGGATGATTTGAGTTGCACAGCGTGGCGCAACTTCAAGAGTAAGAGCGAGGAAAATGTGCTTTTGGACTTTTCGTATGCAGGATATGACCACGGCGAAAATGCCCCCAAAGATGGTTTTCAGTGGGGTTACAAGGTCTATAACGTGGTTGATTATGGTGCAGACCCAACGGGCGCAAAGTCGTCCCGAGCCGCTTTTCTGAGTGTACTCAATGAGTTGGGTATGACGGGCTCGAAGCGTAACGACAACGCCAGGGCTGTGATATATTTCCCCGAAGGAAGGTATATCCTCCACAGCGAGGAGGACAACTATTTCAGCACCACCTCGTCGAACACTACCGAGTTGGACTCCAAAGGTAACAACACCAGCGATGCGATATTCATCTTTGGCGGTAACTTCGTCATCAAGGGTGCAGGACGAGATAAGACGACCCTTGTGATGGACTCGCCCAATCTGCCGGCAAGTAGCGATTTGTGGTCGTCGCCCGTGATGATTAACATCAAACACAACTCCTCTCACACATCGTCGGGCAACCTGCTGACAAGCGTGAGTGGCAATTCTCCCAAGGGTGCCTTCTCGGTGGAGGTGGCCTCTGCGGGCGGTATCAAGGCAGGCGATTGGGTGTGCCTCTCGTTGTCGAACAACGATGCAGAGTTGGTGGCACAGGAGCTTGCTCCTCATAAGGTGGACAACCCACAGATGACAAACATCCAGACCATCACCATTGCAGACTACCACCAAGTCAAGTCGGTGGAGGGTACAACCGTAACCTTCTACGAGCCACTGATGCACGCCGTGGAGTCGAAGTGGGGCTGGGAGATTCACAAATATCCCCACTACGAGAACGTTGGTGTGGAGGACCTCACCTTCGAGGGACACGCCAAAGAGGGCTTTGGACACCACGCCACTTGGCAGGATGATGGCGCATACAAGCCTTTGAATATGATGCGATTGACCAACTCGTGGATTCGCAGGGTGAACTTCCACAGCGTAAGCGAGGCTGTTTCCATTGCACAGAGTGCCAACTGCTCGGCTTATGATATTGAGATTGGGGGCAATAGGGGCCACTCGGCAGTGCGTGCGCAGGCCTCTTCACGAGTGTTCATAGGCAAGGTGTATGACCACAGCAGCGGCTACACGCTCGTCAATTCAAGCGGCACAAACTATGGCAAATGGTCCGACAATGCAGGCCAATACCACGCTTCGGGTGTGTCGGAAACCTCTATGGGTACCGTTCTTTGGGGCAACACTTGGGGCGATGATGCACTCTTTGAGGCCCACTCTCGCCAGCCCCGTGCAACCCTTGTTGACAACTGTACGGGTGGTTTTGTTCAGTGGCGATTTGGTGGCGATGAGAATGCCGTACCCAACCACCTCGACGACCTGACCATTTGGAATATGAACGCCACACGCATTGAGCACGACTTTGGTGCCGGAGGATGGATGTGGTGGCTCACAACCGACCGCTGGTGGAAGACAATGCCTCCTATTGTGGTGGGCTTCCACGGCGCAAACATCGATTTTGACCAATCGCCGGAGCAGATTAAGTA
This sequence comes from Tidjanibacter sp., assembly GCA_045614965.1. Taxonomy (GTDB): domain Bacteria; phylum Bacteroidota; class Bacteroidia; order Bacteroidales; family Rikenellaceae; genus Tidjanibacter. The sequence goes on from JAZLDY010000018.1 coordinate 115,894, forward strand.
TTTGGAGAGCAACGGCACAGCCGTATATCCCGAATCGTTGTATGAGGCTCAGTTGAGGGAACGACTTGGCTATGTCCCCACTTGGCTCGGAATGTTGAAATAGTAAATTGAGAATTATAAATAAAAAATAGATATTACTATGAAAAGATTTTTATCACTCCTCGTTGCTGTGGCTACACTCGGTTTTATGGCCTGCAACGACAACGACAAATTGTGGGAGAGCATCGAAGACCTGAAAAGTCGTGTTAAGGCCCTCGAATCGCAGGTGGATGCACTCAACCAGACCGTTGCATCCATCCAAGAGTTGTATAATGGTGCTACAATCAGTTCGGTTGAGGAGGTGGATGGCAACTACGTCATCACGCTGACCAACGACAAGGTGCTCACCCTCGCACAAGGCAGTGAGGCCGAAGCCGTTATGCCCATCATCGGCATCAACGACGAGGGCTTTTGGCAGGTTAGTTACGACGGTGGCAAGACCTACACCACACTCGGCAAGGCCGTTGCTGAGGATGGCGCAACCCCCACGTTCCGCATCAACGACGAAGGCTTTTGGCAGGTTAGTTACGACGGTGGCAAGAGTTACGAATTTGTTAAGGACACCAACGACAACCCCGTGTCGGCCATCGGCAACAAGGCCCTGAGCGACAAGTTCTTCGAGGAGGTTACCGTCAAGGAGGACATCCTCTACATCAAGTTGTTGGATGGCAGCGAGTTGAACATTCCCATTGTTAAGGATTTCTACTGCCGCTTTGTGGGCATCAATGGAGTGCAGGTGTTTGCTCCCTCGGCAGAGAAGAGTTTTGGTGTGGAAATCAAGGGCGCAGAGAGCGTTTTGCTCACCGTGCCTAACGGTTGGAAGGCAACCCTCTCGGAACTTGTAACCGACAACAGGGCTGTGCTTACAGTGAAAGCACCCGACACCATCACCCGTGCGTGGGCCGACACCTCGAAGGATATTGCCATTGAGGCTATCTCCAAGGAGGGTTTTGCTTGTGTGGCCAAAATGCAGGTGGAGTGCAGCGAGAATGGCGAAGACGAGGGCGAAGACGAGGGCGAAGAAACCCCCACTCCTCCCACCATTTCGGCCGCCTTGTCCACCACTAATGGCCCCACCGAGACCTCGCTCACCTTCGATGTTACCCCTTCGGCCGATGCCGATTTGTGGAAATATCTACTCATTGAGGTGGGAACCGATAAGGTTCACCCCGGTACATCGCCCCAAAATATCTACGACCACGGTACTCTCGGTACCTCTTTGAGCGTTGTTTGCTCCGACCTAAAAGCCGGTACCAAATATGAGTTCTATGCCGTTGCTTTCAAAAACACTGTCCTGCCTATACTGTGTAGCGAGGTTGTCAAAGTGGAGGCCGAAACCCTCAGCGTGCAGGCCGACCAGAATGACTACTACGCTGTGGGTGTGAGTGTGAATGGTGTAACCTACGACAACACAAGCGAGGGTGCCACAATCGTAAACGTGGCTGCCGATGCAACCGCCAATGTTGGTGTTAGCATTAGTTCGGGTGGTGTCTTCTTCATCGACGACCAGAGCAAGGATTACAATGCCGGCGTGTTGAAGAGCGCAGGTGTACCCAAAGATGCGGTAATTATCGGCCGATATGCCGACCAGAAGGCTCCGTTTGATATGTTGAACTACCTCTCGTTGCGCAACCCACAGGGCACTATCGCCTTCAAGAATTTGAAGATTGATGCAACAAAAAATTCCTCCAAATATCTGTTCAATGCCGTAAACAGCGCAGACGGCTCTGCTGTTGGCGGTATGAAGAACTTGGTGTTTGAGGACTGTGAGATTGCCTTCTCAACAGCATTTATCACAATGTACAACGCTGACACTTCAACGGGTATCGAGAATATCACATTCCGCAACTGTAAACTCCGTTATGTGAGGGATTCCGACGATGCCGACAAGACCTATGCTTTCATCACCACCCAGAAAATCACTACCGGTCTGTCGCAGTTCAAGTCGATAACTTTCGACAACAACATCATCTACACCTCCAAAGCCGGACTCGGTATCTCTTGTTCGCTCTTCTATCAGGACAACGCAGCACAGCAAGCCACCTTGGCTGGCTCCACCGAGAATCTCGACATTGTGTTCACAAACAACACCGTAGCAGACTTCATCAGTTTTGGTTCGGGTGTGGGTTCGGCCTACTTTGTTGTTGGCAAGTTCAAGTCGATTCTCTTTGAGAACAACCTGATGTATAGTAGCCGTAGCGACAAGTATCCCACGATGTTCCGTGTGAGCAACAACTACGATGAGGCTTGGCCTTCGATTGAGATGGATAGGAACAAGAGCCGTTGCTATGGCACATCGGGTTGGAAGTTGTTCTACACCTCTGCCACTGACTTTATGCCGGCGACCATCACCACCAACACCATTGTTAAGGTTAGTGATGCAGTGTTTACCACTTGCGACAATGCCAATGGTAAATTCGTTAAGGCAGAGGCATACAAGACCTATGGTTCTACTCTCGAATAGGCTTATTAGGGCTCTGAATATCTAACACAAAAAAAAGTAGAGTTACAACGTGGAATTTAGGTATTTTGGAAGTGAAGAGGCTCCGCTGGTGATGCTTATCCCAGGCTTGGGTGTGTCGCACGAGATATTTGCACCTCTTGTTGGACTACTCGAAAGGAGATTTCGCATTGTCGCCTTGGAGGTGGACGGCTTCATACTTGACAAGTATAGCCGTTTCACCTCTATTGACGACCAAGCGAGGGAGGCTATCCGCCACATCCAAACCTACCACAACGGCCACGTTGCGTGTGCCTATGGTATCTCGATGGGTGGAACAATTCTCTCACGCATATTGGAACGAGGTGAGATTACCATCGACCACGCCATCCTCGATGCCGCCCCCATATGTCCCCTTCCTCGTGTGCTTTTGGGCCCATTTGGGTTTATCCAAAGTGTGAATATGTGGACAACTTATCACCAGAGGGGCATTTGGAAGCGAGTGTTACGTTCACACTACCTCGGCACCCTATTCAGAGAGTGTCGCAAGGTCTATCCCTTTGGCGGAAGACGTGCTGTATTGGAAGGCTACAAGGCGGTATATTCCAACAAGTTGGAGTCCATCACCGCCCACGACCTCCACTATTGGTACGGCAACCTCGAAGCCTTTGCTATCCGTCCACACGCAAGGCACCTCAAAACTCTTCACCCCGAGGTGAAGGTGGAGGTTTTCAAGGGGCTCTATCACGGGCAACTGCTGATTAACCACCCCGACAAGGTGGCCGAAAGGATAGAGAGAATGGTGTCAAAATAGGCCTAATAGCAGGCAGGTAATCAGGTAATCAGGTAAGCAGATAAGCAGGTAAGCAGGTAAGAAAGCCTCCATACAAAAACACAATCACGCTGTGTCATTACTTCAAAATGACACAGCGTGTTGTATTGTGTGCTAACGAGAAGTGTAGCGAGGATAGTTGGCTCTCGTTGTTGTAAGGAGCAAAAACTATCTCGTTTGCGAGGTCGGCTGCGAGCCAATTACGAGTTTGGGAGTTGAAAAACGAAGGACGAGATTGATTGCGGAACGACACAAAAAGCACCCTATTTTCCTCAAAAGCCCTATGTAAATGGGCAGGGATTTTGCGATAGAGGGAGCGTCCCAAAGCAACAACAACCGAACAACCATTGGCAAGCAGAATGTCCAATACGGCCCGTTCTATGGGCGAGTGAAAGCCGCTGATGACAATCTTATCCGTCGTAGCCATCTGTTTGGCCCACTGCTCGGCCAAGGCGAGTGCCTCGGGTGGAGCTGTACGGGATGCAAAAAATGCCACCAAGTTTCTATCCAACAAGGCTTTGTTACCGGACAAGTCCATAAAAAAAAGCGCAGACTACTGCATCTACTTATCCTACTCCAAGGCCTTGGCTGCCCACAAAACGAATAAGCAATACAGGTAGCCCACGCCGGAGTATATATCACACACACCGAGCCAATCTCGGTGGTGGGGATACTCTCCTTCGTGGACATCCGATTGCGCATCTTCGTTTTGTCTAAACTGCCAAGTTTTGAAGTAGAAGATTACGACAATAAAACGTCAACAAATATGTAATTGACCCAACGGCTATGCCGCAAGCCGAAACAAAGGTAACTATTTTTTTTACATAATAGGAGGGGTTATGACGTAAAAAATCAGCACACATCCCATTTTCACCCCCTCCCATACAAAAAGAGCAACCCCAACCGATTGGGGCTGCCCTCTTTTCAGTATGTATTTATCGTTCCCGAAGGACTAAATCTCCACTGCTTTGTAGCGGGGAACAAGCACCTTCATAATCACCCAACCAATCAGGTAGGCAACAGCACAGAACGAGAACATAATCATATAGCCGGCCTCTTTACCTGCGTAGCCAAAGAGCTCCATACCACTCGAAGCACTGAAATCAAACAGCGCACCTGCACCCTTCTGGATGAGGAACGAGCCGATACCACCTGCCATACCACCAATACCGGTGATGGTTGCAATCATACTCTTGGGGAACATATCGCCAATGGTCGAGAAGAGGTTGGCACTCCAAGCCTGGTGGCCTGCACCTGCAATACCAATCAGCACAACGGGCCACCACATCGAAACGTGAGCCAAAGGCTGGGCTGCCAATGCAACCAAGGGGAAGAATGCAAAAATCAACATCGCCAACATACGACCTGCATAGGGGTTCATCTTCTTCTTGTCAACAAACAAAGTGGGAAGGTAACCACCTGCAATCGAAGCCATCACGATAAGATACAACAAACCGAGAGCCAACTGGAATTTGATGTCGGTCGAAGCCAAACCATAGGTAGTTTTCAGGTAGGAAGGCATCCAGAACAAGAAGAACCACCATACACCATCGGTCATAAACTTACCAACAATGAATGCCCAAGTCTGACGGAATTTGAAGCACTGCCACAGCGACACCTTCTTTGCAGGAGCCTCCTCAACGGCGGGCTTAGCCTCCTCGGTAGCCTCGTCCGAAAGAATGTAGGCCAACTCTGCCTCATTAACTGCGGGGTTCTTCTCGGGTTTCTTATAGATGAACTGCCAGAAGCCCATCCACACAAAACCAAGACCACCAATGATGATGAAAGCAGCCTCCCAGCCCCATTTTGCAGCCAAAGGAGGAATGCAGAAGGGAGCAATAAGAGCACCAATGGTCGAACCTGCGTTGAAGATACTGGTTGCAAATGCACGGTCCCTCTTGGGGAAGTACTCGGCAGTTGCCTTGATTGCTGCGGGGAAGTTACCTGCCTCACCAAGTGCCAACACACAGCGAGCAATGATGAACAGTGTTGAACTAATCAGAGCAATGCGGGCTGTCGTCTCGGCAACAGTTACAGCTCCGAGATCCTCGATGCCAACGATGCTGCTGGTCAAGATACCGCACACTGCGTGGACACACGCACCAAACGACCAGATACCAATACTCCACATATAACCCTTCTTGGTGTCGAGCCAGTCAACAAAGCGACCTGCCAGCAACATTGCGATTGCATAGAAGAGCGAGAAGATACCGGTGATGTTACCATAGTCCGAGTCGGTCCAGTGGAACTCGGGGCGAATGAAGTCCTCGAAGGTGAGCGAAAGCACCTGACGGTCGAGGTAGTTAACCGTTGTTGCAAAGAACAACATTGCGCAAATAAGCCAACGATAGTTGGTTTTGCGACCTGTTTGAATTTTACTCATCAGTTTAATAGTTTGAATTATTGTGATTTAACATATCTCCATACAATCCTACTCGGCAACAATCTGCACTTGCAGGGGAGCCTTCTTGGCTGCAACCACCTCGGCCACGAGAGCATCGAAAGCCTCCTTGGTGGGCACACTCACAGCAGTAACCTTGTTCCACAAGCCACCCCACCAATAGGTCAGAGTCTGGCCTGCATTCAAGGTGTTATACACGGCTGCGTGGCCATAGGCACCTTTGGGCTTATCGTCGCCCCTGTTCCAGAAGCGGTCCTCGGCACCTTTCCAACCCTCGGGGAAGTACATTGCCAAGTAGAGTTCGCCGGCCTCGGCAGGCTCAACGGGCTCTGCATAGGTAACATAGCCCTCAGCCTCATTGTAGGTGGTGCGGGGAGCCTTCTCGTGCAGCACGATACCACTCATCACATCATACTCACCCTCGCTACCCTCGTAGCACACGGTGGTCTTATTGAGGAACGAGCCGTGGTCGATGCTGATAGTGCGGGTTTCGGTAACGGTACGCTCACCAATGGTGGTGGGCAGGTAGGTCAACTTGGCAGTAAAGCGAAGTGGGCCGTTATCCAAAATCTCGCACTCCGAGTAGCAGTAGGGATAGACGATGGTCTTACCGTCCAACAGTGCAGTAGCACCTGCACCGAGAGTTGGGCCAACCTTATAGGGGTCGAAGCCGTTGCCGTGGTCGTTGTGGTACGACACCGAAGCAGCCAACTCATCGGCAGCCTTCTTGTCGGTCTTCTTCAACTCGGCAATCTTTGCCCTCGTCTCGGGATTGAGTTCCTTTGCGTAACGCTCCTCAACAACGGGAAGTTCGGTGTTGTTTTTGAGCCACACATCGTGTCCAAAAGCCCTCTCGCCACTTGCCTGCAATGCAGGGCCATAGGCACGGAAGGCAATAAGGTTGCTCTCCCAAGCGATGTCGTCAACCCTCTCGGGATATACCTTACCGCAAGCATAGGTCTGATAGTCAGAGGCCTTACCCTCCTTAATGGTGTAGGTTACAGTGGTTGCACCCTCCACATCGGCACGAAAGATAAGTTTACCATCGTGGGTAATCTGCGAGGCAATCTCCTCTCCCTCGGCATCCTCAACAACAAGTCCTGCGCCCTGCTCCAAGCCAAGCGCAGCAACCTCCACCTCCACCATCTCGCCCAAGCGAGCAGCATCGGTAGGGTTGGTTACAGCCACCTTCACACTCGGTGCGCTGCAACCAACCAACATAACCAAAAGCAATGTAAGCAGTGCTTTCATAGTTGCAAAGAACGTCTTTGAGTTTCAACTATTGGGGCTGCTTACCGATATAGGCCAAAATACCGCCATCAACATACAAGATGTGGCCGTTCACAGCATTCGAAGCCTCCGAAGCCAAGAACACAGCAGGACCGGTCAACTCGGCTGCATCCAACCAACGACCTGCGGGGGTCTTGGCGCAGATGAACGAGTCGAAGGGGTGGCGGCTACCATCGGGCTGCACCTCACGCAGAGGAGCAGTCTGGGGAGTTGCGATATAGCCGGGGCCGATACCGTTACACTGGATGTTATACTCGCCATACTCCGAGCAGATGTTGCGAGTGAGCATCTTCAAGCCACCCTTTGCAGCAGCATAAGCCGACACGGTCTCACGACCCAACTCCGACATCATCGAGCAGATGTTGATAATCTTACCGCTACGTTTCTCCATCATTGCGGGCAGAACTGCCTTTGCAAGAATGAAGGGAGCGTTGAGGTCGATGTCGATAACCCTACGGAAATCGGCAGCCTCCATCTCGTGCATAGGCACACGGCGGATGATACCTGCGTTGTTTACCAAAATATCAACCGTGCCAACCTCCTCGGCAATCTTTGCCACCATAGCCTGCACTGCGGGCTCGTCGGTAACGTCGCAAACGTAACCGTGAGCCTCGATACCTTTCTCTTTATATGCTGCCAAGCCTTTGTCAACCAACTCCTGATTGATGTCGTTGAAGCAGATGGTTGCGCCCTGCTCTGCAAAAGCCGAAGCGATAGCAAAACCGATACCATAGGAAGCACCGGTTACGAGGGCTACTTTACCCTCCAAAGAAAAATTCAAATAAGGATTCATAATCTTTACTATTTATTATTATACGTTTGTTTATTCTCTTAAAATTATTTCAGGTCGGTAATGAGCGAGAAGTCCTGGTCGCCATAGTCGAGGTTCTCACCACCCATACCCCAAATGAAGGTGTAGTTGTTGGTTGCAGCAGCCGAGTGGATGCTCCATTCGGGCGACAACACAGCCTCATCACCCTTCATCCAGATATGACGAGTCTCGTCAACCTCACCCATAAAGTGGCAGATGGCCTGATCCTCGGGAATGTCGAAATAGAAATATGCCTCCATCCTACGAGAGTGGGTGTGGGCAGGCATAGTGTTCCACACGCTACCAGGAGCAAGTTCGGTCATACCCATCTGCAATTGACAAGTGGGCAGCACCTGATTTACCAACATCTTGTTGATATTGCGGTCGTTGGAGCCTTCCAGCGAGCCCATATGAGCAACGATGGCGTTCTCTTTAGTAACCTTCTTGTCGGGATAGTTGCGGTGAGCAGTGAGCGAGTTGAAGTAGAACTTGGCGGGAGTAGCCTCGTCTGCGCTCTCGAAATATACTTCCCTATCGCCCGAGCCGAGGTAGAGTGCCTCCTTGTAGTCCAACTCAAACACGTCGTTACCAACCCTTACGATACCTTTACCCTTGCCAACATTGAAGATACCCAACTCCCTGCGGGTGAGGAAATAGGGTGCTTTCAAGGGGTCGATAGCCTCCAATTTGAGGCTCTCGCCAACGGGCATTGCGCCACCCACAACCATACGGTCATACATCGAATAGACCATATTTACCTCATTTGCCACAAACAGGTTCTCAATCAGAAAATCCCTGCGAAGGCGTTTGGTGTCATAGTTCTTTGCATCCTCGGGGTGGGCTGCATAGCGAATTTCATAGTTTGTTTTCATATACTCAATGTTTGTTTTGCGGTTAATATTCTCCACTATTTCCTGCACGCAGCAACGATTGCCAAAGCCTCACGGCATTTGTCGGTAACAGCCTGCCAATTCTCGGCTTTGAGGTCGGCCTTGGGGAAGAGTTTCGAGCCCATACCCACGCAGAACACACCCGAAGCAAACCATTTGCTGAGGTTCTCCTCGGTGGGCTCAACAGCACCTGTGGCCATAATGTTTGCCCAAGGCAGGGGAGCTTTGATGTTCTTCACGAAGTCGGGACCACCCACACAGCCTGCGGGGAAGATTTTGGTTACATCGCAACCCAACTCCTGTGCATAGCTAATCTCGGTTACGGTGCCGCAGCCGGGAACATAGGGTACCAAGTGGCGGTTGCACAATTTGGCAACCTCGGGATTCATACAGGGACCTACGATGAAGTTGGCACCATACTGGATGTAGAGTGCTGCGGTGGGAGCATCAACAATGGAGCCAACGCCCAAAATCATCTCGGGGCACTCTTTGAGCGAGAACTTCATCAGCTCGGCAAACACCTCTGCTGCAAAGTCGCCACGGTTGGTAAACTCAAACACCCTTACGCCACCCTCGTAGCAAGCCTTCAAAACTTGTTTTGAAACCTCCACGTTGGCATCGTAGAACACGGGCACCATACCGGTAGCCTGCATTGCGGCCATAACGGCCATCTTATTAAATTTTGCCATATCGTTTTCTTCTAATTGAAATTGTACGTTCAAATGATTACCTCTGTACACGGCCGCTACCGTCGCCACCTGCGAGAGCCTCAACCTCCTCAACAGATACGAGGTTATAGTCGCCATTGATGGTGTGTTTGAGTGCCGAAGCAGCCACAGCGAACTCCAAAGCCTCGCCCTGGGTGGGCTTGGTCAGCAGGCCGTGAATCATACCGCCACTGAACGAGTCGCCACCACCTACACGGTCAACAATGGGAAGAATGTCGTAGCGTTTGCTCACATAGAACTCCTCGCCGTTGTAAATCATAGCCTTCCAGCCGTTGTGGCTTGCCGAAAGCGACTCCCTAAGGGTGGAGATAACATACTTGAAGCCGAACTCCCTCTTCATCTGCTCGAAGATAGCCTTGTAGCCCTCTGCATCGGTCTTGCCACCCTCTACATCAGCATCGGGTTTGAAGCCCAAGCAAAGCTCTGCATCCTCCTCGTTACCGATGCAAACGTCAACATACTGCATCAAGGGGCGCATAATCGACTGCGCTTTCTCTTTGGTCCAGAGTTTTTTGCGGAAGTTGAGGTCAACCGACACAGTTGCACCGTGGCGTTTTGCAGCCTCGCAAGCGAGTTTGGTCAACTCGGCAGCCTTATCGGAGATTGCGGGAGTGATACCCGACCAGTGGAACCAATCGGCACCCTCCATAATTGCGTCGAAGTCGAAGTCCTCAATGTTTGCCTCTGCAATGGCCGAGTGTGCACGGTCATAGACAACCTTGCTGGGACGCATTGCCGAGCCACTCTCCAAGTAGTAGATACCGAGGCGGTCGCCACCACGAGCGATGAAGTCGGTGTGTACACCATAGCGGCGCAACGAGTTGAGAGCCGACTGACCAATCTCGTGTTTGGGCAGTTTGGTTACAAAGTAGGCATCGTGGCCATAGTTAGCGCAACTAACTGCTACGTTGGCCTCACCACCACCGTAAACAACATCAAAACGGTCTGCCTGAACAAAGCGGTTGTTCTGTCCTGCGGGCGACAGACGCAACATAATCTCACCAAATGTTACGATTTTCATAATTAAAAGTGTTTAGTATAAAGTGTTAAAACAAAATTAGTCAAAATTAACCAACTACAAAGATACACTTTTTTTCTTATTTCGTGTACGTACACGAACATTTCTGCAAAATTTTTCTACCTTTGTAGTGATTTTTATCGCAAAACCAACCAAAAGATGCACACAAAGAAGGTTACAGTGAAGGATATTGCCCGTCAGGCCGGCCTCTCGATTGGCACGGTCGATAGGGTTATGCACAATCGTAGCGGTGTGGCAGAGGAGAGTCGCCGTAAGGTTATGGCGGCGATGGAGGAGTTGGGCTACACACTCAACACCAACGCATCCCTTTTGGCCAACAAAAAGCACTACCGCATCTGTTGTCTGCTTCCTTCGTTCGGTAGCGGAGAGTATTGGGAGTTGGTAGATAAGGCGATAGAGAGTGCGGAGAAGGATGCCACAAATTTCAACATCTCAATCGAAACACTCACCTACGACCAATTCTCACGAGAGGATTTCATCGTGGCCATCGACAGGCTCAAAGACAACCTTCCGCAGGCGGTAATTATGGCTCCCATTTACAGGGACGAAACCATCGAATTGAGTCGCTATCTGAAAGAGAAGAACATTCCGCTTGTGTTTATCGACTCGAAGGTGAGCGAGGCCGACTATCTGGCCTACTACGGAATCCCTATGTGGGAGAGTGGGTACCTTGCCGCATCACTCCTGTTGGGCGATGAGCCACCGCAGAGCATCGTCAACTTCCGCATCGAGCGTGGTGGTGGCATTGCCGACAACCCCACCCTCGCACGTCGCCACGGCTTCACCGACTATGTTGCCTCCAATCTGCCGGAGTTGCGCATCTACAACGAGTTTTTGCGCCCCTGCGACAAGGAGCACAACTTCGCCCTTATGGACAAGTTTTTTGGTGAGCACCCCGACATTCGCCACATTATAACATTCAACTCACGAGTACACCTCATTGCCGACTACATTCGTGAGCGTGGCATAAAGGGGTTGCGTTTGGTGGGCTTCGACCTCCTCGACCAAAACATTGAGGCGGTGCGTAGCGGAGTGGTCAAATACCTGATTGTTCAGCGCACACAGGTACAACTACGCCGAGGCGTGAACGCTCTGGCCGAGTGGCTTGCCTTTGGCTCCATCCCACCCTTGCGAGATAACTTTATGCCAATGGATATCCTCGTAAAGGAGAACATCAACTTCTACTCGGAAATGTATAAGGAGAATTGAAAATTGAAAATTGAAAATTGAAAATTGAAAATTGAAAATTGAAAATTGAGAATTGACAAAATAAATTTTGTCTAAAATGCTCTCGCTCTGCACAGGCGTTGCCTGCTTTGTGTAGATGTTAGGTCTGCACACCTTTGAGCCTTTGGATGCAGTCAAGTGGCCTCTGCCCTCGCTTATTCGCATTTGCGAGAATTGAAAATTGACAAAATAAATTTTGTCTAAAATGCTCTCGCTCTGCATAGTCCACAAGTGGCCTCTGCCCTCGCTTATTCGCATTTGCGAGAATTGAGAATTGAGGAACGCACTACCTTATGGTCTTGCAATTAGTACTCCTCCCCTACGACAGGGGAGGTCGGGAGGGGTGGTCGAAATTGCGCTCGGCGGCCTCGCCGAGCAGGAGGTCGGGAGGGGTGGTCGAAATTGCAACTCGCCGAATGGCGAAAAACAATGTTCGGGTATGTCTTGACAATAAAGTAGGCATTGAGAATTGAAAACTGACAACCAATAATAAGTCTGTTTGCTCAAAAAAATCAGAGGGATGGCAAGTTGTTTGTCATCCCTCTGATTTTGAGCGGAAAGCGGGACTCGAACCCGTGGCCCTTGGCTTGGGAAGCCAATGCTCTACCAACTGAGCTATTTCCGCATTATTTGTGGCGCAAGGATGCAACAACCATTCCGCATCGCATCGCTTGCGACCACAAATATACTCACTTAATTAGTATTCTGCAAACACTACAAGAACTTCTTTTGCACCCTCGGGGTCAAAAATAGAGTTCAGCACGTGGGCCAAGCGGTAGCCTCCGTGTTGCAAGCTCCTCTCCAACACGTCCGAAAAGTCATAGATAAACTGATAGGAAAGATTGGGGTTCTCCTCGCCCAAGGCCTCCACATAGTCGTAAATCTTTGCGGCACTATCCACCGTCTCCATAAACCACTCCTCATAGTAGGCCGTGGTGAAAGGTTTGCCGTTATCTGAAATAATTCCCGACCTTACCTCTTCAACCCAACTACCTGTGTATGCACCAACAGTTGTACCATAGTTCACAATATCGAGGTGGTCCCTCCATTCCGAGTAGCTCCACCTGCGAGCACTCTCAACAATCTTGCTATCCCACACCGAGTGGAGGTTGGTATTCTTGCCAAACCACCTAACTTTCGTGCGGTTACCACCCAAATCGGAGAGCCTTCCGGCGTGCATCGGACAGTGCATATCGCCCACCATATGGACAATCATCTTCACATAGTCGGCCTTCACACTATCGGTAAGGTTGGCGTAATTGTTGATGAGTTCGTTGGTCATCATCGTAAGACCCGTAACCACATCACCCTTCTCGTTTTTGGTCATTGTCTGGTAGGTATAGCCCTCGTCCACATTGGCGTAGTGCCACGTTTTGGTCTGGTTGTAGCCATATTTCCAATAGGGCGAGTTTTGCAGGCCGTCCATCCACGAGGAATAGTAGATAATGGAGCGACCATCCAGAATCTTACCAAGCTCGGCTTTGGTCTTATCGGTGAGGTGTTTCTCGGCAATGGCTGCCACAACATCGTGTCCTGTGGCTCCCCAGCCAAAGAGAGCCTGCACGTTGCACAACATAGCAACGCCCAACATAAAAAGTGCAAGTTTCTTCATAATATTATTAGGTTGTTTTTATTGGTTTCTATTTGTTCATCGTAATCAAGAATTCCTCGTTGCTGGTGGTATTCTGCAACTGCATCTGCATAAACTCCATAGCCTCCACCGAGGTCATGTCGGCCAAGTGGCGGCGCAGTATCCAAGTGCGTTGCATAACCTCACGGGGTGTAAGGAGGTCTTCCCTACGGGTACCGCTGGCCAGCACATCCACAGCGGGATATACACGTTTGTTGGCCAACTTGCGGTCGAGTTGCAACTCCATATTACCCGTACCCTTAAACTCCTCAAAGATAACCTCGTCCATCTTCGAGCCGGTATCAATCAGAGCCGTTGCAATGATGGTGAGCGAGCCTCGCTCCTCGGTCTTACGGGCGGCACCAAAGAAGCGTTTGGGTTTGTGCAGCGCATTGGCATCCACACCACCCGAAAGCACCTTACCCGAAGCGGGCTGCACCGTATTGTAGGCCCTTGCAAGGCGAGTGATGGAGTCCAAAAGAATAACCACATCGTGGCCACACTCCACCATCCTCTTGGCCTTCTCCAACACCATCTCGGCCACCTTAACGTGGCGTGAAGCCTGCTCGTCGAAGGTGGATGCAACCACCTCTGCCTTGACGTGGCGAGCCATCTCGGTTACCTCCTCCGGACGCTCATCGATGAGCAACACGATGAGATAGACCTCTGGGTGGTTGTCGGCAATAGCATTGGCTATCTCTTGGAGAATCATTGTTTTACCCGTCTTGGGCTGTGCCACAATCATACCCCTCTGACCCTTACCGATGGGGGCAAAGAGGTCGATAGTACGAGTGGTGAGGTTGTTGTGTCCGTTGCCCGTGAGGGTAAACTTCTCTTGCGGGAAGAGAGGAGTCATATACTCAAACTGCATACGATCCCTGAGGTTTTCGGGCGAAAGGCCGTTGACCTCCATAGCCCTCACCAGAGGGAAATATTTTTCGCCCTCCTTGGGTGGGCGGATGATACCTTTGATGGTATCGCCGGCCTTCAAGCCCCAATTCTTAATCTGCGAAGGGGATACATAGATATCATCGGGCGAGTTGAGATAGTTGTAGTCGGACGAGCGAAGAAAGCCATAGCCATCGGGCATAATCTCCAATACGCCCTCGCCCTCAACAACCACATTCTCCACCTCGTGTTGGATATTGCGACGTTCCTCCTGCTCCCTACGCTGAGAGAGTTCCTCCTCCGAGGGGCCCTCCACTACGGGCTGCTCCACCACCACAGGCTCTACCACCTTGCGGGGGCGACCACGTTTGGGTTTCTCCACCACAGGCTCGGCCGCCGGCTCAACCACCGGCTCGGCAGGAGTGGGTTGTTGCGATGCTTCCACAGCCACAACTTCCTCGGGCAGGGGGTTTTTCCTTGGACGGCCACGACGTTTGGGTTTCTCCTCAACCACAACCTCTTCGGCCACCACGGGATCGGTTTCGGCGGGCTGTTCTTCGGGAGCAGCCACCTCCTCTTCGCCACCCTGCAAGCGAGTGGAGAACTCCACCCTTGCTTGTATTCTTTTGCGTGGACGACGTGCCACAACAGCCTCCTCAATGGCTGCTTCGCCCTGCTCCTCGAAGTTGGTAGCCCCAACAATCTTGGCAACGAGTTTCTCCCTGCCGGAGCGCACATCAAGTCCCAATGCACGAGCAATCTCCCTCAATTCCGAAAGGCTTTTGCTTTTCAGTGCATCCAATTCTTCTTCTCTGTTCATAGATATTTGGTATAATGTTGAATAAACTAAAAAAAAATACTTTGGGAAAAATGCGGTCAGAAAAAAACCGCATAAAGACAATCTTTACAACCACAAAGGTATATCTTTTTTTTGCGATTTGCAAACAATTATGTGCCCACTTTCCGCAAATAATTCATACATTTGTGGTGATGAAGGCCCTCTATACACATATCGTTCCACTTTTGGAGCACCTTGCCGATAATCTCCACCGAGTGTTCACCGAGGAGGTCATCGGGGAGGCGTGCAAGCAAAACCCTTGGTTTGCGCCCCACGATGTGGAATTTGCTTTGGAGGCCATAGGGGATGAGTTTTTAGACACCAACAAGGTTGTCAAATGGCTTGACACACACCACATTACACCACCCACCGAGCCAAAGAAAGTGGGAGTGATTTGTGCAGGCAACATTCCGCTGGCCGGTTTTTTTGACGTGATGTGTGTGCTTGCCGCAGGCCACCGCTGTTTTGTAAAACCTTCGAGCAAGGACACTCCCCTGATGATGGCCTTGTGTGGTTTTTTGCGAGGTTGCGGGGCTCCAATAGAACTCCTGCACGACCTTCAAGAGCCCGATGCGGTGATTGCTTCGGGTAGCGATGTGGCGATGAGTGCCATCGGGGCCACCTATGGTTCCATCCCCACGCTCCTGCGTGGGCATCGCAGTTCGGTGGCTGTGCTCAATGGGGGCGAAACGGAGGAGGAGATTTTGGGTTTGGGTGAGGATATGTTCCGCTACAACTCGCTCGGGTGTCGCAACATCACCCTACTGTGGCTGCCCGAAGGCTACGACCTCGAAAGGTTCATACACTCACTCCAACCAAAGCGAGAGGTTGTGTCGCCCAAATATGTGGGAGGCTACCGCCAAGCGAAGGCCACTGCCATACTGACGGGCGAGAGTGTGGTGGATGGAGGTTTTTTCCTTCTGCAACACTCCCCCACCTTCCCCACTCGTTTGGCGCAAGTGAACATTGCAACCTACCGCACCACGGGCGATGTTGAGGAGTGGCTCTCTGCCAACGATGTCCACATTCAGTGTGTGGCCACAAGCACACACACCCCTCTCTCCCACCCCCGAGGCACCCTCTTCGGGCAAGCCCAAAGGCCAACCCTATGTGATTGGCCCGACGGAGTAGATGTGTTGGAGTGGCTGAAAAACAGGATGTAAAACAAAAACATAATAAGATTGCTATGATACTGAAATTCAGAATGGTATGCGACGAGAGCGCAACCTTCGTAAGGGACTACGAAGTGGATGCCTCGATGACACTGCTCGACCTCAACGACTTCATTTGTGAGGAGTTGGGCTACGACACCGACGGTATGACCTCTTTCTTTCTTGCCGACGAACGTTGGAGGAAATTGAAGGAGTTTACGGTGATGGATATGGGCGGAGGTATGGGCCCCGAAGAGGAGGCTCCCGTTGCGATGTCGGATGTTAAGTTGCACCAAATCATTCGCACTATGGACGACCGCCTTATCTGGGTATTCGACATCTTTGCCGACCGTGCCTATTTCCTCGAACTCGTCGAGCCCAAGCAGGCCGAGGAGGGTATGATGTATCCTCGTGTGCAGTTTGCTCACGGCGAGCCTGTTGACCAATACGATGCAGATGCAGAAAATGGTGGCGAGAAGTCCATCTTTGAGGAGATGATGGACGACTTTGGCGACTTTGGAGGTGATGACTCATACGATGACGAATACTAAACGCCCCACACTCATCGTGGTCGTAGGCCCCACAGGGTCGGGCAAAACCGACCTTGCGGTGGAGATTGCTCGCAGGCTCGGCACGGAGATTATATCCACCGACTCTCGCCAATTCTACCGAGGTCTGGCCATTGGCACCGCACAGCCCGAAGAGGAGCACCTCGCTGCTGTGAGGCACCATTTTATTGCCGACCGTGAGCCCACCGATGACCTGAGTGCAGGAGGCTACGAGAGGGAGGCTTTGGAGCGTTTGGAAGAGATTTTCCGCACCCACTCCACCGCTGTTGCCGTTGGTGGCTCAGGACTCTACATCGACGCCCTGTGCCGAGGGTTTGACGACCTGCCCAGCGACACCGCCGAGGTGAGGGCCGAGTTGATGCGCAGGCTCGAAGTGGAGGGTTTGGATAGTCTGGTGGAGGAACTACGCACAAGGGACGAGGCCCATTGGGAGGTGGTCGATAGGCACAATCCCGCAAGGGTTGTGAGGGCATTGGAGGTGTGCATCACAAGTGGTCGCCCCTATTCCGAACAGCGCACCGCACCCCACCACCAAAGGCCTTTTGATGTTGTGAAGATTGGCATCTCTTGGCCACGAGAGGAGCTCTATGAGCGCATCAACCTGAGGGTCGACCTGATGATGGAGGCAGGCTTGGAGGAGGAGGCTCGCAAGGTTTACCACCTACGCCACCTCAACTCGTTGCAAACGGTTGGCTACAAAGAGATGTTTGAGTGGTTTGACGGCCACATAAGCCGAGAGGAGGCCGTGGAACTCATAAAACGCAACTCACGCCGCTATGCCAAGCGACAGATGACTTGGTTTCGCCGAGATGAGAGCATCCATTGGGTGGAACGCAAAGACGTTGACCAAGCGTGGACGATTGTATCTGAAAGCCTAAAATAAATTTCCACAAAGAAAAAAAAACTTCCCCTCTGTGTTGGAGGGGAAGTGGTAGTGGTGCTCACAAAACACCCTAAGGACTTTAAGGACCCTAAGGCCCCTAAGGCCCTTAATCGTCGGTTGACGGTTGACGGTTGACGGTTGACGGTTGACGGTTGACGGCTCTTACCTGATGGTTGCGCCGGCCTTTTTGGCAAAGGCATCAATCAGTTTGGCCATAGTGTTGTCGATGGTCTTATCGTCGAGCGTGCGGCTCTCGTCCTGCAACACAAAGCCGAGTGCATAGGACTTCTTGCCGGCCTCCAACTTATCGCCCGTATATACATCAAAGAGGGTTACATCTTTGAGCAACTTCTTCTCGGCCGACAGGGCAATCTGCCTCAACTCGGCATAGGTAACATTCTCATTTACAAGCAGTGCCAAGTCCCTCTTAACGGCAGGGAATTTAGCCAACTCCTTGGCCGCCACCTTGTGTTTGCGGCTATACTTCACCAAGGTATCGAAGTCCACATCCATATAATAGACACCCACTTTAAGGTCGAACTTCTTGCGCAGTTTGGGCGAGATGGTACCAATCTGAATCAACTCCTTATTGCCTGCTTTGAGGCTCAAACCCTCCGAGAAGCACTCGTTAGCGAGGGGCTCGCTACGCAGGGTGTAGATGTCCATACCAAAGCGGCGCAGGAGTTTCTCGGCCACAGCTTTGAGGCGGAAGAAGTCGGTCTGCTCGGCCTTGGTGTTCCACGATTGGGTAGTGTGGGCACCTGCAACGGCAACCGCAAGGTGCATACCCTCCGAGTAGGGAGCAAGGCCACCCTCCTCCTTACGCTCGGCATTGTAGCGGTAGGTGTTGCCAAACTCATAGATTTTGATGCTCTGGGCCTTGTGGTTTACATTGAGGCTCACAACCTCCATCAGACCATACAACAGAGTCTGGCGCATAACACCCAAGTCGGCACTCAGGGGATTCATAATCTTCACACAGTTCTCCGCAGGGAACAACTCCGAGCCCTCGTAGTAGCTACTCTTCGAGAGCGAGTTGTTCATCACCTCGGCAAAGCCACCGGCCGAAAGCATATCGCTCACAAGGTTACGCAAGCGGTCGGGGTTGGGTTTCTGCTCATAGGAGAGAGTGGAGTTGACGTGGGTGGGAATCTCCACGTTGTTGTAGCCATAGATGCGGAGAATCTCCTCCACCAAGTCGGCTGGCCTCTGAACGTCCACCCTATAAGGAGGTACCTCAACACTCAGGCCATTCTCCTTCTCGGCAGTAATCTCAATTTCGAGGCTGCGGATAATATCCCTGATTTTCTCCTCGCCAATCTCCTTACCGATGAGCGAGTTGATGTAGTCATAAGTGATGTCAATCTTGAAGGGTGCCACGGGCTCGGGATAGATATCGACAATCTCCGAGGTTATCTCGCCACCGGCCAACTCCTTAATGAGCAGAGCAGCACGTTTGAGGGCGGTGATGGTGATGTTGGGATCCACTCCCCTCTCGAAGCGGAACGATGCATCGGTCGAAAGGCCGTGCCTCTTGGCGGTCTTACGCACCCACACGGGGTTGAAATAGGCACTTTCGAGGAAAACATTGGTTGTGGTTTCGCTCACGCCCGAGTGCTCGCCACCAAAGACACCTGCGATACACATAGGTTTCTCGCTGTCGCAAATCATCAGGTCGGCCGCCGAGAGGGTACGCTCCACGCCATCAAGGGTGCGGAATTTGGTGCCCTCAGGACAGGTGCGCACAACCACCTGGTTACCCCCAATCTTGTCGGCATCGAAGGAGTGGAGAGGCTGGCAGAGCTCGTGCAACACAAAGTTGGTAACGTCCACCACATTGTTCTTGGGGTTAATGCCAATGGCCCTCAGGGCATTCTGCAACCATTGGGGCGAGGGGGCAATCTTCACACCCGAAATGTTCACGCCCGCATACCTTGGAGCAGCCTCGTGGTTCTCAACCCTCACTGCGGTAGCCCTCGAAGTGTTGTCCACCTTGAAGGCCTCCACGCTTGGGAGGTGAAGAGTAGCGGTACGGCCCTGCGAACGCAGGTAGGCAGCCAAATCCCTTGCCACGCCATAGTGCGAAGCAGCATCAATGCGGTTGGGAGTAAGGCCGATACCCAAGCGGTAGTCATCCACAAGTCCGAGGTAGTCCATTGCGGGGGTGCCGGGAACAGCATCCTCGGAGAGTTCCATAATACCCTCGTGGCCACTACCAATACCCAACTCATCCTCGGCACACAGCATACCGAGCGACTCCACGCCACGAATCTTGCTGCGTTTGATTTTGAACACCTCGTCGCTACCCGTGGGGTACAACTCTGCGCCCACGGTGGCACACATAACCTTCAAACCCTTACGGCAGTTCTTTGCACCACACACGATATTCAGAGGCTCCTCTGCGCCCACGTCAACGGTGGTGATGTGGAGGTGGTCTGAATCGGGGTGGTCCTCACAAGTGAGCACCTCACCAACCACAACGCCTTTGAGTCCGCCCTTTACGGCCTCTATTTTCTCGAAGTCCTCGATTTCCAGACCGATATCGGTCAGAATCACCGAAGCCTCCTCTGCGGTAATATCGCTTTCCAGATAGTTTTTGAGCCAATTATACGAAATGTTCATAGTTGAATATTTTTTGATTTTCTTACATTTTCTCTTTTCACTCACCACATAGTGCGGCAAACAACCTACAAAAGTAAGTATAAAATTGAAAATGGAAAAAAAGAAAATGGAAAATATTACAGTGCATACGGCACAATTTCAATATTTCCTGATGATTGGGTATTGCAGATAGACATAGGCATCCCCATTGCCCGTGGCGGTGCAGCGCAGGCGAATTGCCTTCACGGGGCGAGTGATACGCAAGGTTGCAGAGCCATTTTCGAGATTGGCCACTTGGCGGAAATCCCTACCATTGGCACTCACCTCAACCACCCCCGCAGGAAACACACCCTTCACAATGTGGCGGTAGCCCGTGGTGAGTTCCACCTCCACGTCATCAACACCATCCTCAAACTCATACAACACCCAATCGCCCTCTTCGCAGGTACGCTTGGAGGGGTAGCCCCAATCGTTGGCATAGGCCGAAAGTTTGGCAAGTGCCTCCGCTTTTTTCATTGGTAGCGAGCTATTCACAGTCATCTTCGGGGTGATTTGTCGCCCTTTGGGCGGCTGTGGGGCCTCGTGTCGGTAGCTGATACCCATAGCCTTCATACGCTCGCCGTGGGCCACAAGGCGTTCCGAAAAATCACTCCACACACGCCCACTCTGCGGAGTCCACGCCACCTCGGCCACGGCACACACTCTGGGGAAGGTCATATACTCCACATAGTTCTCGAAATGAGGCTTGGCGGCCAAGTGTACCTCGCTCCAAAAAGCACCCTCAAAGCCCTCAATCACTTCCATTTGAGCCTCCGTAAATCCCTGCTCCAAGAGGTCTATGGAGTAGCACTTTTCGACGGTTACAACCCCCGCCCAATTATGGCCCCACTCGTGGGCCGATTGGCGCATATCGAAGTAGAACCATTGGGCCGGCATAATCACCGTGCGGTAGCCCTCGGCAGTTGCTTTGTGGCAGGGTTTGATGCCGTCCCAGCCACACACAAGCGCATCCTTTGTGAGATTTCCACCATTGATGGCCTCGTTCCACACCACGGGGCGTTTGCCATAGCGGCCCACAATCTCCACCACACGATTAAGGAAGTGGGCTTCGAGTTGGGCATAGGAGGTAAAGCCCTTCTGATTGTAGAGTGCCGAGCAGTGGGGGCACTCCTTCCACTGCTTCATACCCACCTCGTCGCCCCCGATGTGTACCCACTCGGAGGGGAAAATGTCGGCCAACTCTCGGAAAATATCATCCAGCAAGGCATAGTTCTCCTCCCTTGCCACACACCACACATTGCGCCTATCGTAGCCCGCAGCAGCCGTGTTGTCCCTATCCACAGGGCACAGCACCTCGGGATAGACCTTACCCACCGCAAGGCTGTGGCCCGGAAGGTCAATCTCGGGAATGACAGTAACGGCCCTCTCGGCCGCATAGGCAACCAAATCACGCAGTTCGGTTTGGGTGTAAAAACCTCCATACCTCTTTCCAAAACTACCATACTCCGCCCAAATGGGGCTATCGCCACCCCTCCACGCACCAATGGCCGTAAGCTCGGGGTGGGACTTAATCTCCACCCTCCAAGCCTGGTCGTCGGTGAGGTGCAGGTGGAGGCGGTTGATTTTGTGGTGCGAGAGGTGGTCAACAAACTCCTTCACATCCTCGATGGGTACAAACGTGCGGGCCACGTCGAGGTGTTGGCCTCGGTAGGGATACTCCGGCCAATCGGTGATTTTCACACAAGGAATGGAACAGGGCGAGCGAAAACCGCCCTCATAAACCTCCGCAGGGAACATTTGAAGGAGTGTTTGCACACCATAGAAAGTGCCTGCATAGTCGGCACCCTCCACCACAACACGCTCGGGCGTTACGCTCAACACATAGCCCTCCTTGGGCACCCCAAGCGAGGAGTTGATGCGCACCTCCACACGACTGCGCAGTGAACGCCACGAGTAGGTGGGAAGGTAGTCGCCCAAGTAGCGGCGCAGTTGGGGCACAGGGCAATAGATGGTGGTATTTTCGTCAAAACAAAAGAATTGTCCCTCCGCCTGCTCCACCTTGCGTGGCAGAGGAATAACGTCCAACGAGGGGTGGGCAGCCTCGGCCGCCACCACACTGCACACCACACAGAGTGTAGTCCAAAACAAGCGTCTAATACTCATAAATAAGATAGGGTTTGCGTTGCTCCAAAAACCTCTCCACATCGCCCTCCCACGAGGACTCAATCTGCTCGGCAGTGTAGCCCGAAAGAATCATCTCCCTCACATAGCCAACGCCCACAAGCCTCTCAAAGAAGTCGCTCACAAAGAAGTCGTTACCAAGGCCAAGGGCATTGTAGGCCTCAACCAGATAGCGGAGGTCTATCTTTTCGGCCAACAGCGAGTCGGCAGGGATGTTTCTCAAATCGTGGCCCTTACACAGCACCCCCTCCTGCGGAGGTCGTTGGGCCCCTTGTCGTGCCTCGGGAGTGAACTCAAAATCGCCACTCATACGGGGGTGTCCGAAGGTCTGAAACGGGAAGTCGGTACCACGCCCCACGCTCACCGACGTTGCCTCAAAATAGCACAACGAAGGGTAGAGTGCAATGGACTGTGCATTGGGCAGGTTGGGCGAAGGAGCAATGGGCACCTCGCAGCGCATCGAACGGCGGTAGCCCTCACAAGGTACCACCGTAAGGTCGCACCTAACGCCACCTTCCAACCACCCCTCGCCATTTATCATACGGGCCAACTCGCCAAGTGTCATACCGTGGACAATGGGAATGGGCAACATACCCACAAACGAACGATAGGCCACATCCAAAATGGGGCCGTCAACATACATACCATTGGGATTGGGTCTATCGAGCACTATCATCGGCACCCCCACCTCGGCACACACCTGCATCATCAGATACATTGTTGAGAGGTATGTGTAGTAGCGCAAGCCAACGTCTTGAATATCAACGACCACAACATCGGTCTTGAAGACATCGTTAGCCCTCGGTGTGCGACTCTTGCCATATAGCGAGATGATTTCAACGCCCGTGTAGGCATCCCTCGACGAGACCACCTTCTCACCCGCACTGCGTGTACCTCGGAAGCCGTGTTCAGGGGCAAATATGGCCGTAACATTCACACCGCTGGCAATGAGCGTATCGACAATGTGTCGTCCCTCAACTACGCCCGTGTGGTTGGTCAGCACCCCCACCCTGCGGCCGTGCAACAGCGGAAGGTAGTCGTCCAGACGGCTATCGCCGGGCTTTATCACGGCCTCCTGCGCCCAGAGTCCACAAGCCAACAGCAGCGAGAGAGATAGTAGTATGATTCGTTTGAGTGTCATAGTCAAAGAGGGTTGGAATAATATTTCTCACAAATATACGCTTTTTTTGTCGAAAAGAGTATCTTTGCACACACGAATTATTTATTAAAGGAAAGATATGTACGAGAAAAAACTCGAAGCCGCAGCACGATTGTTGGAGGTGATGGACACATTGCGTGAGAAATGCCCCTGGGATAGGGAGCAAACTTTCCACTCGCTGCGTAACAACACCATAGAGGAGTGTTTCGAACTTGTGGATGCCATCACCGACGACAACTTCGACGGCATCCGTGAGGAGTTGGGCGATGTGTTGCTACACATTGTTTTCTACTCCAAGATGGGCGAAGAAGAGGGACGTTTCGACTTTGCCGACGTGTGCAACTACCTCTGCGACAAGCTCATCTACCGCCACCCTCACGTCTATGGCGAAGTGCAAGCCGACAACCCAGAGGAGGTGATACACAACTGGGAAATGCTCAAACTCAAAGAGAAAGCCAAAAAGGAGCGCAAGGCCGCAGGTGGAGTTCTTTCGGGTGTACCTCGCTCGTTGCCCGCAATGGTCAAGGGCTACCGCATTGGTCAGAAGGCTGCCTCGGCAGGTTTCGATTGGGAGCAGAAGGAGGATGTGTGGGACAAAGTGCGTGAGGAGATTGGCGAGGTGGAGGCCGAGGTGCGCAGTGGCAACATCGATGCCCTCGAAGAGGAGATTGGCGACCTCTTCTTTGCGCTCATCAACGCTTCGAGGCTCTATGGCGTTGACCCCGAAAATGCTTTGGAGCGCACAAACAAGAAATTCATCACCCGTTTTCAGCACATCGAAAAGAGGGCTGCCGAGATGGGACGTTCGCTGGGCGATATGACTCTCAACGAGATGGAAGAGTTGTGGCAAGAAGCGAAGCAGTAATGCAAATTCAAAATTCAAAATTCAAAAAGTTGCGAGTAAGCGAGAGCAGAGGGTGATTACACACTATGCCGAGCGGGAGCAACTAAAAGCCACCAAAGGTGGGTTAATTCAAAATTATCTGTAAAAGCAAATTAGGACATTAGGTCAAGATTACACTACGAAGGCTATGGCAGTAATAAAAGAAGTGAGGGGCTATACCCCAAAGATTGGAAAGAATTGTATGGTGGCAGAGAATGCTACCATCGTGGGCAACGTGGAGATTGGCGACGATAGCAGCATCTGGTTTGGTGCCGTAATTCGTGGCGATGTGAACGCCATACGCATCGGCAAGAAGTGCAACATTCAGGACGGAGCCTGTCTGCACGCAACATACGACCTCTCGCCCCACCCATCGGTAACCATTCTGGGCGATGGCGTGAGCGTGGGGCACAACGCCATAATTCACGGTGCCGAGATTGGCGATAATTGCCTTATCGGTATGGGCGCAACGGTGCTCGACAACGCCAAGGTGGGCGAGGGTTGCATCATTGCCGCAAACGCACTTGTGTTGTCCAATGCTGTGTTGGAGCCCAACGGACTCTATGCAGGTGTACCTGCCAAGAGGCTCAAAGAGGTAACTCCCGAGCAGCGCACCAACACTTTGGAGCGCACCACAAGGGACTATATGCACTACGCAACGTGGTTCCCTGAGTACTTCACCGACAAAGAAGAGTAACCCATACGCCCCCACCCTGTCCGATGAAGACCACGACCAACAAAAAGACCTTTGCTCTCAACCTGCTCATCGCCATAGTAATCTCTGTGGTGGTCAACTTCTCCTACTTTGTATTTATTATGGTGAACAACCGCCAAGCCGAGGTGCAATCCCAAACCGAGGTGGTGGTGGAGCAGCAGAGCGAGCAACCCAAGGCCGTGGAAAGCACAGACAGCACAAAAGAGGAGGTGGTTGTGAGGGAGGAGAGCATCTCTCGCTACTCCCGTGAACGCAGTGGGCACAGCAACCCGTGGTTTACCCGGAAGGGCCAAGTCTTTATGTGGCTCGATATGCTCTACTATGTGGCCGTGGCGTTGTTGCTGTTGTGGATTATGACCACTCCCACCCGTAGGCGCAAATGGGGCTATGTGGGCAGGTTGTTGGTGTGTCTTGCCCTGCTCACCCTCTTCTACTTCATCGCTCCCCACCTGACCCGACAGGGGGACATAATCATCACCGCAAGTGCTCGCAGGCTCTTCAACCCGATGTTGTTGCTGAAACTCTCGGCCACATATATTATAGTGGTACTCTATGGCAAGATTTTCCAGATGCACTACAAGCAACAAGAGATTGAGGTGGAGAACGAAAGGCTCAAAAACGAAAACCTCACTTGGCAGTACAACACACTCATCAACCAAGTGAACCCACACTTCCTCTTCAACTCCCTCAACTCGCTCTCGATGCTCGTCAGGGAGGGCAACAAGGAGGGGGCACTTGTCTATATCGACCAGATGTCCGACACCTACCGTTACATCATTCAGGACGGCACGGCAGAGATGACCACCGTGGGTAACGAGCTGCGCTTCTTGGAGGCCTACAAATACCTTTTGGAGATACGCTATGCGGGCAAACTGCACATCGAGGTTGATGTCAACAAAGCCCTCTACGACTACACCCTGCCCCCGCTGTCCATACAGCCCCTCATTGAGAATGCCGTGAAACACAACACCATATCCTCCTCCCACCCTATGAGAATAGACATCACCACCGAGGAGGATTACATTGTGGTTTCCAACACCATAACGCCCAAACTCGAAGCAGAGGAGAGTACGGGTATAGGACTGACAAACCTATCGCACCGTTGCACACTTCTCACCGAGCGTGATATTGTGGTGGAAAACAACGGCTCCACTTTCATCGTAAAACTCCCCATAGCAAAACCCGACACGAAGTAGTGATAAGGACACTAATCATAGAGGACGAGACCGCCGCCGCACGCAACCTGCAAGCGATGCTGGGTGAGATGTATCCGCAGTTGGAGATTGTTGCCACGGTGGAGAGTGTAGAGGATAGTTGTGAGTGGTTGGAGCGAAACACAATGCCGGACCTTGTCTTTATGGACATTCACTTGGCCGATGGTAATGCCTTCCGCATATTCGACAAGACAACCATTTCGTGTCCCATAATATTCACCACTGCCTACGACCAATATGCCCTCGAAGCGTTCCGTGTAAACAGCATCGACTACATCCTCAAACCTCTCAAAAAGAGCGATGTAGAGAGAGCCGTCGGCAAATTCCTTTCGTTCACTGCCCCCCAAAGGAACGACTACACCCAGAGGGTTGTGCAGATGGTGGCAAAGGAGAAGCACAGCACCACCCTATTGGTGCAATTCAAAGACCGCATCATCCCCATCGAAGAGGAACATATTGCCTTTTTCCACACCTCCGACGAGAGGGTGAGTGTTACCACTCTGGATGGCAAAACCTACCCCGTGGATGGCACCTTGGAGAGCCTCTATGCCAAATATGCCGGCAGGGAATTCTATCGTGCCAACCGCCAATTCATCATCTCCCGCAAGGCCATCAAGGACATATCGATATGGTTTGGCAGCAGGCTCGCCGTAAACCTCTCGGTGGCCACTCCCGAGCGCATCATCATCAGCAAGGCACGCACTTCGGACTTCAAAGGCTGGCTTGCATAGGGCAAATTCTCGCCATTTCGCCACAACGGGAGGTCGTTTCACCCCCTTATTTGGTCGTTTCACCCCTGCACCTTATAAAAGATTGGAAAAAGTATGCTATTTTTGTAGGTAGGAGAAAATGTGATTTTTTTCAGTTAACCACGATAAAACAATTACGACTATGAAAACTTTGAAGACTTTGGCCCTCGTGGCAGCAACCGTGTTGCTCGCATCGTGTTCGTGCGGACAGAAGGAGTGTAAGTTTAATGCAAAGAAGTATGCCGAGTGCAAAACCGAGAAACTCGACCAGATTGTCAACCTCGACGATGCACAGGAGAAAGCCGTGTATGCAGTCTTCCTGAAAGAGGGCAAGGCTATTGAGAATAAAATCAAAGAGTGCAAGAAAGCCGAGTGCAACAAACCTTGCGAGAAACCTGCTTGCGACAAGAAGTGCGATAAGCCCGCTTGCGACAAGAAAGCAGAGTGCGCTAAACCCTGCGATAAGCCTTGTGAAAAGAAGTGCGCTAAACCTTGCGATAAAAAGGCAGAGTGCAACAAAGCAGAGTGTGCTAAACCCTGCGAGAAGAAATGCGATAAGCCCGCTTGCGACAAGAAGGTAGCCTGCAAAAAACAGGCTTGCAAAGCCACTTGCGAAGAGATTGGTGCAATCCTCACCCCCGAGCAGAAAGAGGCTCTCAAAGCCAACTGCACACCCTGCAAGAAAGCAGAGTGCGACAAGCCCTGCGCTAAAAAAGAGGAGTGCAACAAGGCGGTTTGCGACAAGAAAGCAGAGTGCAACAAACCCTGCGAGAAAAAGTGCAACAAACCTTGCGAGAAGAAGGCAGAGTGCGCAAAGCCTTGCAACAAGCCCTGCGACAAGAAAGCAGAGTGCAACAAATAGTAGAATAGATTTTTGTGTATCAACCACAAAACCACAGGTTAGGAGAAGATAAGAGAAAACAGGAAATGAAGAGATTCATCATTTCGCTATGCTGCACTTTCTTTGCAGCAACAACACTTATGGCACAAGAGGGTGGCACAATCACGGCCACCCTCAAAGATGCCACCTCCGGAGAGGGTATCAATGGCGCAGTGATAGAACTAACCAACGTCAAAACCCAAAAGCAGCACTACTACACCTCCGGATATAATGGCACCATCTCCATCAAAGGGATGGAGCCTGCAACATACAAGGTGCTCATCACCTACCTCGGCTACAAGGACTACTCCAACGAGGTTAAAGTGGGCTCAACCCCAGTTAAGCTCGGCACCATTCGTCTGAAACAAGATGCCAAAATCCTCGAAGACATCCAAATCAGGGGCTATATGGGTACATCCCAAAAGGGTGATACTGTGAGTTACAACGCCTCCGCTTTCAAGACCGCAAGGGATGCAAGTGCCGAGGGTCTTCTGAAAAAGATGCCCGGTATCACCGTGAACTACGACGGCTCGGTGGATGCACAGGGCGAGAGCGTACAAAAGGTGTTTGTGGATGGTAAGGAGTTCTTTGGCGAGGACGTTTCGACCACCATCAAGACCATCCCCGCAGAGATGGTTGCAAAGGTGGAGGTCTATGACAAACTCTCCGACAAGGCCGAATTTACGGGCCTCGACGACGGCGAGGGTTACAAGGCACTCAACATCGTAACCAAGATGGGCAAGCGCAAAGGTATCTTCGGTAAGCTCTATGGAAGCTATGGTTATCCCGAATACTACTCGGTGGGTGGTAACATCAACCGTTTCAATGGCGACGAGAAACTCTCCGTTATTGCAATGGCCAACAACATCAACCAGCTCAACTTCTCCTTTGAGGATATCGTTGGTGCGACCTCGTCGGGTAGCGTTGCTTCGTCCCGTGGCGGTGGTGGTATGGGAGGCCACAGGCAGGCCCGCAACTTTATGGTTAGGCCTATGTCGGGTATCTCCACGGTGCAGTCGGTGGGTCTGAACTACGCCAACCAATGGAAGAAGTTGGAGTTGCAGGGTAGTTATTTTTTCAACCACTCCAACACCATCAACGAGCAAACCGAGGACAAAATCACCTATGCTGGCGACTACACACAGCTCTATGACGAAGTGAACAACTCCGAAAAGGAGAACTGGAACCACCGTTTTAACCTTCGTGCCGACTACAAGTTCAGCAAAACGCAGTCGCTGATGTTGCGTGCCAATGTGAGTTTGCAGAACTACAACAGTTGGAGCACCTCGGAGAGCACCACCTCCAATGGGGCTACCGAGCAGATAGAGAAGAAGATGGCCACGGAAGGCAACGACGAAAGGGTTGGTAGCAATGGTAATATCTTTATGCTCTATCGCACACGTCTGGGTAAGCCAGGCCGTACGCTGACCATCAATGGTGGCGGTAATTGGAGCACCAACAACTCGTGGAGCAACCCCATCTACACCTTCACAATTCCCACAGACTCAACCTATGTGAGGGACATTGAAAGGTTTTCGAACGGCAATAGTGTAAGGGGCGAGATTACCTACACCGAGCCTCTGACGAAGAGTGCACAAATCGACGTTGAATATGAGTTCCAGCACCGATTCAGCGACCAGAATATGACCACCGATGTATTTGTCAACGATGTATTGAACGAAGAGTTGGGTAGGTTGTTGAGCAACATCAGCGAGAGTGGCTATTCGCTTCACCAACTTGGCCCCGGCTTCAACTACTCCACCGAGAAAGTTAAGTTCTTTGCCAAAGTGAACTATCAGTACTCCTCGCTCGACTCCAAGCAGACATTGCCTCAGGGAGCGCACCCGCACTACACGTTCCAGGACATCACCTACACGGGTAATGCGACTGTTAATTTCAACAAACAGAATATGTTGCGTTTGAGGTTTAGGAGCAGTACCAACAACCCCAGCATCGACCAATTACAGGAGGCTATAACGGTGAGCGGCAACTCCTACACCGAGGGCAACCCCGATTTGAAGCCGAGCTACTCGCACCAGATAAACGCCTTCTACACCAACACCAACATTGAGAAGGGCCGTACGTTTATGATTCACGGAGGTATGTGGGGTACCACAAGGGCTATCATCAACTCCTCGGTTATGAATGATCCCGACTTTGAGTTGGAAAACTACGGTGGTCAACAACTCGGCGTAGGCAACACCTACACCAAGTATGAGAACTACTACGATGGAGGTGATTGGCGTATCTATTCGGGTATCAGCTATGGCTTCCCACTCTCGTTCATCAAGAGTAACATTACCTTCAATGCCAACGCCAGTTTCAGCAACTCACCGAGTAAACTCAATGGCGAGGTGAACATTATGAAGGGACAGTACTACAACGGTGGTGCGCAGTTGAGTAGCAACATTTCGGAGAACTTGGACTTCTCGATGGCCTACAACGTTGGCTACAACATCAACGACAACGACAACGCCATCGCTGCAAGGCAAAACCGCTATTTCAACCAGTGGGCAAGAGCCGAGTTGAAGTGGGTTGCGTGGAGAGGTTTCACTCTCACAGCCAACGCAACGTATAGCCAATACAAGGGTATCACGGACGACTACAACGAGGAGTATCTGCTCTGCAATGCCTTCATCGGCAAGAAGATTTTCCGTGACCAGAGGGGCGAGTTGAGCATTGGTGTAAACGACATCCTTGACCAGAACAAGGACTTCCATCGCTCGGTGGGTACCAACTATTTGAGCAACACCACCAACCTTGCGATTGGTAGGTATGTTGCCGTGCAGTTTGTCTATAACCTCCGCTACTTCGGCAAGGGCTCGTCGAGCAAAGACTTCGACAACCTGCAACCCGGTCCCGGTGGCTTTGGAGGTCCCGGTGGTCGCCGCCCAATGGGCCCACCTCCCGGAATGAGGCCCCATTAGTGAGCGGACGAAAATAGAACAAAAGGCTAAACGCTGCGGTTTTTCGGAACTCGCAACGTCGGGCGGAGGGATTTTTGTGGTTGCCCTCCGCCCATTTTTTTGTAAAGAGTAATTTGCTTTTTCTCCTTGGCACACCACGCACTCCTTAAAGTCCTTAATGGCCTTAAAGCCCTTAACGCAATTAGGGTCATTAGAGCCATTAGGGGGAAACGATATTCCAACTCTGCATTTTGAATTTAGAATTTTGCATTTTGAATTTAGAATTGTACCTTTGTGGGCTCGTTGGGAGCAAAAGGGGCCCGAATGGTGGAATAGGTAGACACGAGGGACTTAAAATCCCTTGGCCCGAAAGGGCTGTGCCGGTTCGATCCCGGCTTCGGGTACGAGAAAAGGAGAGGCCAAAAACCTCTCCTTTTCTCGTGTTTATTGGGGACACTCTTCCCCTCATTATCGTATCGCTGTTAAGGCTCCTGCCTATTAACTCTCCAACGGACAGAGGTTACCTACATAGGCACTCCAAAAAATGTTCTTCTTGTAGTCGTCCATAAGGTCGGCAGGGACATATATCTTCAACTCCGACTTGGCTGCCGCAAAGGCCATATAACCAATTTCCAGCACTCTATCGCCCCTGACATAGACCTCCTTCAAGCTCTTTGCACCCTCGAAGCAGTTGTTACCCAAGAATATCACGTTCGACGGAATATCCAGCCTCTCCAACGACTCACAGCCACAGAAAGCCTTATCGCAGACATCCTTCACTCCCGTTCCAAAATTGATACTCCTCAGCGACTTGCAGCCGTCAAAGGTGTGCGTGGCGATTTCCACAACCTCATCGGGGATGACAATCTCCTCCAAAGATTCACAATTCAGAAAAGCCTCCGAGCCGATGGTAACAATCTTGGAGCCAAGAATATCCACCCTGCGCAGCGACCTACACCCCTCAAAAGCTTTCTTGCCAATCATCGTAACCTCCGACGGAATCTCCACACTCCACAGCGAGGTGCAGTTCAAAAAAGCTATGTTGCCAATCGCAAACACGGGGCTCTCAAAGACTATCTCACCCGAGCCACCCTCGCCCTCGGGCGTAAAGAGGTTGTCCTGAATGCGGGCCATAAAAGCACCCGTAGCGAATGGGGCTGTCTTTTCCTTGGCGGTGTAGGCAATGATGCGCTCGGCGGGAATTTCAGGCTCGGGCAAATCGGGGGTAACGCCATTGCAACCACACAACAGCGCACCCACAAAGGCCACAGCCGACCACAATATGTTCCTACTCTTTTTCAGCATTTAGCACCACTTACACACCACCCCCCACCTTTGGCACTCTCTCCCAATTCAGAGGGGAATGATTTTGAATTTTGAATTCTCTACTCTTCCTCCTCTGCTGCCTCGGGCTCCTCGATGGAGAAGTCGGTCATACCGGCAGCCACAAGAATATTGAACCACTGGGCCACCTTACGCATATCGGAGAGGTGGAAACGCTCCCTGTCGTAGCCGGGGATAACCACGCCAAACAACTCCCTAAGCTCCTTCTCGGAGGCTTTGTGGGAGATGGTCTGCTCGCCTTTGGTGTGGGCATAGAGGTCCGAAAGCACCTGCGAGAGAGTAACGTCCTCGTCCTCGGTGAAGATGGAAATCTCGGCCAGCGAGCTAACCCTTGCGTGGGTACCCGAGAAGTTCTTGCGTGCGCCCGTAACGAGCGACTCGGCAATCACACCATTACGGCTGCTTGCGATATATTGATACAGACCGGGCTCGCCGGAGATAGCCAAAATGTCTTGAAGTTTCATAGTGTTTTCTATTTAATTATATTTTTAACATTCAACCCACAAAGATATATATTTTTAGTGGGTGGAGCAAGCGTAGTTCCCATTTTTACGCTCCCTACCCAAATATTACAGGGGGGGGGCGAAAGAGGTTAGGGCCACTCCCCTACTCGTCGAAAGTGATTTTGCAATCGTCAAGCGAGGCGATGCGTGCCAGCGACTCCACCTTCACGCCACGCCCACGCAGTTCTGCACCACCCCTTTGGAACGACTTTTCAATCAGAAAGCCCATACCCACAATCTCTGCGCCACTCTTTTCGACCAATTCGAGCGCACCCAACGCTGCGTTGCCATTGGCCAAGAAGTCGTCAATGAAGAGCACCCTATCGCCCTTGTGGAGGTATTCGGCACTGACACAAATGGTGTATGTTCGGTTTTTGGTAAAGGAAAAGACCTCGGCCGTGAGTACCCCCTCCATAGTGCTCGGTACCCTCTTTTTGGCAAACACCACGGGGAGTTGCATCTGATATCCAACCATAATGGCGGGTGCAATACCGCTGGCCTCAACGGTGAGAATCTTGTTGGCACCGCACTTACCCAAGCGTGTAGCGAGTTCCTGTGCCATCTGTTTCATCAGCACGGGGTCCATCTGGTGGTTGATGAAATTATCTACTTTGAGTATGCCACCTGCAAGGCAGCGGCCATCACTCAGGATGCGTTCTTTGAGTTGTTTCATTGTTGCTTGGGTATGTATCTGCACGCAAAGATATGATTTTTAAGTGAAAGAGTTCTCTCTCGGCACTCAATTTGTAGGTGTAGAGGGCGACAAACCAACTAAATTTCATCATTTATGAAAAGATTTCTACAACTTTTGGCTGTGGTTGTCCCCTTTCTTTGGGCATCACAGGATGTTATGGCCCAATACAAAGGCAAACATCACCACAAAAAAGGCGACCACACAATGACCGAAATGGGCACGGATGTAAACCAATATGGCTTGGAGGTGAGCACCGTACCCCTCAAAGTCGAAGCACAGGATGGCTTCCTTGTGCTCTACAACCGCAAGGCCGACTATCGCATCTGGTTTGATGTGAGGGTACAGACCGATGGTGCTATGTTCTGGGGCGAGCCCGAAGGTGCCGACCCCATCGGCGATGGTGTGAGCCTTCGCAGGGCAAGGTTTGCCGTCAAGGGACAGTTGCGCAAGGATTGGTATGGCGAGCTGGACGTGGACTTCGCCAATGGCGTGCTCGAACTCAAAGATGCCTATATGCGCTACGATGGTCTGCGTAACTTTGCCTTCCAGGTGGGTAACTTCAAGGAGAATTTCGCCATTCAGACCAACACCACAAGTCGCTACCTGCAATTCATCGAGCGACCTATGGCCACCGCCTTTGCTCCCTCACGCCACATCGGCATCCAAGCCAACTACACCATTCCTCTCTTCTGGGCCACCGCAGGTGTATTCTTCCAGCCCGTGGAGGATGCCGAGGTGAGGGCCAATGTGGAGGACAACAACAAGGACTTTGGGCGTGGGCCCGGCCACACCTTCACGGGTAAGGTTGTTGTGAGGCCCCTCTACAAGATGGAAGATGCATCGTTGCACATCGGTTTTGCGGCCTCCTACCGCACTCCCAAAGCCGATATGTCGCCCTCAAAGTGGGGTGCTGTGCGCATCTCCTCACGCAATGCCACCAACATCAACCGAAAGAAATATCTCGACACGGGCAACATTGCCGACGTGAACCACGAGGTGATGATGACCGCTGAACTCGCCGGCCACTGGAAAGGTCTGCGTTGGGAAGCCGCCTATTTGGCCGACAACATCCACGTTCACAACGGCACCACCAAACACTTCTACGGCATCTATGCCCAAGCCGGCTATCTCCTCTTTGGCGGACGACAGAACTACGATGCAGGTGGGGCGAAATATACTCGCATTACCCCCGGCCGTGATTGGGGCGACGTGGAGTTGTGCGCACGTTTCGACCGCCTCGACCTCGACAGTCAGGGTGTTTATGGTGGTGCTGCAAATGCTTGGACTGCGGGCCTCAACTACTACGTCAACCCCAATATCAAGATGATGGTCAACTATCAGTACGTTACCAACAACAAGTACGCCAACGGCAACGGCAAACTCATCGTGGGCCACAATGCCGCAGGCGAGCCCACCACCAATCCTGCCGAGGTGGATGCCTCCAAGGGGAGCGTGGGCGTGGGCTACAATATGCTCTCCTGCCGCTTTGAGGTGAATTTTTAAGCGGTCAATCGAGTAAGGCCTATTGGTAGTCTGGGGCTTCTGGGGCTTCTGGGGCTGCTGGGGCTGCTGGGGCTGCTGGGATAGGAAAAAAATATTTACTAATTAACAGCTAACGGCTAACGGCTAACAGCTAACAGCTAACAGCTAAACAAAAAACTATCGGGTAACAAAATCGTTACCCGAGAGTTTTTTGTTTCATCTCCCCTATTCATCCTTGACCTTCTCGATGAACTCATAGGCCATCTCCGAGATATCGTCATCCCTATCGGCCCAACCGCCATTCAACACCAACGACTCTCGGTGGCGTTCGATAGAATAGGTGATGGGGAATTGTGGGCGGCGCATACGCTCATACCTCTCCCTCTCGGTGGGGTTGATACTCCTTCGGCCCATAATAATCTCCCTTGTGGGTTTGAGTTCAATGTACCACGCAAAGTTGGGCAGGCGTTGGGGTTGGTCGGCGGGTATCTTATCCATCGGGTAAATCGTATAGACAGGGTCGCCACGATAGGTAATGCCCACCACCGTATTATCCTCAATATCGAAGGTCATATCGGCACTCTCCGCCACAAGGAAGCCCATCATTGCGCCATCGGCATCGTCCACCATATAATAATAGGTCTGCGCATTGCCCACAATGTCGGTCTTGTACATCACACCCTCCTCGTCGAAGAACGACTCTATGGTCTTACCGGCCACCTGGTTGTAGTGGGCCGTATCCAACTCGGCCACCATCAGTGGTTTACCCTCGGAGAAGAGAGCCCTGTATGGTTTTTGGTTGCGGGTATAGACATCGGCCCTCTCGGAGGTTATCTGGTTAAGTTCGTTCCACATCACCGTATTGCGGTGGAGTTGTGCGGTGCTATCCACCGAGAACATCAGCATAGAGTCGCACACGCCCTGAAAATCCCTACGGAATACCTTCACGTTACGCAGGCCGAGCATTATGCGGTGTGTTGTGGTGTCCTGTGCGATACTATCGTTCTGCATCACAAGGCTGTCGGTTGCCACCACCAGCGAGTCGGCACCCAACGAAAGGCTATCAACAGGTGGTAGTGGTTTCTCTATCACATTGCCGAGGCTATCCCTCTGTATATCCTGCATCCTATCGAGCACGCCCAAAAGGCTGTCGGCCACGCTCGTAAGGCTATCGGTGAGTTCACCAGCCAGCAGGCTCTCTCGTGCCGAGGTGAGGCTGTCAATCAAAAACGCCTTGCGAGCAGCCTCCACCACAGCCATACTATCGGCCACAATCTTGGCCCTTATGGCCTGCTGTATAGAGTCGGCCCTTGCAGCCAACATAGAGGCCAGCGTTGCCGAGTCGGGGCGTGTGAGGGTGCAATAGCCCAATGAGTCGATGGTGTAGAGGAACATCGAGTCGGAGCGCATATAGACCGTGTCGCCCACGTTGTCGCCATCGCTATCGCCAAAACTGACATAGGAGGGGTCCATCGTGAGGAACGTGTCGCCCGTGCGGTCGTCGTAGTTGCCATAGTCGCCAAAGATGATGCTCTTGTGTTCGTCATCACGAATCTGAGCGTTGTGTTTCAGCTCGATGAACTGAATCATCGACTTGTAGTCAATCGTGTCGGCCCACATCTCTTTGTCCTTGCTCAACACATAGGCATCCGAACGGAAAATATATCGCTCCACTTTGTTGTGATACTCGCCCTCGTTGGAGGAGAGAATCTCGCCATCCTTCTTCCACGTTACGCTGCGGGTGAAATATTTGGCCACCTCCGAGTCGGAATTGTAGTTGACCGAGTCGGACTTCATCTCATAGGTGTCGTTGCGTAACTCCACCCTGTCAACACCCACCATCTCGTCCAGGTCAGCATAGAAATAACCCCTCTCCGACTCCATCTGGTTCTCACCATTGGTAAAGCAGCCACCGCCATAGAATTGTCCGACGTTGTCCTTGGTGTTGAAGATGAGGTTGTAGGTGTAGAGCGTAGCATCCTTGTTGAGTACCTTCACCAGCGGCGAATAGACCCTTGCTTCGTTCTTCTCGCCACTATACTCTGCCCTGTCGCCATAGATGTAGGTGTCGTCCTTCTTGATGATTACATTGCCGAAGCAGGTCATCTGCTTGTCGCTGTAACGCACCATACTGTCGCACGTTATCACCGAGCCATTGTGGACCAACACCACGTCGCCCACCAGCGCATAGCCTGTGGAGTCGCCCACGGGCACGGGCCTTGTGCGGCGTGATTTCATATCCACCGGTTTGAGTTCCTCGCCCTTCTTGTTGCGGGGGCGTTGGGCATAGGCACTTCCGCCTGCTCCACCCACGCAGAGCAGTGCCAGAAGCAATATGTAGGCAATACGTTTCACTCTCTTGTTTCTATTTCTGTATTCACTCAGCACTCAGTTTACAGTCCTCAGTTTACAGCCAACTGATAACTGATAACTGACAACTACCTACTTAATCCACGCCTTGTTTTCAAACTCCGAAGTATCCATCGAGGGGTCAATCTTCACATACATTGTGGCGATTTTCTTGTCTAACCACTCCTCAAACTCCTTCTGTTGTTTGTTTTGGAGGGCTATCTCCTCAATTTGGAGGTAGTCGTTGGCAAGGCTTGCTGTGTGCGAGGGGATAATCTCAATGAGTTTGATAATCTTCGTCAGCGTGTTACCCCTCATATCGGCACTCTGGAAGGGAGTGGACAGGTCGCCCGGTTTGAGGGAACGCATATAGGGGTAATCACGTCCCAACTCCTCCTTGTAGAAGGCCGTGCGGGAGTAGCTGGTGTCGTTGGCTCCATACATTTCGAGCATCTCGTGGTTGGTTACAAGGCCACCATTCTGCTTGGAATACTTGTCGTCGGAGTGGAGTCTGGCAGCCTCCTCAAAGGAGATGCGGCCCTCCTTGATTTCGGTAGCAAGGCTATCGAGCATTGCAAGGTCTTCGGCCAACTCCGCATCGGTAAAGGTGGGGCGAAGGAGGATGTGGCGGCTCTTGTAGAGGTCGCCCTTCTTCTCCATCAGTTGGATGATGTGGAAGCCATAGACGGTTTCAACCACACCACTCACCTGACCGGGTTGGAGCTTGGTGAGGGCCTCGCCAAAGGGTTTCTCGAAGCTCTCGGGCGACATAAAATCCATCTCGCCACCCTGCAATGCACTACCGGGGTCCTGCGAGTACATACGGGCCAACATATCGAACCTTGCGCCACCCAAAATACGCTCCCTCATCTCCAACAGTTTCTCACGGGTGCGCTGTTTGGCCACCGTGGTAGAAGAAGGGAGTTTGGAAATCTGGGCATAGACATATTGCTCGGGCACGATGGGGAGCATATCCGTACGCAGCGAGTTGTAGTACTTCTCCACCTCGCCGGGGGTAATCTGCACCTTGTTCATAATGGTCATCCTCATCATCTGGGCATACTGTCCCTCCTCGGCCATAGTGCGCATATCGGCCTTAATCTCAAAGACGGGCTTACCCTCACGAGCCTCCAAAGCAGCAATGGAGCCCGCATCGGCAATCATTGCATCCACCTGTTTATCGACACTCTCGGCCACACCGTCGAGGTTAATCTCCACCGAGTCGATGAGGGCCTGATTGTAGAGCATCTTTTGGAGCATAAGGTTTTCCAACGCCTCGCTCATTGCCGAGCGATCGGAGGTATAGCCACGCTCCCTGCGCTGTTGGAGCACCTGTTTACTAAAATCCACCACCTCCGAATAGAGGATGGCAGAGTTACCCACCACAGCAACCACCTTGTCAGCCACAACCTGCTGGGCACACACACTACCCAAAGTTGCCAAAGCAACCACTGCACCAATAAAAAATCTCTTCATATCTTCTGTTTTCTTTCGTTTTCCTATTCAACACTATTGATTGTTACCACCCCCTCCGAAAGGGCACTCTGGTAGAGGCTATCGTTGTAGGATGTGAGCAGTTCGGCCCTACGGCGATTGAAGAGGATGCGGCGCACCATATCCTCCACCCTCTCGTAGGGTGCGTTGGAGCCCTGTTTTATAACGTCATATATCTGGATAAAGTATTTACTATCGGCATCGGCCATCTGGCGAATCTCACCACCGGAGAGAATGTAGTCATAGTTCTTACCCCTACGCACGGGCAGGTAGGAGAGGAATTCCTTGAAATCGACCCAATTCTCAAAGGTGTGCAACTCAAAGTTGTTCTTCACACACAAGTCCAAAAAGTCCTGCTGTTTCTCGTCGCTCTTGGAGCCCATCAGGTTGAATAGTTTGACCGATTGGCGGTAGTTGTCGGGCAGGCGCACGATGCGCCCCTTCAACACGGTGCGGTCCATCACAAAGTCGGAGCGATGGGCTGCAAAGTACTCCTTGACCATACTCTCCGTGATGAGTGTGTCCATACGTCCACGCAGATAGTGCTGTTCGAGCCTACCGCCCAACAGCGAGGTGCGATATTCGTCCACAAGGCGGTCAATCTCCCCCATCGAGGAGGCCAACTCTCGCTCGGCCTCTTGGAGCTTGACCTGCTTGCGCACCCATTGGTCCACAAATTTTTGCGCCACCTTCACACTGTCGGCACCCGACAGAGGGGCAGCCACAGCCCTCACCTCCGAGAGCATCAGCACACTCTCGCCCACAGAGGCAATAACCCTATCTTGTGGCAGACGCTCACAGCCCACCAACACAAGGCCGGCGAGCAGAGCAAGGAGGGATATGTGGTACAGGTTTTTCATAAATGCAGGCGCAAAGATAACTCTTTAGAGTTAAAAACGCAAAGCAGGCCCGCATTATTATCGGGCCTGCCACATTTTTTTCAGCCAAAAGGCTATCGTATAGGGAGTTATTCCAACTCCGTTTCGTTGCGGAGGGTGAGCACAAGGCGCACCATTGCATAGACAAAGACCACGGTGGAGAGTGCATAGATGGCCCAATACAACCAATCGGGGCCTATCAAATCACGCAGCGTGGTGTCGGCTGCATCCCCAAAAAAGGCGAGCGAGATGTAGGCAATGCCGTTGTTGACAACGTGCAACAAGATAACCGACAGCAGCGAGCCCGTGCGCAGGTAGATGTAGCCAAAGATGAGGCCCACCACAAAGGCATTGATAATCTGCACCGGCACACCGTGAACAAGGCCAAACAGCAGGGCCGACACAACCACCGCTATCCCACTTCCAAACCTCTCTCTACACGACTCAAAGATGAGTCCACGGAACAAAATCTCCTCCAAAACGGGAGCGCACACCACCACCGACAAAATGGCCCAACCACCAAGTCCGACCATATCGGTAACATTCTGATATTCCTCCTTCGGAAAGAGCATCAACAGAGGCTCCAAAACCACACTCGAAGCCATCAGCACAACCACTCCCCAAAGCAACATCGGGAGGTTCACTTTTCGCACCCCAAGATGCACCCCACAGGGCCTTCCGGCCTTGTGTCG
The DNA here is from genome assembly GCA_045614965.1 of Tidjanibacter sp. GTDB lineage: Bacteria > Bacteroidota > Bacteroidia > Bacteroidales > Rikenellaceae > Tidjanibacter. Next base: position 156,274 of record JAZLDY010000018.1, read on the forward strand.
CAACCAGGCAACATACCCAATCGGAGGGAGCATTTGGATAAGGTAGTAGAGCAACGTGAGGTCGGGCGTAAGACTATCTGCCCCACGCATTTTCATAATCACCAGAGCCACCACGCTACCCAGCAGACTTGACAGCACAAACACCCCCACCGTGGCGAACAAATCCACCCACGAAGGGAATCTCTTTCCTGCTACTTTTGCACCCCATTTCGACTCGTTTTTGGGGCCTGCTTGGGGCTCGGTTTTGGGACCTACTTGGGGCTCGGTTTTGGGGTGCTCTTTCGCCCCCGTTGCGACCTCATTTTTAGCAACCTCAACACCCTCCTCTACAACCTCTTCGGGGGCGTTGGGTGTGTTGTTAATGTTTTTGTTCATATAAACAAATTCAAATATCTGACAATCTTTATATTATATCGTGCAAACCGCCCATTTGATGCCAACTCCACACTATCGGCTCAAATTATAAATTTGCACTTTCCGAGTTCAAATGTAGTAATTTTTGCCAAAAATTGGGAAAGTTTCGGAGAAAATAGTTACTTTTGCTCTATTAAATTCAGATTAACTATGGGTAAAATCGTCGCCCTTGCCAATCAAAAAGGTGGTGTGGGCAAAACAACTACGGCAATAAATCTCGCCGCAAACCTTGCCATTATGGGCAAAAAAATACTCCTCGTGGATGCAGACCCACAGGCAAATGCGACCTCCGGTCTTGGTTTCGACATCAAGAACGACGGTATCTATGAGTGCATCGTGGGCAAATGCAATGCCACCGATGTAATAGAGCAATCGGAGGATGTGAAAAAACTACACGTCCTGCCCAGCAGCATCAACCTCGTGGGTGCCGATGCCGAACTCGCAGGGCTCTCCGACGGACACTTCCGTATGAAAAAGGTACTCGACGAGGTGAGGGACCAATATGACTACATCTTCATTGACTGCTCCCCCAGCCTCGGTTTTACCACCGTGAACGCACTCGTTGCCGCTGACTCGGTGTTGATTCCCGTGCAGTGTGGCTACTTTGCGTTGGAGGGACTCGGCAAGTTGCTCGGCACAATCAAGATGGTTAAGAGCAAACTCAACCCTGCACTCGAAATCGAGGGCTTCCTGATGACAATGTATTCCCGTTCCCGCTTGGCCAATCAGGTTACCTTTGAGGTTAAGGAGCACTTCAAGCACCTCACCTACGACACAATCATCGTGCGTAGCGTAAGGCTCGACGAGGCCCCCAGCCACGGTGTACCCGTGATTCTGCACGATGCAGCCTCTTCGGGTAGCAAGTGCTATATGGAACTTGCCAAGGAGTTTGTGCGTCGTAACCGCAAAAAATAATTAGCCCCAAAACTACGTTTGACACATAACACAACAACCAAGATATGAAACAAAAAGGTTTAGGAAGAGGCCTGAGTGCAATCCTCGAAATGGAACAATATGTGGAGGAGTTGCCTGCTGTGAGCCGTATGGAAGAGATTGACATCGAGAGCATCATACCCAACCCCAAGCAACCTCGCACCATCTTTGACGACGATGCGTTGGAGGAGTTGGCCGACTCGATTGCCACCCTCGGACTCATTCAGCCAATCACTGTGCGCAAGGAGGAGGGCGGAAAATATATCATCATCAGCGGTGAGCGCAGGTGGAGGGCCTCCAAACTCGCAGGCCGCAAGACCATTGCTGCCTACATCCGTCAGGCCGACGACAAGGAGTTGCACGAAATGGCTCTTGTGGAGAACATCCAGCGTCAGGACCTCAACGCAATGGAGATTGCCATATCGCTCCAAAGGCTCATTGACGAGTGTGGTGTAACGCAGGAGATCGTGGCACAGAGGGTTGGCAAGAAACGCTCGACCGTGGCCAACTACCTCCGTCTTATCTCTATGTGCCCCGAGGTGCAGGCCGCCCTCAAAGGCAGTCTTATCACTATGGGCCACGCCAAGGCTATTGCTGCCGCCCCCGAGGAGGTGCAGCCTTCGGTGGTGAAAAAAGTAATCAAGAAGGAACTCTCTGTGAGGGCCACCGAGCAACTCGTAAAGAAACTCGCAGAGAGCAAGAGCGCAACCGAAGCCACCACCGAGGAGGAATTCCCCGAGGTTTACACCCGCATTGTGGAGCAACTCTCCAAACTCGTGGGCGAGGACATCAAAATCAAACGCTCGGCCGATGGTAGCGGCAAGATTGTGATTGGTTTTTCCAACGACCAGCAAATCGCAGGTTTGGCAGAGAAGCTCGAAAAGTTGACCAAATAGCCCACTCTCAAACGAAGATTGCAACCAAACAAAGTGTATGAAGGTTAGGTTCAAAGGGTACATAGTTCGTCTATTGTTGTTGGCGGTGGTGTGGAGTGCACTGCCGAGTGAGGCTGTGGCCCAAGCTAAGGCCACCAATGCCGAGCAGACCGACACCAACGAGGAGGGCAAAAAGAAGAAGAGGAAGAAAAAAGAGGTGGTTGCCATTGCCGACTTCACACAAGGTTTTGAGATTAAGTCGGGCCTCAGGCACGCCATCAAGGAGCGCACTCCCGAGCAGGACTCGCTCGAAGCGGCCGACCTTTCGAGGCTCATCGACTCACTGATTGTGGCTCGTGAAGGACTTGCGCAAGAGGACACCACAGCCCTCTTCACAATGCAGGGGCGCATCGACTCGCTCACCACACGCAGGGATGCACTTCTGCCCAAGGTGGTAGCGACCGACTCTCTGACTGTGGGAGCCGACTCTCTGGCTGCCGACACGCTCAAAAAGGAGCGATACAATTGGTTGTTCAGGGACTCGCTCTCCTTCTCGCTCGTTACGGCTGTGAGTGCCGTAGTCCCAGGCTTTGCCCAACTCTATGAGGAGAACTACTGGAAGATACCGGCAGAGTATGCCGCCATAAGCATCCCGCTGATTGCCGGACTCAACCAAAACAAAATCTACAAACGATACAAGGCCGAGTATGATGTAATGAAGGCCAACCCCAACACCACCCAGGCCGATCGTACTCCCGTGCAAACCAAGATGCTCAAACACCAAAACTACCGCACGCTGCTGTGGGGTGCGGCTGTGGCATCGTATATGGGATTTTTGGTGGATGGTGTAATGAACTACCCCTCCGACCTCTCGCACATACAAAAGGCAACAACCCTCTCGCTGGTGTGCCCCGGTGCGGGACAAATCTACAACGGTAGCTATTGGAAAGTGCCTATCGTGGTGGCAGGTATGGCCTCGATGTTCTATGTTATCGATTGGAACCAGAGGGGCTACGACCGTTTCAAGACTGCCTATGACCTCGCCACCGATGGCGACGACAGCACCGTGGGCGAATTTCCCAACACCTCCGAGGAGTCGTTGCGCTCCATCAAGAATGCCTACCGCCGCAATAGGGACCTTGCAATCATCGGTACCGTTGCGGTCTATCTGGTACAGGTGGCCGATGCGCACATCGATGCACATATGCAGGCCTACGACATCACCGACAACCTCTCGATGGAGGTACACCCCCAAATCACTCAAACCGCCGGCCCCGATGGACTCACCAACAACCTCGGGTTCAGTATGTCATTCAATTTTTAGATGAAAAGAGTCTTTATTTGTGTGGCCCTTGTACTGCTGGGCGCAACCGCTGTGCAGGCACAAAGCCTCAATGAAAACGATATTCTCAAAGCACTCACGCAGGGTAAAACAGTCCCCACTCCCCCCACCGAAGAGGAACTCTATGGCCCCGACAAAGAGGAGGAGGCCACAAAGCCCACACCTAATGCTGTGGCACAAAAGGCCGAGCAGAGTGTGGCACAGAAGGTCGAGGTACAGAGTGGAGTGGTTGCAACCGAGCAGAACGTAGTGGCTGCCACGGAGAAGAGTGTGAAGCAGAAGGCCGAAGGGCAGAGTGTGGAGCAGAAGGCCGAAGATAATGTGATGCCCAAGTTGGATTCGATGCTCTGTGCGTGGAGCGAGCAGAATCGCTTTATGGCCTGCGAGGAGATTCTCAACCCCCAAATCCTTGCCGACACCATCGACCTGCCCGCAAGCGAGATTCCCGACTCGGTATATATCGAAAGGCTCAAAGCCATAGGCTCGGCCATACCATTGAGTTACAACGAGGTAGTTCGCAAGTACATCATCTCCTACACCACCCGCAACAAGCAAGTCATAAGCAACGCACTCGGCAGGGCGCAATACTATTTTCCCATCTTTGAGGCCGAGTTGGATGCACAACAAATGCCCCTCGAATTGAGGATGTTGCCCGTGATTGAGTCGGCCCTCATCCCCAAGGCTCGCTCCAAAAAGGGAGCAGCAGGGTTGTGGCAGTTTATGTATGGCACCAGCAAGGGCTACAAGTTGGAGGTTAGTTCGTTTATCGACGAGAGGTTCGACCCTGTGAAATCGACCAACGCAGGTTGCCGCTTCCTCAAATATCTCTATAATACTTATGGCGATTGGCTCGTGGCATTGGCGGCCTACAACTGTGGCCCGGGTAACGTGAACAAGGCCCTGCGCAAGGCCGATGGCGGCAAAACCTTCTGGGAACTCTACCCCTACCTACCTCCCGAAACGAGGGGTTATGTGCCGGCATTCATCGCCACCACCTACGCCTTCCACTACCACAAGCAACACAACATCAAGCCCATTGAGGCCCCGCTACCCATAGCAACCGACACGCTCACCATCAGTCGCATCTTGCACTTCGACCAAGTGAGCAGCACCATCGGTACGCCCAAAGATGTGCTCCGAGCCCTCAACCCACAATTCAAGCAGGACATTGTGCCGGCCGTGAGGGGAAGGGAGTATAGCCTTGTGTTGCCCGTGGGCGAGGTGGGTAAGTTTTTGGACCACGAGGCGGAGATTATGGGCAAGGATACCATATATCTGCGTGAGTATATGAACCCCCGAAAGAGTGGCGAGATACCCACCTTCACCATCGACAGCAAGATTCACAAGGTCAAGCAGGGCGAAAACCTCTCCATCATTGCCCGCAAGTATGGCGTAACGGTGAAGCAGATTTGCAAGTGGAACAACATCAAAGACCCCTCGAAAATCCGTGTGGGCCAGAAGTTGGAGATTTTCCTGAAATAGAGGTCAAGC
>JAZLDY010000019.1:0-76501 GCA_045614965.1 Tidjanibacter sp.
GGGTGCGGATGAATTGGGTGGGGGAGGTGATGTCCACAGCCACCGTAACCCTTGTGGTGCCCGACAGGGTGGCGAGCATATCGCCCAGCAGTTTGTCGTTACGATAGGGGGCCTCAATGAAAATCTGGCTTTGGCCCTCCGAGAGAGCCCTGCGCTCGAAGTGTCGGAGTGCTTTGGTGCGCTCGGCAGGTTTGATGGGCAGGTAGCCGTTGAAGGCGAAACTCTGGCCGTTTTGTCCGCTGGCCATAAGAGCCATCAGCAGGCTCGAAGGGCCCACGAGAGGCACAACCTCAATGCCCTTCCTTTGTGCCAGCGCAACCACATCGGCACCTGGGTCGGCCACACCGGGCAGTCCGGCCTCGCTGATGATACCCGCACTGCGGCCCTCCAAAATGGGCCTCAGGAGTGGCTCAATCTCCAAGGCGGTGGTGTGCTCGTTGCACTCGGCAAACTCCAACTCCTCAATGGGACGACCAATCTTTGCTGCGCTGAGGAACCTGCGAGCCGTGCGGACGTTCTCCACGATGAAGTAGTCCAACCCTGCCATCACAGCCCTGTTGGCTTCGGGTAGCACATCGTAGGGGTTACCCTCGCTGATGGGGCAGGGGAGCATATAGATTTTTCCGTAGGCCATTACTCCTTTATATATATACGTTTAACCCTCTTCGACACGGAGGTCATAATCTCATAGGGGATGGTGCCCAACACCTCGGCCATCTCTTCCACGCTGCCGCCTTCGCCACCGAAGATGACAACCTCGTCGCCCTCCTTGACGTTGAGTCCCGTGGTGTCAATCATACAGCTATCCATACACACCCTGCCGATGATGGGTGCCATCTGGCCTGCCACACACACGCTCCACGCTCCGCCTCCCAGCCTGCGGTCGAGTCCGTCGGCATAGCCTATGGGAATGGTGGCAACTTGTGTGGTGTGCTCAATCACTCCCGCACGACCATAGCCAACCGTTTCGCCCTTGGAGAGGGTTTTCACCTGTACGATGCGTGTGGTGAGCCTTGCGATGGGCTTTGCGCCCTTTGCTCCCACGCCATAGAGCCCTATGCCCAAACGGCACATATCGTAGTGCGAGTCGGGGTAACGCTCAATGGCAGCACTATTGTTGAGGTGGCGCAGGGGAGTGTAGGGAAGGCCCTCCATAATGGCCTCCGACACCTCTTTGAAGGTTTGCTGTTGGGTGTGTACAAAGTCCTCCTCTTCGGGCATATCGGCCGTTGCGAGGTGGGAGAATATGGTCCTCACGGTTACCACATTGCGCAGTCGTTCCAACTCCCTCTTCAACTCCTCCACGTCCTCCATACGGAAGCCGAGGCGGTGCATACCGCTGTCGATTTTCAGGTGTATGGGGTAGTCGCTTTCGCCCGCCCTGCCCACAGCCTCGGCAAAGGCGTGCAGGGAGGTCAGGTTGTATATCTCAGGCTCCAAGCGGTAGGTGGTCATCAGCAGGAAACTGTCGGCATCGGCGTTGAGTACCACAATGGGCATAGTGATACCCTTCTTGCGCAACTCCACTCCCTCGTCGGCAAAGGCTACGGCCAAGTAATCTACTCCCTCGTGGGCCAGGGTGGATGCAATCTCATAGTCGCCGTGTCCATAACTCGAAGCCTTAACCATAGCCATTAGGCGTGTGCCTTCGGGCAACATCCTGCGATAGAGGTTGAGGTTGGCAACCATAGTGGAGAGGTTGACCTCCAAGACGGTTGTGTGGCTCTGGCGAGAGAGGAAGTGTATGAGGCGGTCGAAGCCCGACATTTGGTGGCCCTTGACGAGCACCGCTGCACCCTCAATCTTGTTCTGTGAGAAGGCAGTAAGGAGTTCGTCCACCGAGGCGTAGAACTCGCTCTCCATCTCAAAGAACTCCTTGTGGGCCGAGATGTGTTCGCCAACGCCAATGAGTCGGCACACGCCCGCTTGGTCGAGCAGTTCGCCCACCCTCGAATATAGCTTCTCGTCGGGCAAGGTGCTGAACGGTATATCCGACAGAATCACAATCTTGCGCCTTGTGGCTGCCACCTTGTCCAGTTCGTCCAACGCAATGGCCAGAGAGTTGGTGTCGGAGTTGTAGGTGTCGGAGAGGATAATCGACTCACCCAAGCCTTCGCTGAGCGAAAGTTTTAGTGTAACAGGCTGTGCCTCTTTGAGTTGCTCCTCAATGGTGTCGGTGTTGTAGCCCAATGAGCGATAGAGTGCCACCACCATAGAGTGCAGGTCGGTTGCGGGGATTCTCTCCCTCACACCCACCACTGCCTCCACAATGTAGGGGTTGGTGGTATCGTAGATAACCCTTCCGCAACGGCTCAACAGCACTGCCTTTTCGGAAGCCTTGTGGCTGCGGTCAATGAAGTTTTCGTCGTGCTGTGGGCCCAAGTTGGTAAAGATACCCACATCGGGCCTAATCATAGCCTCCAAGCGAGCCATCTCGTCGGGGCGGGATATGCCGGCCTCAATGATGGCCATATCCTCGTCGCCCTCAATCATCAGTAGCGACAAGGCAACACCCAACTGCGAGTTGTAACTCCTGGGCGAACGGAAGATGCGCACACCCTTGGGGGCCACCTCTGCGATGAGTTCTTTGGTTGTGGTCTTACCCGTTGAGCCGGTAATGGCAACCACAGTGCCTTGGAAGTGGCTGCGGTGGTCGGAGGCTACCTTTTGGAGCGCATAGAGCGAACGCTCCACCACCACAAAGCCGGCCTCGGGCCAAGCCCCAAAGTCCACCTCTCGCTCCACCATAAAGGCCCTAAGTCCCCTGCGGTAGAGGTCGTCGATGAAGGCGTGGCCGTCGTGATTTACACCCCCGATGGCCACAAACATAAGCCTTTGCTCGGGGGCAAAACTATGGCGACTATCGGTCATAACACGCCCCACACGAAGGTCTGCTCCTTCGAGTCGTCCGCCGGTGAGGGCTGCTATTTCGCTCAACGTGTAGTTCATTATAGAATTGAGAATTGAGAGTTGAGAATTGAGAATTGTGGGAAATCAAAAATTCCCATTTTCAATTTCAGTTATTTCTTTTTTGGAACAATCTCGTCAATGAGAGCCTGTGTTTCGGGCTTGTGGCCACGGAAAGCAACATAGAGCTCCATAGGGTGTTTGGTGCCGCCCTTCGAGAGCACATTGTCCCTGAACGACTGTGCAACCTCACGAGAGAAGATACCCTTCTCTTTGAAGAGTGCATAGGCATCGGCATCCAACACCTCGGCCCACTTGTAACCATAGTAGCCGGCAGCATAACCACCCGAGAAGATGTGGGTGAATGCAGGAGCCATAGCCGTACCTGCCACCACGGGCAAGGTCTTGGTGGGCTTCATAGCCTCACGCTCGATAGTCAAGGGGTCGCCCTCAATGGGGGTCTTGATGGTGTGGTAGGCCATATCGGTCAGACCAAACGACACTTGGCGCACGTTGGCATAGGCTTTCAGGAAATTCTTCGACTCAATAACTTTCTCCCTCAACTCCTCGGGCATCTTCTCGCCGGTCTGGTAGTGAACGGCCACGATGTCGAGGAATTCGGGCTCAACTGCCCAATTCTCCAAAATCTGGCTGGGGAGCTCCACAAAGTCCCTATACACCGAAGTACCCGTCTGCGAAGCGTAGGTGCCCTGTGCGAGGAGTCCGTGCAAGCAGTGGCCAAACTCGTGGAGGAAGGTCTCAAACTCGTCGAAGGTCAACAACGAGGGGGTGTTCTCGGTGGGTTTGGTGAAGTTGCCACACAGCGAGATGTGGGGCCTTACCTGCTCGCCACTCTCGGTGGTGTACATATCACGGAACGAGGTCATCCACGCACCGCCCCTCTTGGTGGCACGGGGGAAGAAGTCCATATAGAGGATACCCAAGAACTCGTCATTGGCCTCCCTAACCTCATATACCTGCACGTCGGGGTGGTAAACATCCACCTCTTTGTTCTCCACGAATTTGATGCCATAGAGTTTTTCTGCAAGAGTGAAGATGCCGTTCTTCACATTGTTGAGCTCGAAGTATGGCTTCACCTCCTCCTCGTTGTAGGAGTAGGTTGCCTCCTTGTATTTCTCGTTCCAATAGGCCCAATCCCAGGGCATAATCTCGCCCTTGAAGCCCTGTTTGTGTGCAAACTTCTCCACATCACGCACCTCCTTGCGGGCATACTTGATGGTAGCCGAAAGGAGCTCGTCAAGAAAACTCTCCACCGTTGCGGTGTTCTCGGCCATACGCCTTTCGAGCACCCTGTCGGCATAGCAATCATAGCCGAAGAGTTGCGACTCCTGCAAGCGCAGGTTGGCAATCTTGCGGAGCACCTCCACGTTGTCCAGCTCGCCGCCGATACAACGGGTGTTGTAGGCCTTCCACACCTGCTCCTTGTAGCCCCTATTGGACGAGTAGGTCAGGAAGGGGTACATACTTGCAGCGTGCAGCGTTACGGTCCAGCCCTCCTCGCCACGAGCCTTTGCATCGGCAGCCATAGCCTCCCTCACAAATGCGGGCAGCTCGGCAACCTCAGCCTCGTTGGTGATGTTGAGCGAGAAGGCGTTGGTGGCTGCCAACACGTTCTGCTCGAAGAGGAGTGTGAGGTTCGACAACTCGGTCGAAAGCGAGCGATAGACCTTCTTCTGCTCGTCGTTGAGGTTAGCACCCGAACGCACAAAACCATCGTAGGTGTCTGCCAAAAGTTTTGCCTGCTCGGTGGTGAGGGTGAGTGCATCCTTGCCCTCATACACCTTCTTTACTCGCTCCCAAAGGGTGGGGTTGAGGTTGATGTCGTTGTAGAACTCCACGAGTTTGGGCTGCACTTCGAGTGCGAGAGCCTGCATCTCGTCGCTGGTCTCGTTGCTGTTGAGTACGAAGAAGATTGTGCTAACGTGGTTCAACAACTCGCCACTGCGCTCCATAGCCACGATGGTATTCTCGAAGGTGGGCTCTTCGGGGTTGTTGATGATTGCATCCATCTCGGCCCTTGCCTCGGTGAGTGCCTGCTCGAATGCGGGCATATAGTGCTCCATCTTAATCTTCGAGAACTCGGCGGTTCCATAGGGGGTCTTGCCTTGATTAACAAGGGGGTTGTTGCGAAGCGAGTCGCAACCTGTCAGTACAGCTGCTGCCATAGCCAATGTGAATAAAAACTTTTTCATCTCTTTTTCTATCTATTTAAGTTTTGATTTTTCTCTCGGTAGTGCCTAAAACTCCCACTCCTCGGGGTTACGCACCTGCCACATATTGCTAACGGCTAACACGGCGGCCTTTTGAGCAATGGGAGCAGTCTCGTCGGTGATGTTCAACACGCCGGGTAACGACTCGTCGAGGTCGGTCTGGCGGTAGGTGTTGCCCATAATGCTAACACCAAATCGGGGGCCAAAGAGTGCTTGGAAGTAGCAGCACGAAGCCACATAGTCGCCCAAACCATTGGCCAGATGTGTTCCATCATTGGAGAACTCGTTGTGGTCGCACAGCGAAGTGGCACGCAGGTTTTGTACGGCTGTTCCGTAGGGAATCACAAAGTCGATGCCGTAGCTCTCCATAAATTGTTTGGTCGAGCCGGCAATATTTATCCATCTTTTCAACGAATCTCCCTCGGTGTTATCCCTCCAATCGCCCTTGTAGCTGTGAATCATAAGGTAGCCAATGGAGGCTTGTGGGTTGGTGCGTCGCAAAATCTCAATCAACTCGTTGAGGTAGCCACCCCTACCGTGTCCGTCCCAGAGTGAGAAGTCGTTGGAGTAGACGCTCACCTGATGGATGAGGATGATGTCCCACTTGGTGTTGGTGATGGTTTGGCGGAAGAGTTCTCCGTCGCCCGCCTCGGCATTACCACCCACGCCCTCCAACTCTGCACCGGCGCATTTGTAGACACGGTAGTGTTTGGTGTCTCGGTTGTGGTAAATGTCCACCCAATTCTTGAACGAGCTGCCGCCACGATAGGCAGTGTAGAGGCTGTAATTATCCTCCAATCCTGCCGCTTGGGCCAACCTTGCCAGATATGCTTGTGCATCGATGGTGTAGCTGTTGCCAATATCGAGGATTTTCAACTCAGGCTTATCCCAATCGATTGGAGGGTTGGAAAAGCAGGGGGCTTGCGGAGCCCACTCCACCACCGAAGCCACGATGGGGTTAACCTTCTTCTCGGCGGTTTTGTTGTTTTGTCCGGCCATACCCCACCACCCGGTTGTGGCAAGGATGGCAACTATGAGTAGTCCAAATCGTTTCATCTTTTTGCGGTTGTTTGTGTTAGTTCACTCTCTTGTATTCGCCACCTTCGAGGACGACCACAAAGGCACCCTTGAACTTGGTGTTTGCCTCCACAGCCAATTTGCGAGCAGCGGCAAGACTCTCGGCTGCAACCATACAACGCCACTTACCCGAGGAGGTCTGTGATTGGATGATGCGACCTTTGTAGGGACCAAACTTGCCGTCGTTGGGATTGCTCTTGGACGAGAGGGTGCAGAGTTGTACATAGTACTTGACACTCTCTGTGGGTTTTGCTGTGGGCTTGCTCTCTGCCTTTGCAGCAGGTGTAACTTCCTCCTTTACTACGGGTTTAACCTCTGCCTTCGACTCCGCTTTTACCTCCTCTTTGACTACGGGCTTCGGCTCCTCTTTGACGGCAGGCTCGGGTGTGTCCTTGACTATTGGCTCCACATCCACCCTCGCCACGCTCTCGCCGGCCTTGGTGTTGCAACGGATGCGGTATTCGCTAAATGCATCGAAGAGTGCCTGACACACGGCTGCCATACCCTCCTTGCTGTGCAGATACTCCCTGTCTTTCTTGTTGGTCATAAAGCCCACCTCCGTAAGCACCGACGGCATAGCCGTACGCCACAGCACCAGATAGGGGCCTTGACGTGCGCCTCGGTCCACAATGGCGGTGGTCTTGGCGTAGTGCTTTTGCACCATCTCTGCAAAAATCATACTCTGCTCCGAGTGGGCATACTGCATCAGCGAGAAGATGATGAAGCTCTCGGCACTATTGGGGTCGTAGCCCTCATACTTGGCCTCGTAGTCGCCCTCCATCACAATCACGGAGTTCTCCCTTTGTGCCACGGCAAGATTCTTTTCGCTCTTGTCGTTACCCATAATGTAGGTGCTACTGCCGTGTGCCTCGGTGTTGCTCACAGCGTCGGTGTGTACCGAGATGAAGAGGTCGGCACTTGCTCTGTTGGCGATGTTGCCCCTCTCGTGGAGCTCAATGAAGCGGTCGTCCTTGCGGGTGTAGATAACCTTCACGTCGGGGTAGGCCCTCTCAATCATATCGCCCAGAGTGAGGACAATGTTGAGGTTGAGATTTTTTTCGAGTTTGTCGCCCCACGAACACCCCGGGTCCTTACCACCGTGGCCCGCATCGAGTACAACGGTGTGCAGTCCTCTCTCCGGCATATCTTTTTTTACCTGTGCCGACACCATAAAAGGCAAACAAATCGTTAATATGATTGTGAGAAAGGCTGTGGGTTTCATTTTTTTTGTTACTTTTGCTGAATAATTCGATGAGGCAAATCGGCTCTCTACCCACTTGTGAGGTGGTTTTGCCGACTCGTCGGCAAAGGTAACAATTTTTTGTGAGATTTTGGACTTTAAGAGCATAAAATATCACCTTCTGGTTGTCATTTTTTCGCTGATGGCAACTTCGTTGGGGGCACAAAATGTGGCCGAGGGGCAAAAAAAATTGCTCCCTGCGGAAGATGGTGTGCCTTCGGCTCGTGTGATTATGCCTGATAGTATGGGGGTGGCCCGTGTGATTGCACCCGACTCGCTCGCCCCGAGGAGGGATTTCAGGGGCGACAGGTCTTTCAATGGCCCCGACTCGCTCCAAATGCGCTCCTCGCAGCAGAGCATCGACAGCCTCCTTGTGGCACAACCCGACTCCACCCTGCGTGGCGGACGTAAGCAACGTAACTTCCTCGACGAGGTCATCAGCGGTAAGAACAAAGACTCGCTCTACTACGACGTGCGTGGCAAGATGGTGCACATCTACGAGCAGGGCGATGTGTCGTATGGCAATATGAACATCAAGGCCGACTATATGCGAGTGTCGATGGACTCCAAGGAGATTCTCGCCTATGGTAAGGCCGACACCTCCGCCTATGGCCACACCCGCCCCGAGTTTACCGATGCAGGCTCCACCTACACAATGGACACCGTAACCTACAACATCGACACCAAGAGGGCAAAAATCTATGGCGTAGTAACCAAAGACGGTGAGGGTTACCTCACGGGTAAGGAGGTGAAGATGATGGACGACAAGTCGTTCAACATCAAAGGCGGTGTCTATACCACCTGCGAACACACCGACCACCCGCACTTCTATATCAATATGACCAAGGCCAAGTTTATCCCCGGCAAGAAGATTGTGTCAGGCCCCTTGTACCTTGTCATTGCCGATGTGCCACTGCCATTGGTCATCCCCGAGGTGTTCTTCCCGATGAATATGGAACGCAAGACGGGTTTCATTATGCCCTCCTATGGTGAGGATGCCACCCGAGGCTTCTTCCTCCGAGATGGTGGCTACTATTTTGCCTTCAACGACTATGTCGATTTGAGGGTTACGGGCGGTATCTACACCCTCGGCTCGTGGGAGGTCAATGCCGCATCGACCTATCGTGTGCGCTATAAGTTCAACGGCTCGGTGGGTGTCAACTTCGCCAAGACAATCATCGGCGAGAAGGGGTCGGCCGACTATACCAATCAGGACAACTTCCGTGTAACGTGGACCCACTCACAGGATGCCAAGTACAATCCCAACTCGACCTTCTCGGCCAATGTAAACTTTTCAACGAGTGGTTACAATAAGTTGGCCTCCAACTCATTGAGCGACTACCTCTCGGCACAGACCAACTCCTCGATTGCCTATTCCCATTCGTGGAAGGGTACGCCAATGTCGATGACGGCCAATATGCAGTATTCGCAAAACCTCAATACGGGTGATGTGTCGCTCAGCCTCCCCTCCATCAACTTCAACGTGAGCCGTTTCTACCCCTTCAAACGTAAGGTTATGGTCGGCAAGGAGAGGTGGTATGAGAAGATTGCGATGACCTACAAGGCGCAGATGCAGAACTCCGTGAGCACCAAGTTTGAACAACTCACCAAGCCCGAGACTCTCGGCGAGTTCAAGAACGGTGTCAAACACTCCATTCCCATCAGTGCCTCCTTCAATGTGTTGGGCTACATCAACCTATCGCCCTCGGTCAACTACACCGAGAGGTGGTATTTCCGCCGTATAGACCAGAGGTGGGATGATGCTGTGCAGAACATTGTTGCCGACACCACCCGTGGCTTCTACCGAGTGTATGACTACAACGCCTCAGTGTCGGCCAACACCACCATCTATGGTTCCTACCAGATGAAGAACCCCAACGCCTATCTCAAAGCGGTGCGACACACCATCAACCTCAGCGTTAGCGGCTCCGTTGCACCCGATTTCAGCAAAGAGAAATATGGCTATTGGAAGACCATTCAGGCAACCCCCGATGGTCGCACCAAAAAATACTCTCCCTACTCGGGCGAGATGTATGGCGTGCCGAGCAGCGGACGTAATGCCAGCCTCTCGGTGTCGGTGGGACAAACCCTCGAAGCCAAGGTCAAGAGCGACCAGGACACTACGGGTATGAAGAAGGTCAAGATTATCGACGACTTCTCCTTCTCGTTCAGCTACAACTTCTTGGCCGACTCAATGAAGTTGTCCAATATCCCCGTGAGGATACGTTCGAGTATCATACCCAAGTTTGGTATCAATATATCGATGACCCTCGACCCCTATGAGGTGGATAAGGTCAAGGGTGTAAGATACGACAAACTGCTCCTCAAACGAGGCATTCCGGGACGTATCGCCTCCACGGGTTGGTCGTGTGGCTACACCTTCAACTCCTCCGACCTCTACACCGAGGCCACCATCAACGACATCTCCAAGCAGTACCCAGAGTACTCCAACCCATATTTCTATGACCCCAACGACCCGTTGGACCCCGCACTGCGCCGACAACTGATGACCTCGCAGTACTACGATTTCTCGATGCCGTGGAACTTCTCGTTCAACTACTCCATTAACTACACCAACAACGGTATCAAGGCGAGGGTGGTGAACACGCTGGGCTTCAACGGCTCCATAACGCTGGATAAGGAGAACAATTGGGCGATATCCTACACGGGTGGTTTCGACTTCGACAGCAAGGAGTTGACACCGGGTGTGGTTACTCTTGTGAGGGACCTCCACTGTTGGCAGATGAACTTTTCGTGTGTGCCGTTTGGTTATCGCAAGAGTTGGAGTTTCAACATCAGTGTTAAGTCGTCGTTGTTGCAGGACTTGAAGTATGAGAAGAGTTCGTCGCATTATGACAACCTCTACGAATAAAAAACGCACATAACGAGCGACTGCGGCGTTACACTGCGATAAACCACCTCCTCATTTACGATTAGTAAACTGCGGAGGTGGTTTTCTTGTGTGCCTTGCATTCATCTCGTTCTGTGCGTTTTTTACCGCTAATCAACGTTTGTTAGCACCTCGACTGAAATTATAAAACGGCCTGTGGCCGTTCCTCATTTGCATCAGCAAACTGCGGACTCGCTTTCTTGTTTGGCACAAAATTTCCTCCGAGATAATCAGTTTTTTGTGGAGCTGAAAGATGCTTGTGTATGCGTTACACTGCGATAAACCACCTCCTTATTTACGTTTAGTAAACTGCGGAGGTGGTTTTCTTGTGTGCCTTGCATTCATCTCGTTCTGTGCGTTTTTTTGACTCCGAGATAATCAGTTTTTTGTGGTGGGGCTACCAAACGTTTACCGTCAACCGTCTTTCTCCCAGTGGTCCCAGTGGTCCCAGTGGTCTTAGTTGCCTTAGTTAGTGGGCTGGGCCTTCTGGGCCTTCTGGGCCTTCTGGGCCTTCTGGGCCTTCTGGGTCCTCTGGGTCCTCTGGGTCCTCTGGGACTTTGAAGCCCCTATCACCCTTAAACTCCCTTCCTGCCCTCAAAAATAACACCACCGCCTCAAAGGACGGTGGTGGCTAAAAAATATGTTGGGTTGGGGATATCAGCAGTCAGCAGTCAGCGGTCAGCGCAGGGGGAGAGAATGTGAGAAAGCCATCGTCTATCCACCGCTAACCAAAACTCTCGCCCTTCGGGGGTGGTGCGCCAGTCGAAGGCGTGGGCAAAGATATATTCGCCCTCGCCCGACTCCCACAGGGCTGCATCGAGGGCGGTGTGGCCATTGTGGAGTAGGAAGGCCCTGTCGAATTGGGCTTCGCACCCCTCGGTGCGCAGGAAGGCTCGGAATGTGTTGTAGGTTATCCTCATCAGTCCCACCTTACCACCTCCTCGACGTGCTCGCCAAAGTGTTCATCATCGGGGATGTAACGCTTGTTGCAGACGGGGCACCAGAAGGGCGCACGCTCCTCCGCCATATCCCCACACCCCACACAGGCGTAGATTAGCCCCACGCCCACCTGGTGCTCAAAGACCACCCCGCAACGCTCACACCTTATCTTATATAATACTCCCATAGTGTTCCTCTCTTTTCTTGTGTGGGTATGTCTGCTACTTGTTGTATATTGCTACTGCCGGTACGGTTTTGTAGCCGTTCTTTGTTGGGTACTGATACGTTCCAATTTGGCGTACACATTTGCCTTGTGGCACCTTGATTATCTGATCGTCGTAGTAGTGGGTGTTCTCGTCGCCTACAAAGAGCACCACCATTCCAAAGTATGTACCGTGGCCGCTTGCGGCATTTGCAAGGGCATAGCCTTCCGTAACCACTTGCAGTACCTCATACGACTTGGAGGGCAAAACATCTCCGGCCTGCTCAAAGAGAGTGAGGCCATTGAGTTTGTAACTATTGGCTCCTGTGCTGGAAACAATGAGCGAGAATAGGAGTAGGGCGACAACGCCAGTGATGAAACCTGCGAGGAAAAGTAGAAATTTTCTCATAGTGTTTGTTGTTTTTGAGGGTTAAAAAAATGTTGTTGAAAGGTATCTATTTTATTCTGCCACTGCCACCCAACATCCACTCTACGACTTCGAATAGCAGGACCAAGAATACAAGTATTCCAAAAATCATTTTCACAAAGTTTTTTGTTAAACATACATAAAAAAAAGTCCCGACAACACAATCGCTGCATTGTCGGGACAAAGGTACGGGGCGGTTTTGACAACTTCTGTCAAAAGTTATTTTTGTGGTAATTTTTTGTTGATGCGTTCCACAAGCGAGCCGATATATGCCTCAAATTCGGGGGTTAAAATTTGGATGTCATCCGCCAAGCCCATAACAAAGCGGCCGATGCCCACATAGTCGCACACCATCGTATCCAAGAGCCAATGGCCCTCGTCAATCGGTGTCAAATCTCGGCTGGCGAGTGGGTATTCCTCCACCAAGAGGTTGTGGGCCATCATACCGAGTTTGAGCCTCACCCTGCGCTGCTCAAAGCCCGTGATGCGGAAGATGTCGATATATCCCTCGTGGTGTTGTTCGCTGGACTGCCAACTCTCCGAGAGTACCTCTACCGAGCCGATGCGGGCGGTGTTGAAGAGTTTATTGAGCCCCGACTCCGGCTCGTAGCACCACACCTGCACATAGTTGGTCGTAAAGCCAAAGGGCTCCACAAGCCTATCCCTCACAACGCCCGTATGCGAGGATGCGTAACGCTTCAAAATCACCTGTTTGTGCCCACCGATAGCCTCCACCAAGTGGTTTACATTCACGGCGTTTTTGCCCTCCACGACACAATCGGCCAACGAGGTGCAATTATATACGGAGGTGAGTTTCTTTCGCAGATTTTGTTTGATGACGTTGGTGTTGTCCAGAGCCTCAATGAGTTGGTTTACGATGTAGGCCTCCTCATCGGTAAAGTGGATGAGTTGGGAGATGTCCTTAAAGTGGCGACTCTCCTTGCCCAAGCGATAGACACCGCCTTCGAGTTTGTGCACCACAAAGCCTGCCTCCTTGAAGGTGTCGATATAGCGATAGACCGAACGATAGGATGTGCCCAAACGCTCGGCCATATCCTCCACGGTGTAGTTGGTGTTGCCCGTCATCATCTTCATCAGGCGCAACACTCGCTCAATTTTTGGTTGGTCCATAGTTTATGCTCTCTTTGGTGTGTTACAAAGGTAGGAAAATGGTTTGAGAAAAATGACAATAAGTGTCAAATATTTTTACATTTTCCACACCTTTGTCAGGCGTGTGTCAAAATCGAAGGGGGCAAATTTTTCACACATTATTGGACAATCTCCCGAAAAAAATACTACCTTTGTGTGGACGTACACACCACCATTCGTTGTGGTGTTGTTCCCGAAATGGTGCTAAAACATAGTTTACTAATCACAAATAACCTCTTTTGTTATGCGAAGAACTCTTCTTTTTGTTGTGAGCCTCTTTGTGGCAACACTTACGGCTCTGGGGCAACTCTCGCTGCCCAATGTATTCAGCAACGATATGGTACTCCAACAGGGCAAGAAAGTCTGCCTGTGGGGTGAGGCTCGTCCGGAGGCAAAGGTAACTGCCTCGTTTGCAGGCCAAAAGGTGTCAACCATTGCCGATGCCGATGGTAAGTGGCGTTTGTATTTGGCGGAGATGACCGCTTCGGCCGAGCCACGCACACTTGTTGTTAGCAGCGGAAGAGAGAAGAAGGTCTATAAGAATGTCCTCGTGGGCGAGGTGTGGCTCGCTTCGGGACAGAGCAATATGGAGTATTCGATGGGTAACCACCCCCACTATGCACGCCCAACCCGTGGCGATAGGGATATTCTTATGAAGGAGTACTACGAGGCCGAGGCTCCGCTGGTGAGGGTGCTCTATGTCAATCGCAAGATTATGTATGCCGACACTCTGCCTACCAATGGCTGGAAAACCGTAACTCCTGAGAATGTAAAGCCCGTGTCGGCAGCCGGCTATTTCTTTGCCAAGAAGTTGGCCGACAGTTTGCAGGTGCCCATTGGCCTTGTTTCGACCTCCTATGGTGGTAGTCCCGTGGAGGCGTGGACTCCGCTGGAAGCCTACCGCAAGTCGGAGGAGCTCTCCAAATATGTGGACGAGAAGGGTAAGTTCAGGGGTGATGCACCCGTTGGCAACCGCTTCCGCAAATTCCTCGAACCCATCATCCCCTACACTATGCGAGGTTTCCTCTGGTATCAGGGCGAGCAGAACCTCACTGTGGGCCAGACCGACACCTACACCGCACAGCAGATGTTGTTGGTGGACACTTGGCGTGAGTTGTGGGGCGATAGCCAGATGCCGTTCTACTATGTTCAACTTGCTCCCTATGCCTACTCACAGCAAAGGACAATTATTGAGCCTCGCACTTGGGATGAACTCCCCATCTTCTGGGAGGCACAGAAGGCTGCCCTTGCACAACCTCATACGGGTATGATTACCACACTCGACTTGGTGGACGATGTGAAGGAAATTCACCCTCCCTACAAGTGGATTGTGGGCTACCGCTTGGCCGATTTGGCACTCTCCAAGACCTATGGCCGTGAGGGTATCGTAACCGAGGGGCCCGTGTTTAAGAACGCTACCATCGACGGCAAGCGTGTGATTGTGGAATTTGACAATGTTGGCAGTGGTCTGAAAACCCAAACGGGCACGCCCTATGTAACCTTCTTCCGCCTGGCCGGTGAGAGTGGACGTTTCTATGGTGCTGTGGGTAAGATTGTTGGCAAAGATAAGGTGGAGGTAACTTCCCAGTGGCTGGGTGCTCCGATTAAGTATGTTAGCTTTGGTTGGGATGAGGCTTCGGGCCACAACCTGCTTGGTGGCCACGGCCTGCCTGCACAACCATTCAATACCCTCTGGATGCAAAAACAGGCTGCCACGGAGTAGCAACCTGCGCTGTTTGGGACGGCAGTCCGAAAAGTTGGGCCTGCTTGCGATTTACTCGCCCACGGTGGTAATCGTGAGCAGGTCTTTTTGTAGATACTTGGCAGCCACTTGTTGCAACTGCTCGGCAGTGATTGAGGCCACTTGTTGGAGGAACCTCTCGGTGTAGTCGTTGTCGGTGCCGTTTTGGATGTTTTCGATGGTTACGTCGGCCACTCCAAAGGGGCCGTCAAAGATGCGCATTACGTCGCCAAAGATGATGTTCCTGACCATCTGCAACTCCCTCTCGTCCATAGGCTCGGAGCAAAAACGCTCCACTTCGCTCAGCATCTCCTCAGTAGCTGCTGCGGTATATTCGGAGGCCACGTCGGCACTCATTACAAAATAGCCACTCTGGTCGAGATTTATCATTGCCGCATAGGCTCCATAGGTGTATCCGTGCCTCTCCCTGAGGTTTTGCATCAGGCGTGAGCCAAAGTAGCCACCCATCGCAGTTGCCACCATCTGCATCGCCACAAAGTCGGGGTGGGTGCGAGGGAAGAGTGTGCGTCCTATTTTCAGACACGACTGCACTGCACCCTCCACCTTCAACTCTGCACGAGGGGTGGAGATTGGGGTGGGGATGGTGCGCTGGTCGAGCGAGCCGTGGGGGAGTTGTTCGAGGATGGCCTTTGTGTGGGCTATGTGCTCCTCGGTGATGTCACCACACAACACCGCAAAACAGTTTTCGGCTGTGTAGTGGGTGCGGTAGAAGTGCTCAATGTCCTCCCTTGTGAGCCTATCGTAGGCCTCGGCAGGGGATGTTATGCCGTAGGGGTGGTCGGCTCCGAAGATGCTCTTTCCGAAGAGTTCTCGTGAGAGGTGGTCGGGCTTGCTGCGCTGTACGATGAGTTGCTCCTTGCGCTTGGCACAATAGACCTCCACCTCCCTTGCGGGAAAGGTGGGGTGGAGTACCACTTGCTCGGCAATCTCAAAGGTCTCGGTGGCGAACTTCGAGAGCGAACAGTAGGTCAGCACGGCCCAATCTCGGTCGATGTTGGCATCGAAATAGGAGCCCACGAAGTCCAATCGTTCGGCAATTTCGAGGGCCGAGAAACGCTCTGTGCCCTCCGAGAGTGTGTTGATGGTGGCCGATGCACTGAATGGAACGCTTTGCCACGAGGTGCCGGCACGGAAGATGAAACTAACCCTTACGACTCCCTGATTGGAATTGTGCAGGGTGTAGAGTCGGGTGCCATTGGCGCAGGTGTGCAGGGCGGTGTGGGGTACTCGTGGGCTGGGAGTGAGGTTTATGGGTGGACGTTGCATTGTCGGAGTATTGTCTAAGAGTGTGGTAACTATTTGGTTTTGCGGTAGATGAGTGTTGCGCTGCGCTGGGGCACAAGGCGGGTGCGCACATAGGAGGCAATCTCCTCGGCTGTGATGGAACGATAGATGTCAATCTCGCCATTCAGCAGGGCCATATCGCCCAACATTGCATAGTAGCCGAGATTCATCGCCTTGTTCATTACGTTCAACTCGCCAAAGGTGATGTTGGCCTCGAATTTGTTTTTCACCTTTTGGAGTTCATACTCCCCGATTGGCTCCTCGGAGAGCAGACGCAACTCCTCGTAGAGTGCCTCTTCGGCCTGCTCGATGGTAACGCCCGAACAGAGCTGGCCGGTGAGAATGAGGAGTCCTTCGCCCACCTCGCCGGTGATGTAGGCGTTGGCGGCGGAAAATATCTGTTTTTGCTTTACAAGGTGCTGGAATATGCGTGCCGACTCGCCCCCTGCAAGCAGGTCTGTGAGTAGGTCGCAAATGTAATACCCCCTCTCGCTACGCCTCTCCATAAGGAATGCAATGGTGATTTGGTCGGCAGGCACGGGGGCCTCAATTACCTTGCGCACAGGCCCTGCGAGTGGCTCCTGATGTAGGTCGCCACGCACGGGTGCAGGCAGGGTGGGGAGGTGGCCAAAGTATCTCTCGGCAGCCTCAAATACCCTCTCGGGCTCAATGTCGGCCGACACGCTCAGAATGGCCCCCGAGGGGATGTAGAAGCGGTCGTAGAAGGCCCTAACCTCCTCTACCAAGGCCTCTCGGATGTGGTCGGGGGTGAGTCCGATGACGGGCCAACGATAGGGACTTGTGGTGTATATCATACTGCGCAGCGTGTGCCACTGCTCGCCATAGGGGCGGTTGAGATAACGCTGACGGAACTCCTCAATCACCACACTCTTCTCCACTTCGAGCGTCTCGGCATCAATGTTGAGGCCCCTCATTCGGTCGGCCTCCAACCACAAACCCGTCTCGAAATTCTCCTTGGGCATCGTAACATAGAAGTCGGTGTAGTCGGCCGATGTGAAGGCGTTGTTCTCGCCACACACCTCCTGTACGGGGGTGTCGTAACTCGGTACGGCAGAGGTGCCTCGGAACATCAGGTGCTCAAAAAGGTGGGCAAAGCCGGTGCGCTCGGCCGATTCGTCTGCCGAGCCTACGGCATAGAGGATGTTGACGGCTGCCATACCCGAACACTCATCTCGGTTGGCCAACACTCTGAGTCCGTTGGCAAGGGTGTGTTGTTTGAAATCAATCATTACTGCGAGGGTGCAATATTAAATAAAGTTTATTTTTTGCAATTTGTTGTTTCGTTCCTCGGTTGAGGTTTTCCGTGTACGCACACGGACAGGGCCGCAATCAAGTCGTTTATAATCAGCCGAAAACCACCGCCTTGTGGTTTGTTATTTTTGTAACACACTGATAATGTTGGACAAATAATAACGCAGTGGTGAAAAAAGTGGCTGAAAAAATCGCCCAAAGGTAGTGTTTTTTTGGAGTATAATTGTTATATTTGCAAGTTGAATAGTGTGAACCTACGGAAAAATCAACAAAACACATATAACACAAACATTCATAAACTAAAATTTATGGCACAAAAGAAATTTATCACTTGTGATGGTAACTATGCAGCAGCCCACATCGCCTATATGTTCAGCGAGGTGGCCGCTATCTACCCCATCACCCCTTCGTCCACTATGGCAGAGTATGTCGATGAGTGGGCCGCAAATGGTCAGAAAAACATCTTTGGCCAGACCGTCAAAGTTGTAGAGATGCAGTCGGAGGCAGGCGCAGCAGGTGCTGTTCACGGCTCGTTGCAGGCAGGTGCTCTCACCTCCACCTTCACCGCATCGCAGGGCCTTCTGCTGATGATTCCCAATATGTACAAGATTGCAGGCGAGTTGCTCCCCGGCGTGTTCCACGTTTCGGCACGTGCTTTGGCTGCACAGTCGCTCTCCATCTTTGGCGACCACCAGGACGTTATGGCAGCACGCCAGACCGGTTTTGCAATGTTGGCCACCAGCTCGGTACAGGAGGTTATGGACCTCGCAGGTGTTGCTCACCTTGTGTCGCTCACTTCGAGGATTCCTTTCTTGCACTTCTTCGATGGCTTCCGTACTTCGCACGAGATTCAGAAAGTTGAACTTATGCAGATGGAGGACCTTGAACCCCTCTTCGACAAGGCTGCTTTGGCAGAGTTCCGTCAGAGGGCTCTCAATCCCGAGCACCCCGTAACCCGTGGTACCGCACAGAACCCCGATATCTACTTCCAGACTCGTGAGGCAAGCAACAAGTTCTACGATGCAGTGCCCGATGCAGTTGCAGAGTGTATGAAGAAGATTTCGGCTATCACCGGCCGTAACTACGCTCCCTTCACCTACTATGGTGCAGAGGATGCAGAGAATGTTATCGTTGCTATGGGCTCGATTACCGAGACCATCAAGGAGTGTGTTGACTACCTGACCGCACAGGGCGAGAAAGTGGGTGTTGTTACCGTTCACCTCTACCGTCCCTTCTCGGTGAAATACCTCGGCGCTGTGCTGCCTGAGACCACCAAGCGCATCTGCGTTCTCGACCGTACCAAAGAGCCCGGTGCAAATGGTTGCCCCTTGTACCTCGATGTTGTTGAAGCTTTCGCAAGCTGCAAAGATATCCCCGCAGAGAACAAACCCCTCATCATTGGCGGTCGCTATGGTCTTTCGTCGAAAGACACCACCCCCGCACAGATGTTGGCCGTATTCGAGAACCTCAAAGCAGAGGAGCCTCGCAACCAATTCACCGTTGGTATCAACGACGACGTAACCTTCCTTTCGTTGCCCGTTGGTGAGGAGATTTCGATGGCAAAAGAGGGTACCTTCGAGGCTCTGTTCTTCGGTTTGGGTGCTGACGGTACCGTTGGTGCTAACAAGAACTCCATTAAGATTATCGGTGGCTCGACCGACAAGTACTGCCAGGCATACTTCTCCTACGACTCGAAGAAGTCGGGTGGCTACACCTCGTCGCACCTCCGCTTTGGCGATAGCCCCATCCGTTCGCCCTACTTGGTAACCACTCCCGACTTTGTGGCTTGCCACGTTCCTTCCTATGTTGACAAATACGACGTATTGAAGGGCCTCAAACAGGGCGGTTCGTTCCTCTTGAACAGTGTTCTCGATGCAGAGCAGACTTTGGCTACTCTGCCTACCCATATGAAGATTTATTTGGCGAAGAACAACATTCGCTTCTATATCATCAACGCAACCAAGATTGCTGCCGAGATTGGTCTGGGCAACCGTACCAATACCATTATGCAGTCGGCATTCTTCAAGATTGCTGGTGTGATTCCCTTCGAGAAGGCCGTTGAGGAGATGAAGAAGGCTATCTACAAATCCTACGGTAAGAAGGGTGAGGATATCGTTAATATGAACTACGCTGCCGTTGATAAGGGTGGCGAGGTTATGGAGGTAGCAGTTCCCGCCGAGTGGGCAAACCTCGTTGAGGAGGAGGCTGCTTGCACCTGCACCTGCAACGATACCCCCGATTTCGTTAAGAACATCTGCGAGCCTATCAACGCTCTGAAAGGCGACCTTCTGCCCGTGAGCGCATTCAATGGCCGTGAGGATGGTACTTGGGACAACGGTACCGCTGCTTATGAGAAACGTGGTATCGCTGTGAATGTTCCCGAGTGGATTGCCGACAACTGTATCCAGTGTAACCAGTGCTCGCTGGTTTGTCCTCACGCTGCATTGCGTCCCTTCCTGCTGACCGAGGAGGAGGTGGCTGCTGCTCCCGAGGGTATGGTTGTTAAACAGGGCTTGGCACAGACCAAGGAGTACAAGTTCCGCATCCAGCTCTCGCCTCTGGATTGTACCGGTTGCGGCAACTGCGTAGATACCTGTCCTGCCAAGACCAAGGCACTCGTTATGAAACCTCTCGACAGCCAGCTCGACGAGCAGAAGAATTGGGCTTACCTCGACAAGAAGGTTGGCTACAAGGATACCGTTATGGACAAGACCAAGACCATCAAAGGCAACCAGTTTGCTCAGCCTCTGTTTGAGTTCTCGGGTGCTTGCGCAGGTTGTGGTGAGACTCCCTACATCAAGACCATTACCCAGCTCTTCGGCGATAGGATGATGGTTGCCAACGCTACCGGTTGTACCTCTATCTACTCCGGCTCGGCACCTTCGACTCCCTACTGCACCAACGCCAAAGGCCACGGTCCTGCTTGGGCTAACTCGCTCTTCGAGGACAATGCCGAGTTTGGTTTGGGTATGTACACCGCTGTTGAGAAACGTCGTGATACTCTGGCTGCAAAGATGGCAGATGCTATTGCCAACTGCGCTTGCTGCTCGGAGGAGTTGAAGGGCGTAATGCAGGAGTGGATTGACGGTCGCAAGGATAGCGCAACCAGCGTTGCTGTTGCTGCTCGCCTCGTTCCTATGTTGGAGGCTTGTGGTTGCGACACCTGCAAGGAGATTTTGGCCGAGAAAGACCTCTTGGTTAAGAAATCGCAGTGGATTATCGGTGGTGATGGCTGGGGCTACGATATCGGCTTCGGTGGTGTTGACCACGTACTCGCTTCGGGCGAGGATGTGAACATCCTTATCGTTGATACCGAGGTTTACTCCAACACCGGTGGTCAGTCGTCCAAATCGACTCCCGTGGGTGCTGTTGCCAAGTTCGCTTCGGCCGGTAAACGTATCCGCAAGAAAGATATCGGTGCTATTGCAATGACCTATGGTTATGTATATGTTGCACAGGTATCGTTGGCTAACCCCAACCAGCTCTTGACCGTATTGCGTGAGGCAGAGGCCTACCAGGGTCCTTCGCTGATTATCGCTTATGCTCCCTGTATCAACCACGGTATCAAGGGTGGTATGACCCGTACCCAGAGCGTTGGTAAGGAGGCTATCGAGTGTGGCTACTGGCACTTGTGGCACTACAACCCCGAGTTGGCAGAGCAGGGTAAGAACCCCTTTGTTCTCGACTCGAAGGAGCCCGATTGGAGCAAGTTCCAGGCATTCTTGGCTGCCGAGGTACGTTACTCTTCGTTGAAGAAGATGTTCCCTGCCGAGGCTGACGAGTTGTTTGCTGCATCGGAGGAGAATGCGAAGTGGCGTTATAATGGCTACGTTCGCCTCTCCAAACAAGAATTCTAAAAAACGCATTTTAGCGGGTGCTTTTTGCACCAAAATTCAGAGAGCGAGTTCCTCACCTACGTCAGTAGGCTGCGGACTCGCTCCTTTTTTTGGCACAAAAATCACCACCCCAAAATGCGTATGTTGTGGTGTTACCACACGTCTTTTTTTTAAGGGCCTTAAGGGCCTTAGGGGCCTTAAAGCCCTTAAAGCCCTTAAAGCCCTTAAAGCCCCTATTACCCTTATCACCCCTATTTATACACGGGTATCTTTTTTAATACCCGTGAGGTGGGGTGAGGTCAGGGAGTGTAGGAAATGTGGAGAGTGTAGAAAATGTAGGGAGTGTAGGGAGTTTAGGGAGCATCCGGCAGCCCCCTTACGTTATTTTAGTGATTGTAGAAGCGGCTCACGATGCGGAGGCGCAGAGGGGTGGGGACACACCCCACCAAGAATATAGACAAGCGGTTTAGTGCTCCGGGGATAACCCTGCGGCGACCTCGGAACATAGCCTTCAACCCACGGCGAGCCAGCCTATCGGGTGTGGTGAAGATGCCCCAGCGCACAAGTCTGCGTACCAATTTGGGCGGAAAGTTATAGAGGCCCGTATCGACACCTCCGGGGCAGAGTGCCGTAACCTTCACCCCATAGGGCATAAGGTCGTAGCGCACCCCCTCGCTCATCATCCTGACATACTCCTTGGTGGCAGCGTAGAGGTGTAGGCCCGGGTTGGGCATCCACGCACAGATGGACGAGATGTTGAGAATGTAGCCCCTGCCGACCTCTGCCATTTGTGCGCCAAAGAGCCTACACAGGCGGGTGGGGGTGTTCATATGCAACTCCATCATCGTATCTATGCGCCTAAGTGGTAGGCTTTGGAATTGCTCAAAGAAGAAGATGCCGGCGTTGTTGATAAGCACCTCCGGCTTTACGCCCCACGCTTTGCACTGCTCAAAAATCTCCTCGGCAGCCTCTTTGCGTGCAAGGTCGATGCAGATGGTCAGCACCTCCACGCCATACCTATTGCCGAAGTCGCAAGCCATTCCCTCCAACAGGTCATATTGGTTGCTCACGGCTATGAGGGTGTAACCCTGCGCTGCCAAGCGGTGCGAAAAGGCCATACCGATACCACCGGTGGCTCCGGTGATGAGTGCAACTTTGGGCTGTGGGGTGGGTTGAGTGGTCATAGATGTATGGTTTTGCTATCGTGGGGTGTAGGCTCGGAGCCTGCGTGCGAGTTCTTTTTCTCGGCCTGCAAGGTGAAAGTCCACAAGGGAGTGGAAGGCTGCCGAGTGGTTGTGGTGGATGGTATGGCAGAGTTCGTGGACACACACATAGTCAATCAACTCATCGGGGAGGGCGGCCAAGTAGAGCGAGAGGGAGATGTTACCCTCCCGTGTACAACTACCCCAACGGCTGTGGGTTTTGCGCACCGATACCTTATTATATTTAAGGCCCGTGCGACGAGCCGCCTCCTCCAACATCCGTGGTAACTTCTCCTTTGCCACCTTGCGTAGAGCCTCCACCTCTTCCTCCGAGAGTGGGGGATTGGCGGCGAGTTTGGCCCTCTGTCGTGCGAGTGCGCCCTCTATCCACTCCCTGCGTTCTTCGGCCCAGCGGAGTGCTTGGCCTTTGGGTTGCCACCAAGGTATGGTAAGCCTCACACCACCCTCACGGGTGATGCGTAGCGAGATGCGCCGAGCCTTGCGACTCCTCACAACCTCAATGGTGTATGTTGCGTGGGTGGGCTCCAATGTTAGTTTTTGCAATACCTCTGACGTACCGTCTCGAAGAGCATAATTGCTGCGGCTGCCGACACGTTGAGGCTTTCAATGCGACCTACCATAGGGATTGCGGCCTTGCAATCGCAGAGTTTGAGCACCTCCTTGCTGATACCCGTCTCCTCGTTGCCCATAACTATAACGGTGGGCTTGGTGAGGTCGGCATCGAAGAGCAGTGTGTCGGCCTTTTCGGTGGCGGCCACAATCTGCATACCCTGCTGCGAGAGGGTTTTGAGGGTGTTGCGAATACTGCCGGCACGGTGTACGGGGATGCGTGTGAGTGCGCCGGCCGACGAACGGATAGCCTCTCCATTCACAGGGGCGGAGTTCTTCAAAGGGGTGATGAGTCCGTGGGCACCTGCGCACTCGGCCGAGCGAGCGATGGCACCAAAATTCCTCACATCCGTAACCTCGTCAAAGACCACGATGAGTGGCTGCTCGTCGTCGGGAATGCGGTCGAGGATGTCCTCCAAGCCAACATACTCAATGGGGGCGATGATGGCCACCACGCCTTGGTGGTTGCCCCTCGTCAGGCGGTTGAGCTTCTCCACAGGCACCTCTTGGTAGCGGATGCGGCTACGATAACACAGGTCTTTCAGGTCGGCCATCAGCTGACCCTCGGCACCCTTGCGTACATAGATTTTCTCAATCTGCTTCTCCGTTTCGATGGCCTCAATGACGGGGCGCAGACCAAACACAATGTTCTCGTCTTTGGGTTGCTCCCTGCGTGTGCGCTCCTCGCCGTGGGGCTTGCTGTCCCTACGCTCAAAACCACCCTCTCTGCGAGGCCTACCCTCGCCTTTGGGCGCACGGGTGCGCTCTTCCCAATTCAGGTCCCTTGCTTCGGTGTAGTGTGGCTCGGCATTAAACGTGGGGGCCTCGGTGCGAGGCTTACGCTCCCTTTTGTCCTTGAAAAACTCGTTATTTTCCATAATATATCTTACTATTTATCAATTACTCATTACTGATTTTCTTGGAGCAACTCCAACTCATAACACAACTTCTCCCACTCGTGTTCCTCAAAGGCAAGCCTCTGTTTGAGGGTGTTGTACTCCTCAAAGACTTTGCTGTCGGCAAGGTCGATGCCGTGCTGGTCGGGTGCTGCCAGGCGGGCATCCCACTCGGCCACTTCGCCCTCCAAGCGTGCTACTGCGGCCTCTTTTTCTTCGATGGCTCGCTGGGTTTTGCGTATGAGTTTTTCGTTCTCCTTCTTTGCGAGGTAGTCCTCCTTACCGCTGGTGTTCTTCTGCTCTTTGGTGGCCACCTCCCTCATCTCAATCTGGCGCATATCTTCCAACTTGCGCTTTTCGAGAAAGTAGCGAATACCACCCAGATACTCCTTCACGCCACCATCACGGAATTCATAGACCTTCTCCACAAGGCCGTCCAAAAACTCCCTGTCGTGCGATACCACCACCAGCGTTCCGTCATATTTGAGCAGAGCCTCTTTGAGGATATCCTTCGAGCGCATATCCATATGGTTGGTGGGCTCGTCGAGGACGAGCAGGTTGTGGGGCGAGAGCATCATACGGGCCATTGCAAGCCTCGAACGCTCGCCACCGCTGAGCACCTTCACCTTCTTATCCACATCCTCGCCACGGAACAGAAATGCTCCCAAAATATCCCTTAACTTGGTGCGTATGTCGCCCACGGCCACCTTGTCGAGGGTGTCATAGACCGTGAACTCTCCATCCATCAGGTCGTCCTGATTTTGGGCATAGTAGCCGAGGCTCACGTTGGCACCCAACTTCACACTACCCTCCGAAGGCTCCATCTCGCCAATGAGCAGACGTGCAAGGGTTGTCTTTCCCTCGCCATTACGTCCTACAAGGGCAATGCGGTCGCCCTTCTCGATGGTGATGTTGGCACCGCCAAATACGAATTTCTCTCCAAACGACTTGCCTACCTCCTTCATCTCGGCCACAATCTGACCACTGCGGGGTGCGGGTGGGAATTTGAGGTTGAGTGCGCTGAGGTCCTCCTCGTCAATCTCTATGCGTTCGAGCCTTTCGAGCTGCTTCACACGGCTCTGTACCTGGTTACTCTTGGTGGGTTTGTAGCGGAACTTTTCGATAAACTCCTCAGTCTTTTCGATGAGCCTCTGCTGGTTGTTGTAGGCGGCCACCTGTGCCTCCCTGCGCTCCTTGCGCAACTGCACATATTGGCTGTATGGCACCTTGTAGTCATAGACCTTGCCGAGCAACAACTCCACCGTGCGGTTGGTTACGTTGTCCAGAAAATCTCTATCGTGCGAAATCAATAGCACCGCCCCGGGGTAATCCCTCAGATAGCCTTCGAGCCATTGGATACTCTCAATGTCGAGGTGGTTGGTGGGCTCGTCGAGCAGGAACACCGAAGGCTTGCGTAGGAGTAATTTTGCCAACTCTATACGCATCCTCCAACCGCCACTGAATGTGCTTGTGGGCTTGTCGAGGTCCTCACGTTTGAAACCCAGACCGAGCA
The DNA here is from genome assembly GCA_045614965.1 of Tidjanibacter sp. Classification (GTDB taxonomy): domain Bacteria; phylum Bacteroidota; class Bacteroidia; order Bacteroidales; family Rikenellaceae; genus Tidjanibacter. Next base: position 25,458 of record JAZLDY010000019.1, read on the forward strand.
GTGTGCGCTCAATCTGTGCCTCACGGCTCTCGCCACCGAGCAGTGCGTGTCGGTCGTGAATCTCGCTCAGGCGGTGTACAAGGGCGGCATATTCTTCACTCTCGTAGTCCTCCCTCTGGGCAATCTGGGCCGTAAGGTGTTCCATCTCTCGTTCGAGGGAGAGCACCTCGTCGAAGGCTTTGGCTGTCTCCTCACGCAGGGTGGTGGTGTCGTGCACCTTCATCTGCTGGGGCAGGTAGCCGAGGGTGGTGTCGCCACTCATCGTTATAGCACCCGAAGTTGGGGGCTGCATCCCCATAATCACTTTCAGGAGCGTGGTCTTGCCCGCACCATTCTTACCCACCAGACCTATCCTATCTCGTGGGTTAATCAACAGCGAAATATCTTTGAAGAGGTCCCAGCCTCCAAAACTTACGGTTATGTTGTCAATCGAAACCAAGGTCTGTGAATTGAGAGTTACCCTTTACTAACTACTAATTTGCCTATGCGTTCAGCATTGCCACGATTTCCTCCTCGGGGTTGGGTGCTTTGAACACTGCACTGCCTGCAACAAGCGCATCACAGCCTGCCTCAAAGAGTTCGCCTGCATTGTGGCGGCTCACTCCGCCGTCAATCTCTATGAGCACGGAGAGCCCCTTGCTGTCAATCATTGTGCGCAACTCCCTAACCTTGTCGGTGCTGCCCTCGATGAAACTCTGACCTCCAAAGCCGGGCTCCACACTCATAATCAACACCAAGTCGAGTTGGGGCAAAAGGTGCTCTATGGCACTCACAGGGGTTGCGGGCTTGATGCTCACACCCACCTTGGCTCCACTCCTGCGAATCAGGTCGATGCACTCTTGGGCCTTCTCGGTGGCCTCGATGTGGAAAACCACAAGGTCGGCACCCGCTTTGGCAAATCGCTCTACATACTTCTCCGGCTCAACAATCATCAGGTGCACGTCCATAAACTTGTCCGTGGCCTCCGTGATGGCTTTCAGCACAGGAAATCCAAACGAAATATTGGGCACAAACACACCGTCCATAACGTCGATGTGTACCCACTCGGCCGCACTGCGGTCAATCATCTTGGTATCTCGCTCCAAGTGGCCAAAGTCGGCCGAGAGCATCGAAGGGGAAATGATACGTTTTCTGTTGCTCATAGGTCTGCAAAAAAATCTGTGTACAAAGGTAGCCAAAAAACCGAAAAAAAGTATTACTTTTGGCTTACTCAAACAAGATATACCAATTTTATTATGAATACCATTCTTCTTATTGCCCTCATTGTGGCCATTGTTGTTGTGGTGGCTATGGCCGTGGTGATTGCTTTCTACCGCAGGCAGAACCGCATTGTCGATGCAAAACTCACCTCCGAGGTGGAGAAAAACCTCGCATTCGAAGAGAGGGTAAAGGCCCTCACACAGGAGGCCCACGAGGCCGAGTTGAGGTGCAAGGTATTGGAGGTGCAGAACAAAAACCTCCAAGAGAAGGCCGAGAGCGACAAGGCCGAGTTGGAGAAGCTACAAAGCTCCTTCCGTCAGGAGTTCAAAAACCTCGCAAACGACATACTCGAAGAGAAACAAAAGAGTATGACGGCCTCCAATAAGGAGTCCATCGAGTTGGTGCTCAAACCACTGAGGGACAACATTAAAGACTTTCGTGAGAGAGTGGAGAGTATCTACTCCGCCCAAAACGAGCAGACGGGCTCGCTGAAAGCCGAACTGAAAAACCTGATGGAACTCAACAACACCATCACTGCTGAGACCAAAAACCTCACCCGTGCGCTCAAAGGCGACAGCAAGGTGCAGGGCGATTGGGGCGAGATGATTCTCGATAGTTTGCTCGAAAACAGCGGACTCCAAAAGGGTATTCACTACTCCACCCAAGAGAGCATCAAAGACGAGTTGGGGCGCAACCAGAGGCCCGATGTGGTGCTCTCGTTGCCCGACGGCAAGGTTATCATCGTGGACTCCAAGGTGTCGCTCACTGCCTTTGTGAATTGGAACGCCGCCGAGGACCCCAAGGAGAGGGAGGCCGCTATGGCTGCCCACGTTGCTTCGGTAAGCAAACACGTTCAGGAACTCTCCGCCAAACGATACCAAGACCTCACAGACAAGGCCCCCGAGTTTGTCATTATGTTTGTGCCCAACGAGCCGGCCTTTATGTATGCGCTCCAAAATGCGCCCACCCTCTGGGCCGATGCCTACAAGAAGAATGTGGTCATCTCCTCGCCCACCAACCTGCTGGCTATGTTGCGCATCGTCTATGACCTCTGGCAGAGGGACTCGCAGAACAAAAACGCACTGAAAATTGCCGATGCAGGAGGTAAACTCTACGACAAGGTGGTTGGCTTTGTGGACACCCTCGGCGAGGTGGAGAAGAACATCAACCGAGCCTCCGACAGTTGCCGTAAGGCGGTGGAACAACTATCCACCGGTCGTGGTAACATACTTTCCCGAGTGGAAAACCTCAAAACTCTCGGAGCCAAGGCCACCAAGCGTCTGCCCGAAGCACTCATACAGCAGGAAGAGAGTGGCGAGGAGGAGTAGTGTAATCACAAAAAAAGACTTACCTTTGCGCCTATGTTTTTTGGACTGTTCAACAAGAAGAAAAAAGAGCCCGATAGTATGAAATATCTCATCGTTGGACTCGGCAACATCGGAGCCGAGTATGAATACACACGCCACAATGCAGGTTTTGATGTGGTGGATAAACTCGTAGAGGGGGCGGGTGCAACCTTCTCGCCCGATCGTTACGCCTCAAAGGCCGAGGTGAAGTGGAAGGGGCGCACGATGGTTGTGGTGAAGCCCTCGACCTATATGAACCTGAGTGGTAAGGCTGTGCGCTATTGGCTCGACAAGGAGAACATCGCCAAGGAGAACCTTCTTGTGGTGGTGGACGACATCGCAATTCCTGTGGGCACGATGCGTATTCGTGCAAAGGGTAGCGATGGCGGACACAACGGGTTGAAGAACATCGATGCGTTGTGTGGCGGTAACAACTACGCCCGTATTCGTATGGGTGTGGGTGGCGATTTTCCTCAGGGCCACCAGGTAGATTTTGTGTTGGGCCGTCTTTCGGCCGACGAGCGCAAGGAGTTTGAGGTTGCTGTGGAGGCTGCTGTGGCTGCCATCAAGGATTTTACCACCATAGGTATCGAAAGGACGATGAACTTCCACAATAAAAAACGCAAATAATTGACAATTTCTGCGTTGCACTGCGATAAGCGGGCTCCTCATTTGCGTCAGCAAACTGCGGGCCCGCTTTCTTGTGCGCCTTGAACTTGCCTAATTCTTTGCGTTTTTTTGGGTTTTGCACGACCAAATACACAAATCGGCCTTAGGCCGCTGCGGGAGGATTTTTTTCGCAAGCCTTGCATTTGCCTCACTCTTTGCGTTTTTTTACGTCAACCGACGACCGATTTTTTTTAGGGTCCTTAAAGCCCTTAGGGAGTTCAGAGAATAATTTGGAATTCTCAATTCTTTTCTCTTTTGGGGAACCATCCCTTGCGTACCCTCTCTCGTTGCTCGAAGAGTTCCTTGATGCTCCAAAATGAGGAGAAGGCAAATACTCCCAAGAGGGTGGAGAGGAGCGTGTTGGCCACAAAGAGTGAGCCAACAACACCCACCACGCCAAGCAATAGGAACACCCACCACACACGCACACCAAACCAATATTCGGTTTTGATGACAATGGGGTGAAACAATCCTATAATCAGAAAGGTGCAGACACCTATCACAAGTCCCTCGATGTGCATAGACGATTGTTTTAAGCCGTTAGCCGTTAGCCATTTCCTTAAAACTCCACAACGGGGGCCTTCTCGGCACCACTCACAGCCTCGAAATATGCCTTCGACTCAAAGCCGAACATACCGGCAATGATGTTCGATGGGAAGCGTTTGGTGCGCAGGTTGTAGGCCTTCACTGCCTCGTTGAAGTCCCTGCGAGCCACAGCGATACGGTTTTCGGTGCCCTCCAACTGAGCCTGCAACTCCATAAAGTTCTGGTTGGCTTTCAGGTCGGGGTAGGCCTCGCTGATGGCCATCAGGCGGCCGAGTGCCGAGCCAACCTCGCCCTGTGCCTTCTGGTACTCTGCGAGTTTCTCGGGAGTGAGCGATGTGGCATCCACGCTCACTTGGGTAGCCTTGGCACGAGCAGCCACCACCTCTTCGAGAGTGCTTTGCTCGTGGGCGGCATAGCCCTTAACGGTGTTCACAAGGTTGGGAATGAGATCCGAGCGACGCTGGTATTGGTTCTCCACCTGACTCCACGCACTCTCCACCTTTTCGCCACTCACTACGAGGCTGTTGTACTTCGACACGCCCCACACTACAACGACTGCAACGGCAACCAATGCAATCCATAATCCTTTGTTTTTCATATCATTTTAGTTTTAGTCTAACGTCCAATGTCTAATGTCTAATGACCTTTTTCTAATTAGTAATTGTTAAATGTTTTTTCTTCCTTCTCGGGTATCTTTTTTGTTACCCGTGAGGTTGGGGAATTTAGAGATGTTAGGGAGCATCTCTACAACTCCTCCCCTAAGTTGGGGGAGGTGTCCGAAGGGGTATGTTAATTTTGAATCTTGAATTTTGAATTTTGAATTTTGAATTTTCAAAACCTTCCGCCTGCACCTCCACCGCCACTCATACCGCCGCCGAAGCCGCCACCACCGAAGCCTCCGCCTCGGCCTCCAAAGCCTCCACCGCCAAAGATGATGGGCCCTCCGCCACCTCCTCGGTGGTGGCCACCAATATCCTCGGCTTCGTTGCGCCACACGATGTGGCCACAGAGGGTACACTTGTAGGCTACCTTGTAGATGCGTTGGTAGGCGTTGCGGCTAATCTCCATACGCTCGCCCGTGCGTTTGAGTGCGTGATTTTTCTTGCACTTCGGGCAACGGTTGTTGAGGGTCAACAGCAGGCAAACCAACACGCAAAACAGCAGTGCCGTAGCACCAAACAGAATAAGTCCAATGAGGTCGCCCCTGTCGTCGCCCACGCTTCCACGCAACTCTTCGGGTACCTCTCGGGTGTAGAGAATCTCGGTGAGCGCACCCACACCCTCGACCATACCACCGTCGAAATCTCGCTCCTTGAAGCGAGGAATCATCACCCTCTCAATTATGCGCTTACACACCGCATCGGGCAGGTCGCCCTCGATGCCATAGCCCGTCTCAATCTCAATGGCCCCCTGGCCGAGCACCAACAGCACCAACAGACCATTGTTCTGCTCCTTTTGGCCAAGTCCCCAATGGCGGAAAAGGGCGGTGGCAAACTCCCTCGGCTCGTCAAACCCAATGGATTCCACAGCCACCACGGCCACCTCGGCAGCCCCACTTTGGCGCAGGCGATAAAGCATTGTGTCTATGGAATATACGGCCTCGGAGGAGAGTATTCCGTCGGGGTTGCTCACAAAACGTCTTTCGTCGGCTACCTGCACGTTGGGCACGGTGCGCACCGAGTAGTTCACGGCCCACACATTCGCAATGGTTACCAACAAGGCGGTCAATATCAGTAGATATCTCTTCATTCTTTGTACATATTCTTTTATACAAAAGTACTCCTTTTTGTCGATTTTATTGTGTGTGGAACAAAAAATGTTACCAAACACCCTTTGAGCCACTGAGATTTTTCCGCACAAGAGGTTAAATTTGTGTTACTTTTTTGTGGGTTACTAAAAAATTTTAATAAATCTTTTTGGTAAATGTATGGAAAGTTTATACTTTTGCGATGTGAAAATATTAACAGCGATATATTAACCATTTCAAAATTAAAAAATTATGGCACAGATTAAGATTGGTATCAACGGCTTTGGTCGTATCGGTCGTTTGGTATTTCGTGCTGCTTGCAATCAGGCAGACAAATTTCAGGTTGTAGGTATCAACGACCTGATTGATGTTGAGTATATGGCTTATATGCTCAAATACGACAGCGTACACGGCAAATTCAACGGCACCGTTGAGATTGTTGATGGCAAACTCGTTGTAAACGGCAACGCTATCCGTGTAACCGCAGAGCGTAACCCCGCAGACCTCAAATGGAACGAGGTTGGCGCAGAGTACGTTGTTGAGTCCACCGGTCTTTTCTTGACCAAAGAGAAAGCTCAGGCTCACATCGAGGCTGGTGCTAAATATGTTGTAATGTCGGCTCCTTCGAAAGACGATACCCCTATGTTCGTATGCGGTGTTAACACCGATACCTACTGCGGTCAGACCATCGTTTCGAACGCATCGTGCACCACCAACTGCTTGGCTCCTATCGCTAAGGTTATCAACGACAAGTTCGGTATGGTTGAGGGTCTTATGACCACCGTACACGCAACCACCGCTACCCAGAAGACCGTTGACGGTCCTTCGGTAAAAGACTGGCGTGGTGGCCGTGCTGCTGCCGGCAACATCATCCCCAGCTCGACCGGTGCTGCAAAGGCTGTTGGTAAAGTTATTCCCGAGCTCAACGGCAAACTTACCGGTATGTCGTTCCGTGTTCCTACCTTGGACGTTTCGGTTGTTGACCTCACCTGTACTCTCGCAAAAGAGGCTACCTACGCTGAGATTTGCGCTGCAATGAAAGAGGCTTCGGAGGGCGAGTTGAAGGGTATTCTCGGTTACACCGAGGAGGCAGTTGTATCGAGCGACTTCATCGACGATGCACGCACTTCGATTTTCGATGCTGATGCTGGTATCCAGCTCACTCCCAAGTTCGTTAAACTCGTTTCGTGGTATGACAACGAGTGGGGTTACTCGAACAAGGTGTTGATGTTGATTGAGAAGATGTACGCTTACAACAACAAATAAAAAAACGCAGATAACGAGCGACTGCTGCGTTACATTGCGATAAACCACCTCCTCATTTACGAAAGTAAACTGCGGAGGTGGTTTTCTTATGTGCCTTGCATTCATCTCGTTCTTTGCGTTTTTTACTGCTTACTAACGCTCAATAGAATTTCGACCAAAATGGGGAAAGCGTCATTCTGACGCCCTTGCATTCATCTCGTTCTTTGCGTTTTTTTACTGCTATCAAACGTTAGATAGCACTCCAACAAAAAAATACACAAAACAGCCTGTGGCTGCTCCTCATTTGCGAAAGCAAACTGCGGGGCCGCTTTCTTGTTTGGCACAAAATGCACCTCGCACTTTGCGTTTTTTTTGGTGGTGCTACCAAACGCTCAATAGCACCACAACCACTCCTCCCCTAAGTTAGGGGAGGTGCCTGAAAGGCGGAGGGGTATGTTTTACAAAACAGGCTGTGCCTGCAAAATGCACCTCGCACTTTGTGTTTTTTACTGCTTACTAACGCTCAATAGAATTTCGACCAAAATGGGGAAAGCGTCATTCTGACGCCCTTGCATTCATCTCGTCCTTGGCGTTTTTTACCGCTTTCAAACGCCAACTTCTCAGTAGCCCTAGTAGCCCTAGTAGCCCTAGTAGCCTCTGAGTCTTATGAGTCTTCTGGGAGGATAAGGGCCTTAGAGTCCTTAGGGGCCTTAAAGACCTTAGAGTCCCTAATCTCCCTAAATTCCCTAAACTCCCTATCCTCCTTAATTTTCAATTTTCAACTTTCAATTTTCCATTCCCATTTTGTATCTTTGTGCAAACCAACCTTCGTGTACTATGAAAAAGTTGCTAATGCTTGGGTTTTTTGTGGCTGTTATAGGGGGCGGTACAATGTCGGCTCAAAGCGAAGTTGCGCCCGTCCAAAAGAAGATTACAAAACTTGCCGATGCAAAGTGGACCGTGGATATTTCAGCAGGGTTCTCTTTTTTCCAAGAGTATGTGTTGTTCCAACAATGGGAGGAAAATTTGGTGCCCGGAGGAACGATAAACCAAAACATATACAGTTTTCCCTTCCATTCCGGCGTGGATGTCTATTATCACTTTACGCCCCGCTTTGCCCTTGGGTTGCGTACCACGATGAGCTACAAGCAGATAGAATGCTTTGGTACAAACGGGGAGTTGCTGGGGCATTATGTAGGCCTACCGACGACGGTGGTGGTGGCGGGCAAGTTCTCCTACTACCTCGGTCGTAAGTTTGAGTTCTATGGCCTCTATGGTTTGGGTTTGAGTATGATGCTCAACGTGGAGGACTACCATTGGAGGAGCACCCCATCGGTGGGGCTGAGGAGATACATCGTGGAGTTCTATCCCATAGGTTTGCGTTGGGGGCGCAAACAGGGCTTTTTCTATGAGTTGGGCCTTGGCAGCAGGGGGCTTACCAACTTGGGTTACTTTGTGAATTTCTAACCATTGGCGCACTGTGGCCAAGAAACGACTTTTTTGGGGAGCGAAGGGTGTGTAAATAAGGGCCCTAATTTTGAATTTTGCAATTTATAGCCGTATCTTTGTAGGGTATGAAGAGGTTTCTACCGATAGTGGTGTGTGTGGTGCTGGGCGTAGGTGCGCTCTCGGCACAGCGTGTGGCTGTGGGAGGCTATGTGGCTCCGCTGCACACCAACACTATGGAGTGGCTCACAGATACTCCCAATCTGAAAGGCAAGCACCTGTTGGTGGAGTTTTTCCACTCCGCTAACGAGCAATGCCGAGCAAGGGTGGAGGAGGTCAACGAGTTGGCCTATACCTATAATAATATACTGAACGTGGTTGTGGTGGCACGAGAGCCGGCCGAGCAGGTGGCCTCGCTTTTGCTCCACGACTACCAGAATGCCTATGTGGCCATCGACGAGAGGGGGGTGATATTTGGGCAATTTGATGTGCCCCACGTCCCCTATGCTCTGCTTCTGTCGCCACAAGGGCAGATTCTTTGGCTCGGCAACCCCACGAGGCTTACCCGAGTAACCATTGAGGAAATCTTGAAATAACTGCAACGATGGATACAATCAACCACTACGAATATCACCACCGAGAGGAGCACGAGGATAGTGCTCTGAATGTTACAGCGGGCGTGGAGAGTCAGCCTGTTGTAAATCCCTATTTCAAGCGTGTGAAACGCAGGATGCTCTCAACCGACGACTATGTCAACGGTATCCTCGAAGGCAACATCTCCATTCTCTCGCAGGCCATTACCCTTGTGGAGAGCAACAATAGGGACCACTACGCACAAGCGCAAGAGATTATCGAGCGTTGTCTTCCCTATGCCGGTCGCTCTATGAGGGTGGGCATTACGGGTGTGCCGGGTGCCGGCAAATCGACATTTATTGAGGCCGTGGGCGGAATGGTTACGGAGTTGGGCCACAAGCTTGCTGTGTTGGCCATTGACCCCTCCTCGGAGCGTAGTGGTGGCTCCATCTTGGGCGACAAGACCCGTATGGAGACCATCTGCAACAACCCCAAGGTGTTCATTCGCCCCTCTCCGAGTGCAGGCTCGCTGGGTGGTGTGGCTCGCAAGACGAGGGAGTCGGTGGTGTTGTGTGAGGCTGCCGGCTTTGATGTGATTTTCATCGAAACGGTGGGTGTGGGCCAGAGCGAAACGGCCGTACACTCGATGGTTGATATCTTTATGTTGCTCCAAATTTCGGGTGCAGGCGACGAGTTGCAGGGTATCAAGCGTGGCATTATGGAGATGGCCGACGTGGTTGCCATCACCAAGGCCGATGGCGACAACCGCCACCGTGCCGAACTTGCTCGTGCACAGATTTTCAACGCCCTCAAACTCTTCCCTCCCACCGAGAGCGAGTGGACTCCGCAGGTGTTGACTTGTTCGAGTGTTAGTGGTAAGGGTATTGGCGATGTGTGGAATATGGTCGAGGACTTCATTCGCCACACCAAGGCCAATGGTTTCTTCCAAGCCAACCGTAACCGCCAGAGCAAGTATTGGATGTATGAGAGTATCAACGAGGCTTTGAAGAGTAGCTTCTATGGCAGTGAGGAGATTGCCTCTCTGTTGCCCCAATATGAGGCCGATGTGTTGGCCGACAAGGTGAGTTCGTTTGTGGCAGCCAAGAGGTTGTTGGACACCTATTTCAAGTAGTGGTGGTGCTCCCGAAATTCCCTACACTCCATAAGGTCTTTAATGCCCCTAAGGACTTTAAGGGCGATAAGGATAATAGGGGCGATAGGAAAAAATCTTTACTAATTACTCCTCACTAATTACTAATTAAAAAGAGGGTTGTCTTCAAAACAAAAGCCCCGACCTTCCGAAAAGGTCGGGGCTTTTGTTTGCTTTATAGCCCTGCGGACTACTGTGCGTTCATCTGTTTGAAGAGTTCGTTGTACTTGTCGAACTTGGCCTGAATCTCAGGGCTTTCGTTACGCAGACGGAAGGTTACAACTTTCAGGTACTCAACAAATGCAATCTCCTGAGGCATCAACTCGTGAGCCTTCTCGAAGGGAGCAATCGACTGACCATAGAGGCCCAGCACCCTCTGCATATCCTCCTTGTAGGTCTCGCTACCCCAGCTGTTGCTAACCTGGTCGTTGAGCTCGTCGCCCTTCAAAACGTAGAGGTTGCCGATGTAGTAGTAGGCGAGGGCATTGTTGGGGTTGAGCTCGATAACCTTATTGAAGGCATCCATAGCCTCGTCATACTTCTTCAACTCTTTGTAGATAGCACCCAAACCATACCACAACATTGCATTCTCGGGCTCTTTGGCGATAGCCTCCTGAACCATAGGAACAACAGCCTCGGGGTTCTCGCCCAATGCGAGGTAGAGGTCGGTGAGGCAGGTGATAACGTTTGCGTTGCCGGGGAAGAGTTTCAGACCACGGAGGAGGAACTCTTTGGCCTCTGCCAACTTAACCTTGTCCTCGCCACAGAGGCTACGGTAGGAGTTGTAGAGTACGTTATAGAGGTCGCCATCCTGATAGTAGCCATACTCCTCGGCAATCAGAAGGTTCTTAACGCTACGCTCATACTGTTTTGCAAAGTAAGCGGTGAAGCCGGCATTGAAGATACTCAAAGTGTCAACAGTAGCCTCTGCTGCGGGCATCAACGACACCTCGTAGGCTTTCTCAAAATAGTCGGCAGCACTTGCAAAATCACGCAAGAAGTAGCTGTTGCCTGCGTTTTTACCCAATGCATTGCTCACGCCTTGCAGACCGATTTTGGTCTTTTTGAGCATCTTGGCATCGAGCTCGTATGCTTTTGCATAAGCCTCGATAGCCTTGTCGATAGCACCCTCATACACGGGTTTTACTACCTCCCAGCCTTTAACCTTCTGGTCGCCACTGATGTAGAGGTTGAATGCACCGTAGTTCATCTTGAAGTAGGGCGCATTGTCGATGATTGCCTCATCCACACCTTTGGGCTTACCGAGCATCAACTGTACCATATTGGCCTCCATATTGTCGTAAATCTGGCTGGTGTAGGCGTTCTCGGCGGCCATCATAGCCTCTGCACGCTTAACCCAAGTCGAAGCTTTGGCTGCCTTCTTCTCGTTGGCAATATCCAAATCCGACTTCTCAATCTTCTTCTGCAAAGCTACGGGGTCAACTTTTTGCTGCTGCTGCGCAAAAGTTGGCAAGCACATCACGAGTGCTGCTGCAATGGTAAGAAATGTCTTTTTCATCTTCGTAGTATTATTAAATGGATTATTGTTTTGTTCGCTATTCTGCACTCTCGTTGGGGGTGTTCTCGCTGCTCTGAACGGGGCTTACGGTGCCCTCTGCGCTCTCTGCGCCCTCTGCGCCCTCGGCCAGCTCAACGGCCTCCTCCTCGTTCTTGGGTACTGCCATCACCGAAGCAATCGAGTCGCCCTCACGCAGGTTGATAATCTTCACACCCTGGGTAGCCCTACCGGCAATGCGAATGTCGCTAACAGAGGTGCGGATGGTAATACCACTACGGTTGATAATCATCAGGTCGTTGCTGTCGTCAACCGCTTGGATGCTCACCATCTTACCCGTCTTGTCGGTAATCTTCATTGTGGTCATACCCTTACCGCCACGGTGGTGGGGAGTGTACTCACCAAGGTCGGTACGCTTGCCGTAGCCATTCTCGCTCAACACCAGAATATCCTTCGTATCGTTGGGTTCGAAGCATACCATACCAACAACCCTGTTGCCACTCTCGGTATCGATGCTGATACCCCTAACGCCCATACCGGTACGGCTAATAGCCCTTGCCTCCTCCTCGTTGAAGCGGATGGCCTTACCATCGTAGGTGGCCAATACAATCTCGGCTTGGCCGCTGGTGAGTGCAACATCAATCAGCTGGTCGTCCTCCCTGATGCTGATGGCGTTCACACCGCCCTTGCGGACGTTGGTGTACTCATTCAGGAGGGTTTTCTTCACAGTACCCTGTGCGGTGCACATCACAATATAGTGGCTCATTGCAAATTCGCCACCCCTCTCCAAACGGCGGACGTTGATGTAGGTCCTAACCTTATCGTCGGGCTCAATCTGGATAACATTCTGGATAGCCCTACCTTTGGAAGCCCTTGTACCCTCGGGAATCTCATAAACCTTCAACCAGTAGCAGCGGCCCTTCTCGGTGAAGAACAGCATTGTGTTGTGCATCGAGGTAACGTAGATGTGCTCAATGAAGTCCTCATCCCTTGTTGCGCTACCCTTAACACCGATGCCGCCCCTGTGCTGGCTCTTATACTCGGTCAGCGGAGTGCGTTTGATGTAGCCCATATGGCTGATGGTAATCACCACATCCTCGTCGGCGTAGAAGTCCTCGGGGTTGAACTCCTCCGAAGAATAGACAATCTCGGTCCTACGCTCGTCGCCATATTTCTCCTTGATTTCGAGAGTCTCATCCTTGACAATCTGCAACTGCAAGTCAACATTGTCCAACACGTTCTTGAAGTATGCAATCTTCTCCAACAGTTCTGCCAACTCGGCCTCCAACTTGCCCCTCTCCAAACCGGTCAGAGCACGGAGCCTCATCTCCACGATGGCGGCAGCCTGCAACTCGCTCAAACCAAATCTCTCAATCATCTTGGCCTTGGCCTCGTCGGGAGTCTGCGAGCCACGAATCATAGCGATAATCTCGTCGATGTTGTCCTGTGCAATCAACAAACCCTGCACGATGTGGGCCCTTGCCTCGGCTGCTGCGAGGTCGTGTTTGGTGCGCCTGACAACCACCTCGTGGCGGTGCTCAACGAAGGCCTTGACCATATCCTTGAAGTTCATCAACACGGGCCTGCCACCCACAAGTGCGATGTTGTTCACCGAGAAGGAGCTCTGCAAGGGGGTGTTCTTATACAAGGTGTTCAGCACCACGCTGCTCACTGCATCCTGTTTGAGGATAATCACAACCCTCACACCCTCCTTGTTACTCTCGTCGTTGATGTACGAAATGCCCTCAATCTTCTTCTCGTTGACCATCTGGGCAATCTTCTGTACCATATCGCTCTTGTTGACCATATAGGGTACCTCGGTGATTACGATGCATTCCCTGCCGGTCTTGGTGTGCTCAATCTCGGTCTTGGCCCTCATAACCACACGGCCCCTACCGGTCTCGATGGCCTCCTTAACGCCCTCGTAGCCGTAGATGATACCGCCGGTGGGGAAGTCGGGACCCTTCACATAGTGGCACATCTCACCAGGCTCCATATCGGGGTTATCGATGTAGGCACAAATGGCATCACAACACTCCGAGAGGTTGTGGGGAGCCATATTGGTTGCCATACCCACAGCAATACCGTTGGCACCATTGACCATCAGCAAGGGGATGCGGGTGGGCAGTACGGTGGGCTCCAACTCGGTGTCGTCGAAGTTGTTCACAAAGTCAACAGTATCCTTGTCGATGTCGGCCATAACCTCGTCGGTAATCTTGCGCATCCTTGCCTCGGTGTAACGCATAGCCGCAGGCGAGTCGCCGTCCATCGAACCGAAGTTACCCTGGCCGTCAACCAGCGGGTAACGCAGGCTCCAAGGCTGTGCCATACGACACATCGCATCATACACAGAGCTGTCGCCGTGGGGGTGGAACTTACCGAGCACGTCGCCGACGATACGGGCACTCTTACGAGTGGGCTTGTTGGAGTAGAGGCCCAGCTCGTGGCTCATATCGTAGAGGATACGGCGGTGTACGGGCTTCATACCGTCCCTTGCATCGGGCAGCGCACGTGAAACGATTACCGACATCGAGTAGTCGATGTAGGCTGTCTTCATCTCATCTTCGATGTTAATCTTGATGATTCTCTCTTCCTGTGGGAGTTCTTCCGTAAGGGTTACTTTGTCGTTAATTTCGGACATATCTTTTTATAAAAAATCAGTTGCTACAAATAACGTGTAAAGATACGGTAAAAAATTGAAAATTGAAAATTGAAAATTGAAAATTATCTCTCTTTTGCGCTTTTTTTATAAAAAAGCGAGCGAACCATATCGTTTGTACGATGAGAACAAAAAATGCACCCGCTTGGTGGGTGCATTTTAATTGCCAATGGCAGCCTTCTCTACTAACGGAAATCAATCACTTCGTAGCCCTCTGGGATGGTGGGCTCGAAGGTGGCAGGGGTGGTGGATGTGGGGGTGATTTTTGAGATGTTTATCCACAGTCCAATGCCCGCCATATCGTAGCACAAAACGGTGGGCAGCAGGCTCCTCTTATCCACCCTCACAACAACCCTCTCGATGCCTTCCAGCACTCCCTCGGAAGGCAGCAGGACAAGTTGCCAATCGCCCTCATTGGTGGTGGTAACACTCTCAACAGCAAATAGTTCGTCGGCAAAGTCGAAAGCCTTGGTGGGGTTGTCGAAGAGGTTGCGACTATCGGTGCGAGGGGTGTCGAAGGTGGCCTCTCGGTTTTGTCCGTTGAGGGTCCATAGCATCCGGCCGTCGCATCCCTGGCTGAGGTCCTCGATGGATATCACATACCTCTCTCCCTCCACCACGCAGTGGCCCTTGGAGGTGTCGGTTGTTGTGGGCATCTCCAACTCAAAGTCGATGCGGTAGGCACCCATTGCATTCAGTTTTGCGCCCATCTGCGAGAGTATCTCGCCGCCCGTTTGCCCACGCCCTACAAAGGTGCAGAGTAGCAAGGAGAGTAGTGTTATTGCTCGTTTCATTGGAGGGTATTATAGGTTATCGATGTAGATGTCGTTGAGCAGTCGTTCCAGCGCAGCGGGGTCGGTGATTAGCACCTCACGGGGTTTGCTACCCTCGCTCTTGCCCACAATGCCCGCCTGTTCGAGTTGGTCCATAATGCGTCCTGCACGGTTATATCCAATCTTGAAGCGGCGTTGGATGAACGATGTGGAGCCTTGTTGGTTGGCTACCACAAACCTTGCAATCTCCTCGAACATATTGTCCAAATCGCCCATATCCTCCTTTGCGCCACTAACATCCTCTCCGCCTTCGGGAACGTAGTCGGGCAGCAGGTAGGCCGATGGGAAACTTCTCTGTTTGGCCACAAAGTCGGTGATGCGCTCAATCTCGGGCGTGTCGAGGAAGGCACACTGCAAACGTGTTTCCACACCGTTAATCTGCACCAACATATCGCCATCGCCAATGAGTTTTTCGGCACCCGTGCCACCGAGGATAATCTGCGAGTTGATACGGTTGGTTACCTTGAAGGCGATGCGTGAGGGGCAGTTGGCACTAATCAGACCCGTGATGACCTTTGCATCGGGCCTTTGGGTGGCGATAATCATATGGATACCAATCGCACGGGCCAACTGACCGAGCCTTACGATGGGTGTTTCCACCTCCTTGCCGGCCGTCATAATCATATCGGCAAACTCATCAATAACCACCACAATATAGGGTAGGTACCTATGGCCGTGGTTGGGGTTGAGCTTGCGGGCCACAAACTTTTGGTTATACTCGCTAATCTTTCTCACCTCGGCCTTTTGCAGAAGGTCGTAGCGTGCCTGCATCTCGTTACAGAGCGAGTTGAGGGTATAGACAACCTTCTGGGTG
This sequence comes from Tidjanibacter sp., assembly GCA_045614965.1. Lineage (GTDB taxonomy): Bacteria > Bacteroidota > Bacteroidia > Bacteroidales > Rikenellaceae > Tidjanibacter. The sequence goes on from JAZLDY010000019.1 coordinate 41,202, forward strand.
TCGGTCAGGATTGCGCTCTCTTCGCTCTCCATCTTTGCCAAGAAGTGTTTTTCGAGTTTGGCATAGAGGGAGAGTTCGACCTTCTTGGGGTCAACCATCACAAACTTCAACTCGGCAGGGTGTTTCTTGTAAATCAGCGAGTTGATAATCACATTGAGGCCCACCGATTTACCCTGTCCCGTAGCACCTGCAACCAACAAGTGGGGCATCTTGGCAAGGTCAATCACGAAGGTTTCGTTCTGGATGGTCTTGCCCAGCACCACGGGGAGTTCTGCCTTGCTCTCTTGGAATTTGGCCGACCTCACTACCGAGTGCATCGACACCATTCGGCGTGTGCGGTTGGGAATTTCTATACCAATCGTACCTCTACCCGGCATAGGAACAATCAGACGAATGCTGAGTGCTTTGAGCGAGATGGCGATGTCGTCTTCGAGGTTTTTGATTCTCGACACCTTGATACCCATTGCAGGCTCAATTTCGTAGAGTGTAACGGTGGGGCCAATGGTGGCGGTAATCTTCTTGATGGTGATGCCAAACGACTCCAAAGTCTTTTGAATCATCTCCTTGTTGTCGTTAATCTCTTCGCTGGAAAATTGCACGCCTTCGTCGCCGTGTTTTTCGAGAATCTCCACGGGTGGACGTTGATAGCGTGAGAGCTCTTTGGTGGGGTCATAGAGGGTACCAATCTTGCCCACTTGGTCCTCCTCGTGGTCGGTGCGGATAATCTGAATTTCCCCATCCTCAGTGGTCTCAATCATACCTCCCGTACTCAACACAGCATCGGGTACAACGCTTGCCTTCTCGCTATTGTCGGGCAAGCCGTCCATACCGCCATCCATAGTGATAACCTCGAAGTCGTCATCCTCACCACCACTTGCCGCAATGGTCGCAGCAACTGTGGTTGTGCTGGCAGCGGGGGTGGGGTAGGGCGCAGGATGAACGCTTATGCCATCCTCGTCCTCCTCCAAGATGTCAATACCAAAACCCTCATCGCCACTCTCGGCAGGAGTGTCGTTATCAACAACCTCCTCGTCGGGGCCCACAATCTCAAACTCCACATCATTCTCTTCCTCCTCCTTTGTGTCGGTAATGATGGTGGATATGCTCTCTTCCGGCTCGTCAAATTCCTCTTGCAGAGCCTCCTCCTCGTCCTCTTCGTCTTCATACTCCTCCCTATGTTTTGGGGTGAGCAGGTCAACGCCCTTGCGGGTTACGTTGTTGACGGCTGCAATAGTTCTGCGATTGATAAACACAGCGAAGAGCATCCAGCACATAAATATCAGGAGTGCCACTCCCATCTTGCCTATGTAGCCTTGCAACCACCTTGCAATGTCGATACCCACCTTACCACCGAGGCCCGAGCCAAAGACACTTCCATTGGTGTCGAAGAGGAAACCGAGGGTTACGGAGCCGAGAATCATCAGGGTCAGTGTGATGCGTATGGAGCGTTCCCAGAAGGTTCTCTTGCCCAGCATTATGCGCAGCGAGAGGATGATGACCACAATGGGCACACCGAGTGCCAACAGACCAAACCAATCGCCCACCAGCAGGTTGGCAATCTGATAGCCCACCGAGCCTCCGTTGTTGGCCACAGCACCACCCATCTGGTCGGTGCGCCAAGTGAAATAGTAGGATATGATGGACACTATGACGAACAACGACAGAAAGAGCAGTGTGAAACACACCACCCATCGTTGGTTCTCGGTTGGTTGCCACCTCTGCTTGCGCTCCTTGGGGGCAGCAATTGGGGCGGGCTTACTACTCTTCTTTGCCATAATCTTCGTTTTTTTTAATACTCCATTGTCAGAGCCATAGCCTTGTCGGTGATGCGTGCCAGATAGCCATCATCGGCAAAGGTAACAAAGCGGTATTCGGCTTTGTGCTCCTTGGCGGCCTCTATTTTGTGCTCCTTCAAAAGCCACTCGGTGCGTTTGGCTACTGCGGGGGCGGGGTCGATAATCTCCACCTTGCGCTCTCCAATAACCTTTTTGATATGTGGAGCGAGGAATGGGTAGTGGGTGCATCCGAGGACAATCTTGTCGGCACCCTCGGCCAACAGAGGCTCCACAGCCCTACTCACAAGGGGCTCCGCCACTTGCCTGTTGTGCTCCTCGCCCCTCTCCACACACTCCACAAAGCCTTCGCCCACCGACGAGAGTATCCTCACCTTGTCGGCATACTTGGCGCAGGTGTTGCGAAACAGGTCGCCCTGCAATGAGGCGTGGGTTGCGAGGATGCCAATGACACCACTCTCGGAGGAGAGTGCTGCGGGCTTAACAGCGGGCTCCATACCCACAAAAGGTATGTCGTATCGCTTTCGGAGCAGGTCAATGGCCACAGCCGTAGCAGTGTTGCAGGCCACCACAATCAACTTCACATTGTGCTTCATCAACTCCTCTATGGCGTGCAACACAAGGGCGGCCACCTCTTCGGTGCTTTTATCACCGTAGGGGCAGTTCTTGCCGTCGGCCAGATAGACGATAGATTCGTGTGGGAGTGCTTTGCGCAATTCCTTCCACACGCTCAGTCCGCCAATGCCGGAGTCGAAAACGCCAATAGGGTTGTTGTTCATTTTGTATCTTAATTTTGAATTTTCTTTGCGAGGTATTTCAGTCGCCCAACCACCACTCCGGGGCTTACGTCGTTGCAATTCACAACCACATTGGCCCTACTGTAAAATGGCTCCCTCTGGGCGAGTAACTCCTCAATGTAGGTGAGCAACTCCTCGGGGCTCTTGCCCACAATCTTGGGCCTCACGGCTCGTGCGTGGAGCAGTCGTTGTTGGAGTGCCGTGGCCGACATTTTCAGATAGACGGCCTTGCCGTGGGAGAGGATAAAGTCCATATTATCCCCACAGCAGGGGGCTCCTCCGCCTGTGGCTACCACCACGTTGTTCCTTTGGGCCACCTCTTCCAGAGCCTTGCGTTCCCACACTCGGAAAGCCTCTTCGCCCTGCGAAGCGAATATCTCGGGGATGGTTGCGCCTGCCAACTCACACACTCTTTGGTCGAGGTCAACGAAGTCGTAGCCACTCGCAGTCGCAAGTTTGCGACCGATGGTACTCTTCCCACACCCCATAAATCCAACCAAGAATATGTTGCTCATTGTCCTCATCACTTGTTGGCGAGTGCATCTCGTGGCCGACTGCTGCGTTACGCTTGCTGCCCGACATCCTCATTTACGCTCGGTAAACTGCGGTGTAGGTCATCTTCGCAAGCCTTGCATTCGCCTCACGATAGTGCACTCTTAGCGTTGCCCTTTTTGCTCTTTTTGCCCTTTCTGCCCTTCCTGCTTTTAGAACAGGTCAAGTTGTGTAATCTGGGGCCCTTTGCTCTCCTCCTCGTCGGCAGGGACGATTATCTCCAACTCCACCTCCGAGGTGGGCTTCACAACCTCCGTTATGCGCTCAACCTCCTCGCCCTCGCTATCGAGCACCACAACCTCCTGCACAATGGGGTCCGGCTCCTCTGTGGGCTCCTCCGTGGGTGCCACTATGGGCTCTTCGGCAGGCTCGTTACTCTTTGCGTTCTCAACCTCCGGCTCCTCCACAATCAGGTCAACAACCTCGGTGGTGGGCTCCTCCATCGGCTCTTGTTCCTCCTCGTTTGCGGGTTGTTCATCGGGGGTGGGGGCAAAGTGTTGTGGTACAAACCTCACCCTGTCAATCTCAAAGGTGCTGATGCGTTTACCTTTGGCCTTGTAGCCCTTCACTCCGATAAACTCCACAGCATCAATCAGGTCGCTGGGCTTGGTGGAGTGTACTCCGCCATAGATAACCTCCAATGCGGGCCTTGGCTCGTCGCTGATGCACAGCGAGTGGCTCTTGGGGTTATCCTCATCGACAAACGAAAGGAGCTTGTCGGTGGTCTCGGCCATAAACCTCTTCAAGTAGAACTTCTTTATCGTGTCGTCCCAATAGGCCACCGTATAGACCTTCGAAGAGTCGTATTTCTCCACCCTTACGGTATCTTCGGGGAAGTGGTGTCCCACGTCGTAGCCCGTGGTGTAGAATTGGTCTTTGGCGGTGAATACAATAATTTTGTCGTCGCCCTCAAACTCGCCCAGCAGTCGTCCGTGGCCGCTGTCGTTGAGTTTCTGCACATCCTCGTCATACCAAATCTGCTGGCCTGCGAGGGTGGATGCACCCTTCGATTTGAGCAGTATCTTGTGGATGGGGTAACGTGAGAATATGTTGCCCTGCGAAGCACGTCCTTTGATTGCCAGCGTGCTGAAATCGAGGTCCACAATGGAGCGTTTGAGTTTGGCCCTCTGTCGGAAGATGACCTTCAACACCTCGGCCTCGCCGTTGGGGTTGACGCTCATATAGAGTATCCTACTCTTGGGGTTACCCTTGGTGATGTTATACTCCTTGTCCCTTGTGATGGCACTAATGGCACAGCGTTTCATCATATTGGGGCCCTTGTCGCCATCTCGGTAGAGCACATTGTAGATTGTCCTCTCGTCGCCCCTGCGGAATACGCCAATGTAGGTGATACCCTGTGCAAAGAAGGCCTTGTCGCTCACCTTGGTAATGATGTAGCGACCATCCTCGGCAAACACAATAACGTCGTCCAGGTCGGAGCAGTCGCACACATACTCGTTCTGCTTCATTGAGTTGCCATAGCCGAAGAAGCCACCCTCCCTATCGACATAGAGTTTGGCATTGGCCACGGCAACCTTGGCCTGAGTGATGGTGTCGAACTCCCTGATTTCGGTCTTCCTCTCACGGCCCTTGCCATACTTCTCCTTGATGCGCTCGAAGTAGGCGATGGTGTAGTCGGTAAGGTGTGCCAAGTTGTGCTTAACCTGCTTGGTCTCCTTCTCAATGGCCTTAATCTGGTTGTCGGCCTTCTCGGAGTCGAAGCGTGTGATGCGGATGAACTTCAACTCGGTGAGTCGTACCACATCATCCTTTGTAACCTCCTGTTTGAGCAGGCTCTTGAAGGGCTCCAATGCGGCATCCACAGCCTCGTAGGCCTCCTCACGGGACTTACACTTTTCGAGCACTTGGTATATTTTGTTCTCGATGAAAATCTTCTCCAACGATGCAGCGTGCCACTCGTCGGCCAGCTCGTCGAGCCTAATTTGCAACTCCTGTCCCAAGAGGCTCTTGGTGTGGTCGGCGTTGTGGCGCAGGATTTGGCTCACGCCCATAAAGCAGGGCTTGTTGTCCACGATGACACACGAGTTGGGCGAAATGGAGTTTTCGCACGCTGTGAAGGCATACAGAGCATCGATGGTCTTGTCCACACTCTCACCTGCGGCCACCGTAACAATCAGTTCCACATTGGCGGCTGTGTTGTCATCCACACTCTTGATTTTAATCTTGCCACTCTCGCTAACCTTCACAATGGACTCCTTCACACTCTCGCTGGTGGTGCCAAAGGGAATCTCCGTGATGGCAATGGTGCGCTTGTCAATCTTGTTGATTTTGGCACGAATCTTCACACTGCCACCCCTCAAACCATCGTTGTAGCGACTAACGTCCACCAAACCACCCGTGGGGAAGTCGGGGTAGAGCACAAAGTCCTCGCCTCGGAGGTGTGCGATGCAGGCATCCAACAACTCATTGAAGTTGTGGGGCAGAATCTTCGATGCCAAACCCACAGCAATACCCTCCACGCCCTGTGCCAACAGCAAGGGGAATTTCACGGGGAGGCTTACCGGCTCGTTGTTGCGGCCATCGTAGGAGAGCATCCACTCGGTTGTCTTGGGGTTGAAAACCACATCCAGCGCAAACTTCGAGAGTCTTGCCTCGATGTAACGAGGAGCAGCGGCTCCGTCGCCCGTGAGGATGTTACCCCAGTTACCCTGGCAATCGACCAGCAGATTCTTCTGTCCCAACTGCACCAGTGCATCGCCAATGGATGCGTCGCCGTGGGGGTGGAATTGCATAGTGTGGCCAATGATGTTGGCAACCTTGGTGAAGGCTCCGTCGTCCATCCTCTTCATAGAGTGGAGGATGCGCCTTTGTACGGGTTTCAGACCGTCTTCGATGTAGGGCACCGCACGCTCCAAAATCACATAGGAGGCGTAGTCCAAAAACCACTCCCTATACAATCCCGTGAGTTTGGTGCGGGCCTTGCCGCCCTCGCCCATTAGTTTGGCATATTTGTCGGAGAGGCGGCGTGCATTAACCTCCTTGGCAGTGGGTGCCTCTGTTGCCTCTACAACCTCCTCTATGGGGGTAGTTTCCTCGGTGCTCACAACCTCGTTGTCTGCGACAACCTCATCCGTTTGTTGTAAAGTTTCTTCTATCATCTTCCTGTATTGTCAACTGTCGACCGTCTACCGTCGACCGTATTGTTTCAATTAGTAAATCTTTTTTTTTGGGGGCTTTCCAATTTCCCCTAAATTTTGAATTTTGAATTCAGAATTTTGAATTTACAATATCTCGTCCACATAGTCGGCTTCGATGCGCAGGTTATCCACAATGAATCCCTGCCTTTCGGGGGTGTTCTTGCCCATATAGAACTCCAACATTGCGTGGATGGGCTCTTCGTGTGAAATCTTCACCGGTTCGAGCCTCATATTGGGGCCTATGAACTCCTTGAACTCGTCCGACGAAATCTCACCCAAACCTTTGAATCGGGTAATCTCCGGCTTGGAGAGTTTGGCCATAGCCCTCTGTTTCTCCTCCTCGTTGTAGCAATAGATGGTCTCCTTCTTGTTGCGCACCCTGAACAGAGGGGTCTGCAATACAAACAGGTGGTTTTGCCTGATGACCTCGGGGAAGAATTGCAGGAAGAAGGTCATCATCAGCAGCCTGATGTGCATACCGTCCACATCGGCATCGGTTGCGATGATAATCTTGTTGTACCTCAAATCGTCGATACTCTCCTCGATGTTGAGGGCCGCTTGCAGGAGGTTGAACTCCTCGTTCTTATACACAAAGGTTTTGTTCTCACCAAAGCAGTTCAGGGGCTTACCTCGCAGGGAGAATACCGCCTGTGTCTGCACATCCCTCGATGCGGTAATCGAACCACTTGCCGAGAGTCCCTCTGTGATGAAAATCATAGACTCCTCCTTGCGGGGGTTTTTCACGTCGGAGTAGTGTATCTTGCAATCCCTCAGTTTGCGGTTGTTGAGGCTCACCTTCTTGGCAATCTCCCTTGCCTTCTTCTGCACAGTGGAGATGGCCTTGCGCTCCTTCTCATTCTCGGCAATTTTCTTGTTCATCAGCTGGGCTGTTTCGCCGTGGATGTGGAGATAGTCGTCCAACTCCTGCTTCATAAAATCGCCGATGAATTGGCGCACGGAGAGTTGCCCGGGGCCCATATTCTTCGACGAGAGTTTAATCTTCGTCTGGCTCTCAAACTCGGGCTCCTCCACACTTACGCTGATTGCAGCAATGATACTGCCCCTCACGTCGGCAGGGTCGTAGTCCTTCTTGAAGAACTCCTTGATGGTCTTGGCCACCGCCTCCTTGAAGGCCGCCTGGTGGGTACCGCCCTGTGTGGTGTGCTGCGAGTTCACAAACGAGAAGTATGTCTCGCCATAGCCCGTGCCGTGGGTGAAGGCAATCTCAATGTCCTTACCTTTCAGGTGAATTGGAGGGTAGAGTGGCTCCTCGCCCAAGTTTTCGCCCAGCAGGTCCAGCAGACCGTGTTTCGACTCATAGCGTTTGCCGTTGAGTTTGAATGCCAAGCCTGTGTTGAGGTATGTGTAATTCTTGACCCTCTGCTCCACATACTCCTCATTGTAGGCATAGATGCCAAAAACCTCCTCGTCCACCAAGTAGCGCACGGTGGTACCGTTCTTCTCGCTTACGCCTTCCTCCCAGCGGTCGCCAGAGGCGAGGCCCTGTTTGAAAGTTACCGTGCGGGCCTTGCCGTCCCTCACACTGCGTGCCTCAAAGTGGGCCGAGAGCATATTCACAGCCTTCAAACCTACACCGTTTAGACCTACGGTTTTCTTATAACCTGCACCCTCATACTTACCACTCGTGTTGATTACGCCCACACAAGCATCGAGAATCTCCAATGGGATACCCCTACCGTGGTCCCTGATGGTTACCCACTTGTCTTCGATGGTTATCTCGATGAGGTTGCCGAAGCCCATAGTAAACTCGTCCACGGAGTTGTCCACAACCTCCTTGATGAGGGTGTAGATACCATCGTCGGGCTGTGTGCCATCGCCCAATTTGCCAATCCACATACCGGGGCGCAGACGCATCTGGTCCCTTGTTGAGAGTGTTTTGATGTCCTTTTCGGTGTACTGTACCGTCTGTTTGTTTTCTGCCATTATATCTCTGTCTGCCGTCGACCGTCTATCTTCGACCGTCTTTTATAGTTATCAGTTATCAGTTGTCAGTTGTCAATGAGGAGTAGTCCGTAAAAATTTCCTCTCCTTCTTCACGGGTATCTTTTTTGATGCCCCTGTCTGCTTATGCCTTCTTTTGACCTTTGATATCCTCAAAGTTCTCCGCCGTTAGGGCTTGGACGTGTTGTGCAAGGTCCCTCGCTGTGGCGAACTGTTGTACTTGCTCGGCCTCAATGGGCGGCAGGATGCGCAGGGTGAGGGTGCGAGTTGCGGCTCCTCGCTTGGTCAGCAGATTTCGTGTGCCCACAATCACACACGGAACAACGCCCACATTGTTTGCCTGTGCCAACTTGAAGGCCCCATCCTTGAAGAGGTGTACTTTGTTGTCCTTACTGCGAGTGCCCTCGGGGAAAATCACCACACTCGAACCGCCTTGCAGATGTTTGGTGCCCTCGTCCATAACGCACGTTGCGGCACTTGCCGTTCCTCGGCGGATGACGATGTCGTCCCTCAGGCCCAACATCCAACCGATGGCGGGAATCTTCCTAACCTCAATCTTCGACACAAAGTTGAACCCCCTATTGTTGGGGATGAAGAACATCAGCGGGATGTCGAAGAAAGATTGGTGGTTGGCGGTGATAACATAGGGCTTGCCGTCTGCAAGATTCTCCCTGCCCTCCACCTTCACCCTCCACATTGGGCAGGTGAGATATACCACCCTTGCCACAAGGTAGGAGATGCGGAGTGTGAGGGTGCGCTCCTGGTGTCCCAAAAGGATGTCAAGCAGTGTTGTGATGCCCATTAGAACCAACGAAAAAATGGCCCAAAAGACTATCCACAGTAGGAAAACGATGGTTACAACTATTCTCATAAATCTCTTCTTTTCTTTCGATGGGTTTGAGTATGTGGGAGTTGAGCACACAAGGGGACAACATCCCAACTTACAACCCACAAAGGTAGATACTTTTTTGCGTTTTACCTATTTTTAATAGGGAAAGTTATTAACAATTCTCCATTCTCAACTTTTTGTGTATATTTGTCCTGCAAACAAAACGAAAAAGAGAAATGAAAGCATACGTTTTTCCCGGTCAGGGAGCGCAATTCTGCGGTATGGGCAAGGATTTGTATGAGAGTAGTCCTGCCGCCCGAGAGTTGTTTGAGAGAGCCGACAAGGTGCTCGGCTTTGAGTTGAGCAAGATTATGTTTGAGGGTAGCGACGAGGAGTTGCGTCAGACGAAGGTTACGCAGCCGGCTGTCTTTCTGCACTCGGTGGCTTCGGTGGCGGCACTCGGTGAGGAGTTTAGGCCCGATATGGTTGCCGGCCACTCGCTGGGGGAGTTTAGTGCATTGGTGGCTGCGGGGGCTCTTGACTTTGAGTCGGGACTGCGATTGGTCTATGCTCGTGCGCTGGCGATGCAGAGGGCCTGTGAGGAGGTGCCCTCCACTATGGCCGCCGTGTTGGGCCTCTCGGACGAGGTTGTGGAGAGTGTCTGTGGGGGCATTGATGGGGTGGTGGCTGCCAACTACAACTGCCCCGGACAGATTGTCATTTCGGGCACCAACGAGGCTGTGAGTGAGGCTTGCGTGAGGCTCAAAGAGGTGGGGGCAAAGAGGGCTCTGCCGTTGGCGGTCGGAGGTGGTTTTCACTCGCCCTGTATGGCCTCCGCAAAGGAGGAGTTACAGAGGGCCATTGAGCACACAGTTTTTGCCACTCCACGCTGCCCGATTTACCAAAATGTGGATGCAAAACCACACACCTCTCCCGACCAAATAAAGGCCAATCTGACGGCCCAACTGACCTCGCCTGTAAGGTGGACACAGAGTGTGCAGAATATGGTCGCTGCGGGAGCCGAAGAGTTTGTGGAGTTGGGGCCCGGAAAGGTCCTTACGGGGCTCGTTGGAAAGATTGTCGGAAAGTAAACAATTAAACCAATAATAGAATGAAAACCAAATCGTTAGTTTTAGCAATCGCAACTCTTTCGCTTATGACAACTGCGTGTAAAGAGCAGGCCGTGGTGGTGGCCGAAAACCCCCTTCTTACGGAGTGGAATACCCCCTTTGGAGTACCCCCGTTTGACCAGATTGAGGTGGCTCACTATGAGCCCGCATTTAAGGCTGCAATGGCCCTCCACGAGGAGGAGATTGAGGCCATTGTGAATAACCCCGAGAAGCCCACTTTTGAGAACACAATTTTGGCTCTCGACAATGCCGGCGAACTGCTCGGAAGGGTGTCCAATACCTTCTTCCTTGTGGCCTCTGCCGACACCAACGATGAGATGCAGAAGGTGGAGGCAAACATCAGCCCCAAACTCTCGGCTCACAGCGACAAAATTATGATGAACGATGCCCTCTTTGAGCGTGTGAAAAAGGTCTATGAGGGACGCAAAAAAGCCGGCCTCGACGAGTTGCAGATGCGCCTCACAGAGCAGACCTACAAGGACTTTGTGCGCTCGGGTGCAAACCTCTCCAAGGAGCAGAAAAAGGAACTTGCCGAAATCAACGAGGAGCTCTCGTTGGCAACCGTAGAATATGCCCGTAACTTGTTGGCAGCCAGCGCAGAATTTGAGATGATTTTGGAGAAACAGGAGGAACTCGAAGGTCTGCCTGCCTCGGTGCGCAATGCTGCAAAAGAGGCTGCCGAGGAGGCCGGATACAATGGTAAATACCTCTTCACTCTGAGTAAACCGAGTATGCTCCCATTCCTCACCTACTCGAAGAATAGGGAGTTGCGCCAGAGGCTCTATGAGGGCTATTTGAGCAAGGGTAACCTCGATGATAAGAACGACAACAAGGAGGTGATAAATACCATTATAAAATTGCGCACACGCAAGGCAAATCTGCTTGGTTTTGCCTCCCACGCACACTTTGTGCTGGATAATGTGATGGCCAAAACCCCCGAGAATGTCTATGCGCTCTTGGAGGAGATTTGGGAGCCCGCACTCTCCACCGCAAAGGAGGAGTTGGAGGAGATGAAAAAGATTGCTCGTCAGGACTTTAACCCCGACGAGTTTGCATCGTGGGACTGGTGGTACTATGCCGAGAAGGTGCGCAGCAAAAAATACAACCTCGATGAGCAGGCCCTCCGCCCCTACTTCTCATTGGAGAACGTAAGGCTCGGTATCTTTGGCCTTTGCAACCGCCTCTATGGTATTACGTTCAGCCCCGTGAAGGTGCCTGTTTACAACAAAGAGTGTAGTGCCTATCAGGTTTTGGAGGCCGATGGCTCCACCTTGGGTGTTGTGATTTTCGACTTCTTCCCACGTCCCGGCAAGTCGTTTGGTGCTTGGTGTGGTGGCTATGTGGATATGGCCATCAAGGATGGCAAGAGGGTAAATCCTGTGGTTACGGTGGTGTGCAACTTCACTCGCCCCTCGGGTAGCACCCCTGCATTGCTCACTATCGACGAAACGGAGACCTTCTTCCACGAGTTTGGCCACGCACTCCACTCGCTCTTTGCGCAGGTGCCCTACAAAGGACTCCTTGGTGTGGAACGTGATTTTGTGGAGCTTCCCAGCCAGATTATGGAGAATTGGGCAATGGAGCCCGAGGTGCTCAAAACCTATGCTGTACACCACCAAACCGGAGCAGTTATCCCCAAACACCTCATCAGACGACTCCAAAAGAGCGACAAGTTCAATCAGGGCTTTATGACCACCGAGTTGTTGGCCGCTTCGCTCAGTGATATGGACATCCACACCCGCACCTCTACCGAGCCTCTGGATGTGAACGCCTTTGAGCGTGAGGTGCTCAACGAAAAGCGTGGCCTTATTGAGCAGATTGCTCCCCGCTACCGCTATCCCTATTTCTCGCACATCTTCGATGGTGGCTACTCGGCAGGCTATTACAGCTACACTTGGGCCGAGGTGCTCGACAAGGATGCTTATCAGGCCTTTGTTGAGACGGGCAACCTCTTTGACCGCAAGACGGCACAACGCTTCCGCAAATTGCTCGAAGCGGGTGGCACAAAGGACGGTATGACTCTCTATAAGGAGTTCCGTGGTGCCGAGCCCAGCCGTGTGCCTCTGATGGTGGCTCGTGGCTTTATGGAGCCTCCCACCGAGGAGAATGAGGTGGAGTAATTGTGGGTAAAATCCCATCCAAATCGGGCCCTCATCCGTTATACGGATGGGGGCTTGTGCTTTTGTGAGTGTGGGGAAAGGGTGTGTTTTTCGAGGTGAGTTTGATATTTTTTTTGGTGGAGAGGGACAAAATAGTGGGAGCAAAATGTGGTACCTTATTTATAATTTGTATATTTGTAGCCTAATAGAACTACTAAATTTCAAAAAAACATACAAATAACCAAAGCAATGAGAGGATTTACAAAATCACTGATTGGAAAACTATTGTCCCTGGTGGCAATGTTTGTCGTTGGTGGCGTGGGTCTGACCTCCTGCTCGCAAGAGAATCAAACGATAGACACATCGTTTGCGCTCTACTATGCGGGTATCAACGAAATCAGCCCCGGTACCAACATCACTATCACTCCCACTTACCACGGCACCAAGCCCTCTGGGTTTGAACTTTTGGCCGTTGAACTCAATGGACTCCCTTTCCAGACGGAGTGCTTTGTGCTGAATGGCGAGAGTGGTGCTTTTTCGTTGCAGAACACCGAAGAGTTGCCCACGGGTAAATATGCTGTCGGTGTAGCTTGCGTGTCGGATGGCGTGAGGTATGAGTACCCGGAGGCCATCACAATAAATATGCTTAAACCCATCCCCGACGGTATCTTCGTGGAACCTGACGACCTGCGTGTGGAGTGGGGCGATGTGGTGGAAACCTCGGAGGATAAACCTCTGCCCACCGCACAGATTACCACCGATGGCAATCGCCACGTGGAAATCAAAAAGTATGCTATTGCCAACGTCTATCACAATGGCGAGTTGAACAACGACTACAAGGAGTGGTTTGAGATACACCCCACCGATGGTCTTTTCTCCATTGTGGAGAATAATGCCGCCATCGAGCCGGGTGTCTATACCTTCGACTTCAAACTCAATACCTACATCGTTGGCTCCGATTCGGAGGATGGTATCTTCCGCAACGCCCTGAGGGTTACGGTTACTGCGGCTCCTATGGAGTTGACCTACAACCCCGCAAGTATGTTGGTGGAGATTGGCTATGCCGGCAAGTCGGCCAAGCCACAACTGAAAGGCTCGAAGGACAACCTTGTCTATACCCTCAAAGATGTGTCGCCCGAAAATATCGGCATCACCGTTGACGAGGCTACGGGTGTTGTTCGCTTCCCCGAAAATCACAACATCAAGGAGGGCGACCAATTTGTGGTGAGCGTTAAGGCCACAAATGACTTCGGTAGCAAAGATTTCGACAATGTCTTCACCTTCAACGTAACCTCCTTTATCTTCCCCATTGAGAAGGTTGTCTATGAGGATGTGGCAGAGGTTATTTCGGGTGTGTCCATCAACAACCCCGTCAAAGAGATTGTCGGCAGCGAGGTTACTTTCTCGTTGGTTGATGTTCCCGCAGGTTTGGAGGCCCTCACCATCGACCCCGCAACGGGCGTGGTAAGCTGCAAGAAGGGCGTGGAGCTCCCCGTGGGTGAGTACACCGTTAAGGTCAATGCTCGCAACATCAAGAACGATGTTACCACCTCGTTCAAAATCAATGTGGTGCCCAATCCGTTTAGGTTTACCTTCGTTGAGTGGGGTAACAACCTCGGCTTGGAGCCCATTGAGGACTTTGGTGCACAATTCCGTATGAGGGCCGGCGATGCCGACTTGGTGGTGCCCATCGTTAAGAGCGACCTGCCCGAGGGCCAGCCCGTAACCTTCAAGCTTGTAAACAAAACCCAAAACTCCAATGCCAAGATGAACGCATCCATTGACAAAACTACGGGTGCGCTGACCATTAAGGCAGCCGAGAATAAGGATGCACACCACCGTGCTCACTTTGCAGTGTTGGAGGTAACCTGCGGTGGCGACTCGGAGGCAGCCGTTACACGACTCTTCCCCTTGTTTGTTGACCAGGCAGGCCCACGCAACGGCTACATCGTGGAATATACCCCCTTTGCTGTGAGGGTTAACCCCAAGAAGGGTGGTAGGAGTGTGAGCCCCACCTACTCGCTTGCCGATGGTAGCCCTGCCAACCAATTCACAATGGACTATCGCCGCAGCTTCGACTTCTTCAAACTCGGAGGTCCCGAGGAGCACGTTGAGGGTAGGTTGTCGAGCAGCACCTTCCTCTACTGCGTGTGGAGCCGATTCTTTACTGCTGTCGGCAAGGCTGTCGACACGGGTGCTTGTGGCCCTATGTCCTACTATGGCAACAAAAACGGTGCAAATGGCCGTTTGGGCCTTGTGGGTGCCTATGTGGAGCCTGAGACCTTGCAGGTGGTTGTCAATGGCGACAAGTTTGTTGACGACTACGGCTATGGCCACGGTGTGGTTATTGGCCAGATGCAGTGTAATGTGAACAATATCGACCCTGTGAATAGTGGTGGTAAGGATATGTTCCCCATCTTCATTTGGCTCGACCCCTCCTACAACAAATAGTGTGAAACAATACTATAAATAGGTATATGAAAAATATCGCTTCAATAATAAAGACAACGGCTGTGGCAATCTGTGCAGTGCTTCTCTCCACGGGAGCCTTTGCCCAGCAGAACATTACCGTCAAAGGTGTGGTCTATGGCGAGGATAAAGAACCACTCATCGGTGCAAGTGTGGTGGTGGATGGCACCACCAATGGTACCACAACCGATGTGATGGGTCAATACTCTATTAAGGCACCCAAGAACGGAGTGTTGGTGTTTGACTACCTCGGCTACACCACCCACAAGGAGAATGTGGCAGGTAGGAACAATGTGGATGTAACGCTCAAAGGCGAGACCGTGTTGGACGAAATTGTGGTTGTGGGCTACGCTACAATGAAACGCTCGGACCTTACGGGCTCTGTGTCGTCGGTTAGTTCCAAGAGCATTGAGGGCTTCAAAACAGGCTCGGTTGTGGAGGCTCTCGGTGGCCAAATCGCAGGTGTGAACATCACCTCCACCGATGGTACCCCCGGTGCTTCGCAGGAGATTAAGATTCGTGGTGTGGGTACGGTTACGGGCGACTCTTCGCCTCTCTATATCGTGGATGGTTTTGAGGTGTCGGACATCTCCTATCTGGCCAACCAGGACATCAAGTCGGTGGACGTGCTGAAAGATGCCTCGGCATCGGCTATCTATGGTGCAAGGGCTGCCAATGGTGTTATTCTCATCACCACCAAGGAGGGCCGTGAGGGACAAACCGAGATCTCCTACAATGGCTCAACAAGCTTCCGTGCTCTGTCCAAACACCTCGACGTGTTGGATACCTACGACTTTGTGAAACTCCAAATGGAGCTCAACCCCACCCGCTACGGACAACGCTACTATCAGTCGGGTAACGACAGTAATGGCGAGCCATATAAATTCCAGTCGCTCGAAGACTATCGTGATGAGCCGGGTGTGGATTGGCAGGACGAGGCATTCCGCAACACCTGGTCGCAGAACCACGATGTGAGCATCATTGGTGGCGACAAGGATACCAAATATACCGCCTCCTTCTCCCACTTCGACGAGGATGGTCTGTTCCAGGCCAACACCTTCGCCAAAAACTCGGCCCGTTTGAGGTTTACACAGCAGATTTATAAGTGGCTGAGGATGGATGCTTCGGTGAACTACACCAACAGCCTCACCACGGGTGTAGGTACGGGTGGTGGTACGCTGAGTAACATCATCCAGTATCGCCCCACGGGTGGTCTGTATGTGTCGGACTACCAACTCCGCTACAACACTGTGGACCCCACTCTCGAAGAGGTGGGACTCTCCAATAGCAACTACTTCAACCCCATTCTCAACTCCGAGAAGGTGGACCAGAGTAAGAAAATTGACCAATGGATTGGTAATGCTTCGATGAATGTGCAGTTGGCCAAGGGCTTGACCTTCAAGTCGGCATTCTCCTACAACGAGGCATTCCGTAGGGATGACGTGTTTTACAGGGAGGGCAGTAATATGGCCCACCGTACTGCCGGTCCTTATGGTAGTTCCAAGACACAGCGACAGCTCCGCTGGACCAACAATAATGTGTTGACCTTCAAGAGGACCTATCACCGTAGGCACGATGTGCAACTCGTTCTGGGACACGAGGTGTCGTACAACCTTGTTGAGTTCCTCGAAGGCGAGTCGAGGGAATTCCCTCTCGACGACCTCGGAGTGAACAACCTCGGTATGGGTGCTGTGCCAAGTTTGGTGAAGTCGGGTAAGAGCGACAACAAACGCCTCTCGTTCTTTGCTCGTGCTTTCTATGACTACAACGACCGCTATATGCTGACTGCCACTCTGCGTGCCGATGCATCCACGGTGTTCTCGGCAAACAACAAGTGGGGCGTGTTCCCCTCGTTTGCAGCCGCTTGGAACATCACGCAGGAGGACTTTATGGAGAATACGAAGGATTGGCTCTCCAATCTGAAATTGCGTTTGGGTTGGGGTACGGTTGGTAACGACCGCATCAGCAACTACCTCTCGCTGGACCTCTACTCGGCCGATAAAATCGGTATGGGCTCCCAGCAGGTAACTATTATGAAACCCTCGCAGTTGGCCAACGAAAACCTCCGCTGGGAGGGCTCCACAACCACCAACCTCGGTTTGGATGTGAGCCTCTATGGTGGCCGTGTAAATATCGTGATGGATGCCTTTGTGAAGGACTCCAAAGACCTTCTCTTGGAGCAAGACCTGTCGTATGTTACAGGTTTTGGTAAGCAGATGCAAAACATCGGTAAGATTCGCAACAAGGGTATAGAGTTGACTGTCAATACCGTGAATGTCAGCACCAAGAATTTCTATTGGTCCACCGATTTGAATGTGTCGTTCATCCGCAACACCTTGGTTGCGTTGCAGGATGGTTCCGACTACATCCTCTCCCGTTCGGGCTTCAACTCCAACTTTTCGAGCTATGACTACATAGCCAAGGTGGGCGAGCCTATCGGTAGTATGTATGGCTATGTGTTCGATGGTGTATATCAGTACTCCGATTTCGATATTTATGCCGACGGTACGATGCACCTCAAAAAGGGTGTAACGGATATCTCCGAGCACGCAGCCGAGGCAGTATATCCCGGCTATGTGAAATACAAAGACCTCGATGGCGATGGTGTTATCACCGTTAACGACCGTACCACCATTGGTAATGGTCAGCCCGATTGGTTTGGTGGTGTTAACAACACATTCCGCTATCGTGATTTCGACCTTGGCATCCTGTTCCAATTCTCGGTGGGTGGCGATATCTACAACGCACAGAGGTTGTATAGCTCCCAGTCGAGGCTCGAAATGCAGAATATGCTCGCCGAGGTTGCCGACCGTTGGACTGCAACCAACGCCTCCAACAAGGTGCCTGCTGCCAAGGGTTATGTCTCCTATGATGTCTATTCTCGATTTATTGAGGACGGCTCGTTCCTGAGGCTTAAAAATATCACCCTCGGTTATACCGTGCCAAAATATATTGTGGGCAAGTATCGCATCAGCAATCTGCGACTCTATGCTACGGCACAAAACCTCTTCTGTCTGACCAAATATAGCGGCTACGACCCCGAGGTTAGTATGAGGAGCAGCAACCTGATGCCGGCATTTGACTATGGTGCCTACCCCAAGAGTAAGGTTGTTACATTTGGTGCAGAACTTAAATTCTAATGACACGAAGCAAGAGTATGAAAAGAGTATATAATATATTGATGGTTTTGTTTGGCCTGCTGACGGTGGCGACTCTGAACTCCTGTTCGCTTGCAGAGCAGGTCTATACCGAGGTTGACAAAGGAGAGTATGTGAAGAATGCACAGCAGGCCGAGAGTGTGCTGTTGGGCGTTTATAAAGGCTTGGGTGTCGATGGTGTCTATGGCCACAACCTCTCAATGATTTTTGATATGCCCACCGACCTGTCGAAGGCAGAGGGTACTACTACTGTTGGTTTGCGCTTGCAGGCAAGCAACGCTTTCAGCACCACCGATGCCGAGGTGCAGGAGTCGTGGGCAGCCCTCTATGCGGGAATCTATAATGCCAACTCCTTCCTCGAAACTATGAAGGCCAGGCTGCCCGAATTTCCCGAAAAGGAGGTTGGCTTGGGCGAGATTTATGTGGCCGAGGCAAAGGTACTGAGGGCACTCTACTACTTTGAGTTGATTAGGTGGTTTGGCAATGTGCCCCTGATTACCTCTACGGAGATGTCCCGCCTCCACCCCTCGAAGTTTGTTCAGGAGAAGCCGGTGAAGGTCTATGAGCACATCGAGAAAGACCTCTTGGAGGCTATCCCCGTACTGCCTTGGGTGGGTGAGGATAGCAGACCAAACCCCGCTTTCCGCATCTCAAAGGGAACGGCCTATGGTCTGTTGGCCAAAGTGTATGCCACTTGGGCCGGCTATCCTCTGCAAGATAAGAGCAAGTGGGAACTGGCTGCTAATGCTGCTGCCGAGGTTGTAGACTCCGGCAAGCACTCCTTGGTGCCCAGCTACAAAACCCTCTGGACCAACTGCGCCAACAATGTGTGGAGCGAAAAGGAGAGTCTGTTGGAGATTTCCTATTGGTCGCCCCAATCGACCAACACCACGAGTGGTCGTGTGGGTAAGTGGAACGGTGTGAGTGCCGCCAATGGCTCCATTAAGGGCAGCTACAACATTGCCCTCTATAAGGTAAACCCAACCTTTGTGGCCGAGTGGAAAGACTACGATAAGGACGAGCGTTGGAACTTTGCCTATGCCGATTACAAATACACGGTGGATACCGGTAAGACCATCCTTGCAAATGCCAAAGTTAATGGTGTGGCAACCGACATCACTTTCGAGATGGCAATGAACAAGGATTGGCTTGGTTGGGATATCTCTTGGCGTTCGAAATATAGCGGCCAACTCTCGCCTCGCAAGTGGGATATTGAGGAGTTTGTAAAGGACGAAAACCAACTGCCCGACAACAACTACTCCAACGTCAATTGGTATGTGTTGCGCTATGCCGATGTGCTGCTGCTCTATGCCGAGGCTCTCAACGAGCAGTTTGGCAAACCCACCTCGGAGGCTTATGAGGCCATCAATCAGGTGCGTAGGCGTGGCTTCGGTTTGGACGTAACTTTGCCTTCGGCAGAGGCCGACCTGCCCGCCGATATGGCCTATGCCGATTTCCAGCAGGCCGTTAAGGACGAGCGTAGCTATGAACTCTGCCACGAAGGACACCGTCGTCAGGACCTTATCCGCTGGGGTGAGTACTACGAAACGGTGCAGGCTACCTATAAAAAGATGATGGAGTGGCACGAGAACGCTACCGAGTATTACCTCGGTGCTGAATATACCTTCAAAAACAAAAACGAACTGCTCCCCATTCCCCAGAGGGAGATGGACTTGTGTGAGCAGTTTGATCAAAACGAGGGCTGGAAGTAAGTAAGAGCAATTATTGGAAATAATCAGAATAACTAAATACTAAAACACAATCACAATGAAAAAGATTTTTGTATTCCTCTTCGCTGCAATCTTTGCATTGAGCGGATGTCAAAACGGAATTGACGAACTTGCCGGTAGGGTGGACGAACTCGAAGGCAGAGTAACTGTTTTGGAGCAGTTGTGTGGCGATATGAATGCCAACATTGAGACCATTCAGGCCTTTGTGGCCGCAACCGAAGGCAACCTTTATATCGAGAAGGTAACCGAGGTGGCCGATGGTTTCACTATCACTTTCACCAATGGTAAGACCTACACGCTGAAAAATGGCGAGAAGGGTAACAAGGGTGATAAAGGTGAGCAGGGTCCACAGGGCGAGACTGCTGTGCCTAATATCAGCATCGGTTACAGTGCCGAGGATGGATACTATTGGGTTGTAGATGGCAAGCCTGCGGAGGTCGACGGCAAGAAGGTGGGCGTTGGTGTTACGCCCAAACTCCGTATCAACGAGGGCAAATGGGAGGTTTCCTACAATGAGGGTACTACTTGGGAGGCGATTGCTCCTGCCTATGCCGAGGGAAATCAGATTACCATCACCGAGGACGAGCAGGCTGTGTATCTCACCCTCGCAGACGGTACCGTATTTACCATCTCGAAAGTGCCCGGCTTTGCCTTCAAGGTTGCCAAATGCGACGTTGCTGTTAGTGCAGGTTTGTTGGAGTTGCCCTACACTTTGACCGATGGCGACGAGAGCGTGCGCTTTGAGGTTAGGGGTACCTACGAGGCAAAGGTTATCCCCACCGACAACACCAAAGGTGTGATTGCAGTTACCGTTCCCGACCCCGTGGTTGAGGGCTATGTTTTGATTACTGCTGTGAAGAACTCCACCAGCGAGTTTAAGGCACAATACATCTCCTTCGAGGAGGCTGTGATGAGCGTGTCGGACGAGGCATTTGATGCATTGAAGGCAGGTGGCATTTTTGAGGTTACCATCCAGACCAACTTGGACTATGAGGTGAACATTCCCACCGAGGCCCAGAGCTGGATTAGCGTGGTGGAGAGCCGTGCAGTTCGCACCGATGTTGTTGCTTTCCAACTTGCAGAGAACAACACCGACGAGGTGCGTACCGCAACCGTAACAATCGAGTGCGAGGGCTTCACCAAGAGCATCGCTTTTGTACAGAGCAACTCCGACCTTCCTCCCATCTACTTGCAGGTGGAGAGCGCAAACCCCATCAATGTTGCTGCCGATGCAACCACCGCTACCATCAACATCAAGGCCAATGTGGCTTGGACCGTTACCGTTCCCGAGGGCGTTACCGCCACTCCTGCTGCTGGTGAGGGCGATGCAGAGGTTGTGCTGACCTTTGAGTCGAACGAGGCTGCCGGCATCTACAAAGAAGCCGAGTTTGAGGCTGTGGTTGCCACCGAGAACACCTCGGTTGAGACTTCGTCCTACACCGTTAAGGTTGTGAAGGCCGCTGCCAAGAACCCCAATGAGTTCACTTTTGTTCGCTGGGGTAACAACCTCGGTCTTACTCCCGCTGCCGACTATCTCGACCAGTTCCGTGTAACCAAAGAGATGGGTACCCTTACTGTGAATATTGCCGAGAGCGACATCACCGAGGGTGTGGCAGTTAAATATGCTATTGAACTGAAAACCCATATGAATAAACAGCCTTTTGTGGCAACCATTGATGAAAATACGGGTGCAATCACCATCACACATCAAGAGGTTGTGGGAGAGAATGTTTATACACCCCGTGCGCACTGTGCCTATGTAACCGTAACCGTTGGTGAGGGTGAGAATGCTGTGGAGAAGAGATTCCCCGTGTTTGTTCACTATCAGGGCGTGTCGAATGGCTATGATATTCGTTTTACTCCCTTTGCCTACTGCTTCAATCCCAAGACCGGTGGCACCCAGACTCCTAAGAGTGTGGAGGTATTTGATGCCGACGGCAATGTAGTTAATGGCTTCACCATCGACTTCCGCACTGATTTTGGTTGGTTCAATTTCAGGAGTGAGTTTACCGAGGGTAACCTTAGTAAGGACACCTCTAAACACAACCACGAAACGAGTCTGTTGGTTCCCATCTGGACTTCCTACTATGGTGATAAGTATGATCCTGAAAAATCGCTTGGTGCATGTAATCCCATGAGTTGGTGGGCTAATCAAACCGATGAGAAACTTGCAAAGACAGCTTGCTATGTAACCCCCGAAACCTTTGCAATCACGGTTAATCCCGAGAAGTTTGTGAAGAATGGCGAGTATGGCGATGGCCTTCTGATGGCTACAATGGCGGCTTGTCAGGATGGTTTGGATCCTCTTGTAACTAATAATTCACCACAGAGGGTTAGGCCTTTGATTTTCTTCTTCGACTCGTCGCTTGTAGAGTAGGAGTGTGATATGTGTTGAATGTTCAAAAAACAGATAAGAATAGATGAAGATTAGGAATATTTTGGTGGCAGCATTGGCGGTGGTTGCACTGACCGGCTGCTCGCAGAAGAAAGACTACGCTTGGGTGAAGAATGGCATTGATAGGGCCACTTCGCAACTCCTTTGGACCGCAGAGGAGATTGCCGAGACGGGTATGATTCCTCGCTCCACTTGGGCCGGCTATGACGAGCAGATGCTCGCAAGGCAAATGGAACGTGATTTCGACACCTTCAAGGACTCGCTCCGCAAGAAGGCTGCCCCCGAGATGATGGGCAAACGTCGCCTGGCAACCGTGTATGATTGGACCAGCGGCTTCTTCCCCGGCTCGCTGTGGTATGCCTATGAGTTCACCGGAAGAGAGGATGTGAGGGCTGCGGCCGAGAAATTCACAAACCTCCTTCTGCCCGTGAGCCACTACACCAAAACCCACGACTTGGGCTTTATGATTAATTGCAGCTATGGCAATGCTCTCCGCCTTGCACCCTGCGACACCATTCCCGAGGTTATTGTGCGCACAGCCGACAACCTCTGTGGCCGCTTCGACAAGGAGATTGGCTGCATCCGTTCGTGGGACTTTGGCAAGTGGAACTTCCCCGTCATCATTGACAATATGATGAACCTCGACCTGCTCTTCTCGGCATCGAAACTCACGGGTAACCCATTCTATGCAGAGGTGGCAAAGACTCACGCCAATACCACTATGAAGCACCACTTCCGCCCCGATATGACCTCCTACCACGTTGTAAGTTACAACCCTGATGGTACGGTGGAGCGCAAGCAAACCCACCAGGGACAGTCGGATGACTCGGCTTGGGCAAGGGGCCAGGCTTGGGGTGTGTATGGCTATGCTGCCTGCTATCGTGAGACCGGCGACGAGGCATACTTGGCACAGGCTGTGAAGATTGCCGATATGATTATGAGCCGTGTTACTACCGAGGATGCCATTCCCTATTGGGACTACGATGCTCCCGAGAGCGAGGAGACCCCTAGGGATGCTTCGGCTGCTGCCGTAACCGCTTGTGCTCTGTTGGAGATGAGCACAATGGTTGAGGACGGAGAGAAGTATTTTGCCTATGCGGAGAAGATTCTCAAAAGCCTTTCGAGCGATGCTTACCTCGCTGCCGAGGGTACCAACGAGGGCTATGTGCTGATGCACTCCACTGGCTCGCTGCCCCACGGCTCGGAGATTGACGTGCCCCTCAACTATGCCGACTACTACTATATGGAGGCATTGCAGAGGTATATGAACTTGGTGGGTATCACCTACGCTGAGTTGTAGATGAAGGTGGCCGACAAGCCATTGAAACATAAACTTTTAAGGAGATAGCTATGCGTATCTTATCTCGACTTTTTGCACTAACAGCGGCTCTTGTAGCCGCTGTTGGTGTAGCAGGGGCACAAACCCCCAAGGAGGAGGTCTTGGCTCTTCTCAACCTCGATATGCCCGAGTTGGCCGAGGTTAAGGCCCACTATGAGGAGGGTAGGGTGGAGGAGGCTGCCGAGGCTCTGCTGACCTACTACAAGGGCCGCACACACATCACCACGCCCGACATTCCCAACCCTGCCGCTGTGAGCATTTCGCCCACCGAGCAGAAGTGGGCAGATGAGGCCCTCTTCCACACCTTCTTTGTCCACTATGGCTACCAACCCTCGTTCAACTATGGCGAGGATATCGATTGGCGTTATTGGCCCGTGAGGGACAACGAACTCCGTTGGCAACTCCATCGCCACAAGTGGTTTACCCCAATGGGTAAGGCCTACCGTGTGAGTGGGCAGGAAAAGTATGCCGAGGAGTGGACAAAGCAGTACCTCGATTGGATTGTGAAAAACCCTCTGGTGAAGATTGCCAAAGAGGAGTATGAGATTGTGGATGATAGCACCGTCAAGGCCGATGCCGAGAATGCTCGCTTTGCGTGGAGGCCCTTGGAGGTGAGCCACCGCTTGGAGGACCAAACGCTCCAATTCCAACTCTTCATCCCCTCGCCACACTTTACGGCCGACTTCCTCTGTGAGTTCTTGGCCAACTACCACCGCCACGCAGAGCACATTTTGGAGAACTACTCCGAGAGGGGCAACCACCTCCTCTTCCAAGCCCAAAGGATGCTCTATGCAGGCACCTTCTTCCCCGAATTTAGGAGGGCCGAGGTGTGGCGAGAGAGTGGTGTGGGTATCCTCAATAGGGAGGTTGAGGTGCAGGTGTTTGACGATGGCGGACACTTTGAGCTCTGTCCCCACTACCACCTCGCCACCATCAATATCTTCTATGAGGCACTGCAAGTGGCCACCCTCAATGGCTTCAAGAGCGCCTTCCCGCAGAGCTTTGTGGATGCGCTGGAAAAGATGGCCGAGTTCTACATCAACATCTGCTTCCCCGACTACGAAAACCCCTGTTTTAGTGATGCAAAGATTGCTCACAAGGGGGAGGTTATCAAGAACTATCGTGCGTGGTTGGATGTCTTTGGCGACAACGGCTTGGTGCGCTATATGGCCACCGAGGGTGCGGAGGGAGCTCTGCCCGACTACGAGTCCAAAGGACACCTCACGGCGGGCTTCTTTACGTTCCGTAGCGGATGGGGGCAGGATGCAGTGCAGATGGTCGTTAAGGCCGGACCCAAGGGAGAGTGGCACTGCCAGCCCGATAACGGTACCTTTGAACTGTGGTACAACGGCCACCGACTGATGGCCGATAGTGGCTCCTATATCTACGCAGGCGATGCCGAGGTGATGAAGTGGCGTAATTGGTTCCGCCAAACCGCCGTTCACAACACCCTCTCGCTGGATGGCAAAAACCTCCAAACTACCGAGTCGAAAACACTCCTCTGGCAACCCAAAGGCGAGGTGCAGGTGCTCGTAACGGAGAACCCTTCGTATGAGGGACTCACCCACCGCAGGATGGTCTTCTTTGTGGAGGAGAGCTATTTTGTTGTTGTGGATGAGGCCGTTGGTAGTGCCGAGGGCGTGGTTAATCTCAACTACCAAATGCCCGTCGGAGAGATGAAGATTGATGGAAAGAAGATGCGCTGCGAGTCGCTCAATGACTTCGATAGCAACCTCACGCTCCAATGCTTTGCCCCTCGTGGCGCAAAGATGGTTGAGGCCGAGGGATGGTTTTCGGACAAATATAAGAGTAAGGTGGAACGCAAGAGGGTGAGTGTGGATGTGGTCAAGAGTGCCACCACCGAGTCGGTGCGCTACGTTACGGTTATTGTGCCTCATAAAGAGGCTCAAAAAGGGCCCAAAATCAGCGCAAAACTCGTTGGAGAGTATCGCCCCAACGGAGTGAACGTGAAGGTTAAGGTGGGCAAAAAGAGCCGCAATCTGAGCGCAGAGTTTTAGCCCTCAAACCGAGTGCTGAATTCGGCTGCATTGTGGCTACGTTGTGCGGCCTTTGGGGGACTTTGTGCCCTGTGTGTGGCCGAGAATTTTGCCAATTTCCAGCAATGGGTGGATAGTCCCTTCGGGGAGTTATCCACCTTTTTTTATGTGAGTTTTGCAAAACGGAAATAATGGTCATTTGTTGTCAACTACCAACTCGTGTCTGCTCTTTTTTCGTAAACTTTACCTCCTTTTTTGTTCTGTTTTTGAGTCGGTTTTTGTGTGCAATATTGCTGTGTTTAGTGTGCATATTTTCGCTGTTGTTGTGTCGATTTGTGGGTGTGGTTTCCGTGAGAACAAGAGGTGAAAATCAGGAATTTAATGTGGAAAAATTACACATAAGGAGGCGAAAATTATTGTCTTTTTATTTGGTTACTCATTTTAATTGTTTATCTTTGCAAATGTAGTTTCCGGTGGTGTCTGTTGTCGAAAACGGCATCTCGAAATTACCCCCCCCGAAGGGTGGGTGTAAGTGATTGGTAGTCAGTTTGTTATATGGTTGCCAATGTCCCCAGGGTATGCCCTGTTGTGAAGGAATTGGGTGTTTGTATGAGGTGTGAGTTGCACCTAAGTTGGGGGTTGAAAAAGGATTTTAGATGTCAGAAGTGGGCGTAAATAAAGAATCGCTCTCAACGAAGTTGAGGGAAAATGTGGCAGAGGTGGACAAAAATGTGCCACTGTCGGCCTGCCCAAAGCCCGAATGGTATGTGATGCGGGTAACCTATCAGCGGGAGTTGGTGGCACAAAGGTTGCTCGAAGGGCTGGGTGTCGAAAGTTTTGTGCCCACAATGAAGGTCAAAAGGCGTAAGTCGGGCGGAGGAGTCTATTGGCGTGAGGAGGCCAAGGTGCACAACTACATCTTCGTCTATGCTACGCTGCCCGAGATTCAAGCCCTCAAAACCACAAAGATAACCTACCTGCGATATATGATGGGCAAGGGCGAGGATGGACAACCTGCGCCACAGTTTGTGCCCCAGAAGCAGATGGAAGATTTTATGGCCGTGTGTCGTAGTGAGGGGGTGAAATACCTCGATACCGACATCGACCTTCGTAAGGGAGATAGGGTGCGCATTGTGGGAGGCCCGCTGAAAGGTGTGGAGGGTGTCTATACCAAGACGAGCCTGCGCCACGAACGCCGAGTGGTGGTGCGCATCGAGGGTGTTGCCGCCGTGGCCACCATCGCCTTCCCCTCCTCCGAGGTGGAAAAAATCGAAAAAGAAGAGTAAAAATATATAACCGCAAATCTATTTGGGCCTATGTCGTTGAGTATGGTAATAATTCCAACTTTGGCTGCGCTTGTTGCAACCATTTGGTTTCAACCACACATTTTGCGTATCGCTAAGGAAAAAAATATTGTTGACAATCCTGACGCTAGAAAATTGCAGCGCATTCCGATACCTGTGATGGGAGGGGTGGCTGTTGTTTTTGGTTTGTTAGTGGGTGTTATGACCTTCAATATGTTTGGAGATTTCAATGATATGCTTGCGGTGTTTATCTGTATGACAATCATTATGTTTGTCGGACTTGTTGACGACATCAAAGGACTATCTCCCAGAGTACGCTTTGTGGTGGAGATTTTGCTTGTTATGGCATTGATATTTTCAACCGGTAATCAGATTAATAGCTTTCACGGTATGTGGGGCGTGGAGGTTTTACCTTCGTGGCTGTCAATCCCATTGACGGTGTTTGCTTGTGTTGGTATCATAAACGCAGTGAATCTTATTGACGGAGTGGACGGATATTCATCCGGATATTGCGTTATGGCTTGCTTGTACTTTGGATATACGTTTTTGAAGTTGGGTAATGTACGAATGGTAGTTTTGGCAGCAATTACCATCGGGGCCTTGTTGCCGTTCTTTTTCTGTAATGTCTTTGGAAGGCATTCCAAAATGTTTATTGGAGATTCAGGAACCCTTTCGATGGGAATATTGATGTCAACTTTTGTGGCAAACATCCTAACAGCCTCGACAGATGTCAAGGTGATATCTGAAAACCTTGGACTGATTCCGCTTACATTGGCTATTATGAGTGTCCCCATTTTTGATACTCTTCGAGTTATGGGCTCTCGTATTATGCGCAAGACATCACCATTTTATCCCGATAAAACACACTTGCACCACGCCTTCATTGATTTGGGCTTTTCGCACATTGGAACAACGTTCACAATCTTGTGTATGAATACTTTTGTGGTTGTCTGTTGGTTTGTTGCGTATCGTTTAGGAGTGTCGATAGACGTCCAGCTTTATATCGTTGTTTCCCTTGGACTGTTGGTTACATTTGGAGTGTATGGCTTCATTAAGTATCAGATAAACCACGCAACGAAAACCTTGGAAGTATTGAAGTCGGTTGGACGTATGACTCACATTGAACGTAAGGGTATTTGGGCCACTATGCAAAATTGGCTTGATAGGAACTCAAAGCCACAAGATGTGGATACGGACAATAAAAAGGTTGCTTAGCAGATGGCGGTAATTAAAGTTATAGAGGGAGAACTATTTGTTGACCACAGAGGAGAAATACTCTCGGCCAACAACCTTGACTTTGCAGAGATTAAGCGCAGCTATACTATTACCAACGCCAACACCGAGGTAATCAGAGGTTGGCACGGACATCAGGACGAGAAGAAGTGGTTTTGGTGTTTAAGAGGTGGTTTTACGGGAGCCTTTGTGGAGATAGACAACTGGGATGTACCCAGTCGTGATTTGACACCTCACATCTACAACCTTAGTGCAGAGAGGAGTCAGGTAATTTGTGTGCCCGAGGGATACGCTAATTGTTTTAGGGCAACAGAGCCGGACTCGCTATTGATGGTCTTTTCAAGCAAAACATACCCAGAGTGTTTGGAAGATAGTTGGCGTTACGAGCCTAATTATTGGTTTGATTGGAATAATGTAAAATAGCTTAGGCTATGAAAATTGCAGTTGTCGGAACGGGATATGTGGGTTTGTCGATAGCAACCCTGTTGGCACAACACAATGAGGTTGTGGCCGTGGATGTAGTGCCCGAGAAAGTGGCTGCAATTAACGATAGAAAATCGCCCATCAGAGATGAGTATATCGAAAAGTTCTTTGCCGAGAGAAGCCTTAACCTCCGAGCAACACTCAATGCCGAGGAGGCATACAAAGGTGCCGACTTTGTGGTGGTGGCTGTGCCAACCAACTACGACAACCACAAAGACTTTTTCGACACATCGTTGGTCGAACAGGTCGTAGGGGAAATTGCAGAGTGCAATCCCAATGCGGTGATTGTTATAAAATCAACCGTGCCTGTGGGCTATACGGAGAGTATCGGCAAAAGGTTTTCTGCAATTAAAATACTCTTTTCGCCCGAGTTCCTGCGTGAGAGCAAGGCCCTCTACGACAACCTCTACCCCAGCCGTATAATCGTGGGAAGTGCCGAGGAACATCAGGCCGTTGCCGAAAGATTTGCTCTCTTGCTGAAACAGGGTGCATTGAAAGAGGATGTGGAGGTGCTGTTGATGGGTAGAACGGAGGCGGAGGCTGTAAAACTTTTTGCCAACACATACCTCGCTCTGCGCATTAGCTACTTCAACGAGTTGGATACCTACGCCGAAACAAAGGGGCTTGATACAAGGAGTATTATTGAGGGTGTGTGTTTGGACCCTCGTATTGGACATCACTACAACAACCCCTCGTTTGGCTATGGTGGATATTGCTTGCCCAAGGATACCAAACAACTGTTAGCGAATTACGATTCGGTGCCCCAGAATATGATATCGGCCATCGTGGAGAGTAACCGCACAAGGAAAGATTTTATTGCCGACCAAGTGCTGGGTAAGGCGGGGTACTATGCATATAGTGCTCAGAATGGATATGATAGCGCACAAGAGAAGGAGTGCGTGATAGGTGTGTATAGACTTACGATGAAATCGGGGTCGGATAACTTCCGCCAGAGTGCTATTCAGGGGGTTATGAAACGCATTAAGGCCAAGGGGGCAAAGGTTATCATTTATGAGCCCACGTTGGAGAATGGCTCGACCTTCTTCGGCTCGGAGATAGTGAATGACCTATCGGAGTTCAAAGAGCTCTCCCACGCCATCATCGCCAATCGCTACGATGCGGCCCTTGATGATGTGAAGGATAAAGTTTATACAAGGGATATTTTTGAGAAGGATTAATTATCTATCTTTAAAACTGCGACATGATACATAAGAAAAGAGTTTTAATTGTCGTGCCTTCGTTTAATATCGGAGGAACAATTGTGTCCTTACACTCATTGCTGTCTGTTATTGACACTTCCAAATATAAGATAGATATTTTTGCATTGGGTCGCAAAGGTGTCTATTTGGATAAAATGCCAAATTGCAGAATCCTCCCAGAGAATGTTTGGATATCATACGAATACATAAATGGAAGTCACTTCAATAGGTTTATAAACAAGAGTCTGCATATTATCCGTGCGGGAGCAAGACGATTAGGACTAAGCATTGAACCTATCTTGTGTAAACTAGCCAATAGAACACTAAATTTCAAGCAATATGACACAGTTGTCAATTATGCCGAATCTGTGGCAGATATTGTTTGCCATTATCCTGTTAAGAGGCGTGTCGCATGGATTCATTGCGACTATCAACGCTATTTGAGTTTGGTGAAGAGGGATGAAACAAAAGTGTATAAGTTGTTTGATACGATTGTTTGTGTGTCCGAATTTGCAAAATCGGTATTTTGTGAGTGTATGCCACAGATGGCTGAAAAAACAGTGGCAATTCACAACATTATCAATACTGATTTAATAAAAGAAAAAGCACAAGAGAAAATTGCTGATAGTAGGTTTATAACTGAAAACTTTACTATCATATCCGCAGGTAGGTTGGACCCTGTAAAACAATTTCATTTAATTCCGCAATTGGCTGCGGATGTGAAGAAGCAAACCGACAAGAAATTTGTTTGGTATATCATCGGAGGCGATAGAGGTTTTGAAACCTATGTTCAGGGAATCAGAGATGAGATTGTTAAACTCGGAGTTTCGGACGAGGTTGTGATGTTGGGAGAAAAGTCAAATATCTATCCCTATATGGCCAAGGCGGACCTGTATGTGAGCACATCTTTGTCGGAATCGTTCCCTTTGGTTATTAATGAAGCCAAGGCATTGGGTATTCCTATTGTAAGCAATAACTTTGGGAGTGCTGCCGAATCAATAGAAGATGGAGTTGATGGGTTTGTTTTGCCTGTGGGTGATGTGGCTTTTGTGGAAAGAGTAGTTTCGATTATTGATGGGAAAGTAAACCCAAAGGTTGATGAGAAATCCGATATAGATAAGAATAAAACAATATTGAGCAACATTTACAAAATATTATAAGCTATGACATTTAGGCAATTTCTGCGTAAACTAACAAAAATCCACAAAATTCCCAGAGTGTTATATGATAGACACAGAAGCTATATGAAGTGGCGATATATGAAGTCTGCCAAACTTGGGCTATGGAATAAAATAGACTTGCGTATCAGACCTTGGCTATGGAAGAAGGCGGGAGTAAATGTTAAGGGCAAGTTTCGAGTGGGTTATGATGTCTATTTTGATGCTGGTTATTCTCACCTGATAACTGTTGAAGAGGGTGTTTGGGTGACTAGTAGATGTCTGCTTCTTTGCCACAAACGCATATTGGATGATTATTGTGTTGGGGATGATTATAACAAGTTACCCTATAAGACAGGAGAAATACACCTCAAAAAGGGTTGTTGTATAGGTATGGACTCAATAGTGATGCCCGGTGTTACGATTGGTGAGGGAAGTATTGTTGCGGCAGGTTCATTGGTTACAAAAGATATTCCAGATTGGTGTATCGCAGGTGGACGTCCCGCAAAAGTTCTTAAGTACTTGGAAGAGAGAAAGAATGAAAAGGTTGATTGTTAAGTTACTGGGCGGTTTACTTTGCAAAATACATTCGGTGTATAGTTTGGCAAAGTGGGAGAGATTAAAAAAAACACTTGGAGAATGTGGCAGAAAAAGTGTTGTCGCATATCCATTTACAACCGCAGGAAATATGAACAATATTTTCTTGGGCGACGATGTCAGTATTGGTCCGGGGGCGACCCTGTACACAAAGTATGCAAAGATTATCATTGGAGATAAATCGTTTACAGGACCAAATGTAACTATTATGACGGGCGACCATCCGTATGAACCAGGCCTATATATGCGTGATGTGCGGAAGGTGGATATGCTCGCAGAAAACAAGGATATATCAGCCTATGATAAAGATGTTGTAATTGAAAAAGATGTTTGGATTGGCACAAATGTTACAATCTTAAAGGGTGTAACTATTGGAGAAGGAGCAATAGTTGCCGCAGGAAGTTTAGTGACAAAGGATGTGCCTCCTTATGGTATAGTGGGGGGGGTGCCTGCCAAACTAATTAAAATGAAATGGACACCAGATCAAATAGCTGAACATAAGCGTTTGTTGGAAGATGGGACTAAAAAGTAAGATTATCAAATATTACAATAATCAGAATTGGAATATTGGTTTTGTGGGTACCTCCCCGAAGGAGTTGGTTGAGAATCAAAAGTTGGGAAGCGTTGAGTGGCTCAAACATCCCTATAAAGACCGCTTCTTTGCAGACCCCTTTATTTACAGTGTTAGTGAAAAGGAGATTGTTGTGTTTGTGGAGGAGTTGGAATTCGACAAACCAATCGGGCGACTTTCGGAACTAATTGTAGATGCAAAGTCCAAGAAACTTGTCCGCAAGTACACACTATTGGAGTTGGATACTCATCTTTCATATCCGGCAATTATCAGACGTGGAGATGATGTGTTTGTTTATCCAGAAAATGGAGCCTCTGGAAAATTGTCGTTGTACAAGTACAATGGTGTAACACACGCATTGGAATTCGTTAGTGTCATAATGAATGAAAGCTTGGCGGATGCTACCATACGACAGATTGGCGACAAATTTTATATGTTTGCAACCAAAGTTCCCAACACACAAGGTGATTTATATCTGTATCAATCAACTTGTGTTGATGGAGAATATCAGGAGGTTGGGTTAGTAGCCAAAGGTAGGGGGAATGCTCGTCCGGCAGGGGATATATTTGAAGTAGATGGAGTGTTGTATCGTCCTGCACAAAACTGCTCCAAGTGTTACGGAGGTGCAACAGAAATAATGCAGATTACAAAATGTGAAGGTGGTTGTTTTGAGGAGAAACACCTGTTCTCGTTACCTCCGACTTCGTTTAGGTACCATCTCGGCTTACATACCCTCAATTTCCACGGGAACATAGGAGTTATAGACGGCTATGGTTATTTGTATCCGTTAATAGGACGTTTGTTGCATTTGGTTCGTATAATTATCAAGGGACGAAGGTAGATGGCTAATAGGATAGTTAAAGGAGTATCTTGGAGCGCCATAGAACGCTTCTCTGTACAGGCCGTACAATTTATCATCTCGGTTGTGTTGGCTCGCTTGCTGATGCCTGAAGCCTATGGTGTGGTTGCCTTAGCTTTGGTTATACTAAATGTGTTGCAAACGGTTAATGAGGTTGGTTTTGGTGCAGCCTTAATGCAGAAACTCGATAGGGATGAGTTGGATTTCTCCTCCGTATTTGTGATGAATATGGTATTGGGTGTTAGCCTATATGCCATACTATTTTTTACAGCTCCTCTGTTAGAAAACCTTTTTAATGTTGAGGGTCTTGCTGTCGTAACACGTTGGATAGGCTTGAACCTTATCATAACCTCCTTTGTTGTCGTTCAACGCACAAAACTATTTATTGCCGTTGATTTTAAGACAATGGCAAAAGCCTCTTTGTGTGGCGCAATCATTTCTGGTATTGTGGGTGTTGTATATGCTTATTGCGGAGGTGGTGTTATGGCGTTGGTTGCGCAGTCATTATTAAACAATCTGATAACAACAGTTATTATTTGGGCACATTCAAAATGGCATCCAACGTTTAAGTTTTCTTGGAAACGCTTCGTTGCCCTATTCAACTATGCATACAAATTGATTCTTGCTCGATTTGTTAATACTGTATTTAACGAAGTTTACTCTGCCGTTGTTGGCGCATTTTACTCTCCTGCTCAATTGGGTCTTTTTAATAGGGCAAAGAGTTTTGAGACAATGTCTTCGAACAATATTACTACAATTGTTCAGCGAGTATCTGTGCCTGTAATGTGTGAGAAACAAAAGGATTACAAAGAATTGGGGCAAAGTTTGATTTACTTTATTCGCAACACTTCCTTTTTTGTCTTTCCTTTGTTGTTTGGACTATTGGTGTTGGCAGACCCGCTGATTCGTGCGCTACTCACTGATAAATGGGAAGGAGCAATTTGGATGTTACAGGTGTTGTGTCCTGTTGGTATGTTGTATGTGTTCAGTACTTTTAATTTGACCATATTCAATGTAACGGGTAGGACGGATTGGGCATTGAAGTGTGAAACAATCAAGAAAGTTGTTGACATAGGTATAATTATTTGTGCTGTCAGCATCAGCTTTGAAGCCTTGGTGTGGAGTCAAGTGGTTATTGCTGTTTTTGAATTTTTTGTAAATTTATTCTATACAAAAAAACAGATAGGTTTGGGGTTGATTGAACAACTGAAATCTGTTTTAGGGATATTATTGTGTTCTGCCGTAATGGCAGTTGTAGTCTTTTTTGTCGCATCACTTATGATGTCTGATGTGGCGAAATTGTTAGTAGGAATAGTAGTAGGAGTATTTGTTTATGTTATTTTGTGCATATTCCTAAATGTGAATAATAGTCGTGCATTAGTTAAGAAAATCCTCAGGAGATAATATATGACAGCATACTGGATTGTTTTTGCAATAATGTTTCTATTGCAATTTGTAAAGGTCTATACAAAAAAAGAGTATTTGTGGAGGCTGATAATTTCGTTCATTCCTCTATTTATTTTTGCGGCTTTTCGTGTTAATTTTGGATATGATTATGAGGCCTATCAAGAAATATTTGACATTGTTCATGCTCATCCAGGGCAGTATGAAGATATACGAGAGGAAATAGGTTACCTTAAATTAAACGAATGGCTGCCAACTTTTCGATCGCTGATTATTGTAACAAGTCTTTTTACATGCTGTGCTTATATATTCTTGTTTTACAAGGTTATTCCTGCGAACTATGCTTGGTTAGCCGTGTTGTTGATGTTCTTTGCAGGAGACAAGGCAATATTCTTTATGTTTAGTGGCATTAGAAATGCAATATCAATATCAATACTAATATTTACGCTTCCATTATTGGAGAAACGGAAACTACTGCCGTTTGTGGTATGTATGCTTATTGCTGCACTTTTCCATAAAACAGCATACATCTATTTCCCGATGGCCTATTTGGTTTGTAGTAATAAAGATATTACACGCAGGGAAATATTTGTGTGGGTTGGAGTGTTCTGTTTCTTCTTTGTCTTTTCACACATGTCAATCATGAGGCAAGTTGAAATGGTTGTGAATTCCATATTTGATGATGGGCGATATGAATCATATATAGATCTTATTAATGAGGTTGGAGATAACAACGGTATTTTGGGGCGTATTGCAATGATAATGACATTTATACCGGCACTTATATTCGCAAGGAGTAACTCCTTTTCTCCGCAATGCAATGTTATTATGCGCTTGGGACTTATGTATATTATGTCAATGGCTATGGCAGGATTGTCAATGAGAGCTCCTCAACATTTTATAATGTTTTTTGTTGCAATGGCGGTTTATATTTTTGCTAATAGCAGGAATACATTGTTCAAATATGGCTACACAATATTCGTTGTTGCATATTTGGCATATGCCTTCTTTGTGGTGTATTGCGGAAGCCCAACATTCCCATACGATGTGTATGAGTCAACCCTCTTCGGTATAATCGATTAGTC